>NZ_DASWWG010000094.1:0-23218 GCF_036400995.1 Brevundimonas sp.
GACCGCCAGCACCTTGGACTGGGCCCAGCCCGAGGACTTGTCGGCGAACAGCCGGCTCCACAGGGCGTAGACCATGGCGTCCGGCGCCCCGTAGGCGACATCCCAGCCCGGGAGAAACCGTTCGACGAACAGCTCCAGGGACGCGCCGTCGACGGCGCAGGCGCCGAGCGGCACCACCTCGCCCACGCCCAGATCCTCGAAATGGACGTGCAGCGGCTCGCTCATGCGTGGGGACTCCGTCAGGCGGCCGGTTCTTCCGACACCCGAACCAGCAGCTTGCCGTCATGGTCGCCGGTGAACAAGCGGTTGAGCGAGTCGAGCGCGCCTTCGAGCCCGTCGTCGACATGCACCTTCCATTTGATGCGGCCGTCGAGCACCATGGGGGCCATGCCGGCCACCATCTCCCGGGCGCGCGGGGCGTAATCGAGCACGAGGAAGCCCTGCAGGTTCAGCCGGTGGGTGATGATCCGGCCGAAGTTCGGCGACGGCGGCATGCGGGTGGCGTTGTAGGCCGAGATCAGCCCGCAGACCGCCATGCGGCCGTGCACCTTCAGCCGGTTGAACACGGCGATCATGATGTCGCCGCCGACGTTCTCGAAATTCATCTCGACCCCGTCCGGGGCCAGCCGGTCCAGCGCGTCGCCGACGTCCTCGTTCTTGTAGTCGATGGCGGCGTCGAAGCCGAGGTCGTCGGTCAGCCAGCGGCACTTGTCCGGTCCGCCGGCGATGCCGATGACGCGCGCCCCGTGGGCCTTGGCCACCTGGCCGGCGATCGACCCGACCGCGCCCGCGGCGGCGGAGATCACCAGCGTCTCGCCGGGCTGCGGCTTCAGCACGTCGGTGACGCCGAACCATGCCGTCATCCCGGTCATGCCGAGCACCGACATGTTGGCGGTCAGCGGCAGGCCGGGCGCGCGGTGCACCCGCGAGGCCTCGCGGGCGGGGATCACGGCGTAGTCCGACCAGCCGCCGGCGGCCGTGGTCACCACGTCTCCCGCCGCGAAGCGATCCGAGCGGCTCTCCTCGACCACGCCGAGGGTCAGGCCGCGCATCACGCCGCCCAGCGGCACGGGAGGCAGATAACCCTCGGTGTCGTTCATCCAGGTGCGGTTGGTGGGGTCCAGCGACAGGTAGACGGTGCGGACCAGGATCTCGCCCTCGCCGGGCTCGGGCGCCGCGGCCTCGACCAGTTCCAGATCGCCCGGCTTGATCAGTCCCATCGGCCGCTGGCGCAGCACCCATTGACGGTTGGTTCGGGCCATGACGGTCCTCCGGGTTTTCTTTGTGAACCCGCATAGTGGCGCGGCCGGCCGTCCTGTCCAGCGGGGAAACAAAAAAGGCGGACCCGGAGGTCCGCCTGAAGTGGCATCATCGAGAATGAGGTGCGGAGGCGACAGACCGGCTGTGGCCGGTCTCAAGTCGGGGGGGCGTCGCCGCCTCCGCAGCCAGATAACGAGGCGCCGGCCCTGGGGTTCCGGACCGCCCGCGAATTTTTTCGCCTCGCCCGCGAAGCCGGAACGGCGACGCTCGCGGCCCGTTTCCGAAGACACAGCGAACCCAGCCGGGAGGCGATCCATGACCCACGAATCTCCGCACGACCATTCCGCCGACGCGGTCCACGAAGGCCGGCCGGTCGAGGCCCAGTACGTCCGCCAGGGCCGCGGCGGAAAGCGCATCATGATGGTGCTGTTCGGCGGCCTCGCCCTGGTCGTGGTCGCCTTCGCGGTGATCTGGCTCGCGTCGTCCGGGCGACTGGCGCAGACCAACGCCAACGACGGCGACCAGCCGGTCGACGCCGCCGCCTTCCAGGGCGACGCGGCGCGCGACATTCCGGCGGCGGACGCCCCGACCACCGCCACCGGCGAACCGACCTCGCCGCCGACCGGCGACGCGCCCAACGTCAACGCGCCGACCGTCTCCGCCGACCGTCCGGCGACCCCGGTCGAAGGCCAGCCGCAGTAACCGCATAAGAAACGGCCCCGGTCGCGAGACCGGGGCCGATGCTTTCGCTGGCGAGGCGTGCGGTCAGGCCGCTTCCTTCTGACGCGACGGATGGAAGAACAGCGCCTGGCTGATCGCCGCCTTCACCGTCTCCGGCTGGAAGGGCTTGGTGATCAGGAAGGTCGGCTCCGGCCGCTCGCCGGTCAGCAGACGCTCCGGGAAGGCGGTGATGAAGATCACCGGCACGTCGATCCGCTTCAGGATGTCCTTCACCGCGTCGATGCCCGACGACCCGTCGGCCAGCTGGATGTCGGCCAGCACCAGACCCGGACGATGACGGGCGACGGCGTCAACGGCTTCGTCGTGGGTCGTGGCAGTGCCGGTGACGCGATGGCCCAGCTCCTTCACCAGGCTTTCGATATCGGCCGAGATGATCGCCTCGTCCTCGATGATCAGGACGTCGGTGGCGAGCTCGGCGTCGATGTCCGACTGGGCTTCCGAGATCAGGCGTTCAACGTCCAGGGCGTCGGCGTCCAGGATCTGGGCCGCTTCGGACGGGGTGAAGCCTTCGAGGGCGGTCAGCAGGAAGGCCTGGCGCGACTTCGGCGCGATCCGCATCAGACGGCCCGACGGATCGTCGCGCCCCTCGATGCCGCTCTTGTCCTCGAGCTGGGCGCCGGTCGAGGCCCAGATGGCGTGGAAGACGTGATACAGGGCGACCCGCGGCGTCATTTCCGCCGGAAGCTGACGCTCGCCGGCGGCCAGCGCTTCAAGCGCGACGCGGACGTAGTTGTCTCCGGTGGTCTGGTCGCCGGTCAGCGCCCGGGCGTAACGGCGAACATAGGGAAGATGCGGCGCAAGGCGGGCCAGCAGGCTCATACTCGAAGTCCCCGACAGGTTTGCAGTCCCGGAAGCGGGACCGCGGCAGTCACCGGAAACGTATCAAATGAGTCACGGTTCCCGGTCGCGCAAGAAAGCTTGAGCATATTTTGGTTCCCTGACCGGAACCCGATACCCGGCGTGGCGTTTCGGGCTTCTACAATAGCGTCTGGGTGGCGACCTTATTCAATGACAGACAATTCCAACCCCCCGAGGAAACCGGCCAAGGGCGGCGCCGGCCTCGAGGAGGCCCGCCTGCGTCAACAAGCGATCGGCGTGAAGCTGCGGCATATGTTCGACGAGGTGGTGAACGAGCCCGTTCCCGATGAATTCCTGGACATCCTGCGCCGCGCCGATGAGCGCGCCACCGGCGGAGGCGAGGCATGAACGGCGCCCCCAAGCCGCCGTCGGCTGACGACACCGCGTTCAAGAAGGAACTGGTCACCCTGATCCCGCACCTGCGGGCCTTCGCGCGGACCCTGACCGGCGATCCGACCGCCGCCGACGATCTGGCGCAGGACGCCATGATGAAGGCGTGGGACGCCCGCGCCAGCTATCAGATGGGCACCAACATGAAGGCCTGGACCTTCATGATCCTGCGCAACCAGTTCTATTCGGAGAAGCGCCGGTCCTGGCGTCAGTCGCAACTGGACCAGGAAGCCGCCGAGCGGACGCTGGTGGCTGTCGACGACCCGGAATCCCCCGTCGCGCTGGACGAGCTGCGCCTCGCCCTGGCGACCTTGCCGGAAGAGCAGCGCGAGGCCCTGATCCTCGTCGGCGCCGGCGGCTTCGCCTATGAGGAAGCCGCCGACATCTGCCAGTGCGCCGTCGGCACCGTGAAGAGCCGCGTGTCCCGCGCCCGCAAGGCGTTGCAGGCGACGCTGGAGAAGGGCGGCTACGCCCGCGACGGCCGCTCGGCCGGCGACGCCATGCGTTCCATCCTCGCTGACGCCGACCGCCTGAGCAGCGTCCGGAACTGAGGGGGTGGTCCGGTTCGGACGCGCGCTCGGCCGGGGCCTGTCCCAGCCGAAATTCCAGGGCATCCGGTTCCGGCTGGGTGTCGCCCTGGCGCTCGCGCTGTTGCCGATCCTGCTGCTGGGCGCCTTCCAGGCGCAGCAGCAGTTCCGCGCGCAGGATGTGGAGCGTCGGCAGGACCTGCAGCTGGCCGCCGAACGTACGGCCGCCAGCGCCAAGGCGCGACTGGACAGCACCAGCGTCCTGCTTCAGGCCCTGCGCCCCGAAGCGCTAGAGGTCTTCTGCGAACCCCGGCTGACGGCGCTCGTCGATCGGCTGGATGGGCTGGAAGGTCTGGCCCGCGTCACCCCGACCGGACAGACCACCTGCGCGTCCCGGACCCTGACGGACGAAACGCCCCCCTGGCTGGCCGACGCGCGTCGCAGCGCCTGGTTCCAGAGGCTGAGGGCCGGCGAGGACACCGTGCTGGCGCGCGCGCCGGCCATGCCCGGGCAGGCCCCCGGCCTGATCGTCGCCCTGCGTCTGGAGCGCCCGTTGGGCTCCTTCGACGGCGCCATGATCGCCATCATTCCGCTGGCCGCCCTGCAACCCGATGTCGCCGATCCCGCCTTGCCGGAAGGATCGGAGGCCGCCCTGACCGACGCCCAGGGCCGCATACTGACCGCGACGAATCCGCAGGCCTTCGTCCTGGAGGGCGACACGCCGCTGGCCGGCTGGGTCGATCGCGCCCGGGCCGAGGGTTCATCGATCTTCGAGGCGGATTCAAACGGCCGTCACCGGGTCTATGCCGGCGCCGCCCTGGCGGGTCGGGACGTTTACGCCCTGCTGTCGGCCCCAGCCCCCGGCCTGCTGTCCTGGGCCCGGCTCAACCCGGTCGGACTGCTGCTGATGCCCATCGCCGCCTGGCTGGCGGCCTTTGTGTCGGTGATGCTGTTCAGCGAGCGGATCGTGGTGCGCTGGCTGGACTATCTGGAGCGGATCGCCGCCATCTACGCCCGCGGCCGTTTCTCCGTCCGTCCCGTCCAGGCGGTGAACGCCCCCTCCGAAATCCGGGTTCTGGCCCGGACGCTCGACGAATTGGCCGAGACCATCACCACGCGCGACGCCGCCCTGCAGGCGTCCGTGGCGGAGAAGGACGCGCTGATGCGCGAGATCCACCACCGGGTGAAGAACAATCTGCAGATCATCTCTTCCCTGCTGTCGATGCAGCAGCGGGCGCTGACGGACGAACCGGCCAAGGCCGCGGTGGGGGACACCCGCCAGCGCATCGCAGCCCTCGCCCTGATCTACCGGACGCTCTACCAGAGCGACGACCTGCGCTACGCCGACGCCCGCATCTTCCTGACCGAGCTGGTCGGCCAGTTGATCGCCAGCGAAAGCGGGCGCGGCCACCTGGTGACCTCGTCGGTCGAGGCGGACTCGCTGGTGGTCGATCCCGACAAGCTGGCCCCGCTGGCGCTCTGGCTGGTCGAGGCCGTGACCAACGTCCAGAAGCACGCCTTCGCGGGCCGCGGCGGCGATCTGAAGGTGCGCTTCCGGGTCAACGGCGAGACCAGCGTGCTGGAAGTCCAGGACAACGGGCCCGGCGTCGACGAATCCGTCCGCGCGGGCGTCGGCCGCACCCTGATGGGCGCCTTCGCCAAGCAACTGCGGGGCGAGGTCGAGATGGTACCCGCCGACGGCGGCGGCACGATCGCCCGGATGACCTTCGCCACCCCCGAGGCGGTGATCCCCACAGACCCCACGGATCTGGGAACCGGGCCCGAAGCGCGACGTTGATACGGCAACCCTCCCCGGGATTGAAGGAGTAGAACGATGCGCAAGATTTTCATCCTGGTCGCCGCCGCCGCCGCCCTGACCACCGCCGCCTGCAACACCATCTCGGGCGTTGGCCGTGACGCCTCGGCCGCCGGCAACGCCGTGACCGGCGCGGCGGAAGACGCCAAGAACTAAGTCCGTTTTCACGGTTCCCGGCTGCGTTTCCCCCGACGCGCAGACCGGTTGAAGAAGGCCCGCCTGCTCCCCCCCGCCGGCGGGCCTTCGCCTGTCCGGCTCCAGCTTCCGGCTTGCGCGCGGCGCGGCGCCGTCTAGCATCGCCGGATGAGGCGCCCGGAGATGGCGCCCGCGACGCGGGGAGGCGTTGAATGACAGAGGCGGCGGAACACCGGGACGGTCCGGGTCTGAAGACGGTCGTAGGCGCATCGGCGGCCGGGACGGCCTTCGAATGGTACGACTTCTTCGTCTTCGGTTCGCTGGCGACGGTGATCGCCAAACATTTCTTCGCCGACGCCGGCGAGACCGTCAGCTACATCATGGCGCTCCTGACCTTCGGCCTCGGCTTTGTGGTCCGGCCGCTCGGCGCCCTGGTGTTCGGCTGGTTCGGCGACCGCACGGGACGCAAGACCACCTTCCTCGTCACCATCACCATGATGGGTCTGGCCACGGTGGCCATCGGCCTGCTGCCGGACTTCAACACCATCGGCATCGCCGCGCCGATCCTGTTGCTGGTGATGCGCATGCTGCAAGGCTTCGCCCTGGGCGGAGAGTACGGCGGCGCGGCCATCTATGTCGCCGAGCATTCCCCGCAACAGAAGCGCGGCCTGTTGACGGGCTGGATCCAGACCACCGCCGCCATGGGCCTCATCGGCGCCCTGGCCGTGATCCTGATCACCCGCGCGGCCGTCGGCGCCGAGGCCTTTGACGACTGGGGCTGGCGCATCCCGTTCCTGTTGTCCGCCCTGCTGCTGGCGGTGTCGCTGTGGATCCGGCTGAAGCTGAACGAGAGCCCCGCCTACAAGCGGATGGAAGCCGAGGCGGGCGAGAACCGCGCCCCGTATCGCGAGGCCTTCCTGCAGTGGAAGAACGGCCGCTTCGTCCTGATCGCCCTGTTCGGCATCATGATCGCCCAGGGGGCGGTCTGGTACTGCGGGTATTTCTACACGCGCTTCTTCATGGAGAAGGTGCTCAAGGTCGACACCAACACGGTCGACCAACTGGTGCTGATGGTCACCGTGGCCTCGGCCTTCCTGTACATCTTCTTCGGCTGGCTGTCGGATCGCGTGGGCCGCAAACCGGTCATGCTGTTCGGGATGATCCTGGCCCTGGTCGCCTTCTTCCCCGGCTTCCACGCCCTGACCCGGGCCGCCAATCCGGCGCTCGCCGAGGCCCAGATCTCGGCTCCGGTGACGGTCGCCGCCGATCCGGCCGACTGCAACCTGCTGTTCGACCCCATCGGCAAGGCCGTCTTCTCGAGCTCGTGCGACATCGCCCGCATCGCCCTGTCGAACGCCGGCGTGCCCTATGAGACGGTCAAGGCGCCGTCGGGCGCCCCGACAGTGATCCGCGTCGGCGGCGCCGAGGTCGCCTCGGTGGAGGGTGCCGGCCTGGCCCCCGCCGCCCTGAAGGCCGCCCGCACCGATGTCGAGACCCGCGCCCGCGCCGCCCTGACCGCCGCCGGCTATCCGGAAAAGGCCGATCCGGCGCGGATCAACATGCCCCTGACCTTCGCCATCCTGATGATCTTCATGGTCGCGGCCTGCGCCCTGTACGGCCCGCAGGCGGCGGCGCTGGTCGAGCTGTTCCCGACCCGGGTGCGCTACACGGCGATGAGCCTGCCCTACAACATCGGCACCGGCTGGGTCGGCGGGCTTCTGCCGGCCGCCAGCTTCGCCCTGGTGGCGGCGTCGGGGAATATCTACTTCGGGCTCTGGTATGCGGTCGCCTTCACGGTCGTGGCCGTCGTCGTCAGCCTGCTGTGGCTGCCGGAGACGCGCGGACGCGACCTGGACACGATCGGCGACTGATGCGTTCCCCCGTTCCTCCCCGAACCGGACAAGACCGATGACCCAATCTCCCCGCGACGCCGGACTGAAGCTCCTGCGCGAACACGCCTTCATCGCCGGAGAGGCCGTGACGGGTTCCGCCCGCATCGCCGTCGATGATCCCGCCACCGGGGAGATCATCGGCCACATCCCCGATCTGGGCGTCGCGGAGGCGGAACAGGCCATCGCGGCGGCGGTCGAGGCCTTTCCCGACTGGTCCCGGGCAGACCCGCACAGGCGCGCCGCCTTCCTGCGTGAGTGGGCGCGTCTGATCGACGAGAACACAGAGGGTCTGGGCGCCCTGATGGCGCTGGAGAACGGCAAGCCGTTCGAGGAGGCCAAGGGCGAGGTCGCCTACGCCAACGGCTTCATCAAATGGTTCGCCGGCCAGGCAGAGCGGCTGATCGGGGAAACCCAGGACAGCCCGCTGGGCCACGTCATCCTGACCTTCCGCGAGGCGGTCGGCCCCTGCGCCCTGATCACGCCCTGGAACTTCCCGGCGGCCATGCTGACCCGCAAGCTGGGTCCGGCCTTCGCAGCCGGCTGCACCGCCGTGGTCAAGCCGGCCAGCCAGACGCCGTTCACCGCCCTGGCGCTGGCGGAACTGGCCTACAAGGGCGGCCTGCCCAAGGGCGCGCTGAGCGTGATCACCGGCGATGCGGCGACCATCGGCGGAGTGCTGACCACCTCCCCCGATATCCGCAAACTGAGCTTCACCGGCTCGACGCCAGTGGGTCGCAAACTGGCCGAACAGTGCGCCCCGACCCTGAAACGGGTGTCGATGGAGCTGGGCGGCGCCGCGCCCCTGATCGTCTTCGCCGACGCCGACCTGGACCTGGCGGTAGCCGAGACCATCAAGGGCAAGTTCCGCAACTCGGGCCAGACCTGCGTCTGCCCGAACCGGGTCTATGTCGAGGCGTCGGTCGCGGAGGCGTACGCGACGAAGCTGGCCGCCGAGGTCGCCAAGATTCCGGTCGGGCCCGCCTTCGAGACCGGGGTGAAGGTCGGCCCTCTGATCGAGGACAAGGCGCTGGCGAAGGTCGAGGATCATCTGGCCAAGGTGCAGGCGACGGGCGGTCGGGTGCTGACCGGCGGCGTGCGCCATGCCCTGGGCGGCCGCTTCTTCCAGCCGACCGTGACCTTGGGCGGCGACGACAGGCTGTTCCGCGAGGAAGAGACCTTCGGCCCGCTGATCCCGGTCTTCCCGTTCGACACCGAGGAGGAGGTTCTGGGCAAGGCCAACGACAGCGAGTTCGGCCTGGCCTCCTATCTGTTCACCCGCGATCTGGACCGCGCCTTCCGCATCGGCCGCCAGATCGAGGCGGGCATGTGCGGGGTGAACACCGGCCTGATCTCGACCGCCGTGGCGCCCTTCGGCGGCGTGAAGTCCTCAGGCTACGGCAAGGAGGGCTCGGTCCACGGCATCGACGAGTACGTGGACATCAAGGCCGTGACCCTGGCCCTGAAATAGGCGTCAGGCCCCGCCCTCCAGATCGGTCTTCAGCCGGTCCAGCACGTCGACGGCCCGCGCCGCATGGGGGCCGATCCAGCGATCGTGCACCTGCTTGATCGGAAGGGGATTGAGGTGGTTCCACCGTTCGCGCCCCTTGCGCTGGACGATGATCAGGTCAGCGCCCTCCAGCACCTTGAGATGCTGCATGACTGTGCAGCGATCCAGCGGCTGAAACCGTTCGCACAGGGCTCCGGTCGTCTGCGGCGCGTCCTTCAGCGCGTCCAGCATCGCGCGGCGCACACCAGCCGACAAAGCCTTGAAAACCCGGTCCTGATTCGCCTCGGTTGACATGTTATAAGAATATAACATTATAGATCACGGACAAGGAGCAAGACCGATGGAACTGAAGTTCAAGGTGTCCGGCCGTATCGCCCGCCCGGTCGAGGAGGTGTTCGAGGCCGTCGCCGATCCGACGAAGCTGTCCGCCTATTTCACCACCGGCGGGGCCGTCGGGCGGATGGAGACCGGCAGAACCGTGCAATGGGACTTCGCCGACTTCCCCGGCGCCTTCCCGGTCGAAATCGTCGAGGTCGAACCGAACCGGCGCATCGTCCTGCGCTGGGAAGCCAACGAGGGCCCGCCGGAGAACGGCGAGGCGACGGCGGGCGCCGCCTACATGACGACTGTCGTCTTCACCTTCGAACCGCTGGACGACGGTCGGCGGACGCTGGTGACGATCGAGGAGGGCGGCTGGCGCGAAACGCCGGGCGGCCTGAAGGCGGCCTTCGGCAACTGCCAGGGCTGGTCCCAGATGCTGGCCGCCCTGAAGATCTGGGTCGAGCACGGCATCAATCTGCGCGAGGGCTTCTACGTCTGATCAGACCGGCAGCGCGCCCCGCTTCACCACCGTCCGCATGGCGACGCTGGAGGAGACGCGGGTGACGCCCGGGATGCGGGTCAGTTCGCGCGAGTGAACCCGCTCCAGATCATCGACGTCGCGCACCACCAGCCGCAGCAGATAGTCCGAGCCGCCGGTCATCAAATAGCACTCCACCACCTCCGGCACCGTCGCGATGGCGGTCTCGAAGGCGGTCAGGGCGCTCTCCGCCTGGGACGACAGGGTGACGGTCACGAAGACGCTGATCGGCAGGCCGACGGCGCGCTCGTTGATGATGGCGGCGTAGCGGCTGATGACCTCGGCGCTCTCGAGCGCGCGCAGGCGACGCAGGCAGGCGCTCTCGGACAGGTTCACCGCCCGGGCCAGATCGGCGTTGGTCATGCGCCCGTCGCCCTGTAGGGCGCGAAGCATCTTTCGATCCGTCTCATCGAGAGCGACAGCGGAAACCGTCTTCATTAAAGGCCTCACTCGCAGATTCTGCGACTGTACGGCGTTCACACAGCAAAAAGAACAGGAACCTGCGCGGCGACCGTCGCTAGATTGCGCGCGAAACGCGGCCGCCGCAGAGTGAGCCCGTCACCGGTTCAGGCAAGGAAACACCCCATGCGCGTCGGCGTCCCCAAGGAAATCAAGAAGAACGAGCACCGCATCGGCCTGACGCCGACCGCCGTGCGCGAATATGTGGCCCACGGCCACGCGGTCTCGATCGAGAAGGGCGCCGGCCTCGGCGCCGGCTTCACCGACGCCGACTACGTCAAGGCGGGCGCGAAGATCGTCGACACCGCCGCCGAAATCTTCGCGGCCAACGACATGATCGTGAAGGTGAAGGAGCCGCAGAAGGTCGAGTGGGAGATGCTCCGCGAAGACCAGATCCTGTTCACCTACCTGCACCTGGCCCCCGATCCCGAGCAGACCAAGGGCCTGATCGCGTCGAAATGCGCCGCCGTGGCCTATGAGACCGTGACCGACGTGCGCGGCGGCCTGCCGCTGCTGGCCCCGATGTCGGAAGTCGCCGGCCGGATCGCCGTCTTCTCGGCCGCCGAGACCCTGCTGAAGCACAACGGCGGCATGGGCCTGCTGTTCTGCGGCGTCCCGGGCGTGGCCCCGGCCCGCGTTCTGGTGCTGGGCGGCGGCGTCGTCGGCCTGAACGCGGCCCGCATGGCCATGGGCCTGGGCGCCGAGGTGGTCGTGCTGGAACGCTCGATCCCGCGCATGGCCTACATCGACGAAGTCACCAACGGCCGCGTCATCACCCGCTACTCCTCGATCGGTGCGATCGAGGAAGAACTGGTCAAGGCCGACGTCGTCATCGGCGCCGTCCTGGTGCCGGGCGCCGAGGCGCCGAAGCTGGTCAAGAAGGACCAGCTGAAGTCGATGAAGCCGGGCTCGGTCCTGATCGACGTCGCCATCGACCAGGGCGGCTGCTTCGAGACCAGCCACGCCACGACCCACGAGGATCCGACCTACGTCATCGACGGCGTCGTCCACTACTGCGTCGCCAACATGCCGGGCGCCGCACCGCGCACCTCGTCGGAAGCCCTGAACAACGCCACCCTGCCCTTCGGCCTGGCGCTGGCGGACAAGGGTCTGGACGCACTGAAGGACAACGCGCACCTCGCGCGCGGCCTGAACGTGCTGAAGGGCGAACTGACCTACCCGGCCGTCGCCGAGGCGCTGAACATGCCGTGGAGCGATCCGTACGGCGTCTGGGCCAAGTAAGGTTCAGGCGAACAACAAGCGGGCGGGATCGGAAGCGGTCCCGCCCTTTTCGTATCCGTCAGATCAGCAGCGACACCAGTCCGCCGCCGAGGTCCGCCCCGGCCTGCTGGATCGCCTTGTCCAGATCCGCGGCCGCCTCGTCCAGCGCCCGGGCCTCATGCGGCGACAGGGCGTCGTCCTCGCCGGCCTTCGCCTTCTCGGTGGCCTGACGGATCAGGCCCTTGAGCTCGGCGGCCATGCGGCGGACGTCGGCCATCAGCTCGCCGTCCGCCCGCTTCTCGCCGTTGCGCCGGGACATCTCGGCGGCCTGCGCCTTTTGTTCGTCGATGGCCTGTTGATAGGGGTTCGACGACTTCGCCTCGTCGCCCGTAGCCGTCTTTCCGTCCGCCGCGCCATCCTGAGAGGGCGCGGTTTCGGCGTTCGGGGTTTGAGCTGAAGCGACACCCTGGGCGGCTTCCGTCGCAGCCGCCTCTCCCGACGCCGCAGGCGCGACGCCCGTCGCGCTCATCCCTGACGCATTGCCGCCCGCCGCCGCATAGGCCTTGACCGCCTGCCCCAGTTCCCGCGCCAGCTGGGCCGCCAGCCGGGCGATCCCCTCGGGATCCATGCCGGCCATGGACCGCAACATCTGCAGCCGCGCCTTCAGTCGCTCGATGGTCTGGCGCGCCGCCGCCTTGCGGGACTCGGAGGCTTCGTCGCTGCGCGCCTTCAGGGCGTCCGAAGCCGCCCGGGCCTCGCGCAGCTTCGCCTCCTGAGCCGCCGCCAGCCGCTTCTCACGCGCCTCCGTCGACGCCTTCGACGGCGTCAGCAGGCTCATCAGGCTGGAAGCGTCGATCTTCACAGGCCGGAAGGGTGGGCTGAGCCGCGGGTTTGGGCAAGGCCGCCCCTCCGGCGGACCCGGCCTGTAAATCGCCGCTCTCTTGCGCTATAGCCCCGGCGCTCAAGCAGCGAGCGACCGTCCGTCATCCCCGCGGAAGCGGGGACGCGAGCGGTAGCGCCAAAGAAATCCCGCGATGAAGTTTCTCGACCAGGCCAAGATCTATATCCGCAGCGGCAACGGCGGCGGCGGAGCCGTCTCCTTCCGGCGCGAGAAATTCATCCCGAACGGCGGGCCGGACGGCGGTGACGGCGGTCACGGCGGCAACGTCTGGATTACGGCCGTCGACGGCCTGAACACCCTGATCGACTATCGCTACCAGCAGCATTTCAAGGCCCAGACCGGCCACCACGGCCAGGGTCGCCAGATGCACGGCGGCAAGGGCGAGGACGTGATCCTGAAGGTCCCGGTCGGCACCCAGGTGCTGGACGAGGACAAGGAGACGGTCCTGCTGGACATGGATCGCGCCGGCATGACCGAGATGCTGCTGAAGGGCGGCAACGGCGGCTGGGGCAACACCCGGTTCAAGGGGCCGCAGAACCAGGCGCCGACCTACGCCAACCCCGGTCAGGAAGGTCAGGAGCGCTGGATCTGGCTGCGCCTGAAGCTGATCGCCGACATCGGCCTGGCGGGCCTGCCGAACGCGGGCAAGTCGACCTTCCTGTCGGCGGCCAGCGCGGCCAAGCCCAAGATCGCCGACTATCCGTTCACGACCCTGGCGCCGAACCTCGGCATGGTGGACCTGAGCCCGACCGAGCGGTTCGTGATCGCTGACATTCCCGGCCTGATCGAGGGCGCTTCGGAAGGCGCGGGTCTGGGCACCCGCTTCCTCGGCCACGTCGAACGCTCGGCCTCGCTGATCCACCTGATCGACGGGACGCAGGAGGATGTGGTCGAGGCCTGGCGCATCATCCGCGGCGAGCTGGACGCCTACGGCGCCGGACTGGCCGACAAGACCGAACTGCTGGCGCTGAACAAGATCGACGCCCTGTCCGAGGAAGAGCGCGAGGAGAAGGCCGCCGCCCTGAAGGCCGCGTCCGGCAAGACGCCCTACCTGGTCTCGGGCGTCTCGGGCGAGGGCGTGAAGGAGCTGCTGCGCGCCGCCTGGAACGAGGTCCGCAAGACCCGCGGGGAACTGTCGCGCGTCGATGACGAGGACGAGGGCGTCGTCGAAACGCCCGGCGGCTGGCAGCCCTAGGGACCGCCGCCGATTTCACCGGCTGAGGCGTCAGCCGACGCGGGTCCACTGCATGATCCAGTTCCAGCCCCACGTCGTCCCGCCGTCGCGGGATGCACCCTGACGCCAGCGACAGCCGGCGGCGGTGATCTGGTCCCAGCATCCGCGGTACAGGACCGCGCCTTGCTCATCCGTGTCGGCGCTGTCGAAATTGCCCACGCCGTCCACGAACCGGCCCGGCGTTCCGGCCGATCCCGGAACCCCGGCTTTGGCGTTCATCCAGTAGTCCAGCCAGACCCCGTTCGCGGCGTCCAGGGTGCGCAGACCCATGCCGCTGAAGTCGCGGGCGGGAATGCGAAGCTCCTCGACACTGGCGACGCCGCCGAGGATCGACCAGCAGGTCGCCTCGCCCTCGAACTCGTCCCAATCGCCCGGCCCCTTCAGCCTGCGGTTCAGGATGCGCCATTCGCCGGAGAGGAAGTCGAACTCGCCCGGCCGGGCCGGAGCCGGCGACTGGCCGGTGGCCTTCGCCGCCGTGAGCACGGGCGCCACGGCGAGCCCGGCGGCGGTCTTCAGAACCGCCCGGCGCGCGGGGCGAAGCGATGCGTCTGTCATGAAATCCTCCCTGAGGAGGAGCAGATTGCGCCGGGGCTGCCGCCACCCTGCTGTCAGCATCGGCGGCCATCGACGAAACTGAGGCGACACGGACGATCCGGCGTGTTAGGGCGCGGGTGAGCATAAGTCGCGCGAGCCCGCCTTGTCCTTCTTCCACGCCGGTCCCGCGCCGCAAAAGCCCGGCCCTCGCCGAGGGGCGCTGCGCGACGGCCTGGACCTGACGCCCGGCATGACCGTCGGGCTGTTCGGCGGCTCGTTCAATCCGGCCCATGACGGACACGCCCACGTCGCGGAGACCGCCCTGCGCCGGCTGGGGCTGGACCGCGTCGTCTGGCTGGTCTCGCCGCAGAATCCGCTGAAGGACGCCCGCGACAGCGCGCCTCTGGACGAACGCATGGCCTCGGCCGCCGGCGCCGCGAAGCTGGCCGCCAGCGGGCCCTCGATGATCATCTCGGACGTCGAGACCCGGATGGGCACCCAGTGGACCATCGACACCCTCCGGGCGCTGGTCGCGCGTCATCCGGGCGTGCGGTTCGTCTGGCTGATGGGGTCCGACAATCTGGCCAGCTTCCACAGATGGCGCGGCTGGACCGACATCATGCGGCTGATGCCGATGGCGGTGATCGCCCGCCCCGGCTCGCTGCTGGACAGCCGGACCGCCCCGGCGGCCACCCGTTTCGCCGCCGCGCGGGTCCCGTCGGAGAAGGCGCGACTGCTGCCGCTGATGGAGGCTCCGGCCTGGACCTATCTGACCGCGCCGCTGAACCCGCGGTCCTCCACGGCCCTGCGCGCGGCAGCCAAAGGCCGAGGTGCGTGACGCCCGGCGGGGTTTGTGCTAGGCTGCCGCTTTAGTAACCACCCCCGGAGCCCTCCGCTGACCCCCTCTACCGCGTATGACGCGCAAGACGACGCCGTTTCCAACACGGCGCACGAGATGGACGAGATCGACCCCGTCCGCTCCGAAGATGGTCAGGATGCGCCCCTCCCCATCGGTGTGACCGAACTCGAGAACGCCATTCTGGCCAAGCTCGACGAGGACAAGGCCCAGGACATCGTCCTGATCGACCTGCGCGGCAAGAGCCCCATGTCGGACGCCATGATCGTGGCCTCGGGCCGCTCGCACCGTCACGTCGGCGCCCTCGCCGACCACCTGCAGCGCCTGCTGAAGGAAATGGGTCTGGGCCGGGTGAAGGTCTCGGGCCTGCCGCACTGCGACTGGGTCCTGCTGGACGCCGGTGACGTCATCGTTCACCTGTTCCGCCCGGAAGTGCGCAGCTTCTACAACATCGAGAAGATCTGGTCGGTCGACAGCGGCCACCGCACCGACAGCCGCGCCTGATCGGCTGAGCCTCCCATGAAGCTGGGCGTCATCGCGATCGGCAAGCCGGGGCGCGGGCCTGAAGCCGTGCTCGCCGACGACTACGCCCAGCGCGCCACCCTGGCGGGCCGGGCGTTGGGGCTCGGGCCGCTGGAGCTGATCGATCTGGAGCCGCGCAAGGCGGGCAAGGCCCCCGAGGCCGAGCTGATCCTCAAGGCCGCCGAGGGCGCGCACCTGATCGCCTGCGACGAACGCGGCAAGACCTACTCCAGCCGCGCCTTCGCCGAGCACATCGCCATGCTGCGCGACCGCGGCGAGCGGCGGCTGGTCTTCGCCATCGGCGGCGCGGACGGGCTGGACGCCGGTGTGCGGGCGGCGGCCGCCTCGACCCTCGCCTTCGGACCCCAGACCTGGCCCCACGCCCTGGCCCGCGCGATGCTGGCGGAACAGCTGTACCGGGCCGTGACCATTCTGGCCGGATCGCCCTATCATCGGGACTGAATGCGTCCCCTTGTCCTTCTCCTGCTGGCGAGCCTGATCGCCCTGCCGGTCGCGGCCGCCGCGCCGCAGGAGCGAAGCGAGGTCGCGCGCCTGCAGGCGGAGTATCGCGATGAACTGGCGCGCGCGCGCCGGCTGAGGGCCGAGGCCGAGGAGGCCGCCGCCGAGATCGCCGACCTGGAGCGCCAGCTGTCCCGGCTGACCGCCGCCGTCGACGCCGACGACCAGGTGATCGCGGCCCAGCGCGCCCGGCTGCGCGAGCTGGGACAGCGCGAGGCGGCGCTGGCGGCGAAGCTGTCCGCGGCCCGTGGGCGCCAGGCGCGGTTGCTGTCGGCCCTGCAGATGATGAGCCGCAAGCCGCCTCCGCCCCTGCTGGTGCCGTCCGACGAGGCGGTGGACGCGGTCCGCGCCAGCATCCTGATGCGCGCCATCGCGCCGGAGCTGCGCGCCCGGACGCAGGCGCTCGTGGCCGAACAGACCGAACTGACCCGCATCCGGCGGCTGGCGGCCCTGAACAGCGAGCGGCTGTTCACGACCGAGAGCGCGCGCGGCGACCGACGCGGCGAGATCGAGGGCCTGAGCGCCCGAAAGGCGGCGTTGCGGTCGGTTCTGCGGGCCGAGGCGGCGCAGGCCGAGCGGGCCGGCCGCGCGCTGGAGGCCCGGCTGCGAACCCTCGGCGCCGCCGTGCCCGTCCCCGAGACAGACGCCCCGGCTGCGGTCGCCCGGCTGCCCGCAGGCCGGAACCGCCTGACCCCGCCCGTCACCGGCGCGCCTTCCACCCGTTTCGGACGCGGCTCGGCCGGCTGGCGCTGGCGCACGGACCGCGATGAGGCCCGCGCCCCCGCCGCCGGTCAGGTGGTGTTCGCCGGCCCCCTGTCCGGCTGGGGCGAGGTGGTGATCATCGACCTGGGCCCGGGCTGGCGCGCGGTGATCGCCGGCATGGAGGAGCTTTCGGTGACGACCGGCGCCCGTGTCGCCGACGGGCAGACGCTGGGCCGCACTGGAACGGATGGCGAGGTCTGGTTCCAGCTGCGCCGCGACGAACGCGCCATCGACCCGGCGCCCTGGCTGGACTGACCGCCGGATCGGGCTTTCGCGCCACACCGTGAAACGCACCGCGCCTTTCCCGCGAATCCGCTTCCCAACTCGCGATGACGCTGATTTTATTGGCCGCATCCGGAGCGGCCACGATTTCGTCGCTGTCCGGGCCCTGACTGCCGCCCACAAGGCCGCTTCCCCGGCCCGCTGAAGAAGAAGACGAATGCGCAAGCTGCTGATGATCGGCGCCGCCGCCGCCACCGTTGTCGGTCTGGGGGCCGCGACCGCCGCCGGGCAGACGCCGCGCAACGAAGCCTTCCGCATGATCAGCCTCTTCGGCGACGTGCTGGGCATCGTCGAGCAGGCCTATGTGGTGCCGGTCGACGACAAGAAGCTGGTCGAGGCCGCCCTGCAGGGCATGATGACGGCCCTCGACCCCCACTCCAACTATCTTCCGCCCGAAGGCTACGGCGAGCTGCGCGAGCGGACCGAGGGCCAGTATTCGGGCGTGGGCCTGACCATCTCGTCGGAAGGCGGGCTGGTGAAGATCATCTCGCCGATGGACGGCGGCCCCGCCGCCCGCGCAGGGGTCAACGCCGGCGACGTCATCTCGGCCATCGACGGCCAGAGCGCCTCGGGCCTGACGGTCAGCCAGGTCTCGGACAAGCTGCGTGGCGCCGTGGGCACCTCGGTCAAGGTCACCTTCCTGCGCGACAGCGAGGAGCCGCGCGAGGTCACCCTGACCCGCGAGATCATCCGCATCGACTCGGTCACCGGCCGCGTCGAGGGCGAGTTCGGCTACCTGCGTATCTCGACCTTCAACGAGAACACCGGCCGCGAGCTGACCGACACCATCAACCGCCTGAAGCGCGAGAACCCCGCGCTCAAGGGCTTCGTGCTGGACCTGCGTAACAACGGCGGCGGCCTGCTGGATGCGGCCATTTCAGTCTCCGACGCCTTCCTGGAGCGCGGCGAGATCGTCAGCCAGCGCGGCCGCAAGCCCGATCAGATCATGCGCTACGCCGCCCGCCCGGGCGACCTGACCGGCGGCCTGCCGCTGGTGGTGCTGATCAACTACGGCTCGGCCTCGGCGTCGGAGATCGTCGCCGGCGCCCTGAAGGATCACGAGCGCGCGACGATCGTCGGCCTGACCAGCTTCGGCAAGGGCTCGGTCCAGACGGTCATCCCGCTGCGCAACGGCGCCGACGGCGCCCTGTCGATCACCACGGCCCGCTACTTCACCCCCTCGGGCGCCTCGATCCAAAAGATCGGCATCGAGCCGGATCTGGAAGTGGCCCGCTCGGAGGCCGAGGCGCGGATCGTGTCGCGTTCCAGCTTCATCTATTCGGAAGCCGCCTACGCCACGGCGCTGGACGCCTCGATCGGCGCCGAGCGCAAGGGTTCGCACGTCCCGCACGAGGCCCCGGGCGAATCCTACGACAAGGACAAGGACTACCAGCTGGAGCGCGCCTTCGACGTGCTGCGGGCGCGCGGCGACCTGACCCGCCTGGCCGCCGCGCCGGAAGGCATCGTCATCACCGCGCCGGGTACGGTCCTGGCCGACAACGGATCGACGGAAAGCCCGGGCGAATAAGGCCTTGCATGGCTAATGCGCCGTTAGGGTTTCTTAACCGGCGCCCGGCAATGTGAGCCTTGAAGGGGTCCGTCAGGGCCCCGCCCCTCGAGCGCGCTCACCGTCCATGTTCGCCAAGCGTCAGTCCGCCCTCGCCGCCACCGCCGGAGCTCCGCCGGTGAAGGTCCCGTTGCGCGATCGCCTCGCGCCGGTCGGCCGCATCCTGAAGAAGCCGCCGGTCGCCGTGACCGCCGCCGGCCTCCTGCTGCTGGGCGCCGCCGGACTGTTCATCACCGTCCTCGGCGATCCGCGCGCCGGCGCTCCGTCGGCCAGCGCCACCCTGCATCGCCAGGCCGAGGCCGGCGCTCCGGCGCCCTCGGGCATGGAAGCCTTCTCCATGGGCGCCTACCAGGACCTGACCGGCGACGGCTCGCTGGACCCGGCCCTGATGGGACAGGCCGTGATCACCCTGCCGGACGGCGCCAGCGTGTCCGGCGACGGCGCGGCGGTGAGCGCCCCCCGCATTCCGGCCCAGCCCCTGACGGCCGCCCCTATCGCCGCCCTCCACCAGCCGGGCCCGGACGGCCAGCTGCCGCGCATCGCGCCGGACGGCCGCGTGCCGGCCCAGGCCTACGCCCGCCCGTTCCGCTCGAACGGCAAGCCGCGCGTATCGGTCGTCGTCGGCGGCTTGGGCCTGAACGCCGTGACCACGCGCGCCGCCATCGAACGCCTGCCCCCGGAAGTCACCCTGAGCTTCGTCCCCTATGCCGAGGGCCTTCAGGGCTGGATCGACGCCGCCCGCGCCCAGGGTCATGAGGTGATGATCGAGATGCCGATGGAGCCGACCGGCTACCCGGCCAACGACCCCGGCCCCTACACCCTGCTGGCCTCCGCCGAGCCGGCCGAGGTCGAAGCGAAGATGAACTGGCTGCTCAGCCGCGCCACCGGCTATTTCGCCGTGACCAACTATCTGGGCGATCGCTTCCAGACCTCGGACGACGGCATGAACGCCTTCATGGGCGTGCTGCGCGGCCGCGGCGTGGCCTTCATCGACGACGGCTCCATGAGCCGCCGCCCCGGCGCCTGGGCCCGCGCCAGCGCCAACCGTGTCATCGACGAGGAACAGTCCCCCGCCGCCATCATCGGCCAGCTGAACGCGCTGGAAGCCCTGGCCAAGGCCCGCGGTCAGGCCATGGGCGCCGGCTTCAGCTACCCGGTGACGGTCGAGGCCGTCGCCCGCTGGACCGCCGGTCTCGACGCCCGCGGCCTGCAACTGGCGCCGGCGTCGGCGATGACGCAGCGGCCGGGGCGCTGACGCGCAGGGATTAGGGACTAGGGACTAGGGATTAGATCGCCGCATACCGGCCCAACCCTCTTCCTAATCCCTAGTCCCTAGTCCCTAATCCCTCCCATGACAGATCTCTCCCGCTACCGCCCCAACGTCGGCGTCGTGCTGTTCCACCCGGACGGGCGGGTCTGGTACGGACGGCGCGCCGGGACGCCGGGGCCGTATAATTGGCAGTTCCCGCAGGGCGGCGTGGACGAGGGCGAGGACTATCTGACCGCCGCCCGCCGCGAACTGGCCGAGGAGACGGGCGTCACCTCCGCCGACCTGATCGGCGAGATCAGCGACTGGGTCGCCTATGACTTCCCCGAGGGCTACGGCGGCTCGAAGCAGGCGCGCGGCTGGGCCGGACAGAAGCAGAAATGGTTCGCCTTCCGCTTCACCGGCGAGGAGGCCGAGATCGACCTCGAACAACACGACGAGATCGAGTTCGACGCCTGGCGTTGGGGCCGCTTGGACGAAGCGCCCGACCTGATCGTGCCGTTCAAGCGCGCGGCGTATCAGGTGGTCGTTGCGACGTTTGCACCACTGGTGGTGTGATCAAACAACCCTTTTGGGTTGTGTCATCTCTCACATAACGACATTCTCCCGAAGTGCGGGAGGGCGATCGCCATGGGAGTTTCTTTCACCGCGTCAGGCGGATCGGCAAAGTTCGACATCTTCGATAACGGCCTGGCGTTGCTGGCGCTTCACAGCGCGTGCCTGGGGCTCGCCTTCACAGCCGCCGAGAAGGAAGGAATCTCCAGCACCTTCAACATCGTCCTGATGATTGCCGGCTTCTCTTGCGGCGCTGTTCTATCCGTTCTCGCCGCCTACTATGGCGTGCTGAACAGTCAGGCGCTCGGCCCGGTGCTGACGGGGGCCACGCCTGCCGCTTCGCCGAAGTCGAAGCGGATTCCCAAGGCCGAAGCGGCGCCGACCGGCGTCGAGCCGCCCTGGGCGACCCAGACCGGGACCGTTCGGGCCGGCTGGCGGCCGACCGAGGGGCAGGCGCACTGGCTTGTAATCGGGGCTGTGTTTCTGGCGCTTGCCTGCGTCGGAACCGCCGTCGACCGCAGCACGACGGCGGGCGCGGTCGCCGCTGTGGAAGCCCGGCGCGACAGTCAGATAAGCGCCGCTGTTCGCAGCACCGATCCATCGGTCCGGCTGGCCGCCCGGATCCGGGCATTCGAGAACGTGCCGGTCGAGGCCGACCGTCCTGTGGAGATCGAGGCGGAGGAAGCGAAGCGCGCGTGGCGAGGGCATCTGGTCTTTGTCCTCGCCGTCCTTGTACTTGCCCCGATCCCGTTCGCCTGGAGGGGGCCACACCGCGCCTTGAAGAGCGCGCGAGGGCTTCTGGTCCTCGGTTCCTTGCTGTCCTTCGTTCTGGCGATCGGGGGAGCTCTGGTGCCCCTCGCCGCGCAGGCGGTTGAAACGGGCCTCGAAAGGGCCGCCGCTCCCGTGACGCCGCCGGGCGCGCCCGGCACCCCGGGCGGCGCCCCACTGCCCCCGGCGGCGGTGGTCGTTCACGTACCGGGACAAACTCCTGTTCAACCGGGCGATCCGGCCCTCGTCGAAAACCTCAATGCGATGGAACAGCGACTGGGGGACCGGATCGACGCCATCGCGAACCGCCCCCTGCCGCAAGCCAACCCGGCTCCGCCCGTCGGCCGGGACGGCCGGGATGGTCGGGACGGCGCCCAAGGCGAGCAGGGGCCGAAAGGCGCGCAGGGCGAGCGGGGTACGGACGGCCTGCCCGGTCAGGACGGCCGCGACGGGGATGACGGCGCCGCGGGGGCCGAGGGCGATATGTGGCGGTGCCGGTTCGCCCTCAGCAATCCCCCCAGCTTCCGGGTCTGCGAGGCGGTGCGTCCCGACGGATCAGTGCGCGCTCCCGCCCGGGGCGAGCCGGAACAGGACCAGCCCTGACACCACCAGCACCGCCGCCAGGATGCGCAGGGGGTTGAGCTGCTCGCCGAGCAGCATCACGCCGACGATGAAGGCGCCGACCGCGCCGATGCCGGTCCACATGACGTAGGCCGTGCCCATGGGCAGGGTCTTCATCGAGAAGGACAGCAGGGCGAAGCTGACGCCCATGAAGCCGAGCGTGGCGATGCTGGGCCACAGGCGGGTGAAGCCGTGCGACTGCTTCATGAAGTACGCCCAGACGATTTCCAGGACGCCGGCGATGAGAAGAGAAATCCAGGCCATCGGAATACGGCCCTCCTTGCAAAGGGCCGGGCCGTCCCGGACTTGGTCCGCTTTCGCGGAGCGAGGACGTGGCCTCGTCTTGCAGGGGCTATCTAGGACGGGGGAGCGGCGGGCTCAAGGGGCAGCGGCGCTTGTTGCTGGAAGGCCGGTGGGCGTGACGTGGCTAGGGGCCAGTGGCTTGATGCCGCCGGCGTAGCGGCAGGACGATACCCACCGCTTCCGGCGGCGAACCGCTAATCACTAGCCACTTGCAGCCCCCCTCGATCCGCCCGTTGCGCACCCCACAAAGCAAAGCTCCCGGCCAGCGGAGCTGACCGGGAGCGAAGCGGGATGCAGTTTGCGTCCGATCAGGCCGCGGCGACTTCCGAGGCCTGCTCGGCCAGGATGGTCAGACCGGCCGGGGTGACGTCGGCGAAGCCGCCGTGCACCTCGAACTGACGACGCGACGACCCGTCGATGATGGTCACCACGCCTTCGCGCAGGGCCGTCATGAAGGGCGCGTGATTAGCCAGGACGCCGAAGTCGCCCTCGACGCCCGGCGCGTCAACCTGGTCCACGAGGCCCGAGAAGACCTCGCGTTCCGGCGAGACGAGAGAGAAGTTCAGCTTGTCGGCCATGTCGATCAGGCTTCCGAAGCCATCTTCTCGGCCTTGGCGACGGCCTCGTCGATGTTGCCGACCATGTAGAAGGCGGCTTCCGGCAGGTGGTCGTACTCACCGGCCACGATGCCCTTGAACGAGCGGATCGTGTCGGCCAGTTCGACGAACTTGCCCGGCGAGTTGGTGAACTGCTCGGCCACGAAGAACGGCTGCGACAGGAAGCGCTGGATCTTGCGGGCGCGGGCCACGACCAGCTTGTCCTCTTCCGACAGCTCGTCCATGCCCAGGATGGCGATGATGTC
>NZ_DASWWG010000095.1:0-3531 GCF_036400995.1 Brevundimonas sp.
CGGGCGGGCTGCGGGTGGCCGGCGGCGCGGGCGTGGCCCCGGCGGCCGGCGCCACGCCGCCGTTCAGGATGGTGGTCAGCTCCGCGTCGTCGGCCTCGTCGCTGACGGAAGCGTACTGGACCGGCCCGCCCGACGGGGAGGGCGAGGGCGTGTTGCTTCCCGGCACATTGCCGAAGCCGCGCTGCTCGAAGAACAGCTGGGCCACCTGGATGCGTTCGCCCTGGCGGCGCAGGCGCACGACCTCGAAGCCGGTGTCGGTCAGGGCGGCGACGTGGGCGTTGCGGCTGGCCGTCGACTGGCCGCCCAGGACGACGGTGATTATGCGTTTCCCGTCCCGCACGGCCGAGGCCATGATGTTCGAGCCCGAGGCGTTGGTCAGGCCGGTCTTCATGCCGTCATAGCCGCCGCCGGTGCGCAGCAGGCCGTTGGTGTTGGTGTAGTTGCGGCCGTTGTAGACCCAGTCGTGGATGCCGAAGAACCGGTAGTACTGCGGATAGTCGCGCATTACCGCGCGGCCCAGGACGGCGAGGTCGCGGGCGGTGGTCAGCTGACGCGCGTCCGGCAGGCCGTTGGCGTTGACGTAGCGCGTGTGGGTCATGCCCAGCTCCTGCGCCTTCAGGGTCATCTGGGCGGTGAAGCGGGCTTCCGAGCCGCCGATATGTTCGGCGATGGCCACGGCCATGTCGTTGGCGCTGCGCACGGCGGTCGCCTTCATGGCGTCCTCCAGCGTGATCGTCTGGCCGGCGGCGAGGCCGAGCTTCGACGGCGGCTGGCTGGCGGCGCGGGGCGACACGGTGATCACGTCATCCAGCCGCGCCCGGCCGTCGGCCAGGGCCTCGAAGGCCATGTAAAGAGTCATCACCTTGGTCACCGACGCCGGATAGCGCCGGCTGTCGGCATAGCGGGCGAACAGGACCTCGCCGGTCTCGGCGTCGACCACGATCGAGGCGTAGGTCGGATTCACCTGGGCCTGGGCGACCGTGACGGGGGCGCTGACCGGCGTCGCCATCATGACGGCGATCATCACCAGCGAAAGCCATCCCTGGCGGAGCAGTGTGGTCAGACGCAAGCGAGCCTCGATCCCATAGCGCGACGACGGCCCCCCGGCGTGACGCTGAACAGAAAGGCTACCATCGGGCGAGGCGGGTTTCATGAGGGTAAACGGCGCGTCAACGACTTTGTGAAGCGTTTCGGGAACGCCGGTTCATGAAACTTTTGTGCGGTGCACAATGAACCCTTGACCGCTTTTCGCAGTTGCACCATATGAGCGACGTCGCGACGGATTCACCAGTCGCGTGAAAAAATTCACCAGCGGCCCCCGCCGCCCCAGGGTTCAGGAGAGACTGCCATGGCCGACAGCGCCGAAACCGTGAAGAAGACCGTCGAAACCGCCAAGGCGACCGTCGAAAAGACCGCCGCCCAGGCCGAGAAGCTGCAAGCGGGCGCCGCCAAGGCCTTCCGTGAAGGCGTGGACAAGTCGATCGCCGGCGTCGCTGAGCTGAACGCCGAGGGCAAGAAGAACCTCGAAGCCCTGGTCGCCTCGGCCACCGCCGCCCAGAAGGGCGCCGAGACCCTGTCGGCCGCCTCGCTGGCCTACGGCAAGAAGAGCTGGGAAGACGGCGTCGCCGCCGCCCAGTCGCTGGCCGCCGCCCGCTCGGTGCAGGAACTGATCGAGCTGCAGACCTCGTGGGCCAAGTCGGCCGCCGAGACCTATCTGTCGGAAGTCTCCAGGATGACCGACGTCTTCACCGCCTCGGTGAAGGACAGCTTCAAGCCGATCAACGAGCGCGTCACCGCCTCGGTCGAGAAGTTCCAGGCCGCCCGCTAAGGCGACCCCGCTTCCAGTAAGCGTTGCGAAGGCCCCGGCGGAAGCGCCGGGGCCTTTTGCGTTCAAACTCCGACCCCCTCTCCCTCGGGAGAGGGAGGGGCCCGCGCCGTCAGGCGTGGGAGGGAGTGGGTTTACACCGCCGGCCGCACCTGACTCCCGCCCAACCTCCAACCATTCGCTCCCACACCCTCCCACCGACTTCGTCGGCGGGCCCCACCCTCTCCCTCAGGGAGAGGGAAGCTCTGTGGCCTACGTCCAATTCTGTCGCATCGGCGTGCCAGACTGGGCTCCGGTCTTTGACATCGCCGCCGCTCGCGCTCTCCACCGGTTGAGTCGTCCCCGCACACCCCGCCGCACGGGAAAAAGTGCACGATGTGCACTCCATTTTTTCTCGAGTGCACATTTTCCCGCAGGGCGGGGCGGTGTTCGCTTTCCGCAACCGAAACGGCGGATGACGGGGAGGACGGTCCCGAAGGGCTGACGGTCCGCGGCCGAACAGAAAGCTGTGACTTGCCGCATCTGGAAAACCGTCGGACAGTTCCCATCTGTCCATCCGACTCTCCCACCTCGGATAACGAATGCCGCCGTCACGCAAGATCGGCGATCAGGGCGAGGGCTCCGGCTCCGCCACGATCACCGAAACCAGGCCGAAACTTCAGAAGCCCTCGCTGTATCGGGTGCTGATCCTGAACGACGACTACACGCCGATGGAGTTCGTCATCTACGTGCTGGAGCGGTTCTTCCAGAAGAGCCGCGAGGACGCCACCCGCATCATGCTGCACGTGCATCAGCATGGCGTCGGGGTGTGCGGTGTCTTCACCTACGAAGTGGCCGAAACCAAGGTCGCCCAGGTGGTCGAGACGGCGCGCCGTCACCAGCACCCGCTGCAATGCACGATGGAAAAGGACTGAGAGGAGCCTCCCTATGCCTTCGTTTTCCCGTCCTCTCGAAGAAACCCTGCACCGCGCGGTGCACTACGCCAACGAGCGCCGGCATGAATACGCGACGCTCGAGCACCTGCTGCTGGCCCTCGTGGACGATCCCGACGCCGCCAATGTGATGACGGCGTGCAACGTCGACCTGACCGCGCTGAAGACCGCCCTGACCCTTTACGTCGACACCGACCTGGCCGCCCTGGCCACCTCGGACGGCGATGACGCCAAGCCGACCGCCGGCTTCCAGCGCGTGATCCAGCGCGCGGTGATCCACGTCCAGTCGTCGGGCCGCGAGGAAGTCTCGGGCGCCAATGTGCTGGTCGCCATCTTCTCCGAACGCGAAAGCCACGCCGCCTACTTCCTGCAGGAGCAGGACATGACGCGGTACGACGCGGTCAACTTCATCGCCCACGGCATCGCCAAGAAGGCCGGCGCCGGCGAGACCCGCCCGGCCAAGGCCAACGGCGTCGGTCCGGAGGAGGCCGAGGACGCCGCCGCCGCCAAGACCGGCGGCGAGGCGCTGGAAGCCTACTGCGTCGACCTCAACGAGAAGGCCCGCAACGGCAAGATCGACCCGCTGATCGGCCGCCACGCCGAGGTCGAGCGCTCGATCCAGATCCTGTGCCGCCGGACCAAGAACAACCCGCTGCTGGTCGGCGATCCGGGCGTCGGCAAGACCGCCATCGCCGAGGGCCTGGCCCGCAAGATCGTCAACGGCGAGGTGCCGGACGTCCTGAAGGACGCCACCATCTACTCGCTCGACATGGG
>NZ_DASWWG010000096.1:0-15450 GCF_036400995.1 Brevundimonas sp.
GATCGTGCTGCTGATCGACGAGCGTCCCGAGGAAGTGACCGAGATGCAGCGCTCCGTGCGCGGCGAAGTGGTCGCATCGACCTTCGACGAGCCGGCCACCCGCCACGTGCAGGTCGCCGAGATGGTGATTGAAAAGGCCAAGCGCCTGGTCGAGCACAAGCGTGACGTCGTGATCCTGCTGGACTCGGTGACTCGCCTTGGCCGCGCCTACAACACAGTGGTGCCATCCTCCGGCAAGGTGCTGACCGGGGGCGTGGACGCCAACGCCCTGCAGCGACCCAAGCGGTTCTTCGGTGCGGCGCGGAACGTGGAGGAGGGCGGCTCGCTCACCATCATCGCCACCGCCCTGATCGACACCGGCAGCCGGATGGACGAGGTCATCTTCGAAGAGTTCAAGGGCACGGGCAACAGCGAGATCGTCCTGGACCGCAAGGTGGCCGACAAGCGCATCTTCCCCGCCATCGACGTGCTCAAGTCGGGCACCCGCAAGGAAGACCTCATCACGCCGAAGGATCAGCTGGCCAAGACCTATGTCCTGCGCCGCATCCTCAACCCGATGGGTCCGCAGGACGCGATCGAGTTCCTGCTCGACAAGCTGCGCCAGTCGAAGAACAACGCCGACTTCTTCCAGTCGATGAACACCTGACCGTCCCCGCTTTCGCGGGGATGACAAGACGAAGGGCCGCTCCGGATAGGGCGGCCCTTTTTCTTTGGCATGGGGTCAGGGGATCAGCAGGGTCGAGCCGGTGGTCTTCCGACCGGCGAGGGCTTCGTGGGCTTTGCGCACTTCGGCCAGCGGGAAGGTCTGGCCGATCTCGACCTTGACGGCGCCGGAGCGGATGACGGCGAAGAGGGCGGCGGCGCTGGCGTCGAGTTCCTCGACCGTGGCGACATAGTCGAACAGGGTGGGGCGGGTGACGTAGAGCGAGCCGCCGCGCGACAGGCGGAGCGGATCGAACGGCGGGACCGGGCCGGAGGCGTTGCCGAACAGGACCAGGGTGCCGCGTCGTTTCAGGCTGGCCAGAGACGCCTCGAATGTGTCCTTGCCGACGGAGTCATAGGCGACGGCGACGCCGCGGCCTTCGGTGATTTCGTGGACACGGGCGGCGACGTCCTCACGGTCGTAGAGGATGGCGTGGTCCGAGCCGTGGGCGAGGGCGAGCTCGGCCTTGGCCTTGGAGCCCACCGTGCCGATGACGGTGGCGCCGAGAGATTTGGCCCATTGGCCGAGGATCAGGCCGACCCCGCCGGCGGCGGCGTGGAGCAGGATCTCGTCGCCCTGTTTCACGTGAAACGCCCGGTTGACCAGAAACTCGGCCGTCATCCCCTTGAGCATGACAGCGGCCGCCACCTCCAGACTGATGTCGTCCGGAACGGCGACCGCGAAAATTTCCGGGAGTCTGAGGAAGTTTGAGTAGGCTATAACTTGCGCATTGGCGGTGGCGACGCGGTCGCCGACCTTGAAGCGGGTGACGCCCTCGCCGACGGCCTCGACCACGCCCGCGGCCTCCTTGCCGAGACCGGAGGGGAGGGGCAGGGGGTAGAGGCCGGTGCGGTGATAGATGTCGATGAAGTTGAGACCGATCGCGACGTTTCGGATCAGGATCTCGCCCGGGCCCGGCGCCTCGACCGGGACCTCGACCAGCTCCAGAACCTCGGGGCCGCCGGTGCGGCTGAAGCGGACGGCGGACTGGCTCGAGGGGCGGGTCATCAGGACGGTTCCTTTACGCGGCCGGATCGGCCATGAACGTGGTCAAGAGATTGGAGCGATCCCATGAAAATCAACGTCGAGATCGACTGCACCCCGGCCGAGGCGCGGGCGTTCCTGGGGCTGCCGGACGTGACCCCGCTGAATGACGCCATGGTCGCCGAGATGCAGAAGCGGATGCAGGCCAATGTCGCCGCCATGCAGCCGGAAGAGCTGATGAAGACCTGGACCAGTTTCGGCCTGCAGGCGCAGGACCAGTTCCGCCGCCTGATGGAAGGGGCGGTGGGCTCCACCAAGTGACCGACACCATTTTCGCCCTCGCCACCCCGCCCGGCCGGGGGGCGATCGCCATTGTGCGGCTGAGCGGTCCGGGCACGGACGCGGCCCTGACGGGTCTGGGCGCCGGCGGGCTGAAGGCGCGGATGGCGTCGCTGCGGACCCTGACCCACGAGGGCCGGACCATCGATCAGGCGCTGGTGCTGCGCTTCCCGGGACCGAACTCCTACACCGGCGAGGATTGCGCCGAGCTGCATCTGCACGGCGGCCGGGCGGTGGTCGAAGCGGCGGCGAAGGCTCTGGTCGCCCTGGGCCTGCGCCCCGCCGATCCGGGCGAGTTCACCCGTCGGGCGTTCGAGAACGGACGGATGGACCTGGCCCAGGCCGAGGCGGTCGCCGACCTGATCGACGCCGAGACGACGGCCCAGGCCGCGCAGGCGCTGGGTCAGCTGGACGGGGCGCTGGGCGCCGCCTACGCCGGCTTCCGCCGCGACCTGCTGAAGGCGCTGGCGCTGGTCGAGGCCGAGATCGACTTCCCCGACGAGGAGGTGCCGGACAATCTGGCGCGCACGGCGGGGCCGGTTCTGGACGGGCTGATCGTCGACCTGAAGGGCGCCCTGGCCGACGGCGGGCGGGGCGAGCGGGTGCGCGAGGGCTATCGCATCGTCCTGATCGGCGAGACCAATGCGGGCAAGTCGTCCCTGTTCAACGCGCTGGTGGCGCGCGAGGCGGCCATCGTGACGCCGATCGCCGGGACGACACGGGATGTTCTGGACGCCGATCTGGTCATCGGCGGCTATGCGGTGACCCTGTCGGATACGGCGGGTCTGCGCGACAGCGACGATCCGGTCGAGGCCGAGGGCGTGCGCCGGGCGCGGGCCCGGGCCGAACAGGCCGAGCTGCGTCTGTGGGTCCGGGCGCCGGGCGACGTCGACGGCGTGGCGGCGGATTATGCGCGGCCCGACGATCTGGTGGTCCTGACCAAGGCCGATCTCGGGGCGGCGCCGATCGTCGGTCGCGAGGCCCTGATCGTCAGCACGACGACGGGGGAGGGGATGGCGGCCCTGCACGACTGGATCGCCGCCCGTCTGGCCCGCGACCTGTCCGGCGCCGACTTCCCGGCGGTCACCCGCGAGCGGCATCGCCGGCGGCTGGAGGAGGCTTTGGTCTCTGTCGAGGCCGGTCGCCGCGCGCTGGATCTGGCGCCCGAGATGGCGGGTGACGACCTGCGGCGGGCGGCGGAAGCCCTGGCCCGGGTGACCGGCGCCATCGGGGTGGAGGATATTCTGGGCGAGGTTTTCTCGACCTTCTGCATCGGGAAGTGAGTTTGGCCTGCCCCCTCCGTCTCGTCGGCTTCGCCGTCGAGCCACCTCCCCAGGAGGGGGAGGAGAGCTGTTTCACGTGAAACACCGCCACGGCGCCGGTGGAAAAACCGGTCCGTTTCGACTATGTCCCGGCGATGAAATCCTTTGATGTCATCGTCATCGGCGGCGGGCACGCCGGGTGTGAGGCCGCGGCCGCCTCGGCGCGCACGGGCGCGCGCACCCTGTTGCTGACCCAGAAGCTGGAAACCATCGGCGAGATGTCCTGCAACCCGGCCATCGGCGGTCTGGGCAAGGGCCATCTGGTCCGCGAGATCGACGCCCTGGACGGCGTCATGGGGCGACTGGGCGATGTGTCCGGCATCCAGTTCCGCCTGCTGAACCGCTCGAAGGGCGCGGCGGTGCAGGGGCCGCGCAGCCAGATTGATCGTCGTCTGTATCGCGAGGCCATGCAGGCCGAGCTGGCCGACACCCCGAACCTCGAACGGATGGCGGGTACCGCCGAGAGCCTGATCATGGACGGCGACCGGGTGACCGGCGTGGTCACCGGCGACGGCGTCGAACTGTCGGCGAGCGCGGTCGTGCTGACGACCGGCACCTTCCTGAACGGCGTCATTCACAAGGGCGACGAACGGACCCCCGCGGGCCGTCACGGCGAGGCGCCGTCGACCGGTCTGGCCGCGGACCTGTACGGCGCGGGCCTGCAGATGGGCCGTCTGAAGACCGGCACCCCGGCCCGGCTGGACGGTCGGACCATCGCCTGGGACCGACTGGAGCATCAGGCGGCGGACGCCGAGCCTGTGCCCTTCAGCTTCCTGACCGACCGGATCGACGTGCCGCAGATCACCTGCGGCGTGACCCACACCACGGAAGAAACCCACCGGATCATCGCCGAGAACCTGGGCGAAAGCGCCGTCTATGGCGGCCACCTGTCCGGCCGCGGCCCGCGCTACTGCCCGTCCATCGAGGACAAGGTGGTGCGGTTCGCCGACAAGACCTCGCACCAGATCTTCCTCGAGCCCGAGGGTCTGGACGATCCGACGGTCTATCCGAACGGCATTTCGACCTCGGTGTCGGACGCGACCCAGCTGGCCTTCCTGCGGACCATCCCCGGTCTGGAGCAGGTCGAGGTGTTCCGCTTCGGCTATGCGATCGAATACGACTACGTCGACCCGCGCGAGCTGAACCCGGCGCTGGAAGTGAAGAAGCGACCGGGCCTGTATCTGGCCGGCCAGATCAACGGCACGACCGGTTATGAGGAGGCGGGGGCCCAAGGGCTCATGGCCGGGCTGAACGCCGCCCGCGCCTCGGCCGGAAAGGCGCCGATCATTTTCGGTCGCGACCAGGCCTATATCGGGGTGATGATCGACGATCTGGTCACCAAGGGTGTGACCGAGCCCTACCGTATGTTCACCAGCCGGGCGGAGTACCGCCTGACCCTGCGCGCGGATAACGCCGATCAGCGGCTGACCCCGCTGGGCGTCGAGGCGGGCGTGGTCGGCGCGCGCCGGGCCGAGGCCTTCGCCGCCAAGGCCGCCGAACTGGCCGCGGCGAGCGCTGTTTCACGTGAAACGCTGTTCACGCCCAAGGAAGCCGGGGAACTGGGCATCCGTGTGAACGCCGACGGCCAGCGCCGGTCGATCCGTGATCTGCTGTCCTTCCCGGGGGTGACGCTGGACACCTTCCTGCCGGTGCGACCCGAGATCGCCGACTGGTCAGCGCAGGTGCGCGAGCAGATCACCATCGACGCGGGCTACGCCGGCTATCTGGACCGTCAGGCCGCGGACGCCGAGGCCCTGCGTCGGGAAGAGGCCCTGGCCCTGCCGGTGGACCTCGACTACGCCGCCATCGGCAGCCTGTCGAACGAGGTCAAGGAGAAGCTGGCCCGCGTTCAGCCCCGCACCCTGGGGCAGGCGGGCCGGATCGAGGGCATGACCCCCGGCGCCCTGACCGCCCTGCTGTCGCACGTGAAGCGCGCCAAGGCCGAGGCGTAACGGAGGGGGAAGCCCCTGAACACCCCTCCACCGCTTCGCGGTCCCTTCTCTCGGGAGGGGAGGAAAGTGAGATATGACTCCTTCTGAATTCCAGGCGCTGACCGGCGCCTCCGACGCCAACATGGCCGACCTCGAAGCCTTCGCCGGGATGCTGGCCGAGGCCAATGAGGTGATGAACCTCGTCGGGCCCGATACGATTCCGGACATCTGGAACCGACACTACTGGGACTCCGCCCAGCTGCTGGCGCTGGAGCCCGGGGCGAAGACCTGGGCCGATCTGGGGGCGGGGGCCGGATTCCCGGGCGTGGTTCTGGCGATCCTGCTGAAGGACCGGCCGGGCGCCCACGTCTGGTTGATCGACAGTCTGGGGAAGCGCTGCCGGTTCCTGCAGACGGTCGTCGATGCGCTGGGTCTGCCGGCCACGGTGATCAACGGCCGGGCGGAGGAACAGAAGGTTTCGGTCGAGGTCGTGACGGCCCGGGCGGTCGCGGCGATGGAAAAGCTCCTCGGCTATGCACAGCCTTATCTACAGCGGGGCGCCCGTGGACTGTTCCTGAAGGGGGAAAAGGCAGAGGTCGAGGTGGCCGAGGCCCGGCGAGTCTGGCATTTTGAGAGTGACCTCTCCGTCTCGCGCAGCGATCCGCGCGGCCGTATCGTATCCGTTCGGAGCCTCCGCCGTGCGCGCTGAGAAGAAGACCCGCGTCCTCGCCGTTTCCAACCAGAAGGGCGGGGTGGGCAAGACGACCACCGCGATCAACCTCGGCACCGCCCTGGCCGCGATCGGCGAGAAGGTGCTGATCGTGGACATGGACCCTCAGGGCAATGCCTCCACGGGACTGGGTGTTCCACGTGAAACACGCCGGGTGACCATCTATGACGTGGTCGTGGACGGCCGCTCGGTCGATGACGCCGCCGTGCATACCGCCGTGCCGGGCCTGCACATCATTCCCGCCGACGCTGACATGTCGGGCGTCGAGATCGAACTGAGCCAGGCTGACCGCCGCTCGTTCCGCCTGCGCGACGCCCTGGCCTCGCAGGGCCGGGACGGCCAGACGCGTTATGACTATGTGCTGATCGACTGCCCGCCGTCGCTGAACCTGCTGACGCTGAACGCCATGGCCGCCGCGGACGCGGTGCTGGTGCCGCTGCAGTGCGAGTTCTTCGCGCTGGAGGGCCTGACCCAGCTGATGAAGACCGTCGACATGGTGCGCCAGAGCCTGAACCCGGCGCTGGAAATCCAGGGTCTGGTGCTGACAATGTACGACCGCCGAAGCGCCCTGTCGGGGCAGGTGGCCAACGATGTGCGCAACCATTTCGGCGACAAGGTCTATGACAGCGTCATCCCGCGCAATGTGCGGGTGGCCGAGGCGCCGTCGTTCGGCAAGCCGGCCCTGATCTATGACCTGAAATGCGCGGGCAGCCAGGCCTATCTGAAGCTGGCCCGTGAGGTGGTGGCGCGAGAGCGCAAACGCCTGAAGCAGGCCGCCTGAGACAGAATTAGAAGAACGGAAACAGTATCTTGAGCGAACGTCAGCGCGGTCTCGGCCGGGGATTGTCGGCCCTTCTGGGAGAACAGGCCAGCGAAGCGGTGGCCGTGGACGGCTCGCCGCCGCCCGCCGGCGTGCGCATCGTGCCGATCGAGAGCCTGAAGCCGAACCCGGACCAGCCGCGCAAGATCTTCACCCCGGAAATCCTGGAAGAGCTGTCGACCTCGATCCGCGACAAGGGCGTGCTGCAGCCGATCCTGGTGCGGTCGCAGCCGGGCGAGGACGGGGTCTGGCAGATCATCGCCGGTGAACGCCGCTGGCGCGCGTCGCAGATGGCCCGCCTGACCGAGGTGCCGGTCGTCATCCGTGAAATGGACGACGTCGAGGTGTTTGAGGTCGCCATCATCGAGAACGTCCAGCGCGCGGACCTGAACCCGCTGGAAGAGGCCGACGCCTACCGCCAGCTGATGAACCGCTTCGGCCGGACGCAGGACGCGGTGGCGGGCATCGTCGGCAAGAGCCGCAGCCATGTGGCTAACACCCTGCGCCTGCTGCAGCTGCCGGACGAGGTGCTGGACTATGTGCGCGACGGCCAGCTGAGCGCCGGTCATGCCCGGGCCCTGATCAACACCGTCAACGCCGGCGATCTGGCCGACCAGATCGTGCGCGAGGGGCTGAATGTGCGTCAGGCCGAGGCGCTGGCGCGCCGCTCGGCGGAAGGGCCGAAGCCCGGCAAGGCGAAGCCGGCGGGCCTGTCGGGCGAGGGCTCGGCCGATGTGGCCGCGCTGGAGCAGGATCTGGCCGACGCCCTGGGCCTGAAGGTCCAGCTGTCGGACAAGGGCGGCAAGGGCGAGATCACCATCCGCTACGGCACGCTGGAACAGCTGGACGACCTCTGCCGCCGCCTGATGCGGGGCTGAGATGCCGAAGGCGGGCCCGGGGGCGGCTGACGGGATCATCGATCTCTACAGCCGCCGCGCTGCGGACTGGGACGCCGATCGCGGCCGTGGCCTGACGGTGGAAACGCCCTGGCTGGAGGCCTTTCTGGCCCATGTGCCGATGGGCGGGACGGTGCTCGACCTGGGCTGCGGCTCGGGCGAGCCGGTGGCGCGGTATCTGATCGAACAGGGCCGGGCGGTGACCGGGGTGGACGCCTCTGCGGGCGCCGTGGACCTGTGCCGCGCGCGGTTTCCGGCGCAGGACTGGATCGTCGCGGACATGCGCGGGCTGGATCTGGGGCGCGCGTTTGACGGGCTGATCGCCTGGCACAGCAGTTTTCATCTGACCCGGGACGACCAGCGGGCCCTGTTCGCGGTGTTCGCGCGGCATGTGCGGCCGGGCGGGGTGCTGATGTTCACCTCGGGTGATACGGACGGGGAGGCGATCGGCCAGTGGCGGGGCGAGCCGCTCTATCACGCCAGCCTGTCGACGGCGGAATACCGGACGCGGCTGGAGGCGGCCGGGTTCGCGGTGATCGATCATGCGGTCGGCGATTATGACCGGGGCGGCGTGACGGTCTGGCTGGCGCGTCGCGTCGGTGGCAGGATGGACGAATGACCGACGACAAGCCCAATCCGACCGCTGAAGCGATGAAGAAGGCGCTGGCCGCCAAGAAGGCGGGCGGGGGCAAGGCCGGGTCCGGCGGCTTCAAGCCCGCCCAGCACGCCGAAAAGAGCGTCGCGCACCAGAACTCGGCCCTGAACAAGCCGGCCTTCCGGCGGGCCTCGAAGCGGGGTTAGAGCCCCAGACGCCTCGCGCGGGCGGAAATCTCCAGCAGCAGGCGTTCGGCGATCAGCTGGTCCGGGGAGCCCGTGGTCTTGGTGGCGATGTCGGCGGCGTTGACGCTGTCCAGCACCCGGTCGAGGTCGTCCAGACGCCAGTTGCGGGCCTGACGGAGCATTTCCGCCTCCTGTTTCCAGAACACGCCGGCGGCCTTGGCGGCCTCCTTGGCGTTGGCCCCGTTCCCCTGCAAGACGTTGATTCGGCGGAGTTTTCCGAGGTGGATCGACGCTTGTCTCACGGCCATGACCGGGCTTTCCCCTTCCGCGAAGGCGCGGCGGAGGCCGGACTGGGCGGGGCCGGGGCGGCCGCCGAAGGCCTGCAGGGCGGCGTCCTGCAGGGAGGCGTCGGGCTCGACCCCCAGGTGCTGCTCCAGCTCGGGCGTGTCGATGGTCCGGCCGCTGCCGGGACCGATGTAGAGGATCAGGCGCTCGATCTCCTGCCGCATCAGGCCGCGCTCGCGGGGCAGGCGGGAAACGAAACGATCCAGGGCGTCCTGCGTCAACCCGACCTTGTCGCCGGCCAGGGCCTCGCGGGTCATGCGGGCGACGTCGCCGGTCTCGTCCTCGTAGCAGGCGATGCCGACGGCGGCCTTGTCGGCCTCGGCGGCCTTGCGCAGGGCGGAGTCGCGGCCCAGGGCCCCGGCCTCGATGACCAGCATGCAGTCGGGGTTGAAGTCGCCCGCCGCGTGGGATTTGAGCGCGGCGGCCAGCATCTTGTCAATCGAGGCCTTCTCGGCCGACAGGCGGACGCGGACCAGACGGCGGCCGCCGATCATGCTGAGCGCGGTCAGGGCCTCGTCCAGACGGGTCTCGTCGCCGTCGATGTCGCTGTCCGTCAGGACGGTGACGTTGAACGGGTCGTTGAGGTCCGGGGTGATCGCCCTGCACAGGACCTCGGCCCGCTCGGCGACGCCGGAGCGGTCCTTGCCGTGGATCACGGCGGCCCGGACGGCCTTGTCCGGGGTCTTCAGGAAGCGATCGACCTCGGGCCGCTTCGACAGGATCACGGGGCCGACAGGGTCCGCAGCAGGTCGAGACGGATCAGCCGGGCCAGCTCGGCCGCGGCGCGCTCCTCGCCGTCCTGCTGGGCGGCGATGGCGGCGTAGGGCTGGTCGGCGGCGGCGTAGGTGGTGGTGACGGTCTCGACGCCGGTGATCGGCGCGCCGCCGGTCGTCGGGGTCAGGGTCCAGGTCCCGCGCACGGTCAGCTCGTAGCGGGTGGCCGTATCGTCGATGCGGCGGCCCAGCGGACGGCGCGACTGCTCGATGGTCGTCTCCAGACGCCACAGGGGCGGCTGCGAGCCGTCGCGGCCGAGGGCATCCTCCAGCTGCTCGCGCACCCGGTAGCCCAGACGGTCATCCTGGGTGGTCACGGCGATGCGCGACAGGGAGGTCCCCGCGCCGAGATCGCCGTACAGGGGCGTGAAGCCGCAGGCGGACAGTCCCATCAGCGAGACAAGCGCGACGGCGAGGGCGGCGAGGCGGGCCCTCATCCGGCGACCACCACGTTGACGATGCGGTCCTTGACCACGACGATCTTCTTCACCGTCAGACCCTCCAGTCGCGCCTGGACGTCCGGATCGGCCATGACGAGGGCTTCGACCTCCGCCGGCTCCAGACCGCGGGCGACGCGGATTTCGCCGCGGCGCTTGCCGTTGACCTGGATGGGCAGGACGACCTCGTCGTCGGCCGCCAGGGCCGGATCATATTCCGGCCAGGGCGCGTCCAGGATCATCCCCTCTTCGCCCAGTCGCGTCCAGCCTTCCTCGGCCAGGTGCGGGGTGAAGGGGGCGACCAGACGCAGCAGGGCCGACAGGGCCTGACGACGCGCGTCGCCGCCCGCCTTCGGATGATCGCGCACGGTGGCGACGAAGGCGTAGAGCTTGGCGATGGCGGAGTTGAAGCGGAAGCCGCTGATGCCCTCGCTGACGGCCTTGATGGCCTTGTGCGTCTCGCGCAGCAGGGCGGCGTTGGCGTCGGCCTCGCCGGCGAAGGCGGGGTCATAGCCGTCGACCTCGGCCCAGACGCGCTGGACGAAGCGGCTGGCGCCCTCGACGCCGCCGGGGGTCCATTGCACGTCCCGTTCGGGCGGGCTGTCCGACAGGACGAACAGGCGACCGGCGTCGACGCCGTAGGTGTCGACGATCTCCTGCGGGGCGACCACGTTCTTCTTGGACTTCGACATCTTCTCGATGTCGCCGATGGTCAGGACGGCGCCGTTCGACAGGCGGGTGGCGACACGCTTGCCGTCGACCGTCTCGAGACGCACGTCGGTCGGCTCGACCCAGACCGGGCGGCCGACGTCGTCCACGCCGTCGGAATAGGTCTCGTGGACCACCATCCCTTGGGTGAACAGGCCGGCGAAGGGCTCCTTGACCGTCATCAGGCCCGCATCCGACAGGGCGCGGCTGATGAAGCGGGCGTAGAGCAGGTGCAGGACCGCGTGCTCGACGCCGCCGATATACTGGTCGACCGGCAGCCACTTGTCCGCGGCGGTCTTCGAGATCGGTTCGGCCGCGGTCGGATCGGTGAAGCGGGCGAAGTACCAGCTGGAGTCCACGAAGGTGTCCAGGGTGTCCGTCTCGCGCTTCGCATCACCGTGACACGACGGGCATTTGACATGCTTCCAGGTCGGATGGTGGTCCAGCGGATTGCCCGGGCGGTCGAAGGACACGTCCTTCGGCAGCTCGACCGGCAGGTCGGCGGCCGGGACCGCGCCGCAGCTGTCACAGTGGATCACAGGGATGGGACATCCCCAGTAACGCTGACGGCTGATGCCCCAGTCGCGCAGGCGGTAGATGGTCGCGCCCTTGCCCTGGTCGGCGGCCTCGAGACGGGCGATGGCCTCGGCCTTGGCGGCCTCGACGTCCAGACCGTTCAGGAAGTCCGACTGGAAGATGGCGCCGGGACCGGTGTAGGCCTCGTCGCCGACGGTGAAGTCATCACCGGCGCCCTCGGGTCTCACGACCGGGACGATGGGCAGGCTGTATTTGGTGGCGAATTCGAAGTCGCGCTGGTCGTGGGCCGGGCAGCCGAAGATGGCGCCCGAGCCGTAGGTCGACAGGACGAAGTTGGCGGCCCAGACCGGCACGGTGCGCGACGGGTCGAACGGGTGCTGGACGCGGATGCCCAGATCGACGCCCAGCTTTTCGGCCTTCTCGATATCGGCCTCGCTGGTGCCCGAGCGGGCGCAGGTCTCGATGAAGGCCTGGACGTCGGGTCGGTGCGCGGCGATGGCCCTGGTCAGCGGATGATCCGCCGACAGGGCCAGGAAGCTGGCGCCGAACAGGGTGTCGGGACGGGTGGTGTAGACCTCGATCGGATCACGGGCGTGGTTCGGCTCGCCCTCCGGCGAAGCGGGCAGGAAGTCCGGCGCCTCGACGATGTTCCACCACAGGGTCGCGCCGCGGCTCTTGCCGATCCAGTTCTCCTGCATCAGGCGAACCTTCTCGGGCCAGCGGCCTTCCAGTTCCTTCAGGCCTTCGATCAGATCGTCCGCGTAGTCGGTGATGCGCAGGAACCACTGGTTCAGCTTGCGCTTCTCGACCAGGGCGCCCGAGCGCCAGCCGCGGCCGTCGACCACCTGCTCGTTGGCCAGGACGGTGTTGTCGACCGGATCCCAGTTGACCACCGAGTCCTTGCGATAAACCAGGCCGCGCTTGAACAGCTCCAGGAACCAGGCCTGCTGCTTGCCGTAATAGGCCGGGTCGCAGGTGGCGAATTCGCGGCTCCAGTCCAGCGACAGGCCCAGCAGCTTCAGTTGGTCGCGCATGTTGGCGATGTTGGACCAAGTCCAGTCGCCCGGATGGACGCCGCGCTCGATGGCGGCGTTCTCGGCGGGCAGGCCGAAGGCGTCCCAGCCCATCGGATGCAGGACGTCGAACCCCTGGGCGCGCTTCGACCGCGCCACCACGTCGCCCATCACATAGTTGCGGGCGTGGCCCATGTGGATGTTCCCCGAGGGGTAGGGGAACATCTCCAGGACGTAGTATTTCGGCTTCCCGGTGCCTTCCGTGGGCGTGCGGAAGGCGTCGGCGGCCGCCCAGCGGGCCTGCTGGCGGGGTTCGGCGGTCTTGGGCTCGTAGCGGGCCACGGGAATCCTTGAGGCATCGCTCCTTGAGGGCGCGGCCTGAAGGAGGCTGTGGTCGTGAGAGAGGTTTAGCCGGCGTTCTGCAGGTTGAGCTGACGCGCCTTGGTCAGGATCGCGTTCTCAAGGTCGGTCTCGGTCTGGGCGGCGACCGGCGCGGCGACCCACTGGCCGTCGGCGTTGCGGACTTCCTTGGTGACCGTGACGTTCAGGGCGTCGGCGCGCAGGCGGGTGTCGAGGATGAAGACCGTGGCCTTGAAGCGCTCGTTCGGCGTCTGCGGGTCGGTGTACCAGTCATAATTGATCACGCCGCCCCAAGGATCGGCGTTGGCCAGCGGCATGAAGCTGAGGGTGTCGAGGGTCGCGCGCCACAGGAAGGCGTTGACGCCGATGCCGGTCTGGGCGGCCGGACGGGCCGCCTGGGCGCCCGAGGGGGCCGTGCCCGGAAGTCTCGGCAGCGAGCTGCACGCGCCCAGCATCAGACCGGAAGCGATCAGGGCGACCGCTGCGCCGCGAACCAGCACCATAGACAGTTCTCCATTCGAACGGACGCGCGTCGGACCTTCCCACGCACGCGCCGGACCGCCCGAACGCGGGTCGGGACCGAAGCGAGGCTCTATAACACGGTGAAAAGGGGCGATGACAAGGCAAGACACGCGAACCGGCGCCGCATCGTGTCGGGGAGGCGTCATACACGCGGCGGGGCGCCCCCGGGCCGTGACGCTCGCGCCACAGGAGTCCTGCTGAGTCGCAGGGAACCTGGGCCGTTCAGCCTCGTTCCGTTGACCGGGCTGTCCGGCGGTGTCTACTTGCTGGCAATGGATCGCGCCGGGACCCCCGTCGTGACGTGAAGGGCAGGACATGCGCAAGAGCGCCGTCATCGCTGGACTGGTCGCGGGCCTCGGCCTGGTGGCCATGGCCGACGCGGCCGCCGCCCAGAGCGCGTCCGGACGCAGCCGCGCGCCCGCCGTCTCCCTGAACGAAGCCAACGCCGCCCGCGCCGCCGCGCCTTCGGGCCAGAGCCGCCTGCGGTTCACCGAGCGCGGCCGCTGGGGTCTGGACCTGAACCTGAACCAGCCCGTCGGCCGCGAGGACAACCTCGGCGACGTCGAGGCCGGCGCCTATTATCGCGTCAATCCGCGCCTGCGCGTCGGCGCTTCCGCCGGTCTGGCCGAGCAAGACCGTGATCCGGGCCGCGCCCCGCAGACCGAGCGTCCGACCGCCCGCTTCCGTCTGGAATCGATCTTCCGCTTCTGATCAGGCCCCGAAGGCCTCGCGGATCGACCCCACCCCTGCAATTCCGTACGCGCCCGAGCCTGTGAGCTGAGGGGCGTTCGACGCGTTGACGCCGCCCAGCGCATAGACGGGCCGGGGGATGATCCGCGCCAGTTCCGTCAGTCCGGCGTAGCCCAGCGGCGCTTTCTCGCCCGAGGCGCCGCCAGCCGGAAAGACCGGGGAGACCACCAGGGCGTCGAGGCCGGTCAGGTCGGGCAAGGCGTTGCGGCCGTGGAAGGCGGCGGTGAGGGTCCAGTCCGGACGGCGGGCGGCGAGGGCCGCGGCCTCGCTGATCAGGGCTTCCGGCAGATGGACCCCGTCGGCCTGGATCGCCTCGGCCAGATCGGCGTCGCGGCCGATCAGCAGCAGGCCGTCGCGGCGGAGGGTGGCCTCGCGCAGACGCAGGGCCGTCTCGCGGGCCTCGGGCGCGCCGAAATGACGAAACACCACGCCCGAACCGACCGGCAGGCGGGTGGCGACCCGCCAGGGCTCGGGCGTCCGGTCGCCGTCGGTGAAGAAGAGCAGGGGCGGCAGGTTGGGACGGGGCGCGCCGTCGGCGCGGCTGACTTTCGTCGCCTCGCGGGCTAGACCGCTGGCGACCCGCCACAAGGCATCCGCGTTCGACCGGTTCATGATCTCCTCTTCTGCTGATCCCTCCATCGCGTCCAGCTTCGACACGGTGCGCCGCAAGATCGCCCGCGCCTGCCGGATCGCCGGACGGGACGCGGCGACCGTGACGCTGGTCGCCGTGACCAAGACCCAACCGGACGAGGCGCTGGACGCCGCCCTGGACGCCGGGCAGCGGGTGTTCGGCGAGAACCGGGTGCAGGAGGCGGCGGCGCGATGGACCGGGGAGAACCGGCGCGAAGGGCTGGAGCTGCGACTGATCGGGCCCCTGCAAAGCAACAAGGCGGCCGATGCGGTGGCGCTGTTCGACGTGATCGAGACAGTAGACCGGGAGAAGATCGCGCGGGCGCTGGCGGACGAGATGGCCAGGAGCGGGCGGACGCCGCGGCTCTATGTGCAGGTCAATACCGGGGAGGAGCCGCAGAAGGCCGGCGTCGCGCCGGCGGAGGCGGACGGGTTCATTGCCTTCTGCCGGGGGCTGGGGCTTGGGATCGAGGGGCTGATGTGCATTCCGCCGGAGAACGAGCCGGCGGGGCTGCATTTTGCGCTGTTGGCGAAGATCGCGGCGCGGAACGGGGTGGAGAAGCTCAGCATGGGGATGAGCGGGGATTTCGAGGCCGGGGTGCGGTTCGGGGCGACCAGCGTGCGCGTGGGCACGGCGCTGTTTGGAAGCCGCTAGAGGCGGTCGGCCATACCAACTCTCCGCCCGTGAAACGGGGGGAGAGTTGAGTCCTTTCGCGTCTTCGTCAGCTCCCCACCCTGAACAGATTGTCGTCGGCGTTGCGGTCGATGAGGATGTTGTAGGGGTCGGCGCCGACCCAGGCGGGTTTCTTCGCCACGGTGACGGTGATGGTCTGCTTGCCGGTCCGGATCGGGCGGCGTTCGAGCCTCAGG
>NZ_DASWWG010000097.1:0-12513 GCF_036400995.1 Brevundimonas sp.
CGACGCCGCCGCCGCCCGCGCCGCCGAGACCCTGGCGGGCGTCACCGGGGTGGACGAGGCCGAGGCCATGGACCGCAAGGCCGCCGAGGATTTGCTGCGCCCCTGGGTCGGCGACGCGGTCCTGCCCGACCTGCCCCTGCCCCATCTGGTGACCGTGCGGCTGAACAGGGACGCCCCGGCCAGCGCCGTGACCCTGAGCCGGGCGCTGGCGCAGGCGGGGGTCGACGCGACCGTGGACGATCACAGCCTGTGGCGCGGCGAGGCCGAGCGGTCGGCGGGCCTGATCACCGTGCTGGCGGCCCTGGCCTTCCTGCTGACGGCGGGCGCGGCGGGGGCGGCGGTGGCCTATGCGACCCGCGCCGGGATGGCGGCGCAGGCGACGGTGATCGAGACCCTGAGCCTGAACGGCGCCTCGGACGGGCGGATCGCGGGGCTGTTCCAGCGCCGCTACGGCCTGCTGGCGGCGGGCGCGGGCGCCGCGGGCGCGCTAGCGGCCATGCTGGCGTCGAGCCTGCTGCGCCTGCTGGGCGGCAGCGACGGCCTAACCCCCGCCCTGCCCGTCGCCTGGAGCGATATCCTGATCCTCTCGCCATGTCCGCTGCTGGCGGCTACGGTGGCGCTTGTCGCGGCGCGCTTCACCGCGCTGGCGCGACTGAGGGGCCACAGGTAGGCTAAGGGCATGAAGTTTCTGACTTTCATCGCCATCGTGGTGTTAATCTGGCTGATCGGCCTGTTCGTGTTCGCCGAACGGGTGCGCGGCTACACGCCCGCGCCCGAGCCGGAGCGCGCCGACGCCATCGTGGCCCTGACCGGCCCGTCGGCGGAGCGGGTCAACGCCGCCATCCGCCTGCTGGAGCAGGGCAAGGGCGACCGGGTGCTGATCTCGGGCGTCAACCGCGAGGTCCGCCGGCAGGAGCTGCGCGCCCTGACCCCCGGCTCGAACCGCCTGTTCAACTGCTGCGTCGACCTGGGCTTCGAGGCCGAGGACACCATCGGCAATGCGCAGGAGATCGCCGCCTGGGCCGACGCCAAGGGCTATGAGAGCCTGATCGTGGTGACCTCGGACTACCACATGCCGCGCGCCCTGACCGAGATCCGGGCCGCCGCCCCCGGCGTGGCCCTGACCGCCTATGCGGTCGAGACCCCCTCGCTGGACAATTCGCGCTGGTGGCGGGCCGCCGTCACCGCCCGGCGGATGACGCTGGAATATCTGAAATACCTCGCGGCCCTGGGCCGCGTCGCCGTGGGCAAGCTCTCCGGCGAGGGACGTCCGGCGGCGACCGCCGCGGAAGACGCCCCGCAAGAAAAGGCCGCCTGACCGTGCAGACCCTGCGTTCGTTGCTGTTCACCCTGTGGCTCTATCTGTCGATGCCGATCTTCGCGGTCGGCCTGTCGCCCGCGCTGCTGATGGCTCATGGCCCGGCCATGGGCGTGATCAAGGCCTGGGCGCGGTTCGTGCTGTTCGGCCTGCGCTGGATCGCCGGGGTGAAGGTCGAGTTCCGGGGCCTTGAGCACCGCCCGACCGGCCCGGCCCTGATCGCGCCGAAGCATCAGGGGATGCTGGACGTGGTCGCGCCCTTCGCCGTCCTCGACGACCCCTGCTTCGTGCTGAAGAAGGAGCTGATGGTCCTGCCCTTCTTCGGCTGGTTCGCCTGGAAGACGAAGATGATCCCGGTCGACCGCTCGGCCGGTTCGACCGCGCTGAAGACCATGGTCAAACAGGCCCGCGCCCGTCTGGCCGAAGGCCGCCAGATCCTGATCTTCCCGGAAGGCACCCGCGCCCCGGTCGGCGCGCCGGCGGACTACAAGCCGGGCGTGGCGGCGATCTATCGCGATCTGGACGTCCCTTGCTGGCCGGTGGCCACCAACTCCGGCGTCCACTGGCCCGCCCACGGCTTCATGCGCCACAAGGGCACGGTGGTGTTCGAGTTCCTGCCGCCCATCCCCGCCGGACTGAAGCGCGCCGAGTTCATGAAGCGGCTGGAGGACAGCGTGGAGACGGCGTCGGCGGCGTTGCTGAACCCGGAGCCCAAGGCATGATCCGGCGCACGCTGATCGCACTGGGCGGCGTGGTCGCCCTGACCGGCCTGACGGGGTTCGCCGAGCCGGACCGTTATGCGGCGGGTCAGGTGTGGGAGTACCGCACGCGACCGGGCGACGAAGGCTCGCTGCTGAAAATCCAGCGGATCGAGACGATCGGGCCCGCCGACGGCGGCGAGCGGGTCTACCATATCTCCGTCATCGGCTTCCGCCTGCGGAATCCGGAGATGCAGCCCGTGCTCCAGCACTCTCCGGTCAGCCGCGAGACCCTGGACGCCAGCGTGACGCGCCTCGGGGATCAGTCGGTGAAATTCCCCGATCCCGGCGACGGCATCGCGCAGTGGAAGGCCGACAACGGCGGGATCTTCACGCTTCCGGTTGCGGAGATCATCGAGTTCATCGACCAGCAGACCGCGGGACGCTGACCTACCGCACCGTCTCCCACGCCAGAGCGTGCACCTTGTCCCGCCCGAGCGCTGCGACCAGCGGGGGCTCGGCGAACAGGCCCGCGACCGCCGCGTCCCGCACATCCAGACCGCCGGTGAAGGCGCCGAAGGCGGGCATCAGGAGGCGCTTTCCGTCGGTGACGAAACAGGGGCGCCGAACGCCCCGGCCGTAGGCGGCGACCCGGGCGGCGGGGTGGAGGTGGCCGGCGACTTCGCCCATGGCTTCGCCCGGCTGCGGCTCGTGGATCAGGGACAGGGCGCCCAGCGACAGGGTGGTGACGACCCGCCCCGGCAGGGCGTCCAGCGCCCCCTCCAGCGCCACGAGGTCGTGGTTGCCTTCCAGCCAGACCCAGTCGCGGCCGACCGCGAGCCGGGCCACGCGCTCGCGATCCTCCGTAGACAGACGATCAATGGCCTTCGAGTCGTGGAAGCTGTCGCCCAGCAGGATGACGCGGGCGGGATCGAGCGCCTCGATCTCCCCCTCCAGCTTCGCCAGCGTGGCGGGGCTGTCGTAGGGCGGCAGCATCTGGCCGCGCAAGGCGAAGGCCGAGCCCTTCTCGAGGTGCAGGTCCGAGGCGATCAGGGTCCGGTGGTCCGGCAGCCACAGGGCGCCCGAGCAGCGCAGCACGCAGGCCTCACCGGCCACGCGCACCTTCAGCCCGCCGCAGGGATGGCGGAAGGGGGACAGGGTCTGTCGCAAGTTCGCATTCATCGTCCTTCTCCCCTTGAGGGAGAAGGTGGGCGGCGGAGCCGTCCGGATGAGGGGTAAGGTTCAACCTGCAGAACGTCTGACGATGAGCGTGGGGCCAGCAGCCCCCTCATCCGTCTCGCTCCGCGAGCCACCTTCTCCCTCAGGGGGAGAAGGAACGCGTTTTGATTATTCACGCCGCGCCCTCCAGTTCCGGTGGGGCGTCGGCCATGATCTCGGCGATCAGCGTCTCCTCGGCGAAGTCCAGCGCGGTCTCGGACAGGATCATTTCCGCGGCCCCGCCGCCCACCCGTTCGCGCCCGATCTGGACCAGCACCGGGACGCAGAAGGGCGAGGGTCGGTCCAGAGGCTGGTGCACGAGCTGGCCCTGGATGCGGGTCAGGAGCTGGCCCAGCCGGGCGACATCCAACAGGCCGGAGGCCGCGTCGGCGCGGGCCGTACGCAGCAGCAGGTGATCCGGCTGGTGACGGCGCAGGACGTCATAGATCAGGTCGGTCGAGAAGGTGACCTGCCGCCCGGTCTTCTCCGCCCCCGGCTGGCGCTGCTCGATCAGGCCGGAGATCAGGGCGCAGTTGCGGAAGGTCCGCTTCATCATGAAGCTCTCCTCCAGCCAGCTCTCGAGGTCGTCGCCCAGCATGTCGGGCTCGAACAGGGCGTCGAGGTCGACCGTATCCATCGGCCGGATCGACCAGATCGCCAGCGAATAGTCGGTCACCACAAAGCCCAGCGGGCCGATCTCCAACCGGTCCAGCCGCTTCGTGATCAGCATGGCCAGGGTGGTGTGGGCCAGCCGCCCCTCGAACGGGTAGCAGACCATGAAATGCCGGGTCCCGCGCGGGAAGGTCTCGACCAGCATTTCGCCGGCGCGGGGGATGCGCGAGCGCACCTCCTGCAGCTCCAGCCACTCCTGCACGTCGGGCGGCAGGACGCGCCAGTGATCGCGGTCCTGCACCATGTCGCGCACCCGCTCGGCCAGCGACGTGCCCAACGGGAATTTGGAGCCGCCGTAGGAGGGGATCTTCGGGTCCTTGCCGGTGGCCGCGCTGACCAGCGCATCGGTCCCCGAGATGCCCTGGAAGGCCCAGACCTGACCGGCGAAGATGAAGGTGTCGCCGGGCTCCATCTGCTCGAAATACCACTCCTCGGCCTCGCCGATCTTGCGGCCGCCGATCAGGTGCTTTCCTCCGGCACGGCGCGAGGCGACCTTCACGTTCAGATTGGCGGCCGAAACGATGGCGCCGACGTTCATGCGGTGGCTCTGGGCCAGCTGGGCGTTGCGGACCTTCCAGCGGCCGTCCGGCGTGCGCACGATGCGGGCGAAGCGGTCGTAGGTGCGCAGGGCGTAGCCGCCGGTGGCGACCAGATCGACCACCTCCTCGAACTGCTCATACGTCAGGCCGCGGTAGGGACCGCAGGCGGAAACCTCCGTATACAGATCATCCAGATCAAACGACTCGGAACAGGCGCAGCCCATGATGTGCTGGGCCAGGGTGTCGAGGGTGCCGGTGTGGACCGGCTCCCAGTCGAAGGCGTTTTCGGCGACGGCCTCGCGCGCGGCCTGGCATTCCAGCATCTCGAACCGGCTGGCGGGGACCATGAGGGCGCGCGACGGCTCGTCCAGCCGGTGGTTGGCGCGGCCGATCCGCTGGACCAGCCGCGACGCCCCCTTGGGCGCGGCCAGCTGGATGACCAGATCGACGTCGCCCCAGTCGATGCCGAGGTCCAGCGTCGAGGTGCAGACCACGGCGCGCAGGTCGCCGCGCGCCATCGCCGCCTCGACCTTGCGCCTCTGCTCGGCGGCGAGGGAACCGTGGTGCAAGGCGATGGGCAGGCTGTCCTCATTGATCGCCCACAGCTGCTGGAACACGAACTCGGCCTGCCAGCGGGTGTTGACGAAGATCAGGCTCATGCCCGAGCGGCGGATGGCGTCGTAGACCTCGGGCACAGCGTGGACGCCGGTGTGACCGGCCCAGGGGACACGACCTTCGGAGACGAGGACATCGATGACGGGCGGGGCGCCGGGGTCGCCTTTGACGATGGTCACCGGCGCTTCGGGGGCAGGCTTGAGCCACCCCGCGATCATCTCCGGATCATCCACGGTCGCTGACAGGGCCACCCGCCGCATCGCCGGCGCGAACTTCTGCAACCGCCCCAGACCGAGCGACAGCAGGTCGCCGCGCTTGCCGCTCCAGATGGCGTGGACCTCGTCCAGCACCACGCATTTCAGGTCCGCGAAATAGGCCCTCGCCCCCTCCCAGGCGCAGAACAGGGCCAGCTGTTCGGGCGTGGTCAGCAGGATGTCGGGCGGGAAGTCGCGCTGGCGCTGGCGCTTGGACTGTTTGGTGTCGCCGGTGCGGCTTTCGACATGGATGTTCAGCCCGATCTCGCGGATGGGCGTCATCAGGTTGCGCTCGACGTCGGTGGTCAAGGCCTTGAGCGGCGAGAGGTAGAGGGTGTGCACCCCGCTGCCCGGCCCGTGCGGCGGACGCGGGCCGCGCCCGGCCAGATCAATCAGCGACGGCAGGAAGCCCGCCAGCGTCTTGCCGCCGCCGGTGGGCGCGACCAGCAAGGCGTGGGCGCCCGCCTGTCCCGCGGCGACCATCTCCAGCTGATGCCGACGCGGCGCCCAGCCGCGCGAGGCGAACCAGTCGGCGAAAAGCGGCGGAAGCGTTGCGGGAGCGGCGTCGGACGTCACGGAGGGCATATAGCATGTTCCCGTTCCGTTTCACGCCTCCAGACGCTATCTAGTCCCGGTGTCCACCGACTCCCTGACATCCGCCGCCGGCCTGACCGGAACCGAGCCCTGGCTGGACCTGCCGCCGGCGCTGGCCGTGCCGCCGGGCGCGGGGGCGGTGTGCGACCCGGAGGGGGCGCGCAAGATCGGGCGGGGCGCGGCCGAGGGGCTGTTCACCGGCGGCGCCGTGATGGTCGCCCACGCCAGCCTGACCGCCAGACGTCTGGGCATCGCGCCGCCGCCACGATCGGGCGACCTGCTGGATGTGCTGGAGCTGTTCGCCTTCGTCCGGCCCGCGCGGTTCTGCGCCCCGTCGCCGACTGGTCTGGCGCTGGCCATGGGCCAGCCGGAGCCGAAGGGGCCCGAGGCGCAGGCGCTGGCCCTGCGCGCGGCGGCTGAAGGGCTGCTGCGGGAACTGGCGGACCCGGCCTATCCGCAGCGCGAGGACGCCTTCACCCTGAACGAGACCCTGTCGCGGGCGGGCTGGAGCTGGTCCTGGCGGGTGGCGGGGGCCTTGCAGCACCAGCCGTTGCGAGCGCGCCAGCATCGCGGCAGCGGCATTGACGTCTGGTCCCGGCTGACCGAATGGGAGGACGAGGCGCCGCGCGGCGAGGCGGGCTCGGCCCCGGTCGACAGCGAGAGCGCGCGCATCCGGCTGGAGAAGCTGTTGCAGGCCTCCGGGCTGGACGAGACCCGTCCGGCGCAGTCCGACTATGCCGCCGAGGCCGCCTTCGCCTTCTCGCCGCGCAATGAGGAAGGCCGACCCCGCGTGCTGCTGGCCGAGGCGGGCACGGGGACGGGCAAGACCCTGGGCTATCTGGCGCCCGCCAGCGTCTGGGCCGAGCGCAATCACGGCGCGGCTTGGGTCTCGACCTACACCCGCGCCCTGCAGCGGCAGATCGACCGGGAGTCGGCGTCGCTGTGGCCCGATCCGGCCGAGCGGAAGAAGAAGGCCGTCGTCCGCAAGGGGCGGGAGAACTACCTGTGCCTGCTGAACCTGCAGGAGATGGTGCAGGCGGCGCAGCTGGGGAACGGCGACGTCGTGGCGATGGCGCTGGTCGGGCGCTGGGCCCTGTATTCGCGCGACGGCGACATGACCGGCGGCGACTATCCCGGCTGGCTGCCCGGCCTGTTCGCCACGCCGACGGCGCAGCAGGCCAGCCCGGCCAATCTGGTCGACCGGCGCGGCGAATGCGTGCACGCCGCCTGTCCCCACTACCGGCTGTGCTTCGTCGAGAAGACCATCCGCGCCAGCCGCCGTGCCGATCTGGTGGTGGCCAACCATGCGCTGGTGATGACCCAGGCGGCGTTCGACGGGGCCCGCTCGGCCCGGGGCCTGAAGCAGGACGGCGAGACGGCGGCGCTGAAGCGGATCGTCTTCGACGAGGGCCACCACCTGTTCGACGCCGCCGACAGCGCCTTCTCCGCCTGCCTGTCCGGGCAGGAGGCGGCCGAACTGCGCCGCTGGATCCGGGGACCGGAGGGGCGCGGACGGCGCGGGCGCGGGCTGGAACAGCGGCTGGGCGACCTGTGCGCCGACAACGAGGCGGCGACGAAGGCCCTGCAGGACGCCATCCATGCGGCGGCCCAGCTGCCCGGCGAAGGGGCGTCCGGGCGGATCGCCCCGGCCTCGGGCGAGGTCAATCCGATCGGCCCGATCGAGCGTTTTCTGGTCGCCGCGCTGGAACAGCTCCGTGCACGGACCAGCGAGAGCGGCGGGCCGGGCGGGATCGAGTTCGGGCTGGAATGCAGCCTGCGGCCGGTGACCGATCCGGTGCTGGACGCGGCGCGGGAGGCGGCCCGGGCGCTGGCGGCCGTCGAAACTCCGCTGCTGGCCCTGTCACGGCATCTGGAGGACATCCTCGACGACGAGTCGGTCGAGCTGGACGGCTCGGCGCGGGCGCGGATCGAGGGCGCGTTGCGCGGACTGGACCGGCGGGCGCGGATGACCCTGCCCGGCTGGCGCTCCATGCTGGCGGCGCTGGACAATGACACCGGCGAGCCGGACCCGGACTTCGTCGACTGGCTGAGCGCCGAGGCCGCCTTCGGCCGGATCGCCGACGTGGCCCTGCGCCGGCACTGGATCGACCCGACCGTGCCGCTGGAGGCGGCGGTCATCATGCCGTCGCACGGCGTGCTGGTGACCAGCGCCACCCTGTCCGATCCGGGGGCGGAGGATCCGTTCGATCTGGCCCGGATGCGGACCGGCTCGGCGCGACTGATCGAGCCCGCCCGGACGCTGAAGGTCGAAAGCCCGTTCGACTATGCGGAGAACAGTCGGGTCATCGTCGTCAATGACCTGATCAAGGACGACACGCGCCAGACGGCGGCGGCGATGCGCGAGCTGTTCCTCGCCGCGGGCGGCGGGGGCGTGGGCCTGTTCACCGCCATCCGGCGGCTGAAGGCGGTCTATGAACGACTGGGACCGGACCTCGCGAAGGCGGGCCTGCCGCTCTACGCCCAGCACGTCGATCCGCTGGAGGTCGGGGCGCTGGTCGATGTGTTCCGGGCCGAGCAGGACAGCTGCCTGCTGGGCACCGACGCGGTGCGCGACGGGGTAGACGTGCCGGGGCGCAGCTTGCGCATCCTCGCCTTCGACCGGGTGCCCTGGCCGCGTCCGGACCTGCTGCACAAGGCGCGGCGGGAACGCTTCGGCGGCAGCTCGGCGCAGGGCCGCGCCTATGACGACGCGCTGGCGCGGGCGCGGATGGCGCAGGCCTTCGGCCGACTGATCCGCCGGGCCGACGACAAGGGCGTCTTCGTCATGCTGGACGCCGCCTGCCCCACCCGCCTGTTCGCCAGCCTGCCGCCCGGCACGGAGGTGCTCCGCATGGGGCTGGCCGAGGCTGTGGAGCTGGTGGGCGGGTTTCTGGGGGAGAAGGCTTAGGGCTTTGGGTATGGGGTGTGGGGTGTCGGGTGTCGGGGCTTGGGATGAGACCTGAGTTTGTTTTCGCCCTGTGCCCCGCGGCCAGAAGCCCAACACCCCACACCCCACACCCCACACCCCGAGCCCTAGGCCTCGAAGGTGATCTCGACGCTGTCCGCCGACCGCCGGGCCTCGCCGTGGAAGACCGCCTCGATGTTGTTGCCGTCCGGATCGAGCAGGAAGGCGGCGTAGTAGCCGGGGTGGTAGGGCCGCTCGCCCGGAGCGCCGTTGTCGGTCCCGCCTGCGGCCACACCGGCGCTGTGGAAGGCCTCGACCGTGGCGCGATCCTTGGCCTGGAAGGCCAGATGGTGACGGCCGGTCAGCCGCCCCGTCGCCGCCACGCTGTCCGCGGTGGAGACGAACAGTTCGTCGACCCAGAAGAAGCTTTCGGCCTCGCCGCCCAGCGGGATGTCGAGCGTCGCGAACACCGCGTCATAGAAGCGCCGCGAGGCCGGAAGGTCGGCGACCACCAGCTGGATATGATCGATCAGGCGGCCGCGATGCAGCGACTGGGTTTCCATGGCGCTCTTCCCTTGATGACGACAGCCCAACGGGCGGTCACATGGGCCGTTCCGTAGCGTGGGCGCTTGTCAGGGTCTGGCAGCATCCGCATACAACCCGTTCCCGCGCCTCAGGCGTTCCTGTCTCCCGGCCCCCCGCTTTCCCCGGACCCTGAATGAGCAACGCGACCGACAAACCCTACCGCCATCCCCGCCGCGGCCTGATCGGCCCCTTCCTTCTGGTCGGGATAATTCTCGCCGCCTGGACGGGCTGGTGGTTCTATCTGGTGCAGCAGATCGAGACCCGGCTGGAGGCGCAGGTCGTCGCCCTGCGCGAGGACGGCTGGACCATCCAGCACGCCGGGGTCAGCACCACCGGCTGGCCGTTCCGGGCCCGGGTGTCGATCCCGCACGCCAGCATCCTGGCCCCGTCGGGGCACGGGGTGGCGGCGCCGGAGTTCATCGCCGAGGCCAACGCCTGGAACCCGGACCACTGGGTCATCCTCGCGCCGGAAGGCCTGACCCTGACCCGCGCCGGCAAGGGCAAGGTGGGCGTCCGAGGCGACGCCGTGCGGATGAGCATCAGCGACCTGCGCGCGCGCTTCCCTGACCTGAGGCTGGAGCTGGTGCGGGCGGTGTTCACGCCTCACCCGGGCGCCGACCCCTTCCCCATCGCCTCGGCGGAACGGATCCAGCTGGAGACGCGGCCTCACCTGACCAACGGCGAGGCCCGGACCGATGAGATGGACGTGCTGTTCAACCTGGTCGAGGCGCGTGGCCGCCGTGGCGGCCCGGTCGAGGGCGCGACCCGGGACGGCGAACTGACCCTGGCGCTGGAGGGCGTCGTCGCCCAGGCCAGCGCCCTGAAGGGCCCGAACGCCGCCGGGGTGTTCACCAACTGGACCCGCGCGGGCGGCCGTTTCACCGGCGTGCGCGGCGAGGTTTCGGCGGGCGACAGCCGGGCCCTGCTGACCAGCGACCTGCTGTCGGTGGACGGCGACGGGCGTCTGGTCGGACGGGTCTCCCTGACCGCCGAGCGGCCGGGTCCGGTCGTCTCGGGCATGGCGCAGGCGCCGTCGGGCGCAGTGAACCGCAGCGGGGCCATCAGCGCCGCGGCCGCCACCGCCGGAGCGGTCAACGGCGACCGGCCCGTCGAGCTGTCGCTGGAGTTCCGGGACGGCCGCACATGGCTGGGCCTGTTCCCGCTGGCCCCGGCGCCCAAGCTGTTCTGATGCTGGTCGAGCCGCCCGAGGACGCCGCGCGGCTGGCGCTGGATCGCGCGCTGGCCGAGGCCGTGCGCGCGCATCTGGCGGCCGGTCCGCGCCCGAGCGTGGACGCCGACGCCATCGCCCTGAGGGAGGCCCTGAAAGGCCTGAGCGCGCCCGAGGTCGCCGCCGCCCGCGCCGTGCTGGGACGGCTGGACGCCGCCACCGGGGCGCCCCTGGTGGTCTGGGGAACGGCCTCGCAGGTGCTGGCGGCCGACCGCTACGGTCTCACGGCCCGTGTGGCGGCGCAGCCCGAGGCCGCGCTGAAGGCGGTGCGGGAGGGCGCGCGCGCGCTGATGGACCTGACGCCGTCGAACGCCTGGTACGGCCGGCTGCTGGCCGAGCCGGACCTGCGGGTCGTCGCCGCCCTGCCCGATCACGGCGCGGGCCTGCCCCGCGCGCTGCTGGTGCAGAAGACTCCGCCGGGGCCGACCGGCGATGACCGGACCTTCTGGGCCACCGACAGCACCCTGCCGAACAGCCGGATCACCGACGCCCTGTCGGACGCCGGGCTGATCGCGACGCCCCTGATCGAGGCGGGCGGCTTGAAGCTGTTCGTGCTGGCGGGCTATGTGCAGGCCGAGGACGGGCGGCTGAACGGCGCGCCCGGCAAATTGTCCGGCGTCATCGGCGCCGCCCCGATCTTCTGAGAGCATCCATGACCGACGCCATCCAGCCGAAGCCCGGCATCCTCGACATCGCCCCCTATGTCGGCGGCAAGTCGAAGATCGACGGCGTGGCCGAGCCGATGAAGCTGTCGTCGAACGAGAACGCGCTGGGCGCCGGCCAGAAGGCGCGCGACGCCTATCAGGCGGCGGTCGGCAACATCCACATCTATCCGGACGGCCGGGCCGGCAAGCTGCGCGACGCCGTCGCCGCCCACCACGGACTGGAAGGCGACCGCCTGATCTTCGGCAACGGTTCGGACGAGGTCTTCGCCCTGCTGAACCAGACCTATCTGCAACCGGGCGACAACATCGTCACCGGCCAGTACGGCTTCCTCGCCTACCGCATCTCGGCCCTGGCCAACCAGGCGTCGGTGAAGCTGGCCCCCGAGCCGGGCTTCAAGGCCGAGGTGGACGCCATCCTCGAGCAGGTCGATGAGCGGACGAAGATCGTCTACATCTCCAGCCCGTCGAACCCGACCGGCAGCTACAACACCGCCGAGGAGACCCGCCGTCTCCACGCCGCCCTGCCGCCCCACGTCCTGCTGGTCATCGACGAGGCCTATGCCGAGTTCGTCACCGCCCCGGACTGGGAGACCAGCTTTCCGCTGGCCAAGGACGCCGAGAACATCGTCGTCACCCGCACCTTCTCCAAGATCCACGGCCTCGGCGGCCTGCGCATCGGCTTCGGCTATGCGCCGCTGAAGGTGTGCGAGGCGGTGGACCGCATCCGCCTGCCGTTCAACGTCTCGGTCGCGGGTCTGGACGCCGCCGTCGCCGCCCTGTCGGACGAGGCGCATCAGAAGGCCTCGCTGGAGCTGGTCGAGACCTGGCGTCCGCGCCTGACGCAGGCGATCAAGGGCTTCGGCTTCGAGATCTTCCCGAGCGCCGGCAACTTCGTTCTGGTCCGCTTCGCCGACGCCGCCACGGCCTCGGCCGCCAACGACTACCTGCACACCAAGGGCATCATCGTCCGCCCCGTCGGCGGCTACGGCCTGCCCGACTGCCTGCGCATCACGGTCGGCACCGAAGACCAGAACCGCGCGGTGCTGGACGCGCTGAGCGAGTTCGCGGCGCGGTGACGCCTCTCCTCCCCGTTCGCGTTGCGAATGGGGAGGTGTCGCGCTTCGGATACGAAGCGTGACGGAGGGGGCGGCTCAGGCTTCTGAAAGCTGGCCGCCAATCCCTTTCCATCCGCGCCGCCCCCTCCGTCTCGTCGGCTGATCGC
>NZ_DASWWG010000098.1:0-20592 GCF_036400995.1 Brevundimonas sp.
GCGGCGGGGGAGGCGGCGGCGGCGGCTCCGGCGGAACCAGCTCGACCATCAGCACGGGATCGGTCGGCGCGGGCAGTTGCCCGGGGTCGCCGCGCGCCGCGAACAGCACCGGCAGCAGGGCCAGATGCGCCAGCACCGCGCCCGCCGTCGCGCCGGCGCGCCGCAGCGCCCGTCGTCTGCCGTCCGGCCGTCCGGTCTCTCTCATCCGCTCTCCCGAACGCTGTTAGATCAGTTCCCGACCGCTCATGATGAGTCCGTCCTCGCGTCAGCATCATGGCGCCGCAAGGAAAGTCATTTCCAAGCTTTACCGTTGCCGATGCGAGATCAGTTTTCCGAAATTCTCTGCACAGCTTCTTTTCGTCTCATGCAACCTCAGCCGCCGTTCGCCGTTGGGCAACCTGTGCTGGGCGGCATGCGCGACAACCGGGATTGGCGCACCGGGACATTGATGGAGAGACTCTTGATCAAACCGCAATTCAAAACGGCAGCCGCCGTTGGCGTTATCCTGGCCTTCGGCGTCGCCGCTTCGGGCTGCGCCAGCCACCGCTTCGTCCGCGAGCAGACCGCCGTGGTCGACGCCCGCGTGACCACGGTCGAGGGCACCGCCGGCGAGGCCCTGGCCCGCGCCAACGCGGCGCACAAGCTGGCCGAGGGCAAGTTCCTGTACGAGGTCGTCCTGTCGGACGACTCGGTGAAGTTCCCGACCGACGGCAACACCCTGTCGCCGGAAGCCGAGGCCCGTCTGACCGAGTTCGCCCAGCGTCTCGCCAGTGAAAACCAGAACGTCTACCTGGAGATCCAGGGCTACACCGACAGCGTCGGCGATGAAGGCCATAATGACCGTCTGGGCGAAGCCCGGGCCGAGGCCGTGCGTCGCTACCTCAGCCGTCGCGGCGTCGCCCTGAACCGCATGGCGGCCATCTCCTACGGCGAGGAATCGCCGATCGCCTCGAACGATACCCCCGAAGGTCGCGCCCAGAATCGCCGCGTGACCATCGTGGTGCTCGCCTAAGGGCGGCCGGGCGGCTGAGGGGCCGCTCGCTTGTACCTGTGTCCGGACGGGCGCGTGGCCGTTGACGCCGCGCGCCCGCTCCCGTCATCTGTCGGACCGTTTTCAGTTGAGCCGACCATGACCGACACCACCTCGCCCATCACCTTCACCGACAATCCGATGAACCCGCTGGAGGTGGCCCTGTACGAGGGGCTGGCGGACTCCACGAAAATGGGCCTGTTCGAGCAGCTGATGCTCGAGGCCGACCTCTATGCCGTGCCCGAGGCCGGCAGCATCGGCGGCGTCGCCGGCGACGACGGCCCCAAGGTCCTGCGCGAGGGCGAGAACCTGGTCCTGCGCGGCGTCGTGCTGAACGACGGCCGCAACACCGTCACCCTGTTCACCGATCCGCGCCGCGCGGTGCAGATGTTCGGCAAGGACACCCGCATCCTGGCCATGAACGGCCGCAAGCTGTTCGAGATCCTGCGTGAGGCGGTGATCCTGCTGAACCCGGCCGACGGCAAGGGCCTGCTGCTCAATCCCGACCAGATCGCCGCCGTGCTCCAACACGCCCCGGTGCCGGTCGCCGCCCAACGGCCCAGCGGCAGCGTCGACCTCGCCGACGTGCCCGAGCCCCAGCACCCGATCGCCCTGATCGGCCGCCTCAACGAGGCCTTCCGCGCCGTCCCCGTCACCGCCGCCTGGCTGGCCCGCGCCCGCTGGAACGAGGCGCAGCAGATGGGCTGGTACCTCGACGTCCGCACCGACCGCCCCGCCGACGAGGTCCGCTCCATCCTCGACCGCGCCGTCCGCGGCCTCGCCTTCGGCGGCGAAGTCTTCGACGTCTCGGTCAGCAAGCCTGGCGGCGAGGACGGGGTCGGGGTGCGGGTGGTCTGACCACAACCCTCGGGTGGTTGCATCGCGGTCGGCGCCGGCACAGCCTCGACCGCATGTCCCCCACGCTCCCTCAGCCCTGTCGCGACTGGCTCGTTCGCGTCAACGCGGTGATGAAACGTGACTGGTGCATCGACGCCGAAGACGCGGGCTGGTCCGATGAGGACATCCTCCGCTACTGGCGCTTCGCTCAGCCGCCGGAGGCGTTCGTCGAGTGGTATGCGGAGAAGTACGGGCTGATTGATTTCAGCTGACCCGGGCTTGTCCTCAGACTATGTGCCTTTGGCCAGCAGGGCTCGTCGCTCCTGTAAGCGCTGCGTGAGCGTTGCTGATGTGACCCCCGTAGGCAGTCTCACCTCGACGCCTTCGTAAGCGGCATATGGGCTGTTCTTCAGAGAGTCAGCCAGTACGACTCGCAGGGTCTGCGGATCTATCGAGAGCAGCTCTCGATCAAACAAGGTGTGGATGTCCGCGCGTAAGAGAAGGGCGTTGTCCGGTTCGTTCGTGAGGAGGCCGCGATAGGGCACGATGTGGGCAGCTTCGAGGACCGCGGGGACCTCCCAGTTCGTGATGGCGCAGCGGCTGCCCGAACGCTCAAGAGCCTCTGCGCGGAACGCCGCCCCGCCCTGACGAGCAACGATTTGCCTTTCGATCAGACGCCGCGCGTCTTCGACGCTGTCTAAGGCTTTTGGTTCAGCTGCCATAGCGAGCAAAGGCTCTGTCGCCTCAAGGGCTGGCTGCTCTTCGCCATCGGGAAGATAACCCTCGATCGTGAAGTAGCCGTCCTTCCAGTCGATGACCCGACCGAGGCCCCACACGCGATAGCGAACGCGAGGTTTGCCTGTTTCTTGGATAAGGACTGCGACTGGAACCTCATCCTCTTTGCACCTTACGAGACCGCGGTTTGACGCGAACTTGTCTCGTGACGCCGGATCCAGGCCTTCTTGAAAGTACTGATACCTCCACTCGGCGTCATAAGAGCCTTGCGGAGGCTTATCGGCGTACGGGCCGTTGAGCGATTGCCTGACGCTCAGGACGTGATCCCAATTCGCTGGCTTGTGAATGCCCTTGGGACGGTTGACCAAAAACAGACCGTCGAGGGGTTCAGGCCAATCGATCAGAGCGCCCCTGCGGTCCCAGAACCACTTCAACGCGTTCCGATGCACGGGCGGGAGAGACGCCAAACGTTCGGAGAGGGCGCTCATTCAGCACCCCTCTTTGGACTTCCTACCCGGAGTTGGTGAAAGCGAGTCGGCATCTATCGCAGGTTAGTCGCATGACTAAGCGTGGCGCTAGCCTCTCATTCGAAGGGGGAGCCCTTCCTCGGGCGGTATTCTGAATCGTTCCTTCTCCCCTTGCGAGAGAAGGTGGCCGGCGGAGCCGGTCGGATAAGGGGTGTGGGCTCGGCGTCGCACCTCTCCCGATGGGAAAGGGTCAAGGGTCGATCATTGGCATTCGGCGTCAGCCGCACGCCTTGTCATCCCGGCCGGAGCGAAGCGGAGAGCCGGGACGCGCCGCCCCTTCGTTTCAGTCTCTCCCGGAAAGCGCGCAGCGTTTATCCGGGAGCAGGGTGGGGCCCGGGGCTGGCTGTCGCCCGGCTCAGCCCTGACGGGCTGTCCGGGCGTGGGTCACAGGACACGCAACACCGTCCCGGCTCTCCGCTTCGCTCCGGCCGGGATGACAAGCGGGCCGTTTGTGATCGGCCTCCAAGTCCTCCCAAAAATGCGCAGGAGTTCATGCTTAGCCCGCGTAGGCTCAGCCGCGCAGAATCTTGGCCACAGCGGCAGCGATCTCCGGGGTCGTCGGCAGGACGGGGATCAGCTCGTCGCGATCAGCGACGACGAAGTCGAGGAGATAAGGAACGATCTCCCAGTCGTAGGCGACACCGTCCCACTCTTCAGCGGGAAGCGCGTAGAACATCGCATCGCAATATTCGATCAAAGCGAGCGCTTGGTTGCGAAGCGCCGCGGTCCCGTGTTTTTCCCGCCAGCGTTCAAACCGGGACTGGCTTCTTGGACCACGGGAGCGTTCATCAAGCTCCTCCCAAATGCACATGCCGGCCTCAACTTCGTCGAGGGTGTAGCTTCGATTGGCAGGACGTTCGCGTTGTTGAGCATGCATCGTCAGAGGCTGCCCTGGCATCACCTCCTTAGTCCACAACTCTCAACTCTGGCGGAGGATGATGTCCTCCTTCGCGTCCCTCCAAGTCCTCAAAAATACGTGAGAGTTCATCTCGAACCCGCGCATTCGCCGCCACCCAACCCTCTGACATCCCTTCGCCATCGATCCGCACCAGTTCATCGTGCCCGCCCTGCTGTTCCTCGCGGAGGCGCGGGCGCGCGAGGCCGGGCCCCTACCGCTTCCTGAACCTCACCGCCTCGGCAGCCATCTTCGCTCCCCAGTCGTCGCCCGGCTCGTCGGGCCCGGGCTCCGGGGCGAAGGGCAGTTCGCCGGCGACGCCGCGCATGGCCAGCGCCAGAGGCAGGGCCCAATGGCGGATCATGCGCAGGGGTTTGCGCTTGTTGTCGGTGACGTCCCAGCCCTCGGCCTCGAAGGCGTCGGTCAGGTCAAAGCCCTCCAGCCGCTCGACGCCGTCCCAGTCGCCGGGCAGGGCGACGGCCTCGGCCTCGTCCGGGGTCAGGCCGAAGGCGACCTTTGCGGCCTCATCAATCTCGGGGAACTCATGGCGCTCGTCCGGGTCGGCCATGCGGGGCTTCATCAGCGCCTTCATCTCCAGGGCGTCGATGCCGGGCAGGTCGATCAGGCGGCGCAGGGGGGCTTGGGTCATGGGGCGGAGGGGTAGGCCCTCAGTCGCCGAAGGTCACCACCGTGCGCACCGCCTCGCCCGCGTGCAGGGCGTCGAAGGCGGCGTTGATGTCCTCGAGTTTGACCGTCCCGGTCAGCAGCCGGTCGACCGGCAGGCGGCCGTCGCGGAACAACTGGATGTAGCGGGGGATGTCGCGCGACGGGATGGCGGTGCCGATATAGCTGCCCTTCAGGGTCCGCTCCTCGGCCACGAGGTTGACCACATTGACCGCCAGCGCCGCCTCGGGCGGGGGCAGGCCGGCGGTGACCGTGGTCCCGCCCCGCCTGGTCATCTTCCAGGCGGACTCCAGCGCGCGGACCGAACCGGCCATTTCGAGGACCACATCGGCCCCACCGCCGGTCAGGGCGCGCACCTGCTCCACGGCGTCCGGGTCGGCGGCGTTGACGGTCAGGACCGGGCCCAGCGAGCGGGCCAGCGCCAGCTTGTCCTCCGACAGGTCCACGGCCACGACCGGGCTCGCGCCCGAGGCCAGCGCGCCCAGCACCGAGGCCAGGCCGACCCCGCCCAGGCCGACCACGGCCACCGACTGTCCGGCCCGCACCTGCGCCGTGTTCACCACCGCCCCGACTCCGGTCAGGACCGCGCAGCCGAACAGGGCCGCGTGCTCGAACGGCAGGTCGGCCGGGACCTTCACCAGCGACCGGCGCGAGACCACGGCCCGGTCCGCGAAGGCCGAGCAGCCGAGGTGGTGATGCAGGTCGCCGTCGGGGCCGTGCAGCCGGATTCCGCCGCCCAGCAGCTCGCCCTTGCCGTTGGCCGCCGCGCCGGGCTCGCACAGGGCCGGGCGGCCCCCGGCGCAGGGCTGGCAGTGGCCGCAGCTGGGCATGAAGACCATGACGACGTGGTCGCCGGGGCTCAGGTCGTCGACCCCCGGTCCGACCGCCTCGACCACCCCCGCCGCCTCATGGCCCAGCGCCATCGGCATGGGGCGCGGCCGGTCGCCGTTGATGACGCTGAGGTCCGAGTGGCACAGGCCCGCCGCCTTCACCGCGACCAGCACTTCCCCGGCGCCCGGCGGGTCCAGGGTCACGGTCTCGATGGCCAGCGGACGGCTGTCGGCATAGGGCCGCGTGGCGCCCATGGCGCGAAGGACGGCGGCGCGGGTCTGGATCGTGCTCATGACGTTTACGCTAGATCATTTTCGCTTCGGGCCAACGGCCCGAATCCAGAAAATGATCCAGCATCAAACTGGATCGAAATCTGGGTTGAGTTGGGCGTCGCCCAACTTAAACGATTTCGATACGGGCGCTTGACGCCGCGTCCGCCAAGCCCAACGCTGTTCGTCCGAAGTGTGCATCAGACGCGCTCGGGGGAAACGACCAACGAATGCGCTCAAGCAGCGAGGCGCCGCGCGCCGAGCGGTAGCGCGACACAGGAGGGAGTGAATTTTGACCGGCACCATCGAACGCACGAAGCGCGGCGACTATCGCCGCTTCCAGCAGATCTCGACCCGCTGGATGGACAACGACGTCTACGGTCACGTGAACAACGTCGTCTATTATTCGTGGTTCGACACGGCGGTGAACCGGCTGCTGGTCGTCAACGGGGTGCTGGACATCCACAACGGCCAGACCATCGGCCTGGTGGTCGAGACGGGCTGCCGCTACTTCGCCCCGACCGCCTTCCCGGACGAGATCGAGGCCGGCGTCCGCGTCGCCCACGTCGGCACCAGCTCGGTGCGTTACGAGATCGGCCTGTTCCGCAACAACGAACAGGAAGCCGCCGCCGTCGGCTATTTCGTCCACGTCTACGTCGACCGCGAGAGCAAGCGGCCGGTCTCGGTGGACGAGAAGATGCGCGGCTTCCTGGAAAGCCTGAAGACGTGATCGAAGCCGAGGCCCTGAAGCCCGTCGGCTTCTTTGCAGAATTGGAACCGGGGGACGATGGACGTCCGCACCTCGCGGTCTGCAGGGGCGGGATGAACTGGAAGACTGCAGAGGCTGTCGCGGCCTATCTTGAGAAAGGCGCGGGCGTCGTCGATGTCATGGGGGTCACCATCGATCCCCTGGATGAGGGTACAGCCATTTCCGGTGGACCCAGCCTCGTCTCGGATGGGGTGTGGGTCTGGCGGGTCGATCTGTCGTACTTTGTGAGAAAGTACGGCGTCTCATTGCCCGCCGATTTCGTAATGCATGCGCTTGAGGACGGTCCGATGCCGCCACAGGCATCCATTGCTTCCCGCTATGAGGAGGCGTTGAAGGCGGCGGGCTGGAGCCCTTAGTCCTCCAGCCGTCCCATCAGCGCCAGGGCGCCGACCGCGGTCAGCACGCCTAGGGCGAAGGCGCCGATGACGGCGCCGGTGGCGACGGCGGTCGGGACGGTGACGGGGCGCGCCTCGTACCACTCGACAATGTCGGCCTCGTGCAGGTCCTCGTCGTGATAGCCCTCGGCGGCGTAGATGGCGTCTTCGGCGGTCATGTCAGGGGCTCCGTCTGTTGGTCCCGAAATGCCTGTAAAGCTCTACAGGTTCCTGAATCGTGACACCGTGTCCGCCATCGGCTAGATCGCGGCTCCGACTTTTCCGCCGCGACCGGCGCTCAAGCAGCGAGCGGCCGCGCCGCGAGCGTTAGCGACCAAACACCAAGAGACAGATCCATGGCCGGCCATTCGAAGTTCAAGAACATCATGCACCGCAAGGGGCGCGCCGACGCCCAGCGCTCCAAGCTGTTCTCCAAGCTGTCGCGCGACATCACCGTCGCCGCCAAGTCGGGCATGCCCGACCCGGCCATGAACCCGCGCCTGCGTCTGGCGGTGAACAACGCCAAGGCCGAAAGCCTGCCCAAGGACGTCATCGCCCGCGCCATCAACAAGGCCTCGTCGGGCGACGTCGATACGATGGAAGAGGTCCGCTACGAGGGCCGCGGCCCCGGCGGCGTCGGCATCATCGTCGAGGCCCTGACCGACAACCGCAACCGCGCCGCCTCGAACATCGGCACCGCCTTCAAGAAGAACGGCGGGGCGCTGGGCGAAATGAACTCGGTCGCCTTCATGTGGGACCGCGTCGGCAAGATCACCTATCCGGCCGAAGCCGGTTCGGAAGACGCCGTCATGGAGGCCGCCATCGAGGCCGGCGCCCAGGACGTCGAGAGCGATCTGGTCAAGCCGGACATCTATGAGGACGCGCCGGGTCACACCATCTGGACCGCCTTCGAGGACCTGAACGACGTGGCCGAGGCCATGTCGAAGGTGCTGGGCGACCCGAAGTCGACCGCCATCGTCTGGAAGCCGCAGTCGGACGTGCCGGTCACCGGCGAGGCCGTCGGCACCCTGTTCAAGCTGCTCGACGCGCTGGACGCCGAGGACGACGTCCAGAACGTCTATTCGAACGAGGACATCTCGGACGAAGACGCGGCCAAGTACGCCGGCTGATGGACCTGAACGGGGGGCGCCGCCGGATTCCCCTGATCGAGGAGCCCCGGCGTCCGCCGTGGATGCTCATCATCCTGCTGGTCGCCGCCGCGGTGGTGATCGCCTGGGTGATCTCGAACCTGCGCATCGGGACCGACGGCGACGAGGACGCCGCCGCTCCGGTCCCGACGCCGGCTCCGGTTTCAGCCTCAAGGGAAACCGTCGTCGAGCGGGTCGAGCGGGTCGAGCGGATTCCGGTCCGGCCGCCTTCGGCCTCCGACGACCCGCTGGTCGTGGTGCGGGCCGAGGCGCCGCGCTGGGATCGCCATCCCGCGCCGGACTTCCCCGAAGAGGGCTTCAGCGCCCCCGGGGGGAAGGGGCGGGTGACGCTTACCTGCGTGGTCCAGTCCAATCGCGGTCTCGGCGACTGCGTGATCCTGGAGGAGGACCCGCCGGGTCACGGCTTCGCCGCCGCCGCCATCCGCGCCGCCCGTCGCGCTCGCCTCACCGACGAGTCCCGTCCGGGCGCACAGGTCACCTACACGACGCGGTTCATTCCGTCGCCGTAGCCGGCCTCACGGCAGATAGGGCGACTCCGCCTCGACCATCCATCCGGCGTCATCGCTGATCGGGCGACCGGGGCGGCGCAGGCGGATCATGCTGTGCAGGGTGTCGCTCAGCTCCATCAGCTGGGCGTCGGACAGTTCGACGGCCGCGCGGATCACCTCGGCCTTCAGGGCCGTGAAATTCTCCGGGCACAGGCTACGATCCGGGCAGGCGGTCATGGCGCAATGACGGTCTGGCGCAGGCCGTGCGCCTGCGACCCGAAAACGGGCCAGGCGCGCACAGGTTGCAAACCGCTCTGCTTGAGGGCTTAGCGGGCGTAGGCCTTCACGATCGCGAACAGGAAGTCCCGGCCCTCGTACAGCGACCGCACCCGGATACGCTCGTTCAGCCCGTGCACGCCGCCGCCGTCCGGATCGGCGAACAGGCCCGTCACCCCGTAGGTCGGGATGCCCGCCGCATTGGTGAAGCGGCCGTCCGTGGCGCCCGGGCTCATCGACGGCACGACCGGGACGCCCGGCCACAGCTCCGCGGCGGCGGCGCGGATCGGGTCCATCAGCGCCGGGCTCAGCGGCGGAGGCGGCGAGGTCGGATCGATATTGCCGGGGATGGTCACGGCGATCCCGGTATCCGCCAGCACCCGCTCCAGCTCGGCCCGGACCGTCTGCGGGTCATGGCCCGGCAGGATGCGGCAGTTCACATTGGCCGTGGCGCGCTGAGGCAGGGCGTTGGGCGCGTGGCCGGCGTCGACCATGGTCGCCACGCAGGTGGTGCGGAGCACGGCGTTCCACGCCGGGTCCGCCGCCGACAGCCGCCGCGCCGCCGCCTCCCGCGCCTCGGGCGTCGCGGCCGAGCCGATGGCGCGCATGTCGTCGGCGAAGGCCGGGTTGGTCGGCGCCAGGGCCGCGAAATAGGCCTTCACCGTCTCGTTGGGCTCGGTCGGGAAGGTGTGGTCGTCCAGCCGGGTCAGGGCGGCGGAAAGCCGGTAGATGGCGTTGTCCGGCACCGGACGGGAGGAGTGGCCGCCGGGATTGCTGATCTCCAGCCGATAGTCCTGATAGACCTTCTCGCCCGCCTGGATCTCCAGCGCCACGCGGTTGCCCTCGGCGTCCAGTCGTCCGCGCGCGCCCTCGTTCAGGGCGAAGCCGGCCTGCAGCGCGTCGCGGTGATGCTCCAGCAACCAGGACACGCCGTTGAAGGTGTCCGACGTCTCTTCCCCGCAGGTCAGGGCGATCTTGATGTCCCGGGTCGGGGTGAAGCCCTCGGCCTTCAGCCGGATCAGGGTGTCGACCCAGATGGCCGCCTGCGCCTTGTCGTCCTGGGCGCCGCGGGCGTGGAAATAGCCGTTCTCCTCGACCAGGGTGAAGGGATCGCGCTCCCAGTCCTCGCGCCGCGCCTCGACCACGTCGATGTGGGCCAGCAGCAGGATCGGCGCCGCCGACGGATCGCTGCCGCGCAGCACGGCGGCCAGGTTGCCGTCCTTCGGCCGCTCCGCCGGGACCAGCACCCGCACGTCCCCCTCGGCATAGCCCGCCGCCCGCAGCCGCGCCGCCATCCGCTCCGAGGCGAGGGTGCAACTGCCCTCGGACAGGGTCGTGTTGGTCTCGATCAGCTCGCGGTACAGCTCGCGGAAAGCCAGCTGGTCGGCGCGCGGGGCGTCGTTCTGTCCCAGCGTCGGCGAGGCCGCCAGGGTCAGGGCGGCGGCGGCGATCAGGCCGGTGGTCAGACGCCGGGCGGCGACAGTTGCGGACATGGGGCTTCCTCCCGTTCGGATAAGACGCTAGCGCGGGACGGGGCCGCTGTCTTCGCCGTTGCATTCGCACGGCGGAGCCGGTCAGGATGAGGCGGGGAGGCGGCATGACCTACAGCTATGATCACCGGGCGGCGCCGCCGGTCCGGACGCGTCTGGAGCGCGGCCTGATCCTGGGCGGCAGCGTCGCCCTGGCCGTCGCGGGCGTGGCGTCCACGGTTCATCTGGTCGACCAGTACGGCAAGTCCGGCGACTATCGCGCCCAACTGGCCGCGGAGCGCGAGGCCGAGCGCGCGCGATATGAGGCCGAACGGGCGCCGCCCGTGCCCGTCGATCCGCCGGTGATCGCCGTCCCGTCGTCCACCAACGCCGAAGACCCCTTCGAAGGGCTGACGCCCGAGGAGCGCCGCCTTCTCGAGCGTGAGCTGGAGAAGCATGAGATCCGGGTCCCCGCGCCCTCGTCCGTGCCCCGTCGGTCGACCAGCCAGCCGCTGGAATGGGCGCAGCGCCCGGCCTGGCCTTCGGTCGGGGCGGACGCCTTCCCCGAGGGCGTCGGCCGGATCGGCGTGCAGTTCCGTTGCCGGGCGACCCGCGACGGCCGCCTGACCAACTGCTCCTCCAGCGAACAGCCCGCGGGCACCGGTCTGGCCGCGCGGATGCGCCCGGCGCTGGCCGGGGCCCGGGTCGCGCCGACGATCATCGACGGCCGGGCGGTCGAGAGCGACGTCAGCTTCGGCATCTCCTTCACCGCCCCGCCGCCGCGCTGGGTGCGGCCGACGCCGCCGACGCCGGCGCCGTCCTCCACCGGCGAACCGCCGCCGGTGTGGCTGCCGCCGTCGTCCCTGCCGTCGACGGATCGCCTGACCCAGCCGCCCGCCGCCAAGCCGTCGACGCCGGAGCCCGCCCCCGCGCCGGCGGGCTGATCCGGAACCGCCACGCTCGCCTCCCGTTGCTCGCGGATGACCCTGAGCGACCTGCCCGGCTTCACCCTTCCCCTGCTCGCCGCCGTGCTGGCCGGGGGGATGATCGGCTTCGAACGGGAGTGGCGGGGACGGGCTGCGGGCTTCCGGACCCACATCCTCGTCTGTCTCGCCTCGGCCCTGTTGATGGAGCTGGCCGTCACCCAGGCGGCCTGGCGGTTCATGCCGGTCGAGGGCGCGCAGGTGATCGCCGATCCGGCCCGGCTGGCGCACGGAGTCCTGACCGGCATCGGCTTCCTGTGCGCGGGTGTCATCTTCCGGGCGGGGTTCTCTATCCACGGCCTGACGACCGCGGCCTCGCTCTGGATCACCGCCGCCATCGGCCTGCTGTTCGGCGCGGGATTGTTCCTGCTGGGGGCGGTTGGAACCATGCTGACCGTGCTGATCCTCGTCGCCCTGCGGCTGGTCAGCCGTCGCCTGCCGCAACAGGCGGTGGTGGACGCCGAGATTGTCTGGCGCCGCGACGCCGTCGGCGCCGAGGACCGTATCGAGGCGGCGTTGGCCGGACTCCAGCGCTCGGCGAAGGCGGACCGCTTCGAGCTGATCGACGAGGGGCGCGCCCTGCGTCGCAGCTTCCGCTTCCGCATCGACGGCGAGCCGGCGCTCAAGGCGCTGGGCGCCCGCCTGCGCGGGATCGAGGGCGTCACCGGCTATTCGCTGGATCCCCGGGACGACTGACGCCCGCTTGCTCCTTCCGCCGAACCGGGCCTAGGGTCAGGATTCGTCTGTTTACGGAGCGAATATTGATGGGTCTGGATCTGGTCTGGCCGGTGCTTGCGGCCATGATGGCCGGGGGGCTGATCGGCGTCGAACGAACCTACCACGGGCATCCGGCGGGGTTCCGCACCCACATTCTGGTCTGCCTGACCAGTTGTGTCCTGATGCTGGCGGCCATGCATCAGGCCACCTGGAGCTTCATCGCCCTGCCGGGCCAGAACGTGGTGATCGACCCCACCCGCATGTCGCACGGCCTGCTGACCGGCATCGGCTTCCTCTGCGCCGGGGTGATCTTCCGCGAGGGCTTCTCGGTCCACGGCCTGACCACGGCGGCGTCCCTGTGGGTGACCTCGGCCATCGGCGTGCTGTTCGGCGTCGGCATGCTGCCGCTGGCCCTTCTGGCGGCGGGGGCGACGTTGGCGGTGCTGGGCGTCCTGCGTCTGGCGGATGCGAAACTGCCCCACATCGGCGTGATGGACGTCACCCTGAAGTGGCGCCGCAACGCCGCGCCGGGCGAGGCCCGCGTGCGCAACCTGCTCAGCGACTCCGGCATGAAGGCGGTCCGCCTCGGCCATGTCGTCTCACAGGACGGCAAGCTGCATGAGCATCATCTGAAGGTGAAGGGCCCCATGCCGCTGGACATCGACGGACTGGTCGAGCGCCTGTCGTCCGAGGACGGTCTGGCGGGCTTCTCGGTCATGCCGAGGGATGAATAGGCTTCAGGTGCAGAAGGCGACGGCGGCGTCGACGAACACCGCCAGCCCGTTCCGGCTCCAAAGCCACAGGCCCAGTCCCGCCAGCCCGACGACGGCCGCCGCGATGATCAGCTTGCGGGTCATTCCGCCGGGACCGCTTCAGGCCGGACCAGCGGCGCCTCGCGGATCGGCAGGTTGGCCGCCGCCGCCAGCAGGCCCAGCCCGATCGAGACCAGCCAGATCAGCAGGTAGGAGCCGGTCGCGTCGAAGGCCACGCCCGCCAGCCAGGCGCCCAGGAACGCCCCGACCTGATGGCTCAGGAAGACGATCCCGCCCAGCGCCGACAGGTGCCGCAGGCCGTAGATTTGCGCCACCAGCCCGTTGGTCAGCGGCACGGTCCCCAGCCACAGGAAGCCGAAGGTGGCGGCGAAGGCCAGCACGCTGACCGGCGAGATCGGGACCAGCAGGAAGATCGCGATGGCGACGCCGCGCAGGGCGTAAAGCAGGGCCAGCAGGCCCTTCTTCGACCGCTTCGACCCCCACGCCCCCCACAGCCAGGACCCCGCGATGTTGAACAGGCCGATCAGCGCCAGCGACCAGGCGCCGACCTCTGCCGGCAGGCCCTGATCCCGGATGTACGACGGCAGGTGGGTGCCCACGAAGGCGATGTGGAAGCCGCAGACGAAGAAGCCTGCGTTCAGCAGCCAGAACGATCGGTCGCCGAAGGCCTCCTTCAGCGCCTCGCGGATCGGCGGGCCGTCCTGCGCGCTGATCGCCGCCGGGGGCTTGCCCGCCACGCCCAGCGCCAGCGGGATGATCAGCACGATCAGGCCGCCCAGCACCGCCAGCGTCAGCCGCCAGTCCAGCGCGTCCAGCAGGCCCTGCGCCGCCGGAACGACCAGAAACTGTCCGAACGATCCACCCGCCGTGACGATGCCGAACGCGAGGGTCCGCTTGTCCGCCGGGACGATCTTCCCGACCGCGCCCAGAATGACGGTGAACGTACAGCCCGCCATGGCCAGGCCGACCAGGGCGCCGAAGCCGATGGCCAGCCCCACGGCGTTCGCCGCCGTCGCCGCCACGATCATCCCGACCGCATAGGTCAGGGCCCCGACCACGGCGACCTTGCCCGCGCCGTGCCGGTCCGCCCAGGCGCCGACGAAGGGCTGCAACAGGCCGAACAGCAGGTTCTGCCCCGCCACGATCAGGCCGAAGGTCTGGCGGTCCACCTGCAGTTCCAGCCCCAGCGGGTTCAGGAACAGGCCGAAGGACTGCCGCACCCCCATCGACAGGGTGACGATCACCGCCCCGGTCAGGATCATGATCCAGACGCGGGTCGACAGTTTGGATGACACGGCCTCAGACATGGGTCTCGACCTCCTTCAGCAGGGCGATCAGGGCGGCTTCGCGCTCGCCGAGGGTCCCGGACACCTTCGCCTGCGCCGCGCGCCAGTGGGGCAGGGCGTCGTTCAGCTTCTCCAGCCCCGCGGGCGTCACCGACAGACGCTGCGCCCGGGCGCCCGCTTCCGCCGCCGTCGCGATCCGGCCGGACTTCACCAGCGGCTGCAGGATGCGCCACAGGGCGCTCTTCTCGTGCGCCGTCGCCTCGGCCAGTTCGACCAGCGTCGGCCGTTCCATCCGCGACAGGGTCCGCAGCACCGAGAACTGGGTCACGGTGATCCCCACCGGCTCCAGCGCCTCGTCATACAGCCGCGTCAGCGCGCGGGAGGTGCGGCGCAGGCGGCCGCAGATGCAGGGAGTGGTGTCGCTCATTGCATATGCAAAACATAGTTCCATTGCATATGCAACGATTGCCGTCGTTGCCGGTCGACCCGGAGCATGCGAGATCGGGCGCAGGGGGACTTCTCATGAAACGCATCGTCTTCGGCCTGCTGGCCTTGCTCGCCGCTGGCCCGGCGATGGCGCAGGATATTCAGCCGACCCCGACGGAGGTCCGGTTCATCGGCCTGTTCGACCGGTTCTGCCTGTCGAACGGAGGGCGGATGGCGGCGGCGCTGGCGGCGGCGGACGCCGAAGGCTGGGTGCCGACCCCGCCATCCTTCCTCGAACCGACTCCCGGCGCCCCGGTCATGGCGGGCCGGATGAGCCATGCTCTGGTTCCCGGCGGCCCCCAGCCCGTCGTCCTGGTGATGTCTTCGTCGCCGGAGGGGCCCGGTCAGGTGCACGTCTGCTCCGTCGATGCGCACAACATGGAGACCGTGCGCCTGAACGCCGTCGTCGAGATGCTCGCCGACCGGCTGGGCATCGAGCCGGTGCGCCCCCGGTCGGGCCCCTCGGCGGCGATGTGGGTCTTCTCCGGGACCGGCCCGTTCGCCGACGAGACCCGTCTCATGGCCGGAAACCCGGGCCTTGATGTTCTGAGCACCCAGGGGCGGCCGATCTACATGCTGTCGGTGCAGATGGACGGGCCCCAGCCGGCCATTCTGTATTTCCGCGTCGGCGACTAGGTCCGGTCATTGTCCGTTAGCCATCTCTCGGGCAAAAGGGAACGGATGGCGAACGAAGCGACTCGGATCATCGGGCTGGACCCCGGCCTCAGACGCACCGGATGGGGCGTGATTTCGGCCGAGGGCGCGCGCCTGCGCTGGATCGCGCACGGGGTCGTCACCCCGCCCGAGTCCGCGCCGTTCAGCGAGCGCCTGCTGCACCTTCTGGACGCCGTCACCGCCGTCTGCGGCGAGTACGGCTGCGAGGAGGCGGCGATCGAGGAGGTCTTCGTCAACATGAACCCGTCCTCGACCCTCAAGCTGGGCCACGCCCGCGCCGCGGTCATGCTGGCGCCCGCCCGCTGCGGCCTGCCGGTCGCCGAGTATTCGCCCAGCCTGATCAAGAAGGCGGTGGTCGGCGGCGGTCACGCCGACAAGACCCAGATCGCCTTCATGGTGAAACGCCTGCTGCCCGCCTCGGGCGATGCGAAGGCCGACGCCGCCGACGCCCTGGCCGTCGCCATCACCCACGCCCAGCTGCGCAAGCGGGCCCTGCTTGAGACCCTGCGAGGCGCGGCATGATCGGTCGTCTGCGCGGCGTCCTCGCCGAGGTCGAACAGGACCATTGCCTGCTGGACTGCATGGGTGTCGGCTATGTGGTCGCCTGTGGCGCGCGCACGCTGGGCCGCCTCCCGGCGCCCGGCGACGAGGCGACCCTGCATATCCATTCGCAATGGAGCGAGGACGCCGGTCCGCGCCTTTACGGCTTCCTGACCCGCGACGAGCGCCGGGCTTTCACCACCATGCTGGCCATTCAGGGCGTCGGCCCCAAGGCGGCGCTGGGCGTGCTCGACGTCCTGCCGCCGGGCGAGCTGGCCTCCGCCGTCGCCCGCGAGGACAAGGCCGCGGTCGCCCGCGCCAACGGCGTCGGCCCCAAGCTGGCCCTGCGCATCGTCACCGAGCTGAAGGGCAAGTCGCTGGGCGAGCCGTCCTTCACCCCGACCGCGCCCGGCGTCCACGTCGAGACCGCCGTCGCCGCCCCGGTCCCCAGCCTGACCGGCGAGGCCGTCTCGGCCCTGCTCGGCCTCGGCGTCGCCGAGATCAACGCCCGCCGCGCCGTCGATCAGGCGCTGATCCGTCTGGGCGAGGAGGCGGACCTGTCGGCGGTGATCCGCGCGGCGCTTCAGGAGCTGGGGCGATGAGGGTCGAGGGTCGGGGGTCGAGGGTCGAGGTGTTCGGATCTGAAGGCCGTGGGCCGAGGGTGAGGGCAGGGGAGACTCAGCCTTCCCTCGCCCCCCGACCCTCGACCCTCGCCCCCCAGCCGCGGAGCGGCCAATGACCGACGACCGCATCATCTCCCCCGAGGCCGCCCCCGGCGAAGCCTATGACCGCGCCCTGCGGCCCCAGACCCTGTCCGAGTTCGTCGGGCAGGAGCAGGCCAAGGGCAATCTGCAGGTCTTCATCAACGCCGCCCGAGGCCGTCAGGAGGCGCTGGACCACGTCCTGCTGTTCGGCCCTCCGGGGCTGGGCAAGACCACGCTCGCCCAGATCGTCTCGCGCGAGCTGGGTGTCGGCTTCCGCGCCACCTCCGGCCCCATCCTCGCCAAGCCCGGCGACCTCGCGGCCATCCTGACCAACCTTGAACCGCGCGACGTGCTGTTCATCGACGAGATCCACCGCCTCAGCCCGCAGGTGGAGGAGATCCTCTATCCGGCGATGGAGGATCACGTCCTCGACCTGATCATCGGCGAGGGGCCGTCGGCGCGCTCGGTCCGCATCGACCTGGCGCCCTTCACCCTGGTCGGCGCCACCACCCGCGCGGGCCTGCTGGCCACGCCGCTGCGCGACCGCTTCGGCATTCCGCTGCGGCTGGAGTTCTACACCCCGCAGGAGCTGACCCGCGTGGTCATCGGCACGGCGCGCAAGATGGGCGCGGCCATCACCGAGGACGGCGCCTTCGAGGTCGCCTCGCGCTCGCGCGGCACGCCCCGCATCGCCGGCCGCCTGCTGCGCCGGGTGCGCGACTTCGCCGACGCCGAGGGCGCGCCCGCCATCGACAGGCTGGTCGCCGCCCGCGCCCTGGCCCGGCTCGAGATCGACGAGGTCGGCCTCGATTCCAACGACCGCCGCTTCCTCAAGGCCCTGATCGAGAACTACGGCGGCGGCCCGGTCGGCATGGACACCCTCGCCGCCGCCATCGCCGAGGCGCGCGATGCGGTCGAGGACGTGATCGAGCCCTATCTGCTCCAGCAGGGGTTCATCCAGCGCACCCCCCGCGGCCGCATGGCCTGCGCCCGCGCCTACAGCCACCTCGGCCTCTCCGAACCGCCCAAGGTCCCCCAAGCCGGCGACCTGTTCGGCGGGAAGTAGGGTTCACCTCCGCGCCGAACCCCGGCATGGTCGCGCGCAGGGAGGGGCCGCATGGCGAAACGGACAATCCGGATTGAGCGCCTGATCATCGTTCTGGGCGGGGGCGTGATCCTGCTCGGCCTGCTGATCCTCTGGCTGGTCAGCCGCGAGGCCTTCGGTCATTCCGAGCCCACGCCCGAGGAGCGCGCCCAGACCCAGGTCCACCGCCTCGTCGGCCGCCAGGCCCGCGTCACCTATACGGAGACCGGACGCCGCCGCGCGGTCTGCGGCTATATCCGCAACGGTAACGAGGTCGTGGCCTTCGTCTCGCGCCCCAATCGTCTGATGCTGGAGACCGACCCGCTGAAGATGGAGTTCGACCAGAACCAGTCCGACCTGTGCCCGGGCTTCCTGAAACGCCGGGGAGACCTGCCGCAATGACCGACCGTCCCACCGCCGGCCGCTTCGAGGGCCGCGAGCATCGCCTGCCCGTCCGCGTCTATTACGAGGACACCGACTTCACCGGTCTGGTCTATCACGCCAACTATGTCCGCTATTTCGAGCGTGGCCGGTCCGACTGCCTGCGCCTGATGGGGATCGGTCACGCCGAACTGCTGGACCACGATCAGCCGATGGCCTTCGTCGTCTCGAAGATGGAGCTGACCTTCCTCAAGCCCGCCCGCATCGACGACGAACTGGTCGTGCGCACCTGGTACGAGGCGGTGAAGGGGCCGCGCCTGCTGATCCGTCAGGAGGTCGCGCGCGGCGATGACGCCCTGTGCCGGGCCGACGTCGAGGTGGTCTGCATCCACATGGACGGCCGCCCACGCCGTCCGACGAAGGCGCTGCTGGAGAAGGTCGCGCCCTGGCTGGCTGGAAACGCGAACACGAATGCGGAGGATTGAACCCATGAACCAGACCGGAATGACCGCCGGCGCCGTCATCACCATCTTCCTGCTGCTGATCCTGCTGGCGGGCGGTGGTCTGGTCGGCTGCCCCTACTACAAGGTCTGGGAGCGCAAGATGGCCGGCCAGGCCGAGCTGCAGTACCAGCAGGGCGCCCGTCAGGCCCTGATCGCCCAGGCCAAGGCGGAAGACGAGGCCGCCATCAGCCGGGCCGAGGCCGCCACCCGCCGCGTACGCGGCTGGGCCGACGCCGCCAAGCGGGGCTGCACCGATCTGGGCCGCGCCGGCGACCGGGCCTGCGAGGACCAGCTGCTGCGCGACGCGGCCACCTATTCCATCGCCAAGGAAGGCCACGAAGGCGTGATCATCAGCGTCGGCGCCCCGGTCTCCGTCGCCGTCCAGCCGAACACGCCCCGCTCCGCCGAATAGCCTCACAGGCGAACAAGGCCGCGATAGCGAACCTGTCATGTGCACAAGCGTGACCGTGCCGCTAGACGACGCTAAACCGCCTGACGACACCTGACTCGCCACAGAACCGCCACGCCCGTCCGCTGCACAGGACGGACACGGAAGGACGCCTGAATGACCATCGCCGCCGAAGCCTCTTCGATGCTGAACCCCGTCGACCTCTTCATGCGGGCCGATATGGTCGTGAAGGCGATCATGGTCGGCCTGGCCGTGGCCTCGGTCTGGTCGTGGGTGGTGATCTTCGACAAGGCGCTGCGCTTCGCCACGCTGAACAGCCAGGCCAACGCCTTCGAGGACGCGGTCGGCTCGGGCCGGTCGCTGGAGGAAATCGCGGCCCAGGCCGGACCGAACCCGGCCCATCCGCTGCCGCGCATGCTGGTCATCGCCCTGAGCGACTGGCGCGAGGCCCGCACCCGCGGCGCGCTGAACGAGGGCCAGGCCAATCTGCTGATGGCCCGCATCGACCGCGCGCTGGACAGCCTGATCGCCCGCGAGGGCCAACGGGTCGAGAACGGTCTGGGCGTCCTGTCGGTGGTCGCCACCGCCTCGCCCTTCATCGGCCTGTTCGGCACCGTCTGGGGGATCATGAACGCCTTCGGCGCCATCGCCTCGGCCGGCAACACCAATCTGACGACCGTGGCCCCGGCGATTTCGGAAGCCCTGTTCGCCACCGCCATCGGCCTGTTCGCCGCCATCCCGGCCTACATCGCCTACAACAAGTTCTCGATCGACGCGGGCAAGTTCACCGGTCGTCTGGAGAGCTTCGCCGACGATCTGCAGGCCGCCGTGGCCCGCCGCCTGGGCTCGACCCCGTCGGCTGATCCGCGCCGGGAGGTCTGAGCATGGCCATGGGCGGAGCAGGCGGCGGCGGACACGTCCGCGGTCGCCGCCGGGCGCGCAAGCGTCCGCTGAGCGAGATCAACGTCACCCCCCTGGTCGACGTCATGCTGGTGCTGCTGATCATCTTCATGATCTCGGCCCCGCTGCTGACGACCGGCGTCGAGGTGGAGCTTCCCAAGACCGAGGCCAGCTCGGTCGAGACCACGACCGAGCCGGTCACCGTCTCGATCAAGCAGGACGGCGAAATCTTCGTCGGCGAAAGCCAGGTGCAATGGGAAGAGCTGGTCCTGCGCGTGGCGCAGGAAGGCGGCGCGGGTGCGCGCGAGAAGCCGGTCTTCGTCCGCGCCGACGGCCGGGCCCCCTATCAGGCCGTGGCCCGCGTGATGGCCCGCCTGTCGTCCGAGGGCTTCACCAAGCTGAACCTGATCACCGACACCGCCCCGACGCCCGGGGAGGGCTGACGGGGTGGATCGCTCCAACGCCACCGCCATCGTCGGTTCGATCGTCGTCCACGCGGGCGCGGCCGGTCTGATCGCGTGGACCCTGATGTTCGGCAAGCCGCCGGCGCCGCTGCCGATCAGCAACGCCGTGCCGGTCCAGGTGGTGTCCGAGGTCGAGGTGCTGGGCGCCCAGCCGCTGAACCCCAGCGAGGAGCTGATCACCGAGGACGTGGCCACCGCCCCGGTCGAGACGACCAGCGAGCCGACCCCGCCGCCGGAACCGACCCCTCCGCCGCCGACCCCGTCGCCCCGGCCCACGCCGCCGCGTCCGACCCCGCCGCGCGCCCAGCCGCAACCGACGCCGCCGCGCACCCCG
>NZ_DASWWG010000099.1:0-30512 GCF_036400995.1 Brevundimonas sp.
GCGCTCTGGTCAGCCTGATCTACGGCAAGTTCATCGACGCGCCGCCGCCCCCGCCGCCGGGCATGGAGATGATGCAGTGGATGCCGTTCGTCATCCTCGCCATCGCCGCCTTCCTGCTCTGGTACGCCTGGAGCATGGCCAAGAAGGGCGTTCTGCGCTGAGGGCTGGGGCAAGCTCTTGGGTCAGGAGCGGATCGTGCTAAGCGGTCGCGCATGCAGATCGTCGCTCCACGCCGCACCCTGACCCTCGCCGCCGCCTGCCTGATCGGGGCGGGCGTGCTGATCCAGTGGCTGCTGGGCTATCGGCTCAATCCGGGCTCGGCGCCGCTGGTCGAGATCGTGGCGCTGATCCTTTACGCCGCGGCCATCATCCTGATGGTGGTTCCGCAGGGGCGGGGACGGCCGCTGATGGCCGCCGGGCTGGGCTTCATCCTGATGGCCTGGGCGGTGCACCTGAACGCCCGCCTGTCCGTCTTCCTCGAGACCGAGGCCGGCGGCGACGTCATCGGAGCGCACCGCATCCTGCTGGCGACCCTGTTCGCGGGACCGTTCGCCGGTCTGATCGTGGGTGTCATCGCCGGACTGCTGGTGCGCGGGGATCGCATCCGCTTCACGCCCAAGGCCGCCTCGTGAGCGCTCCGTCTTCCGGAAAGCGGGCGCCCGTCGCGCTGACCCCCGAGGAGATCGCCGCTGTCCGCTCGTGGGTGATCCACGAGGACGAGCATGTGCTGGCCTTCAACAAGCCGTCCGGCCTGTCCAGTCAGGGCGGGCGGATTCAGGCGCATACGCTGGACGACCTGCTGTGGGCCTTCATGCGCTCGAACGGCAAGCGGCCCGAGCTGGTGCACCGGCTGGACCGCGACACCTCAGGCGTGATCCTCGCCGCCCGGACCAAGCCCGCCGCAGGCTTCCTCGGCAAGGCGATGCAGGCGCGACGGTTCAAAAAGACCTATCAGGCCCTGCTGTCGGCGGCGCCGGAGCCGCGCGCCGGGACCATCGACACGCCCCTCATCCGGCAGGAGATCGGGCGTGAGAGCTATACCCGCGCCGTCACCGCGGACACGCCGGGCGCGCAGGCGGCGCTGAGCCGCTATCGCACGCTCTCCGCATCGGAAGACGGGGCGCTGGTCGAGCTGGACCCCGCCACCGGGCGCATGCACCAGCTGCGCGTCCACATGGCCTCGATCGGCCGTCCCATGGCGGGCGACGTCCGCTACGGCGGCGCGCTGACGTTCGCCGGTCGCGGCGCGCCCCGGCTGATGCTGCATGCGTCGAAGCTGGTCTTCCCGCACCCCTCCGGCGGCTACGTCACCGTCGAGGCTCCGCTGCCCGCCGATTTCGAAGCGCTGAAGGCGGCGGCGGGGTTGTGAGGAGGGATTAGGGACCAGGGATTAGGGATTAAGGTCGACCCGGTCCGTGGCTGCGACCGCGCGCCAAACTCCGACACCTCCTAATCCCTCACGCGGCGCAGCCGCCGCTGGCCGGAACCCCCGCCCCCCGCTACGGTTACCCCTCCCGAACGTGGAGAGCCGTCATGAAGCGCCTTGTCCTGCCTGTGATCCTCGCCGCCGGTCTGGGCCTGTCGGCCTGCGCCAGCCTTGCGCCCTACGGCGCGCAGACCGGGCCGAACGGGCAGGGGTATTCGGAGCAGCGGATCGAGAGCAACCGCTACCGGGTCACCTACAACGGCGTCGGCGCGCCCGGCCCGGTGGCCGATTACGCCCTGCTGCGGGCGGCCGAACTGACCACCTCGCAGGGCTATGACTGGTTCGAGGTCACCCAGCGCTGGACCGACGGCCGGCCGGACAGCGCCGGCGGCGTCCGCCCCAACGTCGGCGTCAGCTACGGCGGCGGCAGCTACCGGGGGCCGTATGGCCGCTATTCCGGATCGGGCGTGGGCGTCGGCGTCGGCCTGAACTTCAGCGGCCCCTCGGCCACCTCGACCTCGCTGGAAGTCGTCATGGGCCGCGGCGCCAAGCCGGACCGGCCGGAGGCCTATGATGCGCGGGGGGTGCAGGAGGCGCTGGGGAGGTTCTAGGTTTTAGGTTGCAGGTTCTAGGTTACCGGTTCCGAAGGGCGAGGCTCAGGCCTTCCGCCATCTACCCCTGGAACCTGAACCCCTAGAGCCTAAAACCTATCTTCCCCGCGTCAGCGCCCGGTACTCCACCAGCCGCTCCTTGTCGCGGCGGACCTGATCCGCCACCGCGTTGTCGACGTCCAGCGAGGCGTAGCGGACCCAGCCCTCGACGCCGAGCTTGTCCTGGACCGCGGCCACCGGGGTGCGCCAGCGGAAGTAGGACAGCCAGCTGACCAGAACGCCCAGCGCCACGGCCAAGGCCTGCAGGGCGCGGAAGGCTCCGGCGTCGGCGGGGGCTGGCTCCAGCAGGAACAGGGCCAGCCAGACGATCAGCACCAGCGGCGTCATGATCCGCTGCGCCCAGCGCATCCAGTAGCGCTCGCGGCGGACGCGCCACAGCTCCATCTGGACGTATTTCTCGAGGTACTCCATCCGCGCGCCGATCCACATGGTCAGGCGGGTCAGATACAGGGCGCGGCGGCCCCAGCCCTTGCCGTCCATCTGGTACTGGGTCTCGGCCTGGTCGGCCATGGCGCGGGCGGAGGTGAACAGGTTTTGCAGCTCGCGCGTCCGCGTCACGATCTCGCGCGACAGCTCGTAGGAGTCGTTCTCCAGCTGGAAGCGGTACTGGATGAACAGGATCGCCTGCGCGGCCCAGAAGACGCCGACCACGGCCAGCATGGCGGCAAAGGCCAGCCCCAGACCCATCGGCGGCGAGCCGGTCCAGCTGGAGAACCAGGTCGGCCCCAGCGTCGCCAGCAGGGTGAAGGCGATCAGCGACAGCAGCTGGCTGCCCCGCTTGACCGAGACGTGCACCATCAGGGCGCGGAACACCCGGCGGCCGTAGTCGTGGATCAGCTTGCGGATGTCGCTGTCGACCGGGAATCGTTCCTCGATCTGGCGGCTGAACAGGACGTGGAAACGGTCCGGCTTGCCCTCGCTCTCCCAGAAGGGGAACAGGTCCAGCGGCTGGTTGAAATATTCGTCGATATGGCTGGACACCGCCGCCACCGAGGCCGGGTCGTACGAGAAATACTCGCTGTCCTGGATCGGGCGCAGGATGCCGTCGGCGCTGCGCAGGGGCGGGGCGGCCGTGTGCGAGGTCGGCTGCGGCGCCTCGCGGTGCGGGCTGTCCTCGGCGCCCGGCGGCGGCGGGTTCGGCGCGGCGTTCAGGCGCTGGTCATGGCCATGGCCGCCGTGGCCGCCGTCATGGGCGTGCGGCTCCGGCGCATTGTGCGGGTGCGCGTGCGGGTCGGGGGCGTGGTTGTGATCGTCGTGCGACATGGCGCTTCGGCGGTCCCTTGAGTCTCATTACGCGCGACTATGGCAGATCACGCGGCCCGGCGGACGGCGTTCTCTCACGACGCGAAGCGCCGCCGTTCGGGTATCGCCGTTAACCTTGCCCGGGAGCAAGTGAAGTTTCGGTCAGAACAAGAGGGCGCGTGGCCTTCGCTTTGACGACGGGCAGAGTATAAGCCCCGCACCATGACACGTTTCCTGATCGTTGCAGCCGGGGGCGCGCTGGGCGCCATGGCCCGCTACGGGCTGGGACGACTGCTGCCCGTGACCGGCGGCTGGCCCTGGCCGACGCTGACGGCCAACATTCTCGGCGGCCTGCTGATGGGTGTCCTGACCGGCTGGCTGGCCTTCAGGGGCGGGGCGCACGGCGAGAGCCTCCGCCTGTTCGCCGCCGTCGGCGTGCTGGGCGGCTTCACCACCTTCAGCGCCTTCTCGCTGGAGACGGTGCTGATGATCGAGCGCCGTCAGTTCGCCATGGCGGGCGGCTATGTCGCGATTTCGGTGGCCGCTTCGGTCATCGCCCTGTTTATCGGCCTGATCCTGGCCCGCCGCGCTTTCGGAGCCGCGATTTGACTGACGACGCCTACAATCCCGCTGACGGTGACGACGCCGCCGCCCCGAAGGACGCCCCCAAGCGCGAGGTCCAGACGATCTATGTGGCCGAGGCCGAGGACGGCATCCGGCTGGACCGCTGGTTTCGCCGCCGCTGGCCGCACCTGTCGAACATCCAGGTGCAGAAGATGGCCCGTTCGGGCCAGATCCGCGTGGACGGCGCCCGCATCAAGCCGGAAGGTCGCCTGACTGCCGGCGCCGCCGTGCGCGTGCCGCCGATCCCGGACGACACCTCGCGGCAGGCGGGCGACGCTCACACCCTGTCCGAGAAGGACATCGCCTTCGCCAGGTCCCTCGTTCTCTATGAGGACGACATGGTCATCGCCCTGAACAAGCCGCACGGTCTGGCCGTGCAGGGCGGCACCAAGACCAGCCGCCACGTCGATCGCCTGCTGGGCGCCTGGGGCGAGGGGATGGAGCGCCCGCGTCTGGTGCACCGCCTCGACCGCGACACCTCGGGCGTGCTGCTGCTCGGCAAGGGACCGGAGGCGGCCAAGCGGCTGGCCGGCGCCTTCGCCCGGCGTCAGGCGAAGAAGACCTACTGGGCCATCGTCATCGGCAACCCCAAGCCGTCGGCGGGCCAGATCGACATGCCGCTGAAGAAGACCGGCATCAACGACTTCGAGATGATGCGCCCGGCCGAGCGCAAGGACCCGCGCGCCGAACCGGCCGAGACGGCCTTCACCACCATCTCCAGAGCCGCCCACCGCGCGGCGTGGATGGCGCTGCGTCCCTTCACCGGCCGGACGCACCAGCTGCGCGCCCACATGGCCGCCATCGGCCACCCGATCCTCGGCGATCCGAAGTACGGCGACGACAAGTCCCGCGAACTGTCCGGCCCGCTGAAGCTGCAACTCCACGCCCGCCGCATCGAGCTGGACCACCCCGCGGGCGGCAAGCTGATCGTCGAGGCCCCGCTGAGCCCCGAGATGAAGGCCGGCTTCGCCCACTTCGGCTTCGATCCGCACGAGGCGGACGGGGAGGACCCGTTCGAGGGCGTGAGGCGGCAGCGATGACCCGCCCCCTCGCGGTTTTCGATATCGACGGCACCCTGGTGGACAGCCGGGCCTCCATCCATCGCGCGGCCTGCGACGCCGCGCGGGACATGGGGCTGCCCGAGCCGGAGTATGATCGGGTCCGCATGATCGTGGGCCTGTCGCTGGAGCATGCGATGGCGGTGCTGGAGCCGGGGCTGGACGCCGAGGGGCTGGCCCGGTTCGTCGCCGGCTTCCGCGCCAGCTTCAACCGGATGTACGCCGAGGGGCATGAGGAGCCGCTGTACGACGGCGCCATGGATCACCTGCGCCGCCTGCACCGCGACGGCTGGCGTCTGGCGCTGGCGACCGGCCAGAACCGCCGGGGCGTGGCCCGCAATCTGGCCCGGCAGGGCTGGGCCGACCTGTTCCTGTCCAGTCACTGCGCCGAGGACGGCCCGGGCAAGCCGGACCCCGCCATGCTGCATGCGGCCATGGCGGCGTGCGGCGCGGATGCGGCCTCGACCGTGATGATCGGCGACACCGCCCACGATGCGACCATGGCGGTCAACGCGGGCGTCCTGCCGCTGGGCGTCGGCTGGGGCTTCCATACGCCCGAGGAACAGATCGCCGGCGGCGCCCGCCATGTGGCGAAGAGCTTCGGCGAGCTGAACGTGGTGCTGGACGGCTTCGCCCGCAGCTACGACTGAGACTGAGAGACCTGATGTCCCACATCCCCCCGCTCGATCCCAACGTCGCCGCCCGCAAGGGCTTCCGCGAGTCCGAGGAGCGGCTGAAGCGCTTCTGGAAGGCGGTCGACGTCGCCGAAGGGGAGGGCGGCTGGACCGTCCTGCTGGACGGCCGCGCGCCCAAGACCCCGGCCCATGCGAAGCTGACCCTGCCGACCGGGGCCTCCGCGCGTCTGGTCGCCGGGGAATGGGCCGCGCAGGGCGAGTTTATCGCGCCGGAGACCATGCCCGCCACCCGTCTGGCCTCGACCGCCATCGACCGGGTCAGCCAGGTGCGCGAGGCCGTGGCCGCGGAGGTCGCCGCCTACGCCGGGTCCGACGCCCTCTGCTACCCGGCCGAGGCGCCCGGCTCGCTGGTCGAGCAGCAGGCCCGCGAATGGGGACCATGGCGCGACTGGGCCCGCGAACTGGGCGTGCCGCTGGCGGTCGCCGAGGGCATCACCCACAAGGCCCAGGACCCCGCCGCCGTCGCCCGCGTGCGCGAACTGGCGCTGGCTCTGGACGACTTCGCCCTGACCGGCCTGGCCGCCGCCGTGCCCCTGCTGGGCTCGGCCGTGCTGGGTCTGGCGGTGCAGCGCGGCGCCCTGTCGGGCGAGGCCGCCTTCGACCTGTCCCGCCTCGACGAGGCCTTCCAGGAGAGCCGCTGGGGCGTGGACGAGGAAAACGCCCTGCGCACCGCCGCCCGTCGCGACGAGGCGGTGCTGTTCGACCGGTGGTTCCGGGCGCTGGAGGGCTAACTTTCCACTTCGGAAAGTTTTGACTTGCCAACATGGAAAGTCCGCGTCATTTTCCACATCGGAAAGTGAGAACGACGCCATGACCGACGACCAGTCCAACCAGAGCCCCGCCGAGGCGCTCGCCGCCATCGAGGCCTCCCGCAAGGCCGTGCACGACCGGGTCGCCGGCGGCGGCTGGCGCTATGACCTGACCTATGCGGCGATCACCGCCGGCATGGTGGCCGGGCAGGCGTTCGACGTGCCCTGGAACGTTCTGGCCAGCAGCCTGGGCGTGCTGGGGCTGATGGTCATCTTCCAGCGCGAGACCAAGCGAACGGGGCTGCGCCTGACCGGCCTGTCGCCGCGCTGGGCCCGCTGGGTGGCCGTGGGGATCGGCCTGGCGTTCGCCGCCGCCATGATCACCCTGGTCGTCATCCGCAGGCAGTCGCCCGAAACGCCCGTGGGCCTGATCGCGGGCGTGGCGGCGGTCGTCACCTTCGGCGTGGCCCTGATCGGCTCGCGCATCTGGCGCCGCGTCTATCGCGCCGAGATGAGGCTGCACCGTTGAGCGCCGCACCCCGGTTCGACGCCGTGATCCACGCCCCCGGGCGGCTGCAGATCTGCGGCATCCTTTCGGCCGCCGACGAGGCCGAGTTCGCCATGATGCGCGACACCCTCGGCGTCTCGGACTCCGTCCTGTCCAAGCACCTGAAGGCGCTGGAGGAGGCGGGCCATATCGCGGTCCGCAAGGCCGCGGCCGACGGCCGCCAGCGGACGTGGGCCGCGCTGACTCCGTCGGGGCGCAAGGTCTTCGCCAGCCATGTGGCCGAGCTGCAGAGGCTGGCGGGGATCGTTCCTCCCGCCTGAGATATTATACGCTCATCCCCGCGAAGGCGGGGACCCGGTTCTGTCCAGCCTGACGCCGGTGCTTCAGGACGACGTCCTTCGGTCAGAATGATCGGTCTCGTCACCCGAAGCACCGGGTCCCCGCCTTCGCGGGGATGAGCGGAGGGTTGTGCAAGTGCTCGCCACCCCGCTTGCCACCGACCCCGCGTCTCCTTAAGCCTCGCGCTCAAGGAGACGCCCCATGCAAGACATCCTCGAACAGCTTGAAGCCCGCCGCGCGGCCGCCCGTCTGGGCGGTGGCCAGAAGCGGATCGAAGCGCAGCACGCCAAGGGCAAGCTGACCGCCCGCGAACGCATCGAGGTGCTGCTGGACGAGGGCTCCTTCGAGGAAACCGACATGTTCGTGGAGCACCGCTCGCACGACTTCGGCATGGAGAAGCAGCGCATTCCGGGCGACGGCGTGGTCACCGGCCGCGGCACCATCGGCGGCCGTCTGGTCTATGTCTTCTCCAAGGACTTCACCGTCTTCGGCGGTTCGCTGTCGGGCGCCCACGCGGCCAAGATCGTCAAGCTGCAGAAGATGGCCCTGACCTCGGGCGCGCCGATCATCGGCCTGTTCGACGCGGGCGGCGCCCGCATCCAGGAGGGCGTCGAGTCGCTGGCCGGCTATGCCGACATCTTCCTGCAGAACACCCTGGCCTCGGGCGTCATCCCCCAGATCAGCGTCATCATGGGCCCGTGCGCGGGCGGCGACGTCTATTCGCCCGCCATCACCGACTTCATCTTCATGGTGAAGGACACGTCCTACATGTACGTGACCGGCCCGGACGTGGTGAAGACCGTCACCAACGAGGTGGTCAGCCACGAGGACCTGGGCGGCGCCTCGGTCCACACCAAGAAGTCGGGCGTCTCGGACGGCGCCTTCGAGAACGATCTGGAGGCCCTGTCGGAAGTCCGCCGCCTGATCGGCTTCCTGCCCCTGTCGAACCGCGAGAAGCCGCCGGTCCGCGAGAGCTATGACGATCCGGAGCGGGACGAGGCGTCGCTGGACACCCTGATCCCGACCAATCCGAACCAGCCCTACGACATGAAGGAGCTGATCCTGAAGACGGTCGACGAGGCCGAGTTCTTCGAGATCGGCGCCGACTTCGCCAAGAACATCGTCTGCGGCTTCGGTCGTCTGGACGGCCAGTCGGTGGGCATCGTCGCCAACCAGCCGCAGGTGCTGGCGGGCGTGCTGGACATCGACTCCAGCCGCAAGGCCGCGCGTTTCGTCCGCTTCTGCGACGCCTTCCACATCCCGCTGGTGACCCTGGTCGACGTGCCCGGCTTCATGCCCGGCACCCGTCAGGAGTACGGCGCCCTGATCAAGCACGGCGCCAAGCTGCTGTTCGCCTATGCCGAGGCCACCGTGCCCAAGCTGACCGTCATCACCCGCAAGGCCTACGGCGGCGCCTATGACGTGATGAGCTCGAAGCACCTGCGCGGCGACGTCAACTACGCCTGGCCCTCGGCCGAGATCGCCGTCATGGGCGCCAAGGGCGCGGTCGAGATCATCTTCCGCAAGGAGGCCGGCGACCCGGAGGCGCTGGCGGCGCGCGAGGCCGAGTACAAGGAACGCTTCGCCAACCCCTTCGTCGCGGCGGGCCTCGGCTACATCGACGACGTGATCATGCCGCACGGCACGCGCCGCCGGCTGATCAAGGCGCTACGGACGCTGAAGGGGAAGGTGCAGGAGAACCCGTGGAAGAAGCACGATAATATTCCGCTGTAGGGGGCAGGCCCCATGGTTCGGCTGTTTCCACTGCAATTTACGAAGGCGGAACTAGATCAAATTCCCGCGCATCATCGAATAGCTTTTCTAGGCTTGGGGCAGGTCGCGAACGAGACGTCGATCCTGATGCGATTGAGCTTGGGCGCCATCGGATCGATGCGGCCGCCGCAGCCGGTTAGCGATATGGCCAATGCTACGGCAATGTTCGCTCTGAGAATGCTGGCGGGCCGGATCTGGGAAGCGCGCTTGTTTCTAAACAGTGCAGAAGTGGCAACGGCGTTTCGTGAAGTTTGCGACCTTGCGCTGCGCGTTGATCAGAGAACTCAAGCTGAAATTGATCAAGCTACCGCCGGGCGAGCGGAGTTGTTTCGTCAACTTGACGGACCAAACATTATTCGGCCGCTTAGAAATCGTGCGAGCTTCCACACTGAAGTTGCCTTGCTCACCGAAAGCTATGATGCGCTTCCTGAGGCGATCAACTTCGTTGATCACTTGGATTCATCACGAGGAAATTCGGTCTATGGGGCGTCCGAGACACTGCACCTGACAGCACTGTCAGCTCTCTTGAAAGAACCGAACTACGAGGTCGCACTTGTAACCGCAGCCACGGAGATTAGCGAGGCTGTTGGCAAGCTGGGAGATTTCATTGACGGCTTCATGGTTGCGTTTGTCATTGGCCACTTCGGGCCAGAGCGGATGCGGGGAGCGCGTATAGAAGTTCCAGCGGTTCCTCTGGATGAACTCACGATTCCTCTCTTCTTCACCCATGCAGAGTAGCCTCTGACTAACCTCCTCTTCCTCTGTTCCCGCAACCGTCTCCGCTCGCCCACGGCGGAGCAGGTCTTCGCCTCATGCCCCGGCGTCGAGACGGCCTCCGCCGGGCTGGCGCCGGATGCGGAGGAGGAATGCTCGGCCGAGCTGGTCGAGTGGGCCGACATCATCTTCGTCATGGAGAAGGCGCACCGGTCGAAGCTGCAGCGCCGCTTCCGCAACCACCTGAAGCAGGCGCGGGTGGTGTGCCTCGACATCCCCGACGACTACGCCTTCATGCAGCCCGAGCTGGTGGCGCTGCTGGAGAAGAAGGTGGGGCGGTATCTGTGACGCTCACCTCTCCATCGCCCCTTCAAGGCGAATGGAGAGGACAGATCGGCGCGTCAGCGCCGATCAGGTGAGGGCGGCTCCGTCAGGGCCGGAGAGGTCTCGAACACCGGTGTCGGCGGCTCATCACCCATCGCCCGCGCCGCCCCCTCCTGATCGCTGCGCGATCTGTCCTCCCCATTCGCCTTGAAGGGGCGATGGGGAGGTGAGGCCGAGGCGCTTGCCTCCGCCCCCTCACTCCACCAGCGCATTCGCCACTACCACCACCCCGGTGGTCGCCACGAACAGGCCCACGGCCCACAGGCCTGCCCGCCAGCCGCCCATGCCCTCCACCGACATCAGCCAGCGGCGCTGGATGGCGACGTACCAGACGGTGGTGGCGGCCACGAGGAGGGAGCCGGCGATCGTGGTCCAGTCGCTGATGTCCTGCACCCCCATCGACCCCAGGCTGACCAGGATAGAGGTCGCGCCCGAGAGGTAGCACTGGGCGAAGAAGGGCGGGCGCAGGGTGTCGCGGTCGACCTTGTGGCCCGACAGCCTCAGCCAGGCCCAGGCGAAGACCAGCGGGTGCAGGCTGAACATCAGGGCGCGGAAGATCAGCAGGTTCTGGTCGCTGGAGGTCACCAGCCGGCTCAGGCTGTCGCGGTGCTGCTCGACCCCGAAGCCCAGCATCATCTCCAGCCCGTGCGCCAGCAGCAGGCTGAGCACCAGGAACATCGGCGGGCTGAGGGTCTCGAGGTACTGCTTCTCGGGCTTGTCGCGCTGCTCGCTGTCCGAATACCGCATCGTTTTCAGCGGATGGATCAGCGTCATGAACAGGGTGCGCGGATAGAAGAGCAGCCACGACATGACCTCGTAGAGCAACTCCTCGACCGAGCGCAGGATGGTCAGGAACATGGGCGGCGACTCCCGGTTGCGCGGGGAGGGTAACGTAGAAAGTCTTACCCGTGTCCCTCGAACGCCGTGATGATCGGGCAGGGGCCCTTGCCGCCGTCGCCGCAGGCCCGGGCCAGCCGGCGCAGGGCGGTTCGCGCCCCCTCCAGTTCGGCGATCCTCGCGTCCAGCTCGACCAGCCGCGCCTGCGCCAGCTCGCGCGCTCGGGCCCGGTCCTGCCCGGCGTCCAGGGCCAGCAGTTCGCCGATCTGCTCCAGGGTGAAGCCCGCGGTCTGGGCCGAGCGGATGAAGCGCAGGCGGCGCCGGTCCGCCTCGCCGTAGCGACGCACGCCCCCGGCGTCCGGCGGCGTCTCCAGCAGGCCGCGCCGCTGGTAGTAGCGGACGGTCTCGACCCCCACGCCGCCGTCGCGGGCGAGGCCGGATATGGTCAGGTCGGTCATCCCTTGACTCCGTACCATGGTACGGACCCCAGATAGGGCGCGTGTCGTTACCGACAAGCTGGAGATCCTGATGTCCGACCCCCGAAAGACCGCCGTCCTGTATCGCATGGTCATGCCCGACCATGTCTGTCCGTATGGCCGCAAGGCCCTGTGGCTGCTGAAGCGCAAGGGCTATGCGGTCGAGGATCGCCACCTGACCACCCGGGCGGAGACCGACGCCTTCAAGGCGGAGCACGGGGTGGCGACCACGCCCCAGACCTTCATCGACGGCCGGCGGGTCGGGGGCTACGAGGACCTGCGCCGCTTCTTCGGCCAGAAGGTCCCTGAGCCCGGCGCCACCAGCTATGTCCCCGTGCTGGCGGTGTTCGCCGTGGCGCTGCTGCTGGCGCTGGTGGTGGTCTGGTGGATGGACGGGCCGGTGCTGGACAACCTTGTGCCCGCCTTCATCGCCATCGCCATGTGTCTGCTGGCCATGCTGAAGCTGCAGGACGTCGAGAAATTCTCGACCATGTTCCTGAACTACGACCTGCTGGCCCGGAAGTGGCCGCCCTACGGCTACATCTACCCCTTCGCCGAGCTGGGCGCGGGCGTGCTGATGCTGGCGGGGGTCCTGACCTGGGTGTCGGCGCCGGTGGCGCTGGTGATAGGCGGGATCGGGGCGGTGTCGGTGTTCAAGGCGGTCTATGTCGACCGGCGCCGTCTGAAATGCGCCTGCGTCGGCGGTTCGTCCAATGTGCCGCTGGGGTTCGTGTCCCTGACCGAGAACCTGATGATGATCGCCATGGCCGTCTGGATGCTGCTGTCCGTCCACTGAAGGTGACGAAAGACGGGAATCATTTCACATGTAATGCACGTATGACGGGAAAACCGCCGTTTCTGACCCCCGAAGAAGGGACAGGGCATGTGGATGAGAGGACTGGAGGGGGCCGTGCGCGTGCGCTGTCCCGAATGTTTCGAAGCCGACTGGCGCACGCGGATCGAGCTGGACAGCGGGCGGGTCTTCACCTGCTACATGTGCCTCTGCCGAAGCGAGAAACCTCTGCCCGCCAAGGGCTTCAAGGAGGGATGCGCCACCCGCCTGGCGTCGGTCGGGCGGCGCGTCCGGGACCTGTTCCACAAGCGCGACGGGCGGGACGGCGCGGTGGTCTGATCAGCGCCCCAGCAGGCGTTTGAGATCGCCGCGGACCCGGTCGCCGTTCCCGTCCAGCAGGTCGGCCTCCAGTTGCCGGTGGGTCTCGACCCACAACGGCTTGGCCCGGGCCAGCAGGGCCTGCCCGGCTTCGGTCAGGCCGACCCGCCGGCCGCGCCGGTCATCCGGATCGATGGTGGCGACGACCGCGCCGGAGCGCTCCAGCGGCTTCAGATTGGCGGTGACGGTGGAGCGGTCCATGGCCAGGGTCTCGGCGACCTGGCTGATCGTCGGGGGCGTCGGGCGGTTCAGGCTGTTCAGCAGCGAGAACTGGCCGCTGGTCAGGCCCAGCGGGCGGAACACCTCGTCAAACCGCCGCGACAGCGCCCGCGCCGCCTGCTGCGCGTGCAGGCACAGGCAGTGATCCCGGATGTGCAGGGTGCTCGCGAAGGGCTCGGGCAGGTTTGACATGCGTCGAGATAGGTTGATATCAACTCAAACGTCAAGAAATGACCGGCCGCAGAGCCAAGGCAAGAGGAAACGCCGATGATCCAGGTGACAGCCTTCAAATGGGTGCCGCCCTTCGCCCAGGGCTCGGTGCGGGATATCCGGGTGCGCTGGGCGCTGGAGGAGGCGGGGCTGGGCTATGACGACCAACTGATCGGCTTCGAGGATCAGGCCACGCCCGCCTACCGCGCGATGCAGCCCTTCGGGCAGGTGCCGGCCTATCGCGACGACTCCGTCGAGATGTTCGAGAGCGGCGCCATCGTCCTGTGGATCGCCCAGGGCTCGGATCAGCTGATGCCCGCCGATGACGCGGGCCGGGCCATGGTCATGACCTGGCTGTTCGCGGCCATGAACAGCGTCGAGCCCTTCGTCGCCGAGCTGGCGACCATCGACCTGTTCAACGCCGACAAGGACTGGGCCAAGGCCCGTCGCCCGGAGGTCGAGACCTTCCTGCGCAAGCGACTGGGCGACCTGCAGACGGCGCTGGGCGAGCGCCGGTGGTTCGCCGGCGACCGGTTCAGCGCGGCGGACATCCTGATGACCCACGTCCTGCGCGACCTGCGCCACACCGACATCCTGGCCGACTTCCCGGTCCTGACGGCCTATGTCGCCCGTTGCGAGGCCCGCCCGGCCTTCAAACGCGCGCTGGAGGACCAGCTGAAGCCCTTCCGCGCGGCCGAGGCGAAGAACCCGGCGCTGGTCGGGGGCGCCTGACATGGCCCGTCTCGTCTTCGGCATGAACCAGTCGCTGGACGGCTATGTCGACCACGACGCCTTCGCCCCCGACGCCGTCCTGTTCCGCCACTTCATCGATCAGGTGAAAGGGCAGGCGGGCGGGCTGTATGGCCGTCGGCTCTACGAGATCATGGCCTACTGGGACGAGGATCATCCCGAGTGGACCGCTGACGAGCGGGAGTTCGCGGAAGGCTGGCGCGCGCATCCGAAATGGGTGGTGTCGCGCTCGTTGAAGTCGGTCGGCCCCAACGCCACCCTGATCTCCGGCGACGTCGAGGCGGCGGTCCGCAAGCTGAAGGCGGAGGTCGAGGGCGAGATCGAGGTCGGTGGTCCGACGCTGGCGAAGAGTCTCGGTGAGATGGGCCTGATCGATGCCTGGCGCATCTACCTGCACCCCTATGTCACCGGCGGCGGTACGCCCTATTTCGCGGGGCCGCGCCCGCCGCTGCATTTCGTCAGCAGCGAGCGGATCGGCGCCGAGGCGATCTTGCTGACCTACGAACCGGCCTGACCGCCCCGGATCAGGGCATCGCGCTCGGCCGGGGTCAGGGCCCGCCATTTGCCCTCGGGCAGGTCGCCCAGATGCAGCGGGCCGATGCGGATGCGGTGCAGGTCGATGACCCGCAGCTCGACCAGGTCGGCCATGCGACGGATCTGGCGGTTGCGGCCTTCCTTCAGGATGAAGCGCAGCAGTTGGGGCTCGACCACGGTCACCCGGGCGGGCTTCAGCCTGCGCCCGTCCAGCTCGAGCCCGTGGCGCAGTTTCGTCAGCTTGGCCTCGGTCACCTGACCGCGCACCCGGACCAGATACTCCTTGTCGAGATCGGACTCCGGTCCGATCACCGCCTTGGCCACCACCCCGTCGGAGGACAGCAGCAGCAGGCCGCGGGAGTCCTCGTCCAGCCGCCCGATGGGGGGCAGGGAGGCGCGGCCCGGGGGCTCGGCGTCGCCGATGCGGTTGGCGATGGTCATCAGCCGCACCGCCGGGATCTTGCCCGGCTCGGGCTGGCCGGAGACGTAGCCGACCGGCTTGTGCAGGATCAGGGTCTGGCCCTGCGCCAGCTCGGCCGTGGCGCTGTCGTTGAGCGTCAGGGTCTGGCCCTGTTCCAGCTTGCGGCCCGCGTCGCGGACCACCTCGCCGTCGATGGACACCAGACCGTCGGCGATCAGGGCGTCGGCCTCGCGCCGCGAGCAGACGCCCGACTGGCCCAGCCATTTGTTGATGCGGACGGGTTCGGCGCCGTCGTAGGTCCGGGTCCACGCCATCTCAGACCGCCCGGAACAGCAGCATGATGTTGTTGGCCGGCATCTCGACCCGCCGGGTCAGCGCCAGTCCCGCCGTCCGCGCCTCGGCGACGACCTGGTCGCGATCGCGCAGGCCCCAGTCGGGGTTTCGCGCCTTCAGGCTGTCGTCGAAGGCGGCGTTGGACGGCGCCAGGTCCGTGTCGGGCTCGATATAGGGGCCGTACAGGATCAGCAGGCCTCCGGGGCGGCGCAGGGCGCGTCCGGCCAGACGCATCAGGCCCCCGGTCGCGGCCCAGGGGCTGATGTGGATCATGTTGATGCACAGCAGGGCGTCGAACGGCCCCTCGGGCCAGCCGCTCTCGTCCAGCATGTCCAGCGCCGGCGGCGGGTTCAGGTTGGGCAGGTTCGCCTGCGCGGCGCGGGCGGCGATGCTGGCGCGGGCCTCCGGCGACGGGTCGCTGGGCGTCCAGTCGAGGCCGGGCAGGGCGCCCGCGAAATGGACGGCGTGCTGGCCGCTGCCGGCGGCGATCTCCAGCACCCGGCCCCGGGCGGGCAGATGGGCGCGCAGGACCTCCAGAATCGGCTCCGCGTTGCGGATCGAGGCGGGCGAGTTCATCGCGCCTTCCGGAGTCGCGGTCAGGGCGTCCATGGTCTGCATGCCCGCCCGATACCCCGCCTCGGGCCGGATCGCGACCGGAAATATGCGGGCCCGACCCTCGCCGGGTATCGCGGGAGGTTGAAACTTGCGCCGGTTGACGACGCTCCGGGTTCGGTGTCATTCCGCCTGAAACATTGCGTGATCACACGCAAGGGAGAGGCCACGGCGGCGTCAGATCGCCGGGCTGACCGGTTCAGGAGAGAGCGCGTGACCCAGTCCATCCCCGGCCTTCACCCGGCCCCGACCCGCCATGCCGGCCTCATCGCCTGGGTGGAGCAGATCGCGGCGCTGACCAAGCCCGCCCGCGTCCACTGGTGCGACGGCTCGGAAACCGAGAAGGCCGCCATCGTCGCGGATCTGATCGACAAGGGCACGCTGAAGGCGCTGGACCCGGTCAAGCGTCCGGGCAGCTACTACGCCGCCTCGGACCCCAAGGACGTGGCCCGCGTCGAGAGCCGCACCTTCATCTGTTCGGCCAACCAGATCGACGCCGGCCCGACCAACAACTGGGCCGATCCGGTCGAGATGCGCGCCCGCATGGACGGGCTGTTCGACGGCTGCATGGCCGGGCGGACGATGTACGTCGTGCCGTTCTCGATGGGGCCGCTGGGCTCGAAGATCAGCGCCCTGGGCGTCGAGATCACCGACAGCGGCTATGTCGCCGTCTCGATGGGCATCATGACCCGCATGGGCCAGCCGGCGCTGGACGTGCTGGGCGACGACGGCGTGTTCGTGCCTGCCGTCCACACCCTCGGCGCCCCGCTGGCCGATGGTCAGGCCGACGTGCCGTGGCCGTGCAATGACGACAAGTGGATCGTCCACTATCCCGAGACCCGCGAGATCTGGTCCTACGGCTCGGGCTACGGCGGCAACGCCCTGCTGGGCAAGAAATGCTACGCCCTGCGTATCGCCTCGGTCATGGCCCGCGACGAGGGCTGGCTGGCCGAGCACATGCTGATCCTCAAGCTGACCGATCCGAAGGGCCGCGCCAAGTATGTCGCCGCCGCCTTCCCGTCGGCCTGCGGCAAGACCAACCTGGCCATGCTCCAGCCGACGCTGGAGGGCTGGACGGCCGAGACCATCGGCGACGACATCGCCTGGATGCGCTTCGGCGACGACGGCCGCCTGTACGCCGTGAACCCGGAAGCCGGTTTCTTCGGCGTCGCGCCGGGCACCAGCCGGAACACCAACCAGAACGCCCTGGCGACCCTGGCCTCGAACACCGTCTTCACCAACACCGGCCTGACCGATGACGGCGACGTCTGGTGGGAAGGGCTGACCAAGGAAGCCCCCGAAGGCCTGACCAACTGGAAGGGTGCGGCCCACGATCCGGCCTCGGGCGAGCCCGCCGCCCACCCGAACGCCCGCTTCGCCGCCCCGGCGCACCAGTGCCCGACCATCGCGCCCGAGTGGGAAGACCCGCAGGGCGTGCCGATCGACGCCATCCTGTTCGGCGGCCGCCGCGCCTCGGCCGTGCCGCTGGTGACCGAGGCCTTCGACTGGGAGCACGGCGTCTTCATGGGCTCGTCGGTCGCCTCGGAAGGCACCGCCGCCGCCGAGAACAAGGTCGGCGAGCTGCGCCGTGACCCGTTCGCGATGCTGCCCTTCTGCGGCTACAACATGGGCGACTACTTCGCCCACTGGCTGTCGATGGGCGGCAAGACGGATGCGTCGAAGCTGCCGCGCCTCTACTTCGTCAACTGGTTCCGCAAGAACGAGGACGGCAAGTTCATCTGGCCGGGCTTCGGCGACAACGCCCGCGTGCTGAAGTGGATTTCGGAGCGTCTGGACGGCGAGGCCGAGGCCGTGGACACCCCGGTCGGCCGCGTGCCGTCGGCCGAGGCGCTGGACCTGTCGGGCCTGACCCTGTCGGACGCCGACCTGGCGACCCTGCTGGATGTCGACGCCGAGGTCTGGGCCGAGGAAGCCGCCCTGATCCCCGCCTTCTACGAGACCTTCGGTGATCGCCTGCCGAAGGCCCTGTGGGACCAGCACGCCGCCCTGACCGCGCGCGTCGACGCCCGCCGCGCCGCCGCCATCGCGGCGGAGTAGCGAGCCCGGGCACGGTCGGCGCTCAAGCAGCGAGCGACCGCGTCGCGAGCGTTAGCGCCCCTTGCAAAAGAAGCTCGGCGGGTCGATTTGAGCCGCCGTGTCTTTCTCTCCTGATGTGATCGTCATCGGCGCGGGCGTGCTGGGTCTCGGCAGCGCCGCGGAACTGGCTGCGCGCGGCCATGCGGTGCTGGTGCTCGATCCGGGCGGCCCCAATGCGTCGTCCGCGGCGGCCGGGATGATCGCGCCGGCGATGGAGAGCCTCATCGACGGCCTCTCGCCGGATCACGCCGCCCTGCTGAAGCGCGGGCGGGACCTCTGGCCCGCCTTCGCCAGCCGTCACGGCCTGATCCTGCATCTGGACGGCGCGGAGTGGCGGGGCGAGGACCCTGACGTGGACATCGCCCGGCTGCACGCGCTCGGCTTCGCCGCAGAGCGGGCAGGGCAGGGGCTGTTCACCCCCGACGACTGGCGCGTCGAGGCGCGGGCGGCGCTGGAAATCCTGTCATCTGTTCCGGGCGTCACGCGCGAGACCGCGCGGATCGAGGCCCTGGATCGCGAAGGCGACACCTGGACGGCGACCGCGGATGACGGGCGACGCTGGACCGCCCCGGCGGTGGTGCTGGCCACGGGTGCGGCCGAGGCGATCGAGGGGTTGCCGGAGGCCGTTTCGGACCTGGTCGGCCGGATCGAGCCGATCCGGGGGCAGCTGACGCCGGTGCGCTGCGCGACGCCGGGGCGGGTGCTGCGCGCGCCGGGCATCTATGCGACGCCGTCCGCCGAGGGCGCCCTGTGCGGCGCTACGATGGAATCCGGTTCCCGCGATCTGACCCCTGATCTGGCCACCGCTTCGCGACAGACCCGGATGGGACTGGGCCTGACGGGCGGCGAGGGCCGGGCCGCGGCTCCTCGCGTGGGCATTCGTGGCGCCTCCCCCGACGGCCTGCCCATGGCGGGCCCGTCCGGAGCGCCGGGGCTGCATCTGGCGCTGGCCCCGCGCCGCAACGGCTGGCTTCTGGCCCCGATGATCGGCGAGATCGTCGCCGACGGACTCGAGGGCCGCGCGTCTCGGGCGGACGCGGCGGCCCTCTCGCCCCTCCGTTTCGTCAGTCCGCCGGCGGCACGAAGCGCAGGTTGATGACGACCCGGGACCCTTCCGCGGCGCCGTCGACGGTGCGCGGATTGATCTGGAAGTAGCGGGACAACTGCTGGGCGGCGCGGCCGAAGCCGGCCCCCGACGGGGTCTCGCTGTTGACCGAGCAGCCCGAGACGCGGCCGTTGGCCTCCACCATGCAGCTCAGCGCCACCGATCCGGACAGGCCGCGCTCGAGCGCCCGGTCCGGATAGGCCCGCATCAGCTGGTCGCCCGTCGGCTGGCTGATCCAGCTCGGATTGCGGATCACCCGGACCGCGGGCGGCTGCGGCGGCTGGGGTTCCTCGGCCGGCTTCGCGTTATTCACAGAATCAGAGACCGGCGTTTCGAACGTCAGGGTGGTGCTGTCCGTGGCCTCGGCGTCGGGGCTGGTGTTGGCGTGGATCACGTCGGTCGGGGTGGTCGGCAGCGGCGTGTTGTTCAGCGGCGGATTCGGCGCGACCGGCTTGCGCTCGATCTCCTCCGGAGGCAGCGGCGGCGTGGGCGCCAGATCGAGGAACAGGCCCTCGTTCGGCGTCGTCGGCGTGATCGGCGTCGGCATCTCAAAGCGCTGATAATACAGGGCGACTCCGACCCCGACGTGGGCGGCGGCCACGAGGCCGATCGCCACCCAGGCCGAGCGCGACAGGCGCGGCGTCTTTCGTTCGTGGAAGTCGATGGGGCTCACCAGTCCGGGGCCGCCTGCGGTTCTGATCATCATGGCCTTCATCCCTCAATCTGCTGTCCCCACAGCCGTCCCGGGTGAAAGTGGAGCGCTGCCGTTGGGGCGGGTTTGCGGCGAGGTTCGGGCGGGAATGCGCGCTTCAAAGAACGTGACTTTCCGGTCACGTTAAGGTGTCGTTAACCAGAGTTCTGCAGCGTTAACGATTATGACCATCAGGGCGATTCCATCGTCAGGCGGGGTTGAGGCGGCCATCCGGCGTGCATCGAGCGCGACGGGTGTGGACGCCGACTTCCTCGTGCGCACAGCCCGGCGCGAAAGCTCGATGAATCCCATGGCGCGCGCGCCGACGTCATCGGCGGCGGGGCTGTTCCAGTTCATCGAACAGACCTGGCTGGCGACCGTGAAGCAGCACGGGGCCAAGCACGGCTACGGCCAGTACGCCGATCTGATCTATCGCGGCTCGGACGGGCGCTGGCGGGTCGAGGGATCGGCCCGCAACGTGGTGCTGGACCTGCGCTTCGATCCGCAGGCGGCCTCGACCATGGCGGGCGAGCTGACGGCGACCAACGCCGCCTATCTGCGCGGCCGCACCGGGCGTGAGCCGGGGGCGGGCGACCTGTACGCCGCCCACTTCCTGGGGCCCGCCGGCGCCGCCCAGCTGATGGAGGCCATGGATCGCCGTCCGGGCTCCAGCGCCGTCGCCCTGTTCCCCGAGGCGGCCTCCGCCAACCGGTCGATCTTCTATCGCGACGGCCGCCCGGCGACGGTGGCCGAGCTGCACGCCAACCTGCAGCGCACGGCCGGGGACGGCGCGCCGGCCGCGGGCGCGGGCGGTGGCGACCTGCAACCGGCGGCCCCGCCGCTGTCGGAGCGGGACCAGATGCTGGCCGCGCGGTTGGATCGGCTGAAGCAGGACCAGAGCCTGCTGGCCCTGCTGCTGGGCCAGGACGGCGACGGCAAGGCCGGCGGCTTCGGCGGCGCCTTCGGGCCCGGAGAACGGACAGACGCCTGACCCGAATCCGGCCATGGTGAACCGCCCGTTAAGGATGACGGGCTGATGGTGTGGCAAAGCCAGAGACTGAGCGTCCCATGACCGCCTATCGCGCCCGCCTCACAGAGATCGACATCCGTCGCCTGATCCAGTCGGCGGACGAGGATGAGCGCGCCGCCGCCGCCCACAAGCTGTGTCGCAGCATGGAGCGGGCCGAGCTGGACGACGAGGATCGCGCGGCCGCCCAGAAGATCCTGCGCCTGATGGCCAATGACGCCGCCGAACTGGTCCGTCGGGCCATGGCGGTGACGCTGAAGTCCTCGGACCTGATCCCCCGCGACGTGGCCCGCCGTCTGGCCGCCGACGTGGACAGCGTGGCCCTGCCGTTGATCAACTTCTCCCCCGCCTTCTCCGACGAGGACCTGATCGAGATCGTGCGGGCGGGCTCGGCGGTGCGCCAGACCGCGGTCGCCGGTCGTCCCCGGGTCAGCCGTGACGTCGCCGCGGCGGTGGCCGAGGTCGGCGCTGAAACCGCGGTGCGCGCCCTGGCCGCCAACGACAACGCCGACATCGGCGAGGCCGCCCTGGGCCGCTGCGTCGATCGCTTCGGCGACACGCCGGAGATCGTCGCCGCCCTGGCCTACCGCCAGGTCCTGCCCCTGTCGGTCAGCGAACGGCTGATCGAGCTGGCCTCTGAGGCCGTGCGCGAGCATCTGGTCACCCGTCACGCCGTGGCCCCGGAGACGGCGATCCGGCTGGCCTCGTTCGCGCGCGAGCGGGCGACGGTGGATCTGGTCGACCAGGCGTCGACCCACGCCGACCTGCCCCAGTTCGTGGCGACCCTGCACGCCCGGCGCGCCCTGACCGGCTCGCTTCTGCTGCGCGCCCTCGCGCGCGGCCAGATGAGCCTGTTCGAGCACGGTCTGGCCGAGCTGGCCGGGGCGCCGCACCAGCGCGCCTGGCTGATGATCCACGACGCCGGTCCGCTGGGCCTGAAGGCGATCTACGACCGCGCCGGCCTTCCGCCGCGCCTGTTCCAGGCCTTCCGGGCCGGCGTCGACACCTGGCGCACCCTGCAGGCCGAGGGCGCGGACACGACCGACGACGCCTTCCGTCAGCGGATGCTGGAGCGCTTCCTGACCCAGCGTCCGAACGCGCCGCGCGAGGATCTGGCCTATCTGATGGAGCGGCTGGACCACGCGCCGCTGCCGGCCCGTGGCGGGGTCGGCGTCGCCGCCTGATCCCGCACGGCAAAACGCCCGCCGGTGAGGGCGGGCGTTCGCGGAACTCTCGAAATCCTGAAGGCGTCAGGCGTAGTGCTGGGCGACCTTGGCTTCCAGCGTCTCGGCCAGAACCTTGCCGGTCGGGTGGTCGTCGGTCTGGATCTGGTCGCGGACCACGGCCTTGATGGCGTCGATGTGGGCGTCGATCAGCAGCATGGGGGCGGCCATGCGCTTGGCCGGATCATCCATCATCTTGCACAGCGAACCGGCCAGGCGGGTGACCAGCGGATACTGGTAGGTGGTGCCCAGGCCCTTCAGGTCGTGGGCGCGGAAGTACAGGGCTTCGGCGGTCTGGGCGTTGTAGCCCTGGGCGCGGATGTCGGCTTGGGCCTTGTCCAGCTTGACGATCTCGTCCTGCAGCCACTGGCCGAACTGGGCCGACATGGCCTTGAGGGCTTCCTCGGCCTTGGCGATGGCGTTGGCGTCGATGCCGCCGAACGCGCCGCCGACCTTCATGCGAAGGGTGTTGGGCGGACGAATGACCTGGGCCGAGTTGCTCACCGGGCGCTCCCGTAATTGACTGACGGTCAGGATCGCACCAACGACCTTAAGAAGCCGTGCACGCTGGGACGGCGGTCCTCAGGAGGCGAACTGCTCGGCCAGCACGCGCTCCTCGAACGAGCGCCCCGCGTCGAACAGCATGGTCAGGGCGATGTCGCGCCGTTCGCGCACATCCACCTTCACCACGCGCCGGACCTCGAAATTGTCGGCGGTGGCGCTGACGGGCCGTTTGTCGGCCTCGAGGATTTCAAAACAGACCTTGGCCTGATGCGGCAGCAGGGCCCCGCGCCAGCGACGCGGGCGGAAGGCGCTGATCGGGGTCAGGGCCAGCACGCGGGAATCCAGCGGGATGATCGGGCCGTGGGCCGACAGGTTGTAGGCGGTCGATCCCGCCGCCGTGGCGACCAGGCAGCCGTCGCAGGACAGCTCCTCCAGCCGCACGCGGTCGTCGACGCTGATGCGCAGCTTGGCGCTCTGGCGGGTCTGGCGCAGCAGGGAGACCTCGTTGATGGCCAGCCCGCTGTGGACCTGTCCGGTCTCGGTCCAGGCGTCCATCTGCAGCGGATGGATGACGGCCCGGCCGGCGTCGGCAAGGCGCTCCAGCAGGCCTTCTTCCTCATAGTCGTTCATCAGGAAGCCGACGGAGCCCCGGTTCATGCCGAACACCGGGGTGCGGCGCTCCATGACCGTGTGCAGGGTCTCCAGCATGAAGCCGTCGCCGCCCAGCGCCACGATGACGTCCGCCTCGTTCTCCGGCGTGGAGCCGTAGCGGGCGATCAGGCGGTCGCGCGCCTCCTGCGCCTCGGGACGGTCCGAGGCGGCGAAGGCGATGCGCAGGGGGCGGTCAGAAGGCGAACTCACCGGCCTACGCAAGCCGAGCGGGACGGTGAAGTCAAACGGCGATGCGCTGGTCGAGCGGGTCCGGCGTCACAAGGGCGCGGAAGGCGCGGGTCGCGGAGGCGGGCGACAGGGCGCCGCGCTGCCACACCGGCTCGCCCTGATCCCCGGGCAGACCGCGGTTCAGCTTGCGCATCTCGGTCAGCAGGGTGGGGAAGACGGCCCGGTCGATGCCGACGGCGGCGCAGGCGTAATAGAAGGCCTCCGGCGTCGGCGACCGCAACGCCTGACGCACCTGGGCGGCGGTGAACCCACCCAGGGTGGCCAGGCCGTGGACGACGAGGCTGAAGCGCTTCTCGCGGGCGGCGCGGATCAGGATGGCGGGCTTCAGCTGGCCGGCGGCCTTCAGCTTGTCGACCAGCCGACGCTCCATTTCCTCGCGCTGGGGCGTTTCCTCGGGAATGTCGTCCCGATCCTTGCGGATCACGCAGTCCACGGCGTCGTAGACCGCGGCGTTGAGCTTGCGCTCGTCCACCTGGAAGCGGGCGCTGATCGACTCCCGCAGGGCGGCGCCGACCCAGTGGTACATCTGTTCGGCCAGGGCCTGATCGAGGCCGGGGTGGCGCAGCAGGGGGCCGCGCAGGGCGGCGACCCGGCGTGAATGCTCGACCAGCCGACGGAAGCCTTCGCCGCTGATCTGGGCGGTGCGGTTGGTGGCCAGGGCCGCCAGAACGGCCGGGACGCCGCGATCGATGACGGCGTCCGACACACGGCCGCTCAGTTGCGGGCGGCGGGCGACGGCGATCTGGTGATCCAGCGAGGCCTCGACCAAAATCCGCAGCAGGTCCTCATCGCGGAGGACGGGGCTGGAGGTCAGGATCGGCGCGGCGATCTCGATCTCGTCCAGCGCCAGCACATTGACGAGGGCCGCCGGCGCCCAGTCGGCATTGGCCAGCCGCATCGACAGGGCCTTGCGGATGTCGCGCTCGGCCTGACGGGCCAGCGACAGGAAGATCTCGCCCAGAATGGGGGACAGCTGGCCGTCCGGCGGGCTGGCGTCGCACAGGGCCATGACGCCGAGAAGCAGCCGCTGACGGGCATCCGGCGTGTGATCGCGGGCAAGGGCGAGGAGCTCCTCGGCGCGCGGCGCGCGCTCGGGGACCCGCGACTGATCAAGCTGGACGAGGACGGTCACGAACGGCTCCGGCACGTCGACAGGGTTTCGACAGCGTTTACCGTAACGCTCGGGGCCTAAGACGCGGTTAACGGAACCTGAATCTTGACGCGGGGCCGTGTCAGCGCGAGCGTGCCGCCAAACAAGTATAAGGTGAGGAATACGACCATGGCTGACGGTGCGATCACCTCGATCCGGTCGAAGGTGTCGGAAGCGGAGTGGAAGGTGCGCGTCGAGCTGGCCGCGCTGTACCGGCTGGTCGCCCTGCACGGGTGGGACGACATGATCTTCACCCACATCTCGGCCCGGGTGCCGGGGCCCGAGCATCACTTCCTGATCAACCCCTACGGCTTCTATTTCGAGGAGATGACGGCCTCCTGCCTGGTGAAGGTCGATCTGGACGGCAACATCGTCCAGGAGACCGAGAACTTCATCAATCCGGCCGGTTTCACCATCCATTCGGCGATCCACGGGGCCCGCGAGGACGCCCAGTTCGTCATCCACCTGCACACCGTCGCCGGGGTGGGGGTGGCCGCGCAGCAGGAAGGGCTTCTGCCGATCGGCCAGAACGCCTGCCTGCTCCAGCACCAGATCGCCTACCACGGCTATGAGGGGCTGGCGCTGAACCACGACGAACGCGAGCGTCTGGTCGCGGACCTCGGCGACAAGCCGCTGATGCTGCTGCGCAATCACGGCACGCTGGCGGTCGGCCAGACCGCGGCGCAGGCGTGGATCGGCATGTTCTTCCTGGAGCGCGCCTGCGCCCAGCAGGTGGCCGCCCTGTCCGGCGGCCGCGAGCACGTCCTGTTCGCCCCCGACGCGGCCCAGGCCGAGACGAAGGAGCAGGGCAGGGGGATCGGCTTCATTTCGGCCCTCGCCTGGCCGGGCGCGTTGCGTATGCTCGACAGGAAGTCGCCCGGCTACGACACTTGAAGCCGGCCGGGGGGCTGCTGCTGACGCTGGCGGCCCTCGCGGTCGCGGCTCCGGCGACGGCCGGTCCCTGGACGATGCCCAAGGGCGACGGGCAGGTCATCGTGAAGTTCGAGGAGATGCGGGCGACGCAGGGCTATGACCCTGACGGCGTCCTCACGCCCCTGCCGGCCGAGCGCCGGGACACGGTGGTGTCGGTCTTCGCCGAATACGGCCTGACCTCGCGCCTGACCCTGCGGCTGAAGGGCGACTGGCAGTCGGGCGAGGACTATTTCGTCGATTTCGAGGGGCGGGGGCCTCTGGAGGTCGGGGTCAACTGGCAGGTCTGGCGCGATGACCGCACGGCGGTGGCGCTGTACGGCGGGGTGGCGGACGGCGGCGAGGGGCGCAACGCCGGCTATGCGATGCCCGGGATGGGCGGCCAGGACTGGGAGGTCCGACTGGCGGTGGGCCGGTCCTTCGGCCCGATCGGCTGGCTGAACAACGGATCGACCGGCGGCTTCGCGACGCTGGAGGTGGCCCGTAGGACCCGCTCCGGACTGCCCGACGAGACCCGTCTGGACGCCACCCTCGGCGCGCATTTCGGCGACAACTGGATGCTGCTCAGCCAGGCCTACGGCGGCGAGGCCGACGACGGCGGGCCGCGCTGGATGTCGGTCGAGAGCTCGGTGGTCCGGCGCTTCGGCAAGTGGAACGCCCAGGTCGGCTGGCGGACCACCCTGACGGGCCGCGAGACCGCCGACGCGTCCGGTCTGGTGATCGGCGTCTGGCGGCGGTTCTGACTGCGACAAAACGGACGGCGGCGCCGCGACGGAAATCGAAACCGCCCCCGTTACATGAACTTTAGTTGCGTCGACGGCGGTAGCCGCTAAGTCGGCTCGTCCCAGATTCCGGAGCGTCAGCCGCGTGTTCAAGCGCCACTTCTTCCTTATCGCCGCGGCGGCCCTTCTGGGTCTGATGATCGTCGCCCTCGTCCTGCGCATGGCCTTCGCGGAGGACGAGAAGGCCGGCGGCGGACGCGGCGGTCCCGGCGGCGGCCGGGGGCAGGCGGTGTCCGAGGCCGTGGCCGCGCCGCGCGAGTTCAGCGACCAGATCCGCGTGCTGGGCGTGGCTCGCGGCCGTCGCTCGGTGAACATCACCTCCTCGACCAGCGAACTGATCACGCGTGTCATGTTCTCGGACGGCCAGCGGGTCGCCGCGGGCGCGCCGCTGGTGCAGCTGCAGGCGCGCGAGGAAGACGCCAACATCGCCGACGCGCGGGCGCAGGTGGCCCGCGCCCAGACCATGTACGACCGCTACAAGACGCTGAACGACCGGGGCTTCGCCTCGGCGGCGATGCTCGAGCAGTACGAGACCGAACTGGAATCGGCCCGCGCCTCGCTGGCCGCGGCCCAGGCCCGCGCGGGCGACCGCACCATCCGCGCGCCCTTCGCGGGCGTGCTGGGCCTCAGCACGGTCACCGCCGGCACCCTGGTCAACCCGGGCGCGGTCATCGCCACCCTGGACGACATCGACGTCGTTCGCGTCGATTTCCCGATCCCCGAGCGCTACCTGTCGGTCCTGCGCCCCGGCGTGCCGATCACCGCCACCATCGACGCCTATGGCGACGAGGTCTTCAACGGCCGCATCGCCCTGATCGACACCCGGGTGAACGAGGCGACCCGCTCGGTCACCGCCCGCGCTGAAATTCCCAACCCCGGCGCCCGCATCCGCCCCGGCATGGCCGTCCGCGTCGCCGTCCAGCAGGGCGTGCGCCAGAGCATCGCCGTGCCCGAGGCCGCGGTTCAGTACGAAGGCGAGGGCGCCTTCGTCTATCGCATCGCCAACGGCGAGCGCGGCACGGTCGCCCAGCGCGTCGAGGTCGAAACCGGCGCGGTCGAGGGCGGCTTCGTCGAGATCCTGACCGGCCTGTCGAACGGCGACCGCGTCGTCGGCTCGGGCCTGAACCGCATCCAGCCGAACGCCCCTGTGCGGGTCGGCGGGGCCGGCGGCGGGCGTAACGGCGCCCGTTCGCAGCAGGGCGCCGCCCGATGATGCTCTCCGACGTTTCCGTCCGCCGCCCCGTGATGGCGGCGGTGGCGGCGATCGTGCTTTGTGTGATCGGCGCCGCGGCCTTCTTCTTCCTGCCGGTGCGGGAACTGCCGGACGTCGATCCGCCGGTGGTCTCGGTCAACACCAGCTACGCCGGGGCCTCGGCCGAGGTCATCGAAAGCCGGATCACCGAGCCGATCGAGCAGCAGATCGCCGGCATCCAGGGCGTCGAGCGCATCACCTCGTCCAGCCGCGACGGCCGGTCGAGCGTGAACATCGAGTTCTCGCTGGACCGCAACATCGACGACGCCGCCAACGATGTGCGCGACCGGGTCTCGCGCGTGGTCGGCCGCCTGCCGGACCAGGCGGACTCTCCGGAAGTGGCCAAGGCCGACTCGGACAGCCAGCCGATCATCATCCTGTTCCTGCGCTCCAGCAGCCTGAACCGGCTGGAGCTGACGGACTACGCCGACCGCTACCTGATCGACCGCCTGGCCACCGTTCCCGGCGCCGCCCAGGTGCAGATCTACGGCGAGCAACGCTATGCGATGCGCGTGTGGCTGGACGCCGCCGCCATGGCCGCGCGGGGCATCACCGTCACCGACGTCGAGACGGCCCTGACCAACCAGAACGTCGAACTGCCCGCCGGTTCGCTGGAGTCCGGCCAGAAGGACTATACGGTCCGTGTCGCCCGCACCTACGCCCGCGCCGAGGACTTCCGGCAGCTGCCGATCGGCACGCGCGGGTCGGCCTCCAACGCGGCGGCCTCGAACAACACCAGCGGTCAGGCGTCGAACGCCAACGCCCTGCCCAGCGGCGCGACCGGCGCCGTGCAGGGGCAGGCCGTCTATGTCACCCGTCTGGGCGACATCGCCCGGGTCGAGGAGGCGCCCGCCGAGGACCGTCGCCTGTTCCGCGGCAACGGCCTGGACCAGATCGGCCTGGCCGTGACCCGTCAGGCCCAGTCGAACGACCTGGCCATCTCCAAGGGCGTCCAGGAGATGATCGAGCAGATCCGCCCCAGCCTGCCGGAAGGCACGGAGCTGGTGGTCGGTTCGGACAACTCGGTCTTCACCAGCCACGCCATCGACGAGGTGTGGATCACCATCGGCATCTCGATGGCGCTGGTGGCGCTGGTCAACTTCATCTTCCTGGGCACCCTGCGGGCGGCGCTGATCCCGTCGGTGGTGGCGCCCATCTGTCTGCTGGCGACCTTCATCGTCCTGGCGCCGCTGGGCTTCTCGCTGAACCTGCTGACCCTGCTGGCGCTGGTGCTGGCCATCGGTTTGGTGGTCGATGACGCCATCGTCGTCACCGAGAACATCCAGCGCCGCATCGATCACGGCGAGCCGCCGCTGGTCGCCGCCGAGCGCGGGGCGCGTCAGGTGTTCTTCGCCGTCGTGGCCACCACCGTGGTGCTGCTGGCGGTGTTCGCGCCCCTGCTGTTCCTGCCCGGCTATGTCGGCCGCCTGTTCGTCGAACTGGCGGCGGCCATCGCCGCGGCCGTGGCCTTCTCGGCCTTCCTCGCGCTGAGCCTGTCGCCGATGCTGGCGTCCAAGATCCTGCGTCCGGCTCACAGCGGCGGCTTCGTCGCCAAGCGGGTCGACTGGGCGATGGACCGGCTCAAGAACTCCTACGGCAACTCGCTGGGGGCCCTGCTGGGCTCGAAGCTGGCGCTGGGCGGGGTCATCGGGGTGATCCTGCTGGTCGCCGTCGGGGCGACGGTCATGTTCGTCAGCCTGCCCGAGGAGCTGGTGCCGCCCGAGGACCGCGGTCGCGTGACCGTCCGCGTGCAGGGGCCTGAAGGGGCCGGCTTCGACTACACCCGCCGGATCATGCTGGGCCTCGAGCCGCTCTTGGCGGAGTACAGGGAGAACGGCGAGGCGGAGAGCTATCTGGTCTCGGCGCCGGGCTTCGGCGGCGGCAGCTACAACTCCGGCAACGCGACGCTGGTGCTGAGCGACTGGGCCGAGCGGTCGCGCACGGCGGACGAGATCGCCCAGGAACTGAACGGCAAGCTGCGCGGACAGACTGACGCCCAGGTCAACGCCTCGACCCCCGGCGCCTTCCAGCGCGGCGGCGGCAACTCGAACTCCGTCGAAATGGTCGTCACCGGCTCGGAGTACGAGGAAATTTACACCTGGCTGCAGCCGGTGCTGGCCGCGGCGCTGGAGAACCCCGGCTTCTCGCGTCCGCGCCTGAACTACGAGCCGAACGCGCCGCGCCTGCTGGTCGACGTCGATCCGGAGAAGGCCGCCGCGCTCGGCGTGTCGTCCCAGTCGATCGGCCGGACGCTGGAGACGATGTTCGGCTCCCGCCGCGCGACCACCTATCTGCGGGGCGGTCAGGAGTATGACGTCATCCTGCAGACCCAGCGCGATGACCGCCGCAATGTCGGCGATCTGGAAGCCCTGTATGTGAACACGGGCTCGGGCCAGCTGGTGCCCCTGTCGGCCGTGGTGAACACCCAGACCTCGGGCGACACCCCGGACCGTCGTCGTCTGGACCGCCAGCGGGCGATCACCCTGAGCGCGGACCTGAGCCCCGGCTACACCATCGCCGACGCCACCCAGTTCCTGACCCGCACGGCGGCCGAACAGCCGCAGGGCGTGGTCACGACCCAGTGGGGCGGCGCGGCGCGGGACCAGCAGGAAGCGGGCGGCGCGGTGATGTGGGCCTTCGGCCTGGCCCTGCTGCTGGTCTTCCTGGTCCTGGCCGCCCAGTTCGAGAGCTGGATCCATCCGGCGGTGATCATGCTGACCGTGCCCGTCGCGGTGCTGGGGGGCCTGTTCGGCCTGCTGGTGACCGGGTCGACCATCAACACCTACAGTCAGATCGGGTTGATCATTCTCGTCGGGATCGCCGCCAAGAACGGCATCCTGATCGTGGAGTTCGCCAACCAGCTCCGCGACGACGGCCTGTCGATTCGCGAGGCGGTGATCGAGAGCGCCTCCCTGCGCCTGCGGCCGATCATCATGACCTCGATCTCGGCCGCGGCCGGCGCCGTGCCGCTGATCGTCTGGGGCGGGGCCGGCGGCGAGAGCCGCAAGACCATCGGGGTGGTGATCTTCTTCGGGGCCATCTTCACGACCCTGCTGACCCTGTTCGTGGTGCCGGTGATCTACGGCGTGCTGGCGCGGTTCACCA
>NZ_DASWWG010000100.1:0-4563 GCF_036400995.1 Brevundimonas sp.
TCAGGGCGGCGTCCAGCTGGGGGCCGCGCGCCGGAGCGGCGGCGATCTCGGCGGAGACGCGCTCGAAGGCCTCGGTCAGGCGGGCCAGTTCGCTTTCGGCGTCCCCGGCCATGCCGGTCTCGCGCTCGATGTCGGCGGCGATGCGGGCGCCCTCGGCCTTCAGGCGGTCGACCTCGGCGCGGGCCTGCTGCTCGGCCATGTCGAGGCGGTCGCGCTCCAGGCTGGCGCGGTGCAGCAGGGCGCCGGCGACGGCGTCTTCCTCGCGCGCGGGCTTCAGGCCTTCCTGCGCATTCAGGGCGGCGGTCTGGGCGCGGCCCGAGGCGGTGGTCGCCTCCACAACGGCGCGGTCGGCCTCGGCCAGCTCCTGCGCCGCGACCTCGGCGGCGAGGCGGGCGTCGTTCCAGCGGACATAGACCAGCGAGGCCTGCAGGGCGCGGATCTCGGCGGAGATCTTCTTGTATTTCTCGGCCTGCCGCGCCTCGCGCTTCAGGCGGGAGAGGGTGGTCTCCAGCTCACGGCCGATGTCGTCGAGGCGTTCGAGATTGGCCTCGGCCGCCTTCAGGCGCAGCTCGGCCTCGTGGCGGCGGGTGTGCAGGCCCGCGACGCCGCCCGCCTCCTCGAGGATGCGACGGCGGTTCTGCGGCTTGGCGGCGATCAGCTCGCTGATCTGGCCCTGCCGGACGAGGGCGGGCGAGTTGGCGCCGGTCGAGGCGTCGGCGAACAGCAGCTGGACGTCGCGGGCGCGGACCTCCTTGCCGTTGATGCGATAGGTCGAGCCCTGGCCCCGGTCGATCCGGCGCGACACCTCGAGGATGGGGCTGTCGGTGAAGGGCTGGGGCGCGCGGCGCTGCGCGTTGTCGATGGTCAGCTGGACTTCGGCGTGGCTGCGCGGCGGGCGGTTGGCGGCGCCGGCGAAGATGACGTCGTCCATCCCCTGACCGCGCATGGCCTTGGCCGAGTTGGCGCCCATGACCCAGCGCAGGCTTTCGAGGACGTTGGACTTGCCGCAGCCGTTGGGGCCGACGATGCCGGTCAGGCCGGGCTCGATGTGGAATTCCTGCGCGTCGACGAACGACTTGAAGCCGACCAGTCTGAGGCGCTGGAACTGCACCGGAGGGTGGGCCTAGCGGGCCGCGGCGGCCGCCCGGACGGCGACCTCCAGACCGCCGAGGGAGCGGTCGGTCACGCGACGGCCGTTGACGAAGAAGGCCGGGGTGGTGGTCGCCCCGGCGGCGACCGCGCTGTTGATGTCGCGCTGCAGGGCGGCGCGGGTCGCGGGCTGGTCGGCGCAGGCGCGCAGTTGCTCGCGGGTCCGGCCGCTGGCCGCGACGGCCGGATTGTACCAGTCCTCCTGACGTCCGCCGTGCAGGACCGCCGACTGGCCGCGCATCAGCACGCCGACGACGTCGAAGAACTTATCCGGCGCCGCGCAGTGGGCCATGGCGGCCGCGGGCAGGGACAGGCTGTCCGGGTCGGTCGGCAGGTTGCGGAAGACGAAGCGCACCTGGCCGGTGTCGATCAGGCGCTGCTTGAACAGGGGGAACACGAACTGGTGCCAGTCCGCGCAGTGGTGGCAGGTGAACGAGGCGTATTCGATCACCGTCACCGGGGCGTCCGCGCGGCCCAGCACCCGGTCGGCGGCGGTGACCGGCGCCACGGGCTCCTGCGCCCACGACGGCGCGGACGCCGTCGCGAGCGACGCCGGCAGGGCCAGCGCCAGAAGCAGGAGGAAACGCCGCAGCACCGTCATGTCCGCTTACTTGGCCAGTTCGGCGTCGATGGCGGTCGACAGGTCGGCCAGCGAGGCGCCGCTGCCCGAACCCGGGGTGATCACGGTCACGCCGTTGACCAGGAAGGTCGGGGTGCCGCTGACGCCGGCGCGCAGGGCGGCGCGGTCACGCTCGTCGCTGGCCTTCAGGTTTTCCGGGTCCTTGATGCAGGCCTCGATCTGCTGGTTCGACAGGCCGGCGCCGTTGCCGACGCGGTACAGGGTCGAGCGCGGGTCCGGACCGTGCAGGTCCTGGATGTTGGCGAAGAACTCGTGGACCACGTCGAAATACTTGTCCTCGCCGGCGCAGCGGGCGATGGCGAAGCCGGCGGCGGCCACGTTCACCGGGCCGGTGCGCAGTTCGCGGAAGACGAAGCGGACCTTGTTGGTGTCGACATACTTGGCCTTGAACGCCGGCCAGGTCTCTTCCTGCCAGGCGGCGCAGTGGGCGCAGGTGATCGAGCCGTACTCGATCACGGTGACCTTGGCGCCGTCGGCGGCGCCGATGGCCATGTCGCCGGCGGCCGGGGCGGTCGCTCCGCCGCCGCAACCGGCCAGGGTCGCCATGGCGGCGAGGGCTGCGGCGGACAGCGCCGCGCGGCGGCTCATGTCGGCGTAACGGAACTTCATGGGGTGGTCCTCACTCGACGGGATTCCGGAGCATCGCGCGATTCCCGTGCGCGCGCGCATGACAGGATTTTCGAGAACAGGTGCGGCGAAGGTTTGTCAACGACAACCCGCCTCGCCGTCCCATCCGGTCGTGGGTTACTTGGCCAGTTCCGCGTCGATCGCCGCCGAGATGTCGGCGAGGGTCGGGCCGTTCTGCGAACCGGGGCTGACGATCTGTCGCCCGTTGACGAAGAAGCTGGGCGTGCCGCTGACGCCCGCCGCGTTGGCGGCCTTGGCGCGGGCCTCGATCTTCTCGATGCCGTCGGCGTCCTTGATGCAGGTCTCGATCTGGCTGTTGTTCAGCCCGGCGCCGTTGCCGATGCGGAACAGGGTGTCGCGCGGATTGCCGCCGTTCTGCCACTCGGACTGGCTTTCCAGCAGGGCGTGGACGACGTCGAAATACCGCTCCTCGCCGGCGCAGCGCGCGATCTGGAAGCCGGCGACGGCCACCGGCGCCGGAGGGGTCGGGATCTCGCGGAAGACGAAGCGGACCTTGTTGGTGTCGACGTATTTCGTCTTGAACTCGGCCCAGTAGGCGCTGTGCCAGGCGGCGCAGACGTGACAGGTCACCGAGGCGTACTCGACCACCGTGACCGCGCCGGTCCCCATGGACATGTCGCCCTCGGCGGGGGCGCTCGCATTCTTCGCGCAGGACGCCGTCAGCAGGCCCGCGGCGACGGCGGTGACGATCGCGGCGCGGCGGCTCAAGGTCTTGATGTGGCTCATATCGGCTCCCGGGGTGCGGGGGGATCGGAGACTGCTCGCCGCCGCCTTGTCAACGGCTCAGGTGTCGCGCCCGTCCCGCAGAACCGCCCGTCCCAGCTTTTCCAGCACCTCGCGCAGACCGTCCGGAGCGTCGGCGACGGAGGCCTTGAGCTCGGCTTCCTGATGGGCGGGCAGGGGGGCGGCGGCCGCGGCCTTGCGCTTCGGCGCGACCGGGCTCTGGGGCAGGGGCTTCACCGGCCCCTGGGCGATGCGGAGCTTTTCCACCGAGCCGGGCCCGAGGAACAGGTTCACCCGCTGGAGGATGTCCTCGGACTGGTGCTGGACCAGCAGGGCGGCGGGACCGGCCACGCGCAACTCCAGCGTCCCGCCGGCGCCGCCGCGGCCCTTGGTCAGTTTCTGCGGACGGGTGACGCGGGCCAGCCGTTCGCCGACGATCTCGAGCCAGCGAGCCTCCAGCGCGCCGGCGCCGCGACCCAGTTTGGCGTCCAGTTCCTTGATCAGCCCCTGAAGCGCGCGCCCGGCCTTGGGCGCCGGGCGCGGAGCCGGGCGGGTGCGGCGGCGGGACAGGATTTCCCGGGCTTCGGCTTCGGTGGGCAGCGTGCGGCGCATTTCCGGGTTATAGCGCGACCGATGCCTTCCGTCCCCGCAGACGTGCCCGCGATCCGATCCGCCCTGCTGGACTGGTACGACGTCCATGCGCGGACGCTCGTCTGGCGCGCGCCCCCTGGATCGAAGGGGCGGCCTGATCCGTATCGGGTCTGGCTGTCCGAGGTGATGCTGCAGCAGACCACCACGCCGCACGCCACGCCGTACTTCCTGAAGTTCACCGAGCGCTGGCCGACGGTGTCCGACCTCGCGGCGGCGGAGGATGCGGACGTCATGGCCGCCTGGGCGGGGCTGGGCTACTACGCCCGCGCCCGCAACCTGCTGGCCTGCGCCCGGGCGGTGGCGGGACAGCACGGCGGCGTGTTCCCGGACACCGAGGCGGGGCTGCTGGCCCTGCCGGGGGTGGGCGCCTACACCGCCGCCGCCGTCGCCGGCATCGCCTTCGGCGAGGCGGCCAATGTGGTGGACGGCAATGTCGAGCGGGTGATGGCCCGGCTGTTCGCGGTCGAGACCCCCGTGCCGACGGCCCGGCCGGAACTGCGGGCGCTGGCGGGATCGCTGGTCCGGGACGAACGACCGGGAGACTGGGCGCAGGCGCTGATGGATCTGGGCGCGACCGTGTGCCGTCCGAAGTCGCCGCTGTGCGGGGACTGCCCGCTGACGAAATGGTGCGCGGGGTACGCGGGCGGTCAGCCGGAGCGCTATCCGCTGAAGCTGAAGAAGGCCGAGCGACCCCGGCGGTCAGGCATCGCCTGGGTCCTGCGCGACGGACAGGGGCGGGTGGCGCTGGTGCG
>NZ_DASWWG010000101.1:0-54453 GCF_036400995.1 Brevundimonas sp.
CGCCGATGATGGCCGCGCAGAAGATCGCCAGTTCGCCCGAGCCGGGCACATGATGGACCTGAAGGTATTCCGCGAAGACGAAATTGCCGACCAGATAGCTGATGATCCCGAACGCGCCCGCCGCCAGCATAACCGGCACGATGGCCAGGCCATCCAGCCCGTCCGTCAGGTTCACCGCGTTGGAAAAGCCCACGATCGTGAAGGCCGCGAAGACCACATAGAACCAGCCGATGTTCAGCAGCACCGCCTTGAAGAAGGGGAAGGCGATCGACGTCTCCAGCCCCGGCGAGGTTGGCGAATAGGTCATCCACAGAACGGTCAGCACGCCCGCGATCACCGACACGATGGTCTGGGCCAGCAGCTTCTGTTTCGAGGTCAGCCCGGCCGAGGTCTGTTTGGTCACCTTGGCGTAGTCGTCGATGAAGCCCAGCACGCCGAACGCGGCGGTCACGCCCGACACGATCCAGATGTAGGGGTTGGTCAGGTCGCCCCACAGCAGCACCGCCACCGCGATGCCTGCCAGGATCATCAGCCCGCCCATGGTGGGGGTGCCAACCTTTGACAGGTGACTGACCGGGCCGTCCTCGCGGATCGGCTGGCCCTTGCCCTGCTTGACCCGCATCCAGGCGATGAAGCGGCTGCCCATGGCCACCGCGACGATCATGGCCGTGGCCATGGCCAGCGCCACGCGGACCGTCTGGTACTGGATCAGGTGCAGCAGCGGGTAATCCTGCGCCACGTCCTGGAAGTAGAGATACAGCAGATAGAACACGCTCTTATTCCCCCAGCGCGGCGAGAGCCTTCGCGACCAGCGAAGCCTTCGACCCGTTCGAACCCTTGACCATCACGATGTCGCCCGGCCCGGCCAGCGTCGCCGCCTCGGCGGCCAGCTCGGCGGCGGTCTCGCGCCACAGGCCGCGTCGCGCGGCGGGCAGGACATCGTACAGACGCCTCATCTCCGGACCGGCGGCGTGGACCAGATCCAGTCCGGCGGCGTCGATCGGGGCGGCCAGCCCCTCGTGCAGGGCGCGCGACTGCTCGCCCAGCTCCAGCATGTCGGTCAGCACCACGATCCGCCGGCCGCCCGCCGTCACCGGCTTGGCGCCCAGGCTGCGGAAGCCCGCGGCCATCGACAGCGGATTGGCGTTGTAGCTCTCGTCGATCAGGGTGAAGGCCCCGCCCGGGGCCCGCACCGTCGTGGTCTCGCCACGCCCGGCCAGCGGACGGAACTGGGCCAGCGCCTCCAGACCCGTCTCCAGCGTCACGTCCAGCGCATCCAGCATCAGCAGGACGCACAGGCTGTTCAGGCCCCAGTGGAAGCCCGACTGCGCCAGCTCATAGTCCAGCGCCTTGCCGTACAGCTCGGCCCTGACCCGCGCCCCGCCCTCGAAGGGCTGGAAGTCCAGCAGGCGGGCGTCGTGCCCGGCGTCGCTGCCGAAGGTGGCCAGCCGCGCGCCCACGGCCTTGGCCCGGTCGCACAGCACGGCGGAGAAGGCCACGTCGCCGTTGGCCACCGCCACTCCGCCGGGGATCAGGCCGTCGAAGATCGACGCCTTCTCGGCCGCCACACCCGCCTCGCCGTCGGCGAAGGCCTCGATGTGCACCGGCCCCACCGTGGTCACGCAGGCGGCGTGCGGCTGGACGAAATTCGACAGCGGCGCGATCTCGCCCGGCGCGTTCATGCCGATCTCGAACACCGCCCGCTCGACCGTGCGCGGCATCCGCGCGAGGGTCAGCGGAACGCCGATGTGGTTGTTGTAGCTCTTGATCGAGGCGTGGGCCGGACCGGCCAGATCAAGGCCCGCCTTGATCGCCTGGGTCACGCTGGTCTTGCCGACCGAGCCGGTGACCGCGCCCCGCTTCACGTGCGGCGCCCGGTCCCGGGAAAAGACGCCCAGCCCCTCCAGCGCCCTCAGGGTGTCGGCGGTGACCACGCAGGGTCCGTCGACCCGGCGCTCGGTGATCGCCCCGGTCGCGCCGTTCGAGAAAGCCATCTCGGCGAAGTCGTGCCCGTCGCGCGCGCCCTTCAGCGCCACGAACAGGTCGCCCGGGACGATCTCACGGCTGTTGTAGGTGATGCCGGTCGCCTCGAACGGGGCGCCGGACAGACTTCCTCCGGTCGCGGCCTCGATCTCGGCGGACGTCCAGAGGGGAGAGGATTCAGGCATGGATACGCAGGGCTTCGGCGGCTTCGGTGGCGTCGTCGAAGGGATGGGTCACTCCGCCGACGATTTGCCCCTGTTCATGCCCTTTTCCGGCGATCACCACCACATCTCCTTCACGCATCAGCGCGACGGCGTGCTGGATCGCGCGGCGACGGTCGCCGATCTCCTGCGCGTCGGGACAGCCCTCGCGCACCGCCTTGCGGATCGAGGCCGGGTCTTCCGAGCGGGGATTGTCGTCGGTGACGATGGCGATGTCGGCCAGGCGCCCCGCGATCTCGCCCATCAGCGGGCGCTTGGCGCGATCGCGGTCGCCGCCGGCGCCGAACACCACGATCAGGCGGCCGGTCGCGTGCGGACGCAGCGCCTTCAACACCGTCTCCAGCCCGTCCGGCGTGTGGGCGTAGTCGACGTAGACCTCACCCTGCCCGGCCGAACCCGGAACACGCTCAAGGCGGCCCTGCGCGCCCTCGATCTTCTCCATGGCGGCCAGCACCCGCCCGGCGTCCTCGCCCGCGGCGATGCAAAGGCCCGCCGCCACGAGGGCGTTCGACGCCTGGAAGGCGCCCGCCAGCGGCAGCAGCAACTCGTGCAGCTCGCCCTGCACGTCGATGGTCAGCCGCTGCCCTTCCGGCACGGCCTGCCGGGCGACCAGCGCCAGATCGCGCCCGCGCTCGCCCACGCCCATCACGCCGAGGCCAGAGGTGATGCTGGCGGCGGCGAAGGCCGAATAGGCGTCGCTGTCGGCGTTCAGCACCGCCGTCCGCCCGCGCGGCAGCAGGGTATCGAACAGGCGCAGCTTGGCGGCGCGATAGCCGTCCATGTCGCCGTGATAGTCGAGGTGATCCTGCGTCAGGTTGGTGAAGGCCGCGGCCTTCAGCGTCACCCCGTCCAGACGGCGCTGGTCGATCCCGTGCGACGAGGCCTCCAGCGCCAGATGGGTCACCCCCTCCTGCGCCAGCTGGGCCAGCAGGCGCGCCGCGTCGGCGGCGTCGGGGCTGGTCAGGCCCGGGCCCGTCAAGGCGTGATTAACGTTACCTGTCTGTTTCAAAACCCCCAGCGTGCCCATGCTCGCGGAGATCAGGCCCAGCGCCGCCCAGATCTGGCGGCAGAAGGCGGCGACCGATGTCTTGCCGTTGGTCCCCGTCACGGCCACGCAGGTCTTCGGCTGGGCGCCGTAGAAGCTGCGCGCGGCGATGGCGTAGGCCCGGCGCACGTCGCCCGAGGTCACCAGCACCGGCGCCAGGGCCGCATCCGTATCGGCCGGGGCCAGGACGGCGGCGGCGCCCTGCGACAGGGCCTGCGGGATGAAGGCGCGACCGTCGGCGGCGGTCCCCGGCAGGGCCACGAACAGCGATCCGGGCGCGACCTTGCGGCTGTCGGCGGTGACGCCGGTGATCACCGGGTCGCTCGACACGTCGCGACGCAGCAGTTCTGACAATTTCACGGAGGGGCGAACAGCGCTCATCGCGGCGCCGCCATCGGCACGGGCAGCGGATCAGCCACCCGGGCCACGCCCAGGAAGGCTGCGATCCGGTCGACCACGCGGCCCACCGTCGGGGCGGCCACGGCCCCGCCCAGCTGCGAGCCCATCGCCGGCTCGTCGATCAGCACGAACACCACATAACGGCGGGTCGTCTCGGGCCCGTCGGTCGGGAAGACCGCGGCGAAGGAACCGACGCCGTGACGCGCGTCATAGCGGCCGTTGACCAGCTTGTTGGCCGATCCGGTCTTGCCGCCGACGCGCAGGCCCTGCGCATTCGCGGTCTTGCCCGAACCGCGCAGGACGTTGGCGCGCATCAGGGCCCGGATGTCGTGCGAGGTCTGGGGCGAGACCACCCGGCGGCCTTCGGCGCCCGTGCCGCCGCGGCGCAGGCTCAGCGGGCGGTACAGGCCGCCGTTCACCAGGGCCACGGTCGCCGCCGTCATCTGCAGCGGGGTGATCATGATGCCGTAGCCGAACGACATCGACGCGCGGGTCGAGTCTTCCCAGTTCTGCGGACGGCGCGGACGGGCCGACTCGTGCAGCTCGATCGGCGCGGCGTCCAGCAGGCCCAGCCGGTCGAAATAGTTGCGCATCACCTGCGGCCCCAGCTCCACCGCCATGCGCGAGGTGCCGATGTTGGACGAGTGCAGATAGACCTCTTCCAGGCTCAGGATCTTGTTGGTCGCGTGGAAGTCGGTGATCCGGCGGCGGCCGATCATGTACGGCTGCGAGGCGTCGAACATGGTGTTCATGTCCGCCCGGCCGGTGTCGATGCTGGCGGCGATGGTGAAGGTCTTGAACACCGACCCCATCTCGTAGTGACCCGAGGTGACGCGGTTCAGGCTGTCCGTGGTCGGCCAGCTGGCCATGCCCAGGATTTCGCCGGTCGAGGCGTCGGCGACCACGCCCACGGCGCCCTTGGCCTGCACGGCCGAGGCGGCGGCGGCCAGTTCGTTCTCCAGCACGCCCTGCACCCGCAGGTCGATCGACAGGGCGAAGCTGCCGCCGGTCTCGCCGGCGGTGCGGATCTCGTCGTTGAAGGCCAGCTCCGAGCCCGAGATGCCCTGCGCCCCGGTGTCGACCACGCCCAGGATGTGCCGGGCCGAGCTGCCCAGCGGATAGACGCGGCGGTCCTCCGGCTCGAACGTCACCCCGCCCAGCGCCAGGGCGTGGATGGCCGACTTCTCCTGCGGGGTCAGCCGGTCGACGACCATGCGGCGCTTGTCGCCCGACAGCACGTCGCGCAGCTTGCGGACCGGCACGCGCGGCAGGGCGCGGCGGATCTGGGCCTCGGCCAGTTCGGGATCCCAGATCTCGTTCGGGTTCACGTACAGGCCGTAGTGGGTGATGTTGGTCGCCAGCAGGGCCCCGTTGCGATCCACGATGTCGCCGCGCGACACCGCATTGGGGTTCGACGACAGCCCCGCCGCGCCCTTCGGCTTCAGCAGGGCCGCATTGGCCGCACCCAGCGCCAGGGCGCAGAAGATGGCCGAGAAGACCGACAGGATCAGGAAGATGCGGACGCGGGTGTCCTCGTCCGGACGCGCATTGGCGCGGGCCCGGCCGAAGGCGTGCTCGACCCACCACATGGCCTCGGTCAGCCAACGCCAGGACGGCGTCAGGCGGCGCACGCCGTAGGGGATCGGGTTGGCCGGACGCGACGCGGGGCGCTCCCAGGCGCGGGGATCATGCACGCTCATCGCATCCCCTCCGCGGCGGTGGCTTCCGGTTCGGCGGCGCCGTCGGCGGCCGGGGCCGGAGCGGGCGCGGCGACGGGCGGCGCGACGGGCGCGGGGGCCGGGACCGGCTTCAGCGCGCCCAGATTGTCCTCGCTGGCCTGACGCTTCATGTCGACAGGGCCCAGCCCGGCCTCGCGCGACAGGGCCTCCAGCCGGGCCGGTTGCTCCAGCCGGGCGACCTCGGCCTTCAGCAGGCGCACGCGCTCGCCGCTCTCGCCGATCTCACGCTCCAGCTCGGCGATGCGCGCGCCCTCGCGGGCGGCGGCGGCCTTGGCCAGATAGACCGAGAAGATCATGGCCGCGACCAGCAGGACGCCGATGATCTCGATCCAGCGGATGCCGCGGATTTTCCAGGCGAACAGGCGGTCCAGCAGGCGACGGGCGACGGCGGCGTTCATGCGGCGACCCTCCCCCACGGCGCCGCGTCGGTGCGGACGGCGGCGCGCAGCTTGGCCGACCGGGCGCGCGGATTGGCGGCCAGCTCGGCATCGCCCGCCTCGACCGCACCCTTGAAGCTCAGGGTGAAGCTCGGCTTGCGCGTCTCCACGGCGACCGGCGCATGGCGCGATCCGCCCGGCGCATTGCCCGTGCGCTCGGTCAGGAAGGCCTTCACGATCCGGTCTTCCAGCGAGTGGAAGGTCACCACAGCCAGACGCCCGCCCGGCGCCAGCGTCGCCTCGGCGGCTTCCAGCCCGGCGCGCAGCTCGCCCAGCTCGTCGTTCACCGCGATGCGCAGGGCCTGGAACACCCGGGTCGCCGGATGGATGGCGGCGCCGCGACGACCGCCCAGGGCCTTCTCGACCACCTCGGCCAGATCCAGCGTGCGGCTGAACGGCCGCTCGACCCGGCGGCGCAGGATGGCCGTCGCCACCCGGCCCGACTGACGCTCGTCGCCGTACAGCTTGAAGATATGGGCCAGCGGGCCGTGGTCCCAGGTGTTGACGATGTCGGCGGCCGTCTCGCCCTCATCCGACATGCGCATGTCCAGCGGCCCGTCGCGCATGAAGGAGAAGCCGCGCTCGGCCTGGTCCAGCTGCATCGACGACACGCCGATATCGAACACCACCCCGTCCAGCTTCGCCGCGCCCGTCTGCGCGAAGGCGTCGGCAAGGCCCGAGAAGGGCGTGCGGATCAGGCGGAAGGTGTCGGGATAGTCGTCGGCCACGGCGTCGGCGTGGACCTGCACCGTCGGGTCGCGATCCAGCGCGATCACCGTCGCCCCGGTCTTCAGGATGGCGCGCGTATAGCCGCCGGCGCCGAAGGTGGCGTCGATGATCACGTCGCCCTTCCGCGGGGCCAAGGCCTCGATCACTTCGTCCAGCAGGACCGGCGCGTGCGGAGAGGTCATGCGCCCTCCCCTTGCGGACGGCGCGCGCGCAGGGCCAGACGCCCGGCCTCGCCGCGCTCGCGCACGGCCTGACGCGCCAGCGCCCGGCGCTCCTCGCGGCGCGCGTTCCAGCGGGCGCGGTCCCAGATCTGGAAGCGCGAGCCCAGGCCGACGATGACCACGTCCTCGCCCAGCCCGGCCTCCTGGCACAGGGCTTCCGGCAGGGTGATCCGGCCGCCGCCGTCGTACGACAGCGGGCGCTGCCCGGCGTAGAAGGTCTCTTCCAGGGCGGTGCGCAGGTCGTCGCCGAAGGGCAGCTCCTCGATCATCGAGACGTACTCGGCCATCAGCTTGTCGCCGCCAGCCTCGAGGCAATCGGACTCGATCGAGAAGAAGCAGAAGACGCCGTGCTCGGCGCCGTTGTCGGCCGTGCGGAACTCCTGCGGGATCAGCAGGCGGCGCTTGCCGTCCAATTGTTTCTCATAGGTCGAGAGAAACACGCCCTGCCCCAATCAGACCTCTCGGCCTGTCCCTGAAAATCCCGACGAAACGCCCGCAGGCGCGACCACCCCTACTGCAGAGATGGGATAGCATGGGATTGAATGGGCCTCAATGGGATTAGTTGACGCCCGTTAACGGTCAAGCTGCTCCAAAATTCAGCAAAAACCGGAACATACAGCGAACAATCCACCTGTGGATGACGGTGGACCGATCCTGCCCGCCCTTTCGATCCAAGCGGTTAATCAGGCGCGCAGACAGTCCGCCGCCACGGCGCGATGGCGATCCCATGCGAACAAAGAAATTTCGAGCGTTCGGCCGCTTTGCGGCCCGCCCTCAAGCAGCGAGCGACCGCGTCGCGAGCGCTAGGGCCAAAATAATGGTCAGACGGCCTGTAAGCCGGGTTCTGTTCCGCCCGAAGGCGGTGACGATCATTCCTCTGGACCGGCCATTGCTGACCGGTTCTCGCGACCTACCCGGATGCTCTCGGGCGGTGAGCCCTGTGAGCCGAAGCTCACGCGACATCCCTATTCGGTCTTGCTCCAGGCGGGGCTTGCCATGCCGGTCCTGTTGCCAGTCCCGCGGTGGGCTCTTACCCCACCCTTTCACCCTTCCCTGCCTCGCGAGGCAGGCGGTTTGCTTTCTGTGGCGCTATCCCTCGGGTCACCCCGGGCGGGCGTTACCCGCCGCCTTTTCACCGTGGAGCCCGGACTTTCCTCGACGGAGCAAGCCCCGCCGCGACCGCCCGGCCGTCTGACGGGGGCGTGATGCGCCAGATGCGGCGACGGGTCAAATCGGATCGTCAGATGCGGTCAGTGGGCCCCGCGCCCGCCCCGCCCCATGCTCGGCGAAATCGGGAGGGGGTTCCCATGCTGCTGATCAGTCTCGCCGCCGTCCTCGCCACGCTGACGCCGCAGGCGGAGCCGGACATCGACGCCCTGCTCGCGCCGGCCATGACGCCGAACCAGATCGCCGCCTTCTGCTTCCCCCCCGCCAACCGTCAGCCCGGGGAGCGCGACCGCGATTGCCAGCACCGCCTCCTGCGCGAGGACCCCGTCCGGGTCGCCCGCATCGACGACTTGCGGCGGCGCTGCGATCGCCTGCCCCTGTCGCCCGGGGTGACGACGGACGCCTGCGTCCGGCAGATCCTCACGGATGAAGGCGCCGCCGCCGAGGCCGCCCGGCTCGAGCGGGCCGCCGCCCTGGAGCGGGCGCGCACGGGCCAGGCGACGTTCGATGATCTCTTCACCCTGGAAGCCGCCCCCGCGGCCGCCCCGCCCTCGCCGCCGCCGCCCGCGCGGCGCGAGCCGGGATGCCGTCGCGAGACGACCCGGACTCCCGACGGCGCGGGCGGCTCGGTCATCTGGATCTGCGGCGATGACGACGGCGTGGCCGACCAGCTGCGCGAGGCGCTCCGGCCGCGCTAGTCGCCCGCATGCTGCCGACCGCATCCGATTGTGCTAGGCTACGCCCATGGCCCAGCCCGCCCCGAAATACCCCCTCGACCTCGCGACCGAGACCCCGGCCGAACGCGAGGCGCGTCTGGCGTGGGAGCTGGAGCGGATCGCGGAAGCCGACGCCGATATGGCTGCCGGGCGGTACATCACCGGCGAAGAACTTGACGCCTTCCTCGAGAGCGAACTGGCTGCGGTCAAAGCCGCCATGGTGCGTGAGGCCGGGTGACAGCCCGCTATCGGGTCGATTTCCCCGGCACGGCCCGGGCCGACCTCGCCAACGCCCGTCGTTGGCTATTCCAACCGGGAAGCGGAGTTCGCGCTCATCAGCGATACGCCGACATTCTTGCGGCTATTCAGGACCTGAAAATCAGCCCCGGTCGCTGGCCGCTCGAGGACCATGGTGTGCGGCAACGCACGGTCGGTGGATATCGGATGATCTATCGGCTTGATGAGCAGAACCGAACCGTGGTGGTCCTGCGCATCTTCGGCCCCTTCCAGGACCGCTCGACGTCCTAGTTCAGCACCCCGGTCGTGCTCTCCGCCGTCGCCAGTTGCAGCACCCCCATCAGGGTCGCGCGGGTTTCACCGTCGGCGATCCCGTCCACCTGCCCCGGACGCCAGTGACGCTGGAAGGCCTCGACGGTCAGCCGGGTCGCGTCGTCATAGTCGCCGCCCGGCTGCAGCGCATAGCCCAGCCGGTGCAGACCGGCCCTCAGCACGATCACGCCCAGGCCCTCGTCGCCCGGCCCCAGCGGCGCGCCCAACGCGGCGATCCGTTCCTGCGCCGGCTCGAACCACAGGCCGTGACCCAGCCCGGCCAGCCGCTTCCACGGGAAGCGCTCACCCGGGTCCTGCTTGCGCTCGGGCGCCAGATCGGAGTGGCCGATGATCCGCGCGTCGGGAATGGTCCAGCGTGTGCGGATGTCCGAGATCAGGCTGATCACCGAGGCGATCTGCGCCTCGGGGAAGTCGCGATAGCCGAACTCGTGGCCCGGATTGACGATCTCGATGCCGATGGAGGCGGCGTTGCAGTCGGTCTCGCCCTGCCAGGCGCCCCGGCCCGCGTGCCAGGCCCGGCGCGCCTCGGCCACCAGCCGCAGGATCGCGCCGTCCTCATCGACCACATAATGGGCCGACACCTTGGCTTCGGGATCGCACAGCCGCGCGATCGCGGCCTCGGCGGTCTGCATGCCGGTATAGTGCAGCACCAGCATGTCCGGAGGACCGCGGCGGGCGTCGAAATTGGGGGACGGTGCGTCCTTGACGATCAGCATGGGGACGACGGCCTAGCGGCCCGTGCGCTCCCAGCCGTAGGCGACCCAGGCGTCGCCCTCCTTGCGGGCCTCGATGACCTCGTCACCGGCGCGACGGTTGCGACGGGTCATGGCGCGGCGGGCGCGCATGGCCACGCCGGCGAAGAAGACCAGCACCGCCGCGATCAGGGCGATCACCGCCACCGCGGCGGCCGTCACCACCGCCAGCACGGCGCCCACGGCCATGGCGACCAGGGTCGCGATCAGGCCGCACAGCCACACCACCGGTCCCAGCAGTCCGTTGGACGGACGACGGGCGGCGGCGCCGAAGATCATTTGGTCGGAAGGGGTCATGACGTCACCTGCAGGGGCGCTGCGTACAACGCCGGACTTCCAATGTCGGTCCGCGAGGGCCCTGGGTCAATGCGCCGACGCTTCACAGGCGAGTGTCCGGCCGGCCGCGCCGCCCTCTCAATAGGGCGTATCCGCCAGCACAGACGCGCCCGCCGCCCGCTGGCGGTCGGCCTCGATGCGACGAACCGCCGCTTCGGCCTGCGGGTCGTTCATCACCCCGCCGATGCCGACCAGCACGCGCGCGGCCTCGCTCGAGACGCCGAACGCCTTGGACAGGGCCTCCCACGGCGACGACGGCTCCGGATAGCGCTTGAAGCGGACGTCGACGTTCGCCCCGATCCCGGCCAGCGACCGGGCCTTGGCGATGGCCTCCTCCAGGCCGCCCAACTGGTCGACCAGCCCGATGCCGTGCGCCTGGGCGCCGGTCCACACGCGGCCGCGGGCGATCTCGCGCACCCGGGCGGGCGGCAGGCGACGACCGGCGGCGACGCGGGCGATGAACTCCTCATAGGTCCGGTCGATCTGGGCCGCGAAGGCGGCGCGCTGGGCCGGGGTGAATTCCTGCGACGGCGAGAAGGCGTCGGCGTATTCGCCGCCCACGCTCAGGTGGCGCATGTCGACGCCGAACCGACCCAGGGCGTCGGCCAGCACGAACTTGCCGCCGAACACGCCGATCGAGCCGGTCAGGGTCGAGGGCTGGGCCACGATCCAGCTGGCTTCCGAACTGATCCAGTAGCCGCCCGACGCCGCATAGTCGCCCATCGACACGACCACCGGCTTGCCCGCCGCCTTGGCCGCGCGCACGGCGGCCAGGATCTGCTCCGACGCTTCCGGCGACCCGCCGGGCGACGAGACGCGGAAGACGATGGCCTTCACGTCGTCGTCCTCGATGGCGTCATAGATGGCCTTGGCCGTCAGGTCCGAGGCGATCGAGGCGCCGCCGCCGAACGGGCTGCCGCCGTTGTCGCGACCGGTGACGATCCCGCCCTCGCCGCCCACGATGGCGATGGCGTCGCGGCCCGAGCCGCCGCGCTCGCCGACCGAGGCCGCATAGTCGTGGAAGTCCATGATCTCGGCCCCGCGACCGGCGCGGCGCTTGATCTCGGCCTCGGCCTCCTCGGCCTGGCCGATCTTGTCGATCAGCCGGTTCTGCAGGGCCTGCTGGGCCGAATAGGGGCCCGCCTCGATGGTCGCCTTCAGCTGCTGCGGCGTCTGGCGGCGGTCCTGCGCCGCATGGGTCAGGGCGCTGTCATAGATCGAGGTCATCCACGCCGTCGTCGCCTCGCGATGGGCGGCGGTGTAGTCGCTCTCGGTGTATTCGTTGACCGCGTTCTTGTACTCGTAGCGCTGCTCGAACTGCGGCTCGACGCCGTACCGCTCGAACGCCCGGCCCAGGAAGACCGTCTCCGACGAGAAGCCGGCCAGCTGGAAGTTCGCGGTGTTCTGCATCCACAGCTCGGACGCCGAGGCGCCGACCATATAGCTCGACACCGTGGTCCCGACCGGCATGAAGCCCTGGCTGTGGGCGATCACCACCTTGCCCGAACGGCGGAAGCGGCGGACCGCCTGACGGATCTCGTCGGCCGCGGCCGGGGTGATCCCGGCTTCCGGCAGGCGGATCAGCAGGGCCTTCACCTTGTCGTCCTTCTCGGCCTGGGCCAGCGTCTCGACGATCTGCATCGTCGACAGCCCGGCGCCGCCGAACACCGAGAACGGGCTGGTCGGCGTCTGGTCGCTCAGCCCCTCGCGCAGGTCCAGCTCCAGCACCGTATTCGACGGGGTCGGCTCCTTCGAGCTCAGCGACGCCACGGCGATCGACAGGAAGACGAAGGGAATGACCACGAAGAACAGGAACAGCGCCGCAAACACGCCGCCCATGGTGAGGAAGAATTGCTTCATGGGCTCGACACGTCGTCTCAGGCGCGGGCCGGGTCATGGCCACATTTTGACCATAGAGCGGCAGGGCTTGCGGTCAAATGAACGTCGCGTAACGGGCGAACGCGTCGCAGCACGATCCATGGTGCGCTGCCGAAAGCGAGATTGATGCGCGGCCCCGAAATCCCTATATGAGCCGCCTGCGAGCGGGGGCCTATCGCCCCGCGTTGTATCGGACCGCGCTCCCCATGCTGGTCACGCTTATGAAGGCCAAACTGCACCGCGCCACGGTGACCCAGGCCGACCTCGACTACGAGGGCTCGATCGCCATCGACATGGACCTGCTGGATGCGGCGGGCATCTTCCCGCACGAGCAGGTGGATGTGCTGAACATCACCAACGGCGCGCGCTTCACCACCTACGCCATCGAGGCCCCGCGCGGGTCCAAGGTCATCGGCGTCAACGGCGCCGCCGCCCGTCTGGTGCAGAAGAACGACAAGGTCATCGTCGTGACCTACGGCCAGCTGCCGTCGGAAGAAGCCCGCCAGTGGAACCCCAACGTCGTCCTGCTGGACGACGACAACAACATCAAGCACAGCGCCTGATACGCTGAAGGACCGCGGACCTTCAGGTCCGCCGGCTGACGGCGTCCCGAAGAGCGGACCTGAAGGTCCGCGCTCCGAAACAACCTCGACTGATGCTGATGGTCCGCATCGCCGGCTTGACCTCGCGGCCGCCCCGGCCTTCCCTCCCCTTCGGAGGACCGCGATGAGCCGCACGATCTCGAGCCTGCGCTGGGTGCTGTATGTCGGCTATCTGCTGGCGGCGACCGCGGCGCTGATGATGGCGTTCACCCCCGGACTGGCCGTGATGGGCCTGCCGCCCGAGCGCGTCACCTTCGCCCCCGCCACCCTGACCGGCCTGCCGTGGACGGTCCCGCTGTTCCTGCTGAAGCTCGACTCGGTCACCACCCTGGCCATCGTCATGGTCGCCAACCTGCTGAACGTGGCGGTCGGGTTGATGCTGGCGAAGTCGGGAGACTAGGGTCGGGAGTCGCGGGTCGAGGTGAAGGCGTATTCGCCTCGACCCTCGACCCTCGCCCCTCGAACCGCCTTAGCGGTTCAGGTCATACACGCCGGTGATGTCGATCCGCACGACCAGCTCGCCGGCCGAGACCGGGGTCATGTCGGCGGCGCCTTCCATCCGCGCCATGGCGTACATCGGGCGCGGCGGTTGCGGGGCGTAGCCGCCGCCTTCGGTCAGCGAGCGGATCCCGCCCAGCGGCGTGCCCAGGGCCTGCGAGTACAGGGCCGCCTTGGCCTGCAGGTTGCGCACCGCGATCTGCCGGGCCTGATTTTCAGCCGCCGACGGATCCTTCAGGCCGAAGCTGATGCCGCTGATCTGGTTGACCCCGGCGGCCACCACGGCGTCCGCCGTCGCGCCGACCTTGGTCAGGTCGTTGATGACCACCGTCACCTGGTTCGAGGCCTGGTAGCCGCGCAGGCGGGGCGGGTTGTTCTCGACGTAGTCATACTGGGCCGACAGGTTCAGGCCCGAGGTCTGCACGTCCCGCTCATTGATCCCGGCGCGGCGCAGCGCGGCCATGACCTGGTTCATGCGGGCCGCGTTCTGGCTCATCGAGTCGGCGGCGGTCGGGGCCTCGGTGACCACGGCGAAGGTGATGGTCGCCATGTCCGGCGTCGCGCGGACCTCGCCATAGGCCGACAGGTTCAGGCTCGGGCGCTCGGTCACCGCCTGGATGGTCAGCGGCGCGCCGCCGTTCGGCTGCGACTGGGCGTGGGCCATGGGGGCGGCGGCCAGCAGGGCGGCGGCGGCCATCAGCGCGCCGCCGATCATCAGGGCGCGGTTGGAGACGGCGGGCATCGCGGCGACGGCGGCGGCGGCGGCGGGGCGGCGGGTCATTGGATCAGACTCCATGGGAAGCGAGACGTTGCGAACACCCTCAGCGGCGTTCGTGTTCCAACCATGACCGTAAGCGCCTGAACGCGCGGTCAGGGTCCCTTGGCAGGAACCGTTCATCTGCGTGAAATCGCCGACAGATCAGGGGCGAAGGGTGGGCGTTCGGGCGGGCCGCGCTTGGCAAGCCGCCGCCTCCCCTGCTAGGCCAAGCCTCCCTCGCTCCGGGGGCCCGTAGCTCAATGGTTAGAGCCGACCGCTCATAACGGTCTGGTTGGGGGTTCGAGTCCCTCCGGGCCTACTCGGCGCAACCCGGACAGCCCCGCCAGACGCGGAACCGGCCGGGCGCCGGGGGAAGCGGTTCAGAAGTGGGCTGACAGGGTCACCCGCACACCGTGGAAAGCGAACTCGTCACTGGTGCGACGCTGGTCCGTGCCCGCCGGATTGACGATCAGGAACGGATTGGTCGGCGGCGCCGTGCCCGGTCCGGTGCGCACCGTCAGGCCGTCGCCGGCGTCCAGGCTGGTGTAGAGATACTCCAGCCCCAACGAGATCCGCTCGGTCAGTCGGGTCTCCAGCCCCGCGCCGATCTGGAAGCCCGTGGCGTCATCCTCGGATGTGACGGGGGTGAAGCTGTTGGCGGTGTTGGTGGTGAAGAAGGTGTCCGTCACCTTGGCGGTCGCGACGCCGCCGGTCACATAGGCCAGCATGCGGTCGCCAACCGTGTGGCCAACCTTGGCGCGCAGGGCGTACATCACGTCGTCTAGGTCGCGGTTGAAACGGTAGGCGGCGGGCGTGATGCTGAAGGCGGTGGTGAAATCCTCCACATCCACGCTCGAAACCTCGACCAGCGCGCCATAGACCCAGGGGCCGGACTGCATGTCCCAGCCGAAACGGGCGGCGAAGTCGGTGGATACGGTGTCGTCGTCGGAACAGCCGCTGCCGAAATTGTTCGAGCGCGCCTTGCCGCTGCAGAAGCCGCCGGGGTTCGCCGTCGTCGGGCCGAACGCATCGACGCCGCCACTGGTGCGCACCGTGTCCCCGAACGTCCCGTCCAGATTGGTGTCGAACTCCACCCGTTCGTCGTCGTCGCTCTGCACCGCCGCGCCGCCGATCGACAGGCCGATGTAGGGACCGCTCCAGTCCTGCGCGGCGACGGGACCCGCCAAGAAAGTCAAAGCCGTCGCCGCCATTGCGGCCAGATGGATGTGTCGCATGATTAGTCCCTCCACAGCAGCCCGAAAGGGGCGGCTCCTTAAGGACATACGTCGGGCACGGACGATTGGATGACTTTGACGATCAATGTTCGCCGACTCTCGAAAGATAGCTCGGAATCGGAAACGGCGCCTCCCGCCGGAGACGCCGTTTCGCAGCTTGGATCAGTCAGACCCTACCGCCCCCAGAACCCGCCGCCGCCCCGGCTCCAGCGGTCCTCGCCGCGATAGCGGTCGTCCTGGATGTAGCGGCCGTCGCGGTCGTACCAGCCGTCGCCGTTCTGGTAGTCGTCCCAGCCGTCCAGCGCATAGCCGTCGTCGTAGTATTCGACGCCCAGCATGCCGTCCTCCTGGCCCCACCAGTCGCGGGGGTAGGCGCCGCGGGCGCATTCCCAGCCGTCGCCCGGGCGCCAGTAGGGCTCGTAGCGGCCGCGATAGCGGTCGCGGAACTGCGGACGGCAGACGTGCTGCGACCAGACGCGGTTGCCGCTGGCCTGCACATTGGCGCGCGGCTCGCGATAGATGACCTCGCGCATTCCGGCGAAGACGTTGTTCACCACCACCGCATTGCCCGCCGCGGCGGCGACGCCGACCGTGGTCGCGCGCACCCGGCTGTCGGCCAGCCGCAGCTCGCCGCTGTACAGCACCACGCCCTTGTCCGAGCGGCAGACGCGGCTGCCCTCGATGCTGACCGAGGCGCCCTCGACCACCACGCCCTCGACGAAGCCGCAGACGGCGGTGTTGTCGATCTCGACCCGGCCGTAGTCGCGGCCGGCGCGCACGATCACGCCGATGCTGCGCGGGCCGAAGGCGTTGGGGGCGTTGGTGCCCAGGATGGTCGTGGTTGACAGGCGCGACGGCGGACCGGCGGTCGGGGTGATCTCGATGCCCGACTGCGAACCCGAGACGACCGCCTCCCACATGTTCAGGGTGGCGCCGTCGGCGACGACGGCCGGGGCGATGGTGCGGGCGTCGATGACGGTGTTGCGGATGTCCAGCAGGCCGCCGTCGGCATAGATGGCCGCCTCGTCCCCCGCGTGACGGAAGCCGACGCGGTTCATGACGATCTCGGCGCCGTAGCCGACGATGCAGGCGGCGTCGCCGGCGCGCGGCGAGGCGAAGACCATGTCGCGGATCTCGACCCGAACACCCTGGGCGACCGTCATGCACGGCAGGCCGTCCGGCGCCTGCAGGGTGGGCTCGGCCCGGGCCCAGTCGCGCGGATCAAAGCCGCCCTCGCCGATGATGGTGATCGGCTTGTCGATGTTCAGCCAGCCGACGCAGGCCCCGGCCCGCGCGCGGATCACCAGCGTCCCGCCCGGGCGCACCCGGCGCACCGCGTCCTCCACGGCGCCCGTCCCCGGATTGCCGCCGCAGTCGACCAGCACGATCTCCTCGCCGCCCGGCCGGTGCGGCGGATAGCCGGGCCCGCCCCAGTCCGGGCGGTGGCGGCGATAGTCATAGCGGTTGCGGTCGCGGCGCGGCGCATAGGAGCGGCGGGTCGGCGGGTCCAGCAGCACGCCGAAATTCGGACGAGTCTGGCTCTCGACCTTGGCGGCCACCTGGGCCTTCGTCGGCTCGGCGCCGAGGGCGAAGGCGCCGACCGCCGCGACGATCACGGCCGCGCCGCTCAGGAGGCCGAAGGGGTTGCGGATCGTCATGGGGTCACGTCCTCCTTAACGGCGCTGCGAACGGGAGACCTGGGCCAGCACGGCCTGCAGGCGGCCCGCCGACGGGCCGAAGCCCGACAGGGCGGAATCGATGCGGTAGGCGACGGCCTGGGCCTTGTCCTGGTCGGCCACGCCCGAGACGCCCAGGGCGAAGTAGCTCGACATGGCGAACTTGGCCTCGGGGCTGCCCTGACGCGCCGCCTCCTCGAACCATTTGAAGGCCCGGGCGTAGTCGGCGGGCAGGCCGATGCCCTCGGCGTACATCACCGCCAGCACCAGCTGCGCCTCGGACGAGCCGTTCACCGCCGCCAGCTGGATCGCGCGCACCCGCTCCAGATAGGACAGCCGCCCCTCCATCGCGTGGCCCAGCATGGCCTCCAGCGTCTCGATCTGCCGCTTGGACAGGTCCTCGGGCCGCTGCGCCGCCGTGTCGGTCACGCCCAGATAGCGCAGCGCCCGGCCCACGTGGATGAACGGCAGCTCCCCGCCCATCCGGCCCAGCGCATATTCATAGGCGTCGCCGCGCGGACGGCTTTCGTCCGAGAAGGGCACGCCCGACTGCGGCGCGGTGTTGGGATAGAATTCGAACGGCGGCGTCCACTGGCGCGCCTTCACCTCGACGAAGCGCTGGTACTGCGCCCGGCTCGGCGACGAGCGCTCGAAGTCGCGCATCAGCACATAGGCGCCCACGTCGCCGGTCTGCACCGCCAGATAGTTGTACAGATAGGCGTCCACGTCGTTGCGCTGGAACAGGCTGACCGCCGACGGGTAGCCCCGGCGGTTGCGGTCGCGCCCCTGCCCCCGGTCGATCGGCCCCCGGCCCCAGGCCTCGCGCCCCTCGCGGTTATCCTCGGGCTCGCCGAACGGGCCGTACAGGCCGTCATGCAGCCGGGCCAGGGTGCGGTAGCCCTCGGCGTCCTGGGTCGACAGCACATAGATGACCCGGTCGCGGACCGCGCCCTGCTCCTCCACGGTCATCGCGCCCAGCAGGCGATCCAGCTTGCGATAGGCCTCGTGCCGCTCCCACGCCCGGCAGTCGTCATAGCGGGACAGCGGACGCCAGCCGCCCCAGCCGTCGCGGCGGGTGCGGTTGATCGGGGCGTAGCCCTCGTCATTGGACAGCGCCATGGCCAGCCAGGTCGCCGCCTCGATCGGGTCCTCGATGTTCTTGTCGGTGGCGCGAACCGCCGAATAGCGGGCGCCCAGCTCCAGCTGGGCGAAGAAGTCGTTCTGGAAGGCGGCGCGGCGCAGGGCGCGCAGGCCGGTTTCCTGGGCGTTGAACTCGGAGCCCGTCAGCGAGGCCGGACGCGGGCAGCCGTTCGACGCCTGCGAACCCTGCCAGAATCGCACGCCGTTCCCACGGTCCCCGCACGACGCCATGCCCAGCGCGGCCAGCGCCAGCACGCCCGCCACGGCCGCGATCGCCACAGGAGCGCGCGACCCGCCGGAACGCGAGCGTCTTCCGTGATGGCCTTCCCCGTCCGCCATAACCCCTCGCACCCTGATCGGGCGTCCCCGCCCCCCGGTCGTTAACCGTGATTGTTAACCATTGCGGGACTTGGACAGTCCGGTCCAGTTAACGACCTGTCAAGGTTAACGCTGTTTCGCGACAAAGCGTTGCCGCATCCCGGCCATTTTGTGACCTGTCGCGAGTTTTCCACGGGAATCAGCGCCTTGCGGACTCGCCTGTCAGGGGAAAAGAGCGGTCTCGCATCCACCCCAAGCCTGCCTGCACGCGACGCGCGCTTGGCTCCCCGCCCCTTCCAGACCATGCTGTGCCGTTAATGCGCCGTGGGAGGGGGACAGCAGCCGTGCCTGGTCTGATGAAATTCTGCCCCCTCCCGTTCGCCGTCCTTTTCGCGACCGGTTGCGCAGCACCGCCTGCCGCCGCGCCCGGCTCGGAGGTCGTGATCCAGACGGAGACCGGCTACTGGCTCCGTCTGGAATCGGGTGATGACTGGGCGAAACGGCAGCGCATCCGCAACATCGCGGATCGCGCGTTCGCGCAGGCTTGCTCGCTTGTTGAGGCCCGAGCTTGTGGGAATCCAGGCGACTACTTCATCACCGTCAGTCTGTACGGCGGGCCCGACGAGGGGTGCGGCGGTCTGATGAGCCCGGCTCGTCGCGAGGCGGAGAACGCAGAGAACGGCGCACGCATTCAGCACGCCGCGTTCCGTTGCGGACCGGGCGATCAGGTCATTATCGAAGCCTATTCCACGCAAAGCCGTCTTGATCCGTAGGGCTCCGTAATGTTGGCCGGGCGGATACTCGCCACAGGTCGATGCTCCGCCTATATGCGGCGACCGACGCCCGCCGGAGTTTCCTGATGTCCTACGTCGCCCGCGACGACCGCCCCGCCGACAAGGCCGCCCGCTATGCCGAGGTGGAGGCGGAAATCCTCGCCGTGCTGGATGGAGAGCCGAACCGCACCGCCCGCATGGCCACCGTCGCCTCCATGCTGGCCGACGCCTTCCCCGCCTATTTCTGGACCGGCTTCTACGTCGTGGACGAGACGAAGAGCGACGAACTGGTCGTCGGCCCCTACCAGGGCACGCTCGGCTGCCTGCGAATCGCCTTCGGACGCGGCGTCTGCGGGACCGCCGCCGCGACCCGCACGACCCAGATCGTCGATGACGTCCACGCCTTCCCCGGCCACATCGCCTGCGACAGCCGCTCGGCCAGCGAGATCGTGGTCCCCGTCTTCGACGCCTCGGGCGCCCTGATCGCGGTGTTCGACGTCGACGCGACCGTTACGTCCGTTTTTGACGCATCGGACGCCTATGCTCTGGAACAGCTGATGGCCAAGGTGTTCGGCGCGGCCGCCTGAGCGTCCCTGCCGCCGCGTCGGGGCCATAGACCATTACCCGGATAATATTATTCCGGTTTCGTTGTTTTTGTTACGTTTTCCCTGCGCGTCGATAGACGACATAGACGACATAGACTGTTTTTTTCACCGTCTCTCGCCTGGCCGATCCGTCCTCTTCGCGCCTGCTTTGACACCTGCCGGAGGTTTCCATGTCTGACCGCGTGATCCTGGTGACCGGAGGCCACGGCGTCCTCGGCGCCGCCGTCGTGAAGGCCGCGCTGGCCGACGTGCTGAAGGTGGCGATCATCGATCACGCGCGGGGCCACGCCGTCCCCGAGGGCGTGCTGGAACTGGGCGGCGTCGACCTGACCGACCCGGCCGAGGCCGAGCAGGCCGTGAACGCCGTCGCCGACCATTTCGGCCGCCTCGACGCCCTGCTGAACATCGCCGGCGGCTTCGTCTGGCAGACCACCGACGACGCGGCCCCCGCCTGGGACCGGATGTTCGCCCTGAACCTCTCCACCGCCCTGAACGCCAGCCGCGCCGCCCTGCCCTGGCTCAAGGCCTCGGACGAGGGCCGGATCGTCAACGTCGGCGCCAACGCCGCCCTGAAGTCCGCGGCGGGCATGGGGGCCTACGCCGCCTCCAAGTCCGGCGTCCACCGCCTGACCGAGAGCCTGGCCGAGGAGCTGAAGTCGACCTCGGTCACCGTCAACGCCGTCCTGCCGTCGATCCTCGACACCGACCAGAACCGCAAGGACATGCCCGACGCCGACCCGTCCAAATGGGTCGCCCCCGCCGACCTCGCCCGCGTCATCCTCTTCCTCGCCTCCCCGGAAAGCCGGGCGGTGACCGGGGCGCTCCTTCCCGTCGTGGGGAGGGTCTGATGCGAACCCTTCTCCCCTTGGGGGAGAAGGTGGGCGGCGCAGCCGCTCGGATGAGGGGGACTGTCAAAGCCTCCCCCCTCTATCCCGAAGCGCGTCCCACCATCCCCCTCATCCGTCTCGCTCCGCGAGCCACCTTCTCCCCCGAGGGGAGAAGGACATGACCCGTTCCGCCCTCTTCCTCCCCGCCAGCAACGCGCGCGCCATCGAGAAGGCCCGCACGCTGGACTGCGATGTGGCCATCCTCGACCTCGAGGACGCCGTCGTGCCCGAGGCCAAGCTCGAGGCCCGCGCCGCCGCCGTCGAAGCCGTCCGCTCCGGCGGCTTCGGCCCGCGCCTCGGCGTCCGCATCAACGGGCTGGACACCGACTGGGGCGCCGACGACCTGAGGGCCCTGTCCGACGCCGGCGCGACCCTGGTCGTCGCCCCCAAGGTCGACGACGCCGACGCCGCTCGCGCCCTGACCGCCGCCCTGCCCTCCGGCGCCGTCCTCTGGGCCATGATCGAGACGCCCCGCGCCCTGCTGAATCTCAACGCCATCGCGGCGGTCGAGGGGCTGGAAGCCCTGATGCTGGGCGTCAACGACCTGGCCGTCGGCCTGCGCACCGGCCCGTCGCCGGACCGCGAGCCGCTCAAGCCCTGGCTGGCCGCCACCGTGGCCGCCGCTCGCGCCCACGGCCTTCTGGCGCTCGACGGGGTCTACAACGCCTTCACCGACCTGGAGGGCTTCGCGGCCGAATGCGCCCAAGGCCGCCTCTACGGCTTCGACGGCAAGAGCCTGATCCATCCGTCCCAGATCGGCCCCGCCCACGCCGCCTTCGCCCCCTCCGAGGCCGAGATCGCCCGCGCCCGCGCCATCGTCGCCGCCTTCGCCGCGCCGGACGCCGACGGCAAGGGCGCCATCCGCGTCGACGGCGAGATGGTCGAGCGCCTGCATCTTTCGGCCGCCGAGCGTGTCCTCCAGTCCCTCGACCACGGACGCTGACGGGCCTATCTATCGGTCTTGAATAAGAACGGACGCCGTCCGCAGGCGCCGCAGGGAACGTATCGAGTGACCAACGCCGTTATCGCCGCCACCGGGCTGTTCACGCCCGACCAGTCCATCTCGAACGAGGAGCTGGTCGCCGCCTACAACGCCTACGCCGACCGCTTCAACGACCGCCACAGCGCCGAGATCGCCGAGGGCGACGTCGCCCCGCTGACCCACTCGTCGGTCGAGTTCATCGAGAAGGCCTCGGGCATCAAGTCGCGCTTCGTGCTCGACAAGGCGGGCGTGCTCGACCCCGAGCGCATGGCCCCGAACATCCCCGAACGCTCGAACGAGGAACTGTCGGTCCTCGCCGAAATGGCCGTGAAGGCCGCGCAGCAGGCCATCGCCGCCTGGGGCAAGCCGGTCAGCGAGATCGGCGCCGTCCTGTGCGCCGCCTCCAACATGCAGCGCGCCTATCCGGCCATGGCCATCGAGGTGCAGCAGGCCCTCGGCATCGAGGGCTTCGCCTTCGACATGAACGTCGCCTGCTCCTCGGCCACCTTCGGCCTGAAGACGGCGGCCGACTTCATCGCGTCGGGCTCGGTCAAGGCGGTGCTGATGGTGAACCCCGAGGTCTGCTCGGCCCACCTGAACTTCAAGGATCGCGACAGCCACTTCATCTTCGGCGACGTCGCCACCGCCGTGATCATCGAGTCCGCGGATCAGGCCGGTCCGGGCGGCTGGGACATCCTCGGCTCGCGCCTGAAGACCACCTTCTCGAACAACATCCGCAACAATTTCGGCTTCCTGAACAACGCCGCCCCGGAAGGCATCGGCGCCCCGGACAAGCTGTTCGTCCAGCAGGGCCGCAAGGTGTTCAAGGACGTCGTGCCGATGGTGTCCGACATGATCGTCGACCACGCGGGCGAGCTGGGCATCGACCCGACGGGCCTGAAGCGGATGTGGCTCCACCAGGCCAACATCAACATGAACCAGTTCATCGGCCGCAAGGTCCTCGGCCGCGAGCCCGAGGCGGACGAGAACGTCATCATACTCGACGAATACGCCAACACCTCCTCGGCCGGCTCGATCATCGCCTTCCACCTGCACCACGACGGCTTCGCCCCCGGCGACACCGGCCTGATCTGCAGCTTCGGCGCGGGCTATTCGGCGGGCACGGTCTTCGTCCGCAAGCGCGCCGCCTGATGGTGGACCGCAGCGACATCGGCGCCGTCGTCGACGCCATGTACGCCTGCATCTCGGGCCCCGCCGGTCCGCGCGACTGGGCCAGCCAGCGCGAGATCTTCCACCCCGACAGCCGTCAGGCCCGCACGGGCCTGGACGCTGACGGCCGCCCGACGATGATCGTGCTGGGCCGGGAAGAGTATGAAGCCAACGTCACCCCCTTCTTCGACGCCAACGGCTTCTTCGAGGTGGAGATCGACCGCCGGATCGAGGTCTTCGGCAACATGGCCCACGTGTGGAGCGTCTACGAGGCCCGCACGGCGCCGGACGACATCGAGGCCGAGCGGCGCGGGATTAACTCCATCCAGCTGGCCCGTGGTCCCGACGGCCTCTGGTCGATCCTGCACATGATCTGGGACAACGAGCGTCCCGGCCTGACCGTCCCCCCTCTGCGCTGACCCGGATGCGACACATTCGCAGAAATGTCGCCGCGCCCGCTATGTGCGATTGATTCTGCAAATCGTTCGCAGTAATTGCCCCGCCACCTTACACAAGCGGGGCCGTTCATGCGCACTCTTCTCCTCTCCGCCGGGCTCGCCGCCCTCACCGTCGCCGCCGCTCCCTCGGCCCAGGCCCAGACCCAGACCGCCGCGACGCAGGACGCCACCCAGCTGCCGCCCGTCAGCGTGCTGGCCACCCGCACCGAGACCCGCCCCGACGAGGCCCCGGCCACCGTCACCGTCATCACCGCCCGCCAGATCGAGGCCGAGCTGGCCACCGACATCAAGGACCTGGTCCGCTTCGAGCCGGGCGTCAGCGTCGTCAGCCAGCCCCAGCGCTTCGGCGCCGCCCTGGGCACCACCGGCCGCGGCGGCAATGAGGGCTTCACCATCCGCGGCATGGGCGGCGACCGCGTGCTGATGATCGTCGACGGCGTCCGCGTCCCCGACGGCTTCACCTTCGGCGCCCAGAGCGTCGGCCGCGGCGGCTATGCCGACCTCGACCTGATGAAGTCGGTCGAGATCCTGCGCGGCCCCGCCTCGGCCCTCTACGGCTCGGACGGCGTCGCCGGCGCCGTGGCCTTCACCACCCGCGATCCGTCGGACCTGCTGCGCAACGGCGAGACCTTCGGCGCCCGCGCCCGGGTCGGCTACAACTCGGCCGACGAGGGCCTGACCAAGTCGGGCATGGTCGCCGGCCGTTCGGGCTCGCTCTCGGGCCTGCTGGCCTGGACCGGCCGCGACGCCCAGGAGACCGAGACCGCCGGCTCGGTCGGCGGTACGGGCTCGCTGCGCACCCAGGCCAACCCGATGGAGTTCAGCTCCGACGCCTGGCTGGCCAAGGTGGTCTGGGACTTCGCCCCGGGCCAGAGCCTGCGCGCCAGCTACGACTATTTCGAAAGCGAGATGACCGCCGACGTCCTCAGCGGCCGCAGCGCCACCGTGCTGCAACTTCTGGCCGACGACACCACCAGCCGCGAGGGCTGGAGCGTGGGTTGGCGCGGCGATGACGTCTGGGGCTTCGACAGCGGCCGCCTGACCGTCTACGGCCAGACCTCCGAGACCCGCCAGTTCACCTCGGAAGACCGCACCCCCGCGGTGGACCGGACCCGCGACAACACCTTCGACAACGAGGTGTTCGGCGTCTCGACCGACTTCACCCGCACCCTCGGGTTCAACCGCATCACCTTCGGCGCCGACTGGTCCGAGACCACCCAGCAAGGCGTCCGCTCGGGCACCGTGCCGCCGGCCGGAGAGACCTTCCCGACCCGCGCCTTCCCCAAGACCGACTTCGCCCTGGGCGGCGTCTTCGTGCAGGACGAGATCAGCCTGCTCGGCGGCGACCTGCGCATCATCCCGGCCGTGCGCTGGGACAGCTACGAGCTGAGCACCGCTGACGACCCGCTCTACCCCGGCCCCCGCGCCGACCAGTCGGACGACCACATCTCGCCCAAGCTGGGCGTGGTCTGGTGGACCAACGACACTTTCGGCCTGTTCGCCAACTGGGGTGAAGGCTTCAAGGCGCCGACGCCCAGCCAGGTGAACAACTACTTCGCCAACCTGGCCTTCGGGTACACCTCGGCCCCGAACCCGGACCTGAAGCCGGAAACCAGCCAGAGCGTCGAACTGGGCGCCCGCGTCCGCAACGTCTCCCTGCTGGGCGGGACGTTCGACGGCCAGGCCGTGGTCTTCCAGTCCGACTACTCGGACTTCATCAGCCAGCAGGTCGTCTCCGGCGCCGGCACCCCCGCCGATCCGCTTGTCTATCAGTGGATCAACTTCACCGACGTCGAGATCCAGGGCTTCGAGGCCCGCGCCAACGCCTTCTGGGACAACGGCCTGAACGCCCGCTTCGCCTTCGCCTGGGCGGACGGCGAGACCACCAGCGCCGGCGTCACCCGCCAGCTGTCGACCATCGACCCGATCAAGGTCGTCTTCGGCGTCGGCTATGACGAGCCGCAGGGCCGCTTCGGCGGGCAGGCCATCGTCACCTGGTCGCAGGCCAAGGACGCCGACGATACCGACGGCCTGAGCTGCTACAACGCCGCCAATCCGGCCGCGGGCTGCTACACCGGCGACGACTTCGCCCTGCTTGACCTGACCGCCTGGTGGGCGCTCAACGACCGCGTCACCGCCCGGGCCGGTCTCTTCAACGTCTTCGACGAGACCTACAGCTGGTGGAGCGACGTCCGCGGCGTGGCCGCCTCCTCGACGGTGCGCGACGCCTACACCCAGCCGGGCCGCAACTTCGGCCTCTCGCTGGCCTTGCGGTACTGATCCGTGCAGACGATAACGCGACTGACTCGCATTCAAAGGACCCGTCCCATGCGCCGCGCCCTTCTGCTCACCTCCGTCCTGGCCGCCGCCCTCGCGGCGTCCGCCCCGGCCCTGGCCCAGACCGTGGCCTCCACGACCGCCGTGACCGCGCCCGCGAGCAGCCCGTTCGAGCGGGATCGCCAGTCGATCCTCGCCCAGGCCGGCCAATGGCGGGTCCGGTTCGACATGCGGGAGAACGTCAGCTTCCGCGCCGGCTACGAGCCGCTGGAGGAAAAGCTCTCGGCGGGGAACGAGATCGTCCGCGTCGTCTATGACGACGGCACGCGGATCAGCCTGCAGCACATCCTCGTCATGAGCGATGACGCGGGCAACCACATGGTCATCAAGCACTGGCGGCAGGACTGGGTCTACGAGCCTGAAACCGTCCTGACCTACGCCGGTCCGAACCAGTGGGTCCTGACCCCGGTGCCGGCCGACCAGCGCCGCGGCGCCTGGTCCCAGACCGTCTGGCAGACCGACGACAGCCCCCGCTACGGCGGCGTCGGCCACTGGAGCTATGACCACGGCCAGTCGGAGTGGACCTCCAACCCGACCTGGCGTCCGCTGGCCCGCCGCGATGCGGTCCGCAACCCGATCTACGACCGCTACCTGGGCAGCAACCGCCACGCCCTGACGCCGGAGGGCTGGGTCCACATCCAGGACAACGTCAAGATGGGCCCGGCCGAGGGCGACGAGACCGATCCGGTCGCCATCGTCCAGGAAGACGTCATCAACACCTACCGCCGCGTCGATAACTACGACGCCGCGCCGGGCGACGCCTACTGGACCGCGACGAAGGACTACTGGGCCGGCGTCCGCGCCGCCTGGGATGAGGTCGCCGTCCGCAACGGCGGCATCTGGCTAGAGGAAGAAGCGAACCGGGGCGCCGTCACCGGCAAACCTCTGATGGACTGGGCCGACGAGATCCAGGCCGGGACCCTGACCACGGAAGCGGCGATCGCGCAGGCGCGCGAGCTCATCTTCCGCGCGACGGTCGCCCCGGCGTCGTAAGCCCGGACCATCGGAATGGGGGAAGGGGGGTGCCTGAGGGGGCGTCCCCCTTTTTCATGCCCGCCGCAGCCAGCCGCGATACCGGACCAGCCGCCCCAGCAGCGGAGCCCGGATGGTCACGTCGAAGACGAACCGCCCCTCCCCATCGGCCGCCTCGAAGGCCTCGGTCGTGGGGCCCAGGACCTTCGGCAGCGGGATCGGTCCCGCCCGCCAGCCCTCGACCCGATAGACCAGGCGGCCGTCCTCGGGCGTCAGGACCAGATCCATGCTCAGCGGGCCGAACCGCTCCCTGAGCCGCCCGCCGTCGCGCGGTCGCGACAGGATGCTGGCGAAGCCGTGGCCGCCGATCCGGCGACGCCAGATCGAGCGCTCGCCGTCGGCGTCAATGGCGACTTCAGCCTCGCAATCCGCCTGCCCCTTCGGGAAGCCGATCACCCACGCGGCCAGCGCCGCCAGCGACCCGCTCGCCCCCTCGGTCATCGCCCGGCCGCGCCACAACGACCGTCCCGGCGTCTCATGCAGCGCCCGGATCGGCTCGGGCAGGGCGTCGAAGGCCGGGCCGATGGCGCGCGGATAGAGCCCCCTCCCGACCACGGCTTCAGTGGCCAGCCCGTGCGGCGCCATCTCGTCGGTGATCGCCTCCAGCGGCAGGACGCCGACGCAGGCGCGCGCGCCCGGCGCCACGCCCCCGGCGGTGATGGCGCGTATGGCGGCCAGCGCGGGCAGGCTGGGCGTCACCGGCCCCTCCCCCGGCTCGGCGACCAGTCGCCAGACCGCGCGCGCCGTGCGCCCCTGCCCGTCCACGCCCAGGGCCTGGACCCGCATCGCTCCCCGGTCCGAGCCGATGAAGGCTTGCAGGCCGGCGAGCGCCAGCAGGGGCTTCGCCAGCGGCACGGGATCGAACCGGAACGACCGCACCAGCCCGCCCAGCAACCACGCCTCCAGATGCAGCAGCGACGGCTCCATCCCCGCAAGGAACAGCGCCCGCTCCCTCGGCGCGAACCGGGCCGGGAACAGGTCGAGATCGGGCGTCTCGCACAGCGACACCCGCCGCGCCCCCGCCTTGCCGAAGTCCCGGCGATACAGGCCGCTCCAGCCGCGCCGCGTCGTCCAGCCGCCGTCCTCGAACACCCGCACCGGCCGTCCCATCCACGACAGGATGGCCTGCATGACCGACAGCCCCTTGGGCGCCCGCGCGCCGGGCGAGATCGCCGCCTCGACCGCCACCACCTCGCGCCAGCCTTCGGTCAGGCGATCCAGCACGGCGTTGGACAGGGCGGGGGTCGAGCTGCAACCGGTCAGGGCGACCACGCCCGCCGCCCGCGCCGCCTCGTCCAACTCGGGGAAGGCGGCGACGAAGTCCCGTCCGTCGGCCAGATCGACATAGGACAGCCCCGCCGCGATCGCCGCCCGCGCCGTGGCCGGCTCGGCGCCCTGGAAGGGTCCGGCGGCGTCGGCGATGACGGCGGCGCCGGTGGCCTTCAGCTGCTCCGGCGTCAGGGTGGCGGTGTCCAGAACGGCGACCTCGACCTGACCGGCCGGAAACGCCATGCGCAACCGTCCGGCCACATCCTCCGCCCGCGACCGACTGCGCCCGGCCACCACGACCTCGAAGCCATGCCGGAGCAGGCCCTCCGCCAGCCGCGAGCCGAACACCCCGCCGGCGCCGATCACCAGAACTGTGGTCATGCAAGAAAGCGCGCCCTGTCTTCCGCCGAGGGAACCATGCACGCGTCCGTCCGCCCGAAGATCGCGTAGCGGTTCTTCGCGATCAGGTCATAAGCGGGATCGCGCAACAGACGTGGCGCGGCCTTCAGCGCCGCCAGCGCCCGGGTCTTCGGCAAGGCGCCGAGCACCGTCAGGGCCGCGTCCGACTTGAAGTGAATCAGCCCGCCCCACACCACGGCGTTCGTCTGCGGCGCCTCGGGATCGATGCCGTATCGTGTCGCCAACGCCCTGCCGGCTTCCGACTGGATCGGCAGGAAGCGGAACCGTTGCTCGGGGTCGTGGTCGATCACGAACCGCACCCAGCGCGAACAGAAGACGCAGACCCCGTCGAACAGGATCAGGCCGTCAGGTTCGTCGGGAGCGGGCTGAGGCGACCAGCGGGTCATGAGGTGACTTTGGGCCTGCGTGTGCAGCTTCTCAAGGCGGCGTTACGCCGCCGCCACCGCCTCGATCTCGACCAGCCAGCTTTCGTCGAAGATGCCGGTGACGATCACCGTCAGGGCGGTCTGCCGTCCGCCGAGACGGCGGATGCGAACCTCGCGGTTCTCCAGCGCATAGGCCCGGTCCGACAGGTAGGTCGTGACCTTCACGAGGTTGTCCAGCGTCATCCCCGCCGCGCGGAGCTGCGTCTCGACATTGTCCCAGACCTGCTCGCACTGGCCGGTGAAGTCGGGGGCCAGCGAGCCGTCCGGGGCGACCGGGATCTGGCCGGACAGGTAGAGCCAGCGGGTCGCCCCGCTGACTTCACAGGCCTGCGCGTACTCGCCCTCCGCCGGCGGCGAGCCGTCGCCGGTCAGAGGGCGGATCGACAGCATCAGCGGCGCGCCGCGTCCGAGCGGGCCCGAACCTGGGCAAACTCCGACGTCGGCTTCCAGCCCGGCCATTCGTCGCTGTTCGCGAGGTCCAGACCCAGGTGATACAGCAGGGTCAGGTTCTCGACCGCCGACCGCAGGTCCCAGTCCGCCGACCATTCGTCCGACGGCTTGTGGTAGTCCGCCGCGAAGCGGGCGCGCCAGGCGGCCTCGCCGGCCTCACGACCGCCGTCCACCCAGTCCCAGCCGTGCCAGGGCATGATCGCCGGCACGCCCATGCGGGCGAACGGGAAGTGGTCCGAGCGGTAGTAGAAGCCCTGCTCCGGCTGATGGTCATCCGAGACATAGCGGCCCAGCGGTGCGGCCAGCGCCTCCAGCCGGTCCTCCAGATCGTTCTGGCCCTTGCCGAAGATCGGGATGTCGCGGGTCGGGCCCGACAGGGGCAGCATGTCGATGTTGATGTCCGCCACCGTCGTCTCCAGCGGATAGACCGGATCGGCGGCGTAGGCGTAGGCGCCCAGCAGCCCCATTTCCTCGGCCGCCATGTGGGCGAAGACGATGGTGCGCTCCGGACGCGGCGCCCGGCTCAGCTGACGCGCCATCTCCAGCACGCCGATGGTGCCCGAGGCGTTGTCCCAGGCGCCGTTCCAGATGTTGTCGCCCTCGACGCCCGCGTGCTGCTCGGCGCCGCCGACGTGGTCCCAGTGGGCCGAATAGATGATCGTCTCGTTCGGACGCTCGGTCCCCGGGATTTTGGCCAGCAGGTTGTGGGTGACCAGGGTCTCGATGGTCTCGGAGATGTCCAGCGACAGGCTGACGCCGGTCAGCGGCACGGCCTTGAACGACCCGCCGGCGGTGTTGCCGAAGCTCTCCATGCCCAGACCGGCGGCCGAGGCCATGGCGAAGGCGGTGTCGTGATTGATGACGCCCGAGAACTCCAGGTTCGCCGCGCCCGGGGTCAGGGTGCGGGTGCGGTTGGCGCCGCGGATCATGCCCTGCCACTGGGCCGAAGAGGCCGGCTGCGGGACCAGGGTGATCACGCCCACCGCGCCGCGGCGGAAGGCTTCATCGGCCTTGTAGGCGCCCGACTGGTAGTTGGTGGCGTACTGGCCGTTGAACAGCTCGCCTTCCGGCTCGCCCGAGATGACCACCACGACCTTCCCGCGCACATCGATGTCGCCGTAGTCGTCCCAGTTCCGCTCCGGAGCGGTGATGCCGTAGCCGGCGAAGACCACGCCCGCGTTGCGGATCGAGGCGCGGCCGTCATTGGTCGCGGCGCGCAGGGTGATGTCGGTCCCGACGGTCAGGGCGTGCGACTGGCCGTCCGGGCCCGTCCAGCTGGCGGTTCCGCCGGCGACGGGGGTATAGCGCTTCAGCTCGACGGGCTGCAGCCACTGGCCGTTCGGGCCGCCCGGCTCAAGGCCCATGGCCTCGTACTGGGCCTGCAGGAAGGCCAGCACCTTGCGCTCGCCCTCGGTGCCCGGATAGCGCCCCTGGAAGTCATCGGCGCTGATGACGCGGATATCGTTGCTGATGCGCTCGGCCGAGAAGGCCGGTTCATGGGCGGCGTGGCCCGTCCCGCCCGCCGTGGCGCAGGACGAGACCAGCACGCCGGCGGCGAGAACGGCGGCGACGGCGGCGCCGTTCATCAGTTTGCGAAACATGGGTGAGCTCCATCCCCGGATCAGATGGCGCGCACATTAGGGCGGCCCCGCAGGACCGCCCCTTACTTTTTTGTCATGTGCGGTGCGGACGGATTACCGCCGCTGGTCCGCCGTCGGCGCGCGGGCCGGACCGAACTCCGAACCGTCCTTCCACTGCGGCCACTCGCGGCTGTTCGCGAGCGCCGAGCCGACGGTGTACAGCACCTGAAGGTCCTCGACCTGACCGCGCAGGTCCCAGTTCGGCGACCACTCGTCATTGGCCTGGTGGTAGCGGCTGCGGCCGTATTCCGAACGGGTGGCCTGACGCTCGGCGATCGGCTCGTCGCGGAAGTCGCCGGTCGAGCCGCCGTAGGTCATCGGCACGCCGCGCTTGGCCAGCGGGAAGTGGTCCGACCGGAAGTAGCCGCCCGAGGCGGGGTTGGCGTCGGGCTGCAGGGTGCGGCCCTGGCTCTCGACCACGGCGCCGATGCGCTCGTCCAGATCGGACTGGCCGTAGCCGGTGATGCCGTAGCGGTTCACCCGGCCGTAGACATTCATCGAGTCGATGTTGAACCCGCCCACGGTCGTGGCCAGCGGATAGACCGGGTTGGAGGCGTAGTACTCCGACCCCAGCAGGCCGCTTTCCTCGGCGGTGAAGCTGATGAAGACGATCGAGCGCTCCGGACGGGGGCCGGCGCCGAAGGCGCGGGCCAGTTCCAGCAGGCCGGCGGTGCCGGTCGCATTGTCCACGGCGCCGTTGAAGATGGCGTCGCCGTCCGCATCGGGCGAACCGACGCCGATGTGATCCCAGTGCGCGGTGTAGAGGACGGTCTCGTCAGGATGCGTCGTGCCCGGCAGCCGGGCCAGGACGTTGTGCGTGACCACCTGGGTCGAGGCGACGTCGAACATGCCGTTGAAGGTCACGCCGGTCAGTTCCACCGGACGGAAGTCGCGGCTGCGGGCGGCCACCTTCAGCGCTTCGAAGTCGAGACCGGCGCGGCGGAACAGGTCGACGGCGACGTGACGCTGCAGCCAGGCTTCCATCGGCGCGCGCTCGGCGGCGGCGTTGGCGCGGACGATGTCGAACTGCGGCCCGGACCAGCTGTTGTTGACGGTGGCCCAGCCGTACGAGGCCGGGGCCGTCTCGTGGACGATGATCACGCCCGCGGCGCCCTGCCGGGCGGCCTCTTCATACTTGTAGGTCCAGCGGCCGTAGTAGGTCATGGCCCGGCCGCCGAAGGTGTTGAGCTCCGGCTGTTCGAAGTCGGCGTCATTGACCAGCACGACGATGACCTTGCCGCGGACGTCGACGTCCTTGAAGTCGTCCCACTGGCGCTCGGGCGCATCGATGCCGTAGCCGACGAAGACCAGCGGCTTGTTCATCAGGTGGACGTGGTCGCCCGGCAGCCGGGTCGAGATCACGATCTGCTCGCCCTGCGTCAGGGGAATGGTCTCGCCGCCCGCGGTGAACCCGGCGCGGATGTTCGAGGCCGTGAAGCGGTTCAGGGTGACGTCCTGGGTCCACTGGCCGTTCGGACCGCCCGGCTGGAAGCCGGCGGCCGCGTACTGGGCGCTCAGGTAGTCGACGACCTTCTGCTCGGCCGGGGTGGCGATGCCGCGCCCCTCGAAGCTGTCGTCCGACAGGATCCGGGCGTCCTCCGACAGGCGCTCGGTGCTGAAGGTCGGGGTGTACGGGGTCGCGGGCGCGCCGCCTCCCGAGGTCGCACAGGCCGACAACAGGGCGCCGGCGGCCAGCACGGCGATGGAAACAGGCAGACGCATGATCAGGGCACCCTCAGCCATTCGAACAGGGGGCGGACCGTAGGGCGCCCGATCCGGGCTGTCGATCAGGCGGGGCTCAGTGCGGCGATACGGTCGCCACGCCCGGCCATTCGGTGTCGCCGATGCGGGTCAGGCGCATCTCGAAGAACCGGCGGGGCGGCTGGCCCTCCGCGATATAGTCGCCGACCTCGTGCCAGGCGCCGTCGCGGACGACCGCGACATAGGCGATGCGGGCGTTCGGCCCGGCCGGCATTTCCCAGCGGAAGCCGTCGTCGGTCAGTTCGAAGCGGTAGTCGCCGGTGTGGCCGTTGGCGTAGCTGCGGAAGCCGTAGCGACCTTCCCGCTCGTCCCACGAGATGATGGCGAAGGCGTTGAACTGGGTGGAGCCATCCGGCGCATAGCCGCGCCCCTCGACCAGCTTCACCGAACCGCCCAGCAGGGAGCCGACGCGTTCCGTCTGGGTCAGGACCGTGCGGCCGCCGGGCATGATGACCGTCGCCTCGCCCCGCCACTCGCCGTTCATGAAGTCCAGCGCGGCGATCCGGTCCCGCTGCGTCTGACTGCCGGTCGGCTGCATGGTCTGGGCCGCCGCGGGCGCTCCGGCGGCGCCGAACAGGGCCGCGGCGACAAGAACGGAGGCAAGGCGAAGACGGGTCATGGCGACCTCCTGACGATTTCGCTTTGAGTTATAAAGTTCTTTCTCAGAAATCGCAATACAGTGTTCGATGCGGCCGCTGGAACGAAAAACCCGCCGGAGCGCGGGTTCCGGCGGGTCGATCGTGTCGGCCTGTCAGGCGGTCGCTTAGTGGGCGACGCCCTTCCAGATGCGGCGGTACGACAGATAGGTCACACCGGCGAACAGCAGCAGGAAGATCAGGGCGCCGACGCCGGCGCGCTTGCGGGCGACCTGCTTCGGATCCGAGGCCCAGGCGATGTAGGCCGCGACGTCCTTGGCGTAGTTCTCGACGGTCGGCGCGGTGCCGTCGTCATAGGTCACCTGGCCGTTGCGCAGCGGGTTCGGCATGGCGATGAAGCCGCCGGGCGGGACGTGCGCGCCGTCCGCGACGAACGGGGTCAGGTCGCCGGCCATGTACTCGTTGTAGTTCTGGCCCGGACGCATCTGCAGGCCGGCCGGCGGCGTCTTGTAGCCGGTCAGCAGCGAGTAGATGTAGTTGGCGCCGCCGTGACGGGCCTTGGCCATCACCGACAGGTCAGGCGGAGCCGCGCCGCCGTTCGCCGCCGCCGCCGCCGTGGCGTTCGGATACGGGTTCGGGAAGCGGTCGGCCGGGGTGCCGTCGCGCATCACCGGCTCACCGGTTTCGGTGTCGATGTCGGCGATCTGAACTTCCTTGGCCAGGGCCCGCACGTAGCGGTTCTCGGCCGGGCTGTCCTGCTCGTGGTCGTAGAACGGACCACCGGGCTCGGCCAGGGTACGGAAGTGCATGAGGTTCATGCTGTGGCACGAGGCGCAGACCTCGCGATAGACCTTGTAGCCGCGCTGCAGCTGGCCCTGGTTGAACGTCCCGAACGGGCCGTCGAACGAGAAGCCGCCGTTGCGGAGCGGGTGACCGCCGCCGCCCGAGGCGAGGGCCGGAGCCGCCGACAGGGTCAGGCCGGTCGCCACGGCGATCAGGACCAGGGTCTTCTTCATGGAGCGCATCGAAGTCTTGAGGGTCATGGTCGCGATCAGCCCTTCTGCTCTTCGCCGCCCGACAGGACGGGTTCCGAGATGGTCGCCGGGATCGGGAGCGGCTTCTCCTTCAGACCCACCAGCGGCAGGATCACGAGGAAGAAGGCGAAGTAGTAGAGCGTGGCGAAGCGGGTCAGCCACAGGTAGCTGTTCAGGTCGCCGTCGATCAGGGTGAAGGTCTTGAAGTGACCGATCACCGGGGCGTCCGGCAGCTGGGCGCCGCACCAGCCCAGAACCAGGCCGACGAAGACGAAGATGATGAAGAAGGTCCGCATGGTCGGGCGGTAGCGCATCGAGCGCACCTTCGACGCATCCAGCCACGGCAGGACGAACAGCACGCCGATCGCCGCGAACATGGCCAGCACGCCGCCGAACTTGTCGGGGACCGCGCGGAGGATCGCGTAGAAGGGCAGCATGTACCACTCGGGCACGATGTGCGCGGGCGTCTGCAGCGGGTTGGCCGGGATGTAGTTGTCGGCGTGACCCAGGGCGTTCGGCATGAAGAAGACGAACAGGGCGAACAGCATCAGGAACAGGATGATGGCGAAGCCGTCCTTGACCGTGAAGTACGGGTGGAACGGAACCATGTCCTTCTTCTCCCGATCCTTCGGGATCAGGATGCCGACCGGGTTGTTCTGGCCGGCGTGGTGCAGGGCCCACAGGTGCAGGACCACGCAGCCGGCGATGACGAACGGCAGCAGGTAGTGCAGCGAGAAGAAGCGGTTCAGCGTCGCGTTATCGACGGCCGGGCCGCCGCGCAGCCAGATCAGGATCGGCTCGCCGATCCCGGGGATCGCGCCGATCAGGTTGGTGATCACCTCCGCGCCCCAGTAGGACATCTGGCCCCAGGGCAGGACGTAGCCGAGGAAGGCGGTGGCGATCATCAGGAAGAAGATCACGCAGCCGACGATCCAGATCATTTCCCGCGGCGCCTTGTAGGAGCCGTAGTACAGGCCCCGCAGCATGTGCAGGTAGACCGCGATGAAGAACATCGAGGCCCCGTTGGCGTGGGTGTAGCGGATCAGGTCGCCGCCGTTGACGTCGCGCATGATGCGCTCGACCGAGGCGAAGGCCAGTTCGGTGTTCGGCACATAGTGCATGGCCAGCACGATGCCGGTCGCGATCTGCGTGACCAGGCAGAGGGCCAGGATGCCGCCGAAGGTCCACCAGTAGTTGAGGTTCTTCGGGGTGGGCAGCGACATGTAGTCGGCGCCGAAACGGACGATCGGAAGACGGGTGTCGAGCCACTTCTCGACGGCGGTCTTCGGGACGTAGGTGGATTCGTGAGCGCTCATCGTTCTCTCGTACGTCCTCAGCCGATCTTGATGCGGGTGTCGGACACGAACTCGTATTCCGGCACGACCAGGTTCAGCGGGGCCGGGCCCTTACGGATACGGCCCGAGGCGTCGTAGTGCGAACCGTGGCAGGGGCAGAACCAGCCGCCGAAGTCACCGGTGCCGAAGGTCGGGACGCAGCCCAGGTGGGTGCAGTTGCCGAGGACGACCAGGTACTGGCCGTGGCCTTCCTTGGTGCGGGCCGTATCCGGCTGGACCGGCTTGCCCTCGTTCGGCTCGGACGCGAGCTTCTGCAGCTCGGCCGGCGAGCGGTAGCGGACGAAGACCGGCTTGCCCTGCCACTTGATCACGACCTGCTGGCCTTCCTGGACCTTGGTCATGTCGAATTCGATCGACGCCAAGGCCAGGGTGTCAGCCGCCGGGTTCATCTGGTTGATCAGCGGCCAGACGACCATGGCGCCCGCGCCCACCGCAGCCGCGCCGGCGGCGATGTGAATGAAGTCCCGGCGGGTGGCGTCGCCGCCTTCACCTTCAACGACCGATTCGGCCACGTTTCACTCCTCGTACGCCGCAGTCCACGCCCGAAGCGGAGCGTGGTGGACGGCATGGATGCTTTGGCGAGAACCCTTAACCCCGTCCCGACCCCGGTTTGCAACGGTTTGGCGCAAGTTGCTGACGCTACTTGCGAAACAGTCGCAAAACAGAGCGCGACAAGCCCCCGGGCCCCGCGTATGAGGGCTCTAGAATGCGTCTCGCCCTTTTTCAACCAGCCATTCCCCAGAACGTCGGCGCCAGCATCCGTCTGAGCGCCTGTTTCGGTGTGGAACTGCACATCATCGAGCCCACCGGCTTCCGTTTTGACGACCGCGCGATGAAGCGCGCGGCCCTCGATTACGGTCCGCTCAGCCACATGACCCGGCACGCGGACTGGGAGGCCTTCCAGCGGGATCGCGCCCCGGGACGGCTGGTCCTGTTCACGACAAAGGGGGCGACGCCCCTGCCGGACTTCGAGTTCCGGCCGGACGACGTGCTCCTGTTCGGCAGCGAGCCGACCGGCGCGCCCGACCATGTCCACGCCGCCGCGGACGAGCGGGTGGTGATTCCGTTGAAGTCCGGCGCGCGGTCGCTGAACCTGTCGGTCTCGGCCGGCATCGCCCTGTTCGAGGCGCTGCGGAAGACGAACAGCCTGCCCTGAGGCCTCTGGACGCGAGAACCGCGACCGGAGATACAATCCAAGGTCATGATCGACCGTTTCCGGCTGCCGCTGACCGTCAACACCGCCGCTCTTCGGGACGACCTGATCGCCCTGTCGGCGGAGGGCTGGGTTCCCCATTTCAACGGCGACTTTCATGACGGCGACTGGACCGGCCTGGTCCTGCGCGGTCCGATGGGCGCGACGGACAGCCTGCTGTCGACGGGCGAGGCGTTCGCCGATACCCCGCTGATGGCGCTGTGCGCCGGGGTCCGGACCCTGCTGGCGGGGCTGGACTGCCCGTTGCGGGCGGTGCGCCTGCTGCGGCTGGCCCCGGGGGCCTCGATCCACGAGCACCGCGATTACGACCTCGGCTATGAGCAGGGCGAAGCCCGGCTGCATGTTCCCGTGCTGACCAACCCTGGGGTCGAGTTCCATTTGCGCAACCGGCGGGTCGAGATGGCGCCGGGGGAGGTCTGGTACCTGGACCTCGGCCAGCCGCACCGGGTGTTCAACGGCGGCGCGACCGATCGCATCCATCTGGTCATCGACGTCGGCGTGAACGACTGGCTTCGCGCCCTGATCCCCTTCGAGGCGGCGGACCCCTTCCGTCCGCCGGAGCCGCTCATCGACGCCGACACCGCCGCCGCCAACCTGGACCGCTTCCGCGCGCTGGTCGCCGCGGAGCCCGACCTGCACGCGACGCTGCGCGACACCACCGATCGGGACCTGTTTGTCGAGGAGACGATCCGGCTGGGCCTTGAGCGCGCCCTGCCCTTCACCGCCGCCGCCGTTCGGGACGCCATGACCGAGGAGCGCCGCCGCTGGAACGAGCAATGGATGCGATAGCGCGGCTGGACGGCTGGCTGCCCGGCCGCATCTTCTGGAACGACGACGATGTCGAGGCCTCGATCGTGGAGTGGATCCACTCCGACGAGACCGGCTTCCCGGACGCCTTTCTGGACGACACCTTCGCCCGGCTGACGCGGCGGCCCGCGAACGTGCTGTTCCGGCGTCGGACGACGCTGGCGCAACTGGAAGCCTGGGCGCAGCACAGTCCGGGCATCCGCCCCACCGGGCTGATCTTCCATGTGTCGCGGTGCGGCTCGACCCTGCTGGCGCACCTGCTGGGACGGCTGGACGGCGCGCTGGTCCTGTCCGAGCCTGGTCCGGTCGACAGCCTGATCCGGGCCGGAGACCGACTGGGGCGCGACCGGCAGATCCGCCTGCTTCGCGCCGTCGTCAGCGCGCTCGGTCAGGCGCGGGCGCCGGGCCAGACCCGGCTGTTCATCAAGCTGGACGCCTGGAACACCCTCCAGCACGCCCTGATCCGGGAAGCCTTTCCCGAGACGCCGCGCGTGTTCCTGTATCGCGACCCGGTCGAGGTGCTGGTCAGCGCCCTGCGGCAGCGCGGCGTCCACACGGCGCCGGGACTGCTTCCGGGCCGGCTGTTCGGGATCGACGACGAGCCGGATCCCGACGCCTGGGCCGCGCGGGTGCTGGGCGCGATCCTGAGCGGGGGCCAGGAAGCGGCGGAAGCCGCCCCCACCCTGCTGCTGAACTATGCGGACCTGCCCGGCGCGGCGTGGACCGGGGTCGCCGGGCATTTCGGCCTGACGCTGACGAAAGACGAAGTAGCCCGACTGACCCTCGCCTCAGGGCGCAATCCGAAGCGGGGCGACCAACCGTTTGAAAGCGACGCCGCCGCCAAGCGCGACGCCGCGCCGGAGGCGGTGCGGGCTCTGGCGGAGCGGTGGATGCGCCCCGCCTACGACGCGCTGGAGGCCCTCAGGCGGGCCTGACTATTCGGGCGCGCCTTCGGCCGGCAGCGAGGCGAGACCGGGGCGCTCGGCCCGTTTGCTCGCGGCGACGCCCTCGACCGCCCGCATCACGCGCAGCACGTTCTCGCCGGCCAGCTTGCGGATGTCCGCCTCGGTCCAGCCGTCCTCCATCAGGGCGGCCAGGATGCGCGGATAGGCGTCGACGCCGCTGATGCCGTCGGGCAGGGAATCCACGCCGTCGAAATCACCACCCAGACCGACGTGGTCGATGCCCGCCACCTCCCGCACATGCTGGATGTGGGCGACGACGTCGGCCACGGCCGCGCGCGGCACGGGGTTGGCGGCGACCCAGGCCGCCAGACCGTCGGTCACCGCCTGCGGATTGCCGGGGTTCAGCGACTTGAGCCGCGCGTCCTCGGCGGCCCGCGCCGCGCTCCACGCCCGCACGGTTTCGCTGACGAAGCCGGGGACGAAGGTCACCATGACCACCCCGCCGTCCTCGGCCATCATGCGCAGCACGCTGTCCGGCACATTGCGCGCATGACCGGTCACGGCGCGCGCGGACGAGTGGGAGAAGATCACCGGCGCCTCGGACACCCGCATGGCGTCCAGCATGGTGTCCTCCGAGACGTGGCTCAGGTCGACCATCATGCCGAGGCGGTTCATCTCCTTGACGACCTGCTCCCCGAACGGCGACAGGCCGCCCCACTTCGGCGCGTCGGTGGCGCTGTCCGCCCAGGTGGTGGTCTTCGAGTGGGTCAGGGTCATGTAGCGGACCCCGGCCTCATGGAACTCGCGCAGCAGGCCGAGGGAGTCGTCGATCGAATAGCCGCCCTCGATGCCCATCAGGCTGGCGATCCGCCCCTGCCTGTGGATGCGCACGATGTCGTCCGCCGTGGTCGCCAGCTCGAAGACGTCCGGATAGGCGGCCACCAGCCGGCGGACGATGTCGATCTGCTCCCAGGTGGCGACGGCCGCGTCGTTCGGGCTCAGGCTGGCGGGCACATAGACCGACCAGAACTGGCCGCCGACGCCCCCGGCGCGCAGGCGCGGGATGTCGGTGTGCAACCGGGTCGACGCCTGCAGGTCGGTGGTGAGATCGACCGCGAACGGGTCGCGCCCGTGGCTCTGCCGCAGGGCCCAGGGCAGGTCGTTGTGCCCGTCGATCAGGGGCGTCCGCTCAAGAATGCGCCGGGCCCGCGACTCGGCGGCGTTGTCCTGGGCCTGGACCGGCAGGGCGAAGGCCGACAGGGCGGCGGCGGCCAGAAGGGCGGTGCGGAACATCGGCGGACTCCCCGGAAAACGAAGCGGCGACAGTGGCAGACGCATCGGCGGGGTCAACGGCGCCCTTTCGCGCGGGCCTGCGTCGTCATAGGAAGCCGCCATGACCGACGCCGCCGATCCCCTCGCGCAGAAGAAAGCCGCCGCCCGCCACTGGTTCGAGGCCCTGCGCGACCGCATCCACGCCGGGTTCGAGGCGCTGGAGGACGCGGCGCCCGCCGACCTGTTCCCCGGCGAGCCCGGCCGCTTCGTGCGCACCCCCTGGGAGCGCAAGGAAGGCGGCGGCGGCGTCATGGGGATGATGCACGGCCGTCTGTTCGAGAAGGTCGGGGTGCACGTCTCGACGGTGCACGGCAGCTTCCCGCCCGACTATGCGAAGTCGGTGCCCGGCGCGGCGGAAGACCCGCGCTTCTTCGCCACCGGCATCAGCCTGATCTGCCACCCCGTCAGCCCGCGCGTGCCGGCGGTGCATATGAACACCCGCTTCATCGCCACGACGAAGAGCTGGTTCGGCGGCGGCGGCGACCTGACGCCCGTGCTGGACATGGACCGTCATCAGGACGCGCCGGACACCGTCGCCTTCCACGCCGCGATGAAGGCAGCCTGCGACGCCCACGACCCGAGCTGGCACCCGAAGTTCAAGGCCTGGTGCGACGAGTATTTCTTCCTGCCGCATCGCAACGAGCCGCGCGGCACCGGCGGCATCTTCTATGACCATCACGACAGCGGCGACTGGGATCGCGACTTCGCCTTCACCCGCGATGTCGGCGAGGCCTTCCTGGACGTCTATTCGCGGATCGTCTCGGGCCGGATGACGGAAAGCTGGACGGCGGAGGAACGCGAGGAACAGCTGGTCCGGCGGGGCCGCTACGTCGAGTTCAACCTGCTGTACGACCGCGGCACCATGTTCGGCCTGAAGACCGGCGGGAACGTCGACTCGATCCTCAGCTCGATGCCGCCCGTGGTGAAGTGGCCCTGATCAGGCCGCCTCGGCCTGATCCTCGGCCTGCAGGGCGGCGCCGATGGCGTCGAACAGGCTGGCGAGGGTGACGGGCTTGGTCAGGTGGCCGTCGGCCCCGGCCTGACGGCCCGCCTCGACATGTTCCGCCATGGCGTTCGCCGTCAGCATGACGACCGGGGTGCGAACCCGCCCCTCCGCCGTCTCCAGATCACGGATGGCCCGGGTGGCGGTCAGGCCGTCCATCACGGGCATCTGCATGTCCATCAGCACCAGATCGAACCCGCCCTCGCGGAAGGCCTCAAGCGCCTGCTGACCGTCCTCGACCGCGATCATCTCCATCGCCGTGGCCGCCAGCATGATCTCGACCACCTTGCGATTGGCCGGATGATCGTCCGCCAGCAGGATCCGCAGCGGCGCGGCCGCCACGTCCACGGCGTCATTGCCGACGACGGGCTCCGCGGCGACAGGCGCGACGGCGGGCATGGGAATCTCGAACCAGAAGGCCGCGCCTTCGCCCGGCGCGCTTTCGCAGTCCAGCGCCCCGCCCATCAGATCGACGAGGGCGGTCGAAATGGCCAGACCCAGGCCGGTGCCGCCGAAGCGGCGGGTGATCGAGCCGTCGGCCTGCTGGAAGCGGATGAAGATGCGGCTCTTCTGCTCGGCGTCGAAGCCCACGCCGGTGTCGTTGACGCGGAACAGGATGCGGTCCTGCTCCGTCCGCTGGACCGACAGGGACACCGCCCCCTCCGCCGTGAACTTCAGGGCGTTGGACACGAGGTTGTTGAGGACCTGACGCAGTCGAACGGCGTCCCCCTCGACGAAGCCTGACAGGACCGGGTCGAAATCGACGTGCAGGGCCACGCCCTTGTCCTCTGCCTTGACCCGCCACAGGGCGGCGACGTCGCTGACCGCCTGCTCCAGATCGAAGGCGATCGGCTCGAGCGTGACCTGACCCGACTCGATCTTGGCGCTGTCCAGGATGTCCGAGAGCAACCGCTCCAGCGTCGCGCCGGACGAGCGGATCAGCTCGACCATCTCGTGTTCCTGCGGATCGAGATTCCGGCGAGCCAGCGAGTCGGCCATGGAGACCACGCCGTTCAGCGGCGTGCGGATCTCGTGGCTCATATTGGCGAGGAATTCCGACTTGGCCCGGTTGGCCTCCTCGGCGCGGCGGCGCGCCATACGCAGGTGTCCCGCCAGCCGCCACTGCCAGACCACCGCGCCGACCGCGCACAGCAGGAACAGCACGGCGATGATGGTGATGCCGAGCTGCAGGCTGGTGTTGGCCTTGGCGGTCTCCAGCTGGCGGCGCCGCTCGGTCAGTTGCTGCTGGATGTTCCCGGTGACCTGGTGGACACCGGCGCTGAAGCTGCGATTGGCGTCCGTCTCCTCGGTCTGCATGTGCGCGCGCAGCACGCGGAAGGCCTCTTCGGACCGCCCTTCGGCGAACAGGACCTCGGCCTCGACGTGGTCGATCTCGGACTGCTCGCCGATGCCTTCCTCGAGCGCCCGGAGCTTTTCCAGATCCCGCCGCGCGGCGGCGGTCCGGCCGGTGCGGGCGCGGGCGATCGCGCGCAGGGGCAGGGCGTCGCGCGCCAGGAAGGCCGCCTCGCCCAGATCCTCGCCGTAGGGCGCCAGACAGGCGAGCACGCCCTCGGGCCGCTGCCGGGCGTTGGCCACGGTGGCGCACAGGCTGGCGTCATAGATTTTCAGCGTCGGCAGGTCCGAGCGCCCGGACAGTCGGCTGTGGGCCGCGTAGTAGCGGGCCGCCAGGTCGGTCTCGCCGACCGAGACCGCCATCATGGTGAGGTTGTAGAGGCTGTCGAAGTCCGGACGCGGATAGGCCGGGTTGGAATAGTCGATCTCGAACTTCCGGAAGGCGTCCGCGGCCCCCTGAACGTCGTGGAGGTCCTTCAGGCCCATTCCGGCGACTTCCCAGATGCCGGCCCGGGCGGTGTTCGCAAACGGGTCCGCCTCGGGAATGTCCGCCTCGGCGCGCGCGAGGAGCTGCAGTCCCTCGCCGATACGGGCCTGATCGATCAGCCAGAGGGCGGTCAGACGGGCGGCATGGGCCCGCACGAACCAGTCGCGTCCGGAGACCGACATGCGTTGCATCTCTTCGGCGACGCGGACGTCGCCCTGATCGTAACGCACCGTCAGTTCGTTCAGATGCGCGATGTCGGCGTAGCGCTGATCCCCCTGCCGCCGCGCAGCCTCCGCGAGACGCCGGTTCCAGACCAGCGCGCGGTCGAACTCACCCTGGTTCAGGATGGTCCAGGTGACGTGATACAGGCGGTTCAACCCTTCGCGGTTCGGCCGCCGCAGGGCCTCCCGACCGAAGGCTTCAAGGGCGGCGAAACTGGTCGAGGCGGCGCGACGCTCGACAAAATCGGCCAGGCGAAGGCCGTCGTCGGCGCTCTGGGCGGCCGTGACCGACCGGGTCGGCTGCGCATATGCGGGCGCTGCCCCGCCAAGAAGGGCGGCGGTGGCGACAAACGGAAGCGCGAACCGGGACAGCGACATGCCCTGCCCTCATCGCATGCATTCATTGAATAAGGTTTACGCCGCGAAAAAGCCGCGAATCCATATGGCTACGCTTTCCCGATCATCCGGACCCCGCAGACTTTCCAGCGCCCGGTCGACCAGTTCCGGATCGATCCGCCCCCGCCGTCCGGCGGTCAGCTCACCCGCATAGGCCGGGGTGAACTCGGGATGGCCCTGAAAGCTGACGGCGTCATCGCCCCAAGCGAGACCGGCATGGGGCGTGAAATCGCTGCGCAGGGTGACGCGCGCGTCAGCCGGAACCTCCACCACCTGATCCTGGTGGGACACCGGGATCGAGACCGTCGAAGCGGCAGGTCGCATCCACGCCGGGGCGCCGACGACCTCATAGCGATGCAGGCCGACGCCCCAGCCCCGTTCCGACTTCTCGACGCGGCCGCCAAGGGCCTGGGCCATGGCCTGATGGCCGAAGCAGACGCCGACCAGACGGGTCCGCCCCCGCGCCGCGCGGATCCAGTCGAGCAGCGCGCCGATCCAGCTGTCGTCCTCGTAAACGCCCGCGGCGGAGCCGGTGATAATGGCGCCGTCGAAGGCGACGGAGTCGGGCCACTCGCCGTTCTGGACATCGAAGGTCGTCGTCTCGAAGCCGTCGCCCAGCAAGGTGGCGAACATGGCCGGATAGTCGCCGTGAACCTCGGCGAGAGCGGGCGGCGGGGCGCCGGTCTTGAGAATGGCGATACGGAGCGGGCGACTGTGCATAGCGCCCGATATGGCCTTCCACGCCGTCCCGGCAAGGCGTCCACGCTTCTGCGGGCGCTGGACGCTTTTCCGCTTCGGGTCATACAAAGCTGAAGCAAAACTGGGCTAGAGGGCGCGCCATGTCTGATGCCGAACCCGTCGTTTTGATCAACGTCTATCGCTGTGCGCCGGAGAAGCAGGCGCTGCTGATGGAGCATCTGGCCGTGATGGTCGCCGCCCAGCGCGGGACCGAGGGTTTCATCTCGGCCACCCTGCACCGCGGGCTGAACGGCAAGGTCGCAGCGGTCCACGCGGTCTGGCGCTCACGCGACCACTGGAAAGCGATGGCGCGTTCGCCCGAGGTGGTGAAGGCGATGGAGCCGATCATGGCCATCGCGACCTTCGAACCGCACCTCTACGAGGCGGGCGAAGTCATCGAATAGGGCCTCAGGCGGTCCAGACCTCGGCCTTGGCGCCCGCCTCGCCCAGCGTTCCCGCGACCCACTCGCACACCTGCCGCGCCGCGTCTTCAGCTCCGGCGGGTGGGTTCAGAATGACCATCGCGCAGCCGTTCATCTTCATCGGATTGGTCAGCGGGCGCAGCCGCGCCTCGGCGACCAGAACCCGCTTGGCGCCCGCCTCATCCAGACGCCTCAGGAACCCGTCGAACGTCTCCAGATCCTTCAGGGGGGTCCAGACCGCGACCATGGCGCGCGCGTCGGCCCGAACGATGGCGGCGGCCGTGTCGGCGGCGCGCAGGTAATCGTCCGGCCGCTCGAACGGCGGGTCGATCAGCACGAAGGCGCCCGGCGAACGCGCCGCCTCGGCCCGGGCCTGGTCATAGCCGTCGCCGCCCTTGGCTGAGGCCTGCGCAAAGGGCTCCAGCGCCTCGGTCAGCAGTTGCAGAACCGGCGGATTGAGCTCGAAGCCCAGATAGCGATCGTCGCGTCCGAGCCGACGGGCCACCAGCAGCGGCGAGCCCGGATAGAGGCGCGCGCCGCCCTGCGGGTTCAGTTCAGCCACCGCCCCGGCCAGCGCCTCGATCAGCGGGGGCCGGTTGTCGGCCGCCAGCAGCCGCGCGATCCCGGCCTCGGCCTCCTTGGAGCGGACGGCGTCGCCGGTCAGATCATAGACCCCGGCGCCCGCGTGGGTGTCGATCACGGTCACCGGTCCGACCGCGCGCCGGCGGTCGAGCAGCCAGAGCACGAGGGCGTGCTTGACCAGATCGGCGAAATTTCCGGCGTGGAAGCTGTGGCGGTAATTCATATCCATGCCCTCCCCTTCCGCGCCCGCGCGGTCAAGAGGAACCCGCCGTTCGCAGCCTCGTTGGAGTTCGCCATGAGCGAACACCCCCTCCTGCCCGACGCGCAAACCACCCCGCCACAAGCCGTGGCGGACGCGACGGAACAGGGGCAGGACCTGTGTCGGCCCCTGAATGAGGTCGGGGTGTGACGGACATCGAGGTTCCCGAAGGCCTGAGCTGGTGCAGCGACGAGAACCCCGGCCTGTCGCGGCGCCGGTCGGGGACCGGCTTCCGCTATCTGGACACGAACGGACAGCCGGTGCGGGACCCGAAAGTGCTGGACCGCATCCGTTCGCTGGCCATCCCGCCCGCCTGGACCGACGTCTGGATCTGCCCGCGCGCCACTGGCCATATCCAGGCCACCGGGCGGGACGCGAAGGGCCGCAAGCAGTATCGCTATCATCCCGACTGGAGCCGCCATGCGGCGGAGAGCAAGTTCGACCGGCTTCCGGCCTTCGCCCGCAAGCTGCCCAGGCTGCGCGAACGGGTAGAGGCTGATCTGGGCAAGCGGGGCGTCAGCCGCGACAAGGTGCTGGCCACCGCCGTTCGCCTGCTGGAACTGACCCTGATCCGGATCGGCAACGCCGAGTACGCCCGCCGGAACCGCTCCTACGGCCTGACCACCCTGCACAAGCGTCATCTGGAGGTGGGCGGGACCGCCCTCACCTTCGCCTTCCGGGGCAAGAGCGGGGTCGAGCATGAGGTCCGGGTCCGGGACCGGCGGCTGGCCGCCGTGGTCCGGTCGTTGCGCGAACTGCCCGGGCAGCAGTTGTTCAAATACCGGGATGCGGACGGGCGGCTGTGTCCGATCACCTCGGATGATGTGAACGCCTACATCCGCGAGGCGATGGGCGAGGCCTTCTCGGCCAAGGATTTCCGGACCTGGGCCGGGACGGTGTCCGCGGCGCGGGCGCTGCGCGAGGTGGAGCCGCCGGGCTCGCCGACCGAGGCGAAGCGCCGCGTCACCGTCTGCGTGAAGGCCGTGGCGGGTCTGCTGGGCAACACGCCGACGGTCTGTCGGTCGTCCTACGTCCACCCCCGGGTGTTCGAGATGTATGAGGCCGGTGAATTGGCCGCCCTGCCCGGTCCGGACGCGAAGGGCTTCGAGACGGCCCTGATCCGGTCCCTGACCTGACCACGATGTAACTTGCCCCGGCGACGGAACGACGGTTTACGAGCGGCCCGTTAGTCGTCGGAGGGACCCAACCAATGTCCGCTGTATTCCTGCGTATGAGCGTGCTGTTCGTCGTGCTGGGCGTTTTGCTCGGCTACTGGATGGGCATGACGCACAACTTCATCGTTTCGCCCGTGCACGCGCACATCAACCTGCTCGGCTGGGTGTCGATGTTCCTGTACGGCCTGTTCTATCGCGCCTTCCCGGGCGCGGCCGGGGGCCTGCTGCCCAAGGCCCATCTGGCGCTGGCCGCGATCGGCCTGCCGCTGATGATGATCGGCCTGACCATCCAGTTGCTTCAGATCGAGGCGCTTATGGCCTTCGTGCCCGCCCTGATGATCAGCGGCCCGACGCTGGTCGTGCTGGGCATGGTGGTGTTCGCGGTGATCGTGTTCCGGGCCACCGCCGGCAAGACCGCGGCGACCGCCTAGGCCGTTTCCCAGTAGCCGCGGCTGCGGGCGCTGACCGGCGCTCCGGTCGCGGTCACCCGGCCCAGAATGCCCGCCCGGAAGGCCTCCGCCTCACCCTCGCCGCGCAGCCGCCGCAGGGCCCGGATGATCCGCGTGATGCGAAGATGGTTGTGATCCTCCGGCTTCAGCCAGTGATCGTGCCGTCCGTAGAAGGCCGCCATGCGATCGGTCGCAGCGGCCAGGGTGCACTGGGCCATCACGGAATCGAAGATCGCGGTCGCTTCCGCCTCGCTCAGCACCGGCGATCCCGGCACGGCGGCCGACGGCTCGGTCAGCGGGAAAAGCCACTGGATGTAGTCGTGGGTGTGCTCCAGCGTCGCGTCATCGAAGCCCAGCACCTCGAAGATGGTGCGCCCGTGCGCGTCGGGGCCCTCGCCCTCAAGGAAGGCGAGGACCGGGAACGGAGCGCTCACTCAGGCCGCCTTGTCCCAGCTCAGGACCACCTTACCCGACTGGCCGGAACGCATGGCCTCGAAGCCCTCGCGGTAGTTCTCGTAGGACATCTGGTGGGTGATCAGCGGCTGCAGGTCGAGACCGGCCTTCAGCAGGCCCAGCATCTTGCGCCAGGTGGTGAACATCTCGCGCCCGTAGACGCCCTTGATGGTCAGGGCCTTGAGGATGATCTGGCCCCAGTCCGTCTCCATCGGCTTTGACGGAATGCCCAGCAGGGCCATGCCGCCGCCCATGATCAGGGTGTCGACGCACTGCTTGAAGGCGATGGGCGAGCCGGACATCTCCAGCGCCACGTCGAAGCCGACCTTCAGGCCCAGCTCGTGCATGACGTCGCGCAGGTCTTCCTTGGTGGTGTTCACCGTGCGCACGCCCGGGGCGACCTTCTGGGCCAGCTCGAGGCGGAAGTCGTTGATGTCGGTCAGGACGACGGTGCGGGCGCCGGCGTGGCGCGCGACGGCGGCGGCCATCATGCCGATGGGGCCGGCGCCGGTGACGATGACGTCTTCGCCCAGCAGGTCGAACTGTTGCGCGGTGTGCACGGCGTTGCCGAACGGATCGAGGATCGAACCGATCTCATACGGCACGTCGTCCGGCAGCTCGATCACGTTGAAGGCCGGGGCCACGACGTATTCGGCGAAGGCGCCCTGACGGTTCACGCCGATGCCGCGGGTGTCCGGGTCGAGGTGGAAGTGACCGGCGCGGGCCGCTTCCGAGTTCAGGTCGATGACGTGGCCCTCGGCAGAGACGCGCTGGCCGACCTTGAGGCGGCGATCCACGTCCTTGCCGATGGCGACGATCTCGCCGGCGAACTCGTGGCCGGTGATCATCGGGACCGGCACGTTCTTCTGGGACCACTCGTCCCAGTTCCAGATGTGGATGTCGGTGCCGCAGACGGCGGTGCGCTTGACCTTGATCAGCACATCCTCGTCGCCCGGCGTCGGGATCGGCGCATCGATCAGCTCGAGGCCGACCTCGGGCTTCGTCTTGGCCAGGGCCTTCATCATGTCGGTCATCAGATCACTCCCAGTTCCTTGCCGGCCGTCGTGAACGCCGCGACCGCTTGATCAATCTGTTCGAAGGTGTGCGCCGCCGACATCTGCGTGCGGATGCGGGCCTGGCCGCGCGGCACCACCGGGAAGCTGAAGCCGATGACGTAGACGCCCAGCTCCAGCAGGCGGGCGGCCATGTCCTGGGCCAGCTTGGCGTCGCCCAGCATGACCGGAATGATCGGGTGCTCGCCCGGCTGCAGGGTGAAGCCGGCTTCGGTCATCGCCTTGCGATAGCGGGCGGCGTTGGCGAACAGCTGGGTGCGCAGGGCGTCGCCCTCTTCACCGGCGGCGATGCGGATGGCTTCCAGCGACGAGCCGCAGACGGCGGGCGAAAGCGCGTTGGAGAAGAGGTAGGGCCGGGCGCGCTGCTTCAGCAGGGCCACGACGTTCGACTTCGCACAGATGAAGCCGCCCATGGCTCCGCCCAGCGCCTTGCCGAAGGTGCCGGTGACGAAATCGACCTCGACGTCGTTCCAGGCGAACGAGCCGCGCCCTTGCGGGCCGAGGAAGCCGGTGGCGTGGCAGTCATCGACCATGATCAGGGCGTTGTACCGGTCCGCCAGCGCCCGGATGTCCTTCAGCTTGGCGATATATCCGTCCATCGAGAAGGCGCCGTCGGTGGCGATGATGATCTCTTTCGCGCCGTCGGCCCGGGCCTGCTTCAGCTGGGCCTCCAGGTCGGCCATGTCCGAGGTGGCGAAGCGATAGCGCTTGGCCTTGCACAGGCGCACGCCGTCGATGATCGAGGCGTGGTTCAGGCTGTCGGAGATGATGGCGTCGTCGGCGCCGAACAGGGGCTCGAAGATGCCGCCGTTGGCGTCGAAGGCCGCGGCGAACAGGATGGTGTCCTCAAAGCCGAGGTAGTCGGCGATGGCCCGTTCCAGTTCCTTGTGGATTTCCAGCGTGCCGCAGATGAAGCGGACCGAGGCCGTGCCCGCCCCCCACTTCTCCTGCGCGCGGATGCCCGCCTGGGTCACCCGCTCGTCGCCGGCGAGGCCCAGGTAGTTGTTGGCGCAGAAATTGAGGACGTCGCGGCCGCCCACCGTGATGACCGGCCCCTGTCGGGAAGCGATCACCCGTTCGGGCTTGGTCAGCCCCTGGGCCTCGATGTCGGCGAGTTCCGCCGTGATGCGGTCATAGAAGGTCGCGGTCATGTGCGCTCCGCTACGCCGAATCCGCGCAGGATTGAACCCCCTAAACGGTGGGTTCCGGTGCGGGCGTTCCAGCGGGGACCAGCGGGCGGATCGGACTGACCCGGACACGACCGCCGCACGGCGCGAACGCGAGGTTGAGGGACGCCGCCGAGGTGTCGCCGGGCGCGGTGACCCGGATGCGCGCGACGTTCGGACAGGACGTCTGGCCCTGCGCCTCGTTGGGCACCACGCTCCACGCCAGCTCGAAGGCCGCTTTCGACTGCGGGGCCAGGGTGACCGGCGTCGGGGCCTGTCCGGCGGTGAAGTAGCTGCCGGGGCTCTGCTCGCTGTTGATGGCGGTCAGGTTGCGGCCCTGACGATCCTGCAGAACGACGCCCGGGTAGCCGGTCAGGCTGCAGGCCGTGCTGCTGATGTTCTGGATGCCGATATTGGTGACGCGATTGCCCGCCCCGGCGTCGCCGCCCTCGGTGGACAGCTTCAGTTGCGGCCCCCGGCAGGGCGCGGCGGCGGGCAGGACGCCGCCCGGTGCGGGCTGCGGCGTGGGGACCGGACCGGGCGCCACCGGACCGGACGACGGACGGGAGCAACGCTCCAGCACGGCGGTCCCGACTTCCTCATTGGGCCCCAGTCGGCTGAGGGTGGCGCTTTCGACCCCGTCGCGGTTGGCGGTCCACCACTCGATGCCCGAGCCGATGTAACGGGCGCCCGAGGCGGCCTGCACGGTCCGCAGGACATAGGTCTGCCCCTTGTAGGCCAGCTGGGCGGTCGAGGTGTCCGGGTAGACGACGTTGACGGGCTGGCCGCTCTCGCAGGCGTAGGAAACGGGCGGGGTCGACGGCGCGGCCGGCTGGGCCGGTCCCGCGACGGGCGCGGGCGGCGCCTCGCCCTCCTGCGTACAGCCCGTCACGGTCAGGGCCAGAATGGAAACGACGGAGCAGGCGGCAGTCAGACGCATGAGGGTCCCTTTCCCGGTCGCAGCGTTAACGCCAACGAACGGCAAAGGCTCCGCTTGCGCAAGCGGCGGGCGGCTCAGGTCGTCAGGACGCGCGGCAGCTTGAAGGTGACGGTCTCGCGTTCGCCGTCGTCCTCGCCGACATCGGCGTCGAAGCGGTCGCGGACCGCCTGAACCAGTTCCTCGATGAGTTGCTCAGGCGCCGAGGCGCCGGCGGTGATGCCCAGGGTCGAGACCCCGTCCAGCCAGCTCCAGTCGACATGACCGGCGTCGTCCACCAGACGGGCGTCCTTCGCCCCGGCCTTGATGGCCACCTCGACCAGGCGGGCCGAGTTGGACGAGTTCTTCGACCCCACCACCAGCACCAGATCGCAACCCGACCCGAGCCGCTTCACCGCTTCCTGACGGTTGGTGGTCGCGTAGCAGATGTCTTCCTTGTGCGGGTCCGGAAGCTCCGGGAAGCGCCGCTTCAGGGCCGCCAGGATGTCAGCGGTGTCGTCGACCGACAGGGTGGTCTGGGTCGCATAGGCCAGCGGGGCGTCGCCCGGACGCTGGAAGGTCTCGGCGTCCTCAACCGTCTCGACCAGCGAGATCGCTCCGGCGGGAAGCTGCCCCATGGTGCCGATCACCTCGGGGTGCCCGGCGTGGCCGATCAGGATGACGTGGCGACCCGCGTTGAAGTGGCGCTCGGCCTCGACGTGGACCTTGGACACCAGCGGGCAGGTGGCGTCGATGTACAGCATCTCGCGCGAGCGGGCGGTCTCGGGCACAGACTTGGGCACGCCGTGGGCCGAAAAGACGACCGGTCGGTCGTCGGGGCAGTCGTCCAGTTCCTTGACGAAGACCGCGCCCATGCTGCGCAGCCGCTCGACGACGTGGCGATTGTGAACGATCTCGTGCCGCACATAGACGGGCGCGCCGTACTTCTCGATCGCCCGCTCGACGATCTGGATGGCGCGATCCACGCCCGCGCAAAAGCCACGGGGAGTCGCCAGACGGACGGTCAGGGGACGCTTTTCGGCCGGTCGGATCGGCTGGTGCACGGTCATGGGCCGGAACCTAGTCGCTCGGATCGATCCCCGCCACCGCCCTTTCCTCGCGCGCGGGTTTGCCGCGCCTCTGTTTAGCCGCTATCAGCGGCAAGCGTGCGGACGGCGTCGGGCTGTCGCCGCCTCCTCGTGATCTGGAAGAGCATTTGATGCGTCGCGTCCTGAAGGTTTCCCTGGCCTCGGCTCTTGTCGCCGCCACCCTCTCGGCCGTCGCGCCGGTCGCCGTCGCGCAGACGACGCGCCCCGGCGGCTCGCCGCAAGGCCGGACCCAGGACCGTCCGGAAGCCGGTGAACAACAGACGGGCGCCCGCCGTGCGCGCATCGCGCCGCTGCAGCGCCGTTCGGCCGCCGGCCCCTGCCCCTATGTGAAGATCCTCTACGACGCCGCCCGCTACGTCGAGCTGAGCGGTGACCGGGTCACCGCCGCCAACGTCGGCTTCACCGGCGAGATCGAGGGCCTGGTCGCCGACTGCGCCTATGACAGCGACTCGCCGATCACCGTGCAGACCCGCGTGCTGTTCAACCTGGGCCGCGGACCGCAGGCCGAGGGCAATGGCCGCAACTACCGCTACTGGATCGCCGTCACCGAGCGGAACTCCGCCGTGCTGGAGAAGGTCTATTTCGACCTGCCGGTGACCTTCGAGGGTGACGCGACCACCGCGACCGTGACCCAGGACAACACCATCGTCATCCCGCGCGCCTCGGCGACGACCAGCGGCGACCACTTCGAGATTCTGGTCGGCTTCGACGTCACCCCGCAGATGGCCGAGTTCAACCGCTCGGGCAGCCGCTTCCGCGTGAACGCGGGCGCCGCCCCCGCCGCCCAGCCCCCGGCCCAGTAATGACCGATCTCAAGACGGAACTGGGCGAAGCGGTCGGGGCCGCCTTCGCCGCCGAAGGCGTGGACGCGGCGCTGGCGCGCGTGACCCCCTCCGACCGACCCGACCTGGCCGACTTCCAGTCGAACGGCGCCCTCGCCGCCGCCAAGGCGCTGAAAGCCAATCCGCGCGAGCTGGCCGGCAAGGTCGCGGCGCGGCTGGAAGGCGACCCGCGCCTGGCCTCGGTCGAGGTCGCCGGTCCGGGCTTCATCAATCTGAAGATCGCCGACGCCGCGCTGGCCAAGCGCGCGACCGAGGTCGCCGCCGACGCCGTTCACGCGGGCGCCGCCGTCGTGGCGGACCCGCGCAAGGTGGTGATCGACTTTGCCGGGCCGAACGTGGCCAAGCCGATGCACGTCGGCCACCTGCGCTCGTCCATCATCGGCGAGAGCCTGAAGCGCCTGTACCGCTTCCGCGGCGATCAGGTCTGGGGCGACGCCCACTTCGGCGACTGGGGCTTCCAGATGGGCCTGCTCATCGTCGCGCTTGGCGACGAGGGCGGCGCGGAAGCCTTCATGGCCGACGGCGACGGTCCATTCCCGGCCGAAAGCCCCGTCTCGCTGGAAGATCTGGAGCGCCTGTATCCGCAGGCCGCCGCCAAGGCGAAGGAAGATCCGGCCTTCCGCGACCGCGCCCGCAAGGCGACGGCCGAACTGCAGAACGGCCGCGCGGGCTACCGCGCCCTGTGGTCGCATTTCGTGGCCGTCAGCCGCACCGCGCTGGAGCGTGAGTTCGGGGCGCTGGGCGTGACCTTCGACCTGTGGAACGGCGAATCCGACGCCGACCCGCTGATCCCCGGCATGGTCGAGGAGCTGAAGGCCAAGGGCCTGCTGGTCGAGGACGCCGGCGCCCAGGTGGTGCACGTCGCCCGTCCCGGCGAGACCCGCAAGAAGAAGCTGGACGACGGCTCGGTCGTCGAGGTCCCCAGCCCGCCGCCGCTGCTGGTGGTCTCGTCGGAAGGCTCGGCCATGTACGGCACGACCGATCTGGCCACGATCAAGCAACGCCGCCGCGACCAGGACTTCGATCTGGTCCTGTACGTCGTCGACGAGCGCCAGGCCGAGCATTTCGAACAGGTGTTCCGCGGCGCCATGCTGGCGGGCTACGCCACCGAGGGGCAGCTGAACCACCTCGGGTTCGGCACCATGAACGGTCCGGACGGCAAGCCCTTCAAGACCCGCGCGGGCGGCGTCCTGAAGCTGCATGACCTGATCAGCATGGCCACGGACAAGGCGCGCGAGCGCCTGAAGGAAGCCAAGCTGGGAGACGACCTGCCCGCGGACGAGTTCGAGGACATCGCGCGCAAGGTCGCCATCGCGGCCCTGAAGTTCGCCGACCTGTCGAACGCCCGGACCACCAGCTACGTCTTCGACCTCGACCGCTTCATGAGCTTCGAGGGCAAGACCGGCCCCTATCTGCTGTATCAGGCCGTCCGCATCCGCTCGCTGCTGCGCAAGGCCGCCGAGCAGGGCCTCGCGCCCGGCGCCATCGTCATCGGCGAACCGGCGGAGCGTGACCTGGCCCTGACGCTGGACGCCTTCTCGCAGGCGGCGGCCGAGGCCTACGACAAGCGCATGCCGCATGTGATCGCCGAGCACGCCTACCGGCTGGCCCAGTCGTTCTCGAAATTCTACGCCGCCTGCCCGGTGCTGGCCGCGCCGGACGAGGCGACGCGCGGTTCGCGCCTGACCCTGTCGAAGGCGGTGCTGGACCAGCTGGAGCGGGCGCTCGACCTGCTGGGCATCGACACGCCGGAGCGGATGTAGGCGTCGTCAGATCCAGCCGAGGGCGAGACCGAGGTAGGTGGTCAGGTTGCCGGCGCCGTGCAGGGCGAAGCCCGGCAGGATGGAGCCGCCGGCCCGGCGCTCGTTGAGCCAGCCGGAGACCAGGGCGAGGGCGGTGACGAAGCCGATCATCAGCAGGACGGTCTGGCGCGGGGCGT
>NZ_DASWWG010000102.1:0-28112 GCF_036400995.1 Brevundimonas sp.
CGGCGGCGCGGACGGCGTGGCCGCGGGCGCGCCGGGCGCGGGCGCATCGGCCGGCGGCGAGGCGGCGTTCTCGGGCCCCGGATCGCAGGCGGCCAGACCCAGCAGAACGGCGGCGAACAGCATCGGACGCTTCATCGAACTCTCCCCGTATCGACGATCGGCGGGAGGATTGCACTTTGACTTCGGCGACCGCCAGTCCTACCGCGACATCGTGACTGTCCTGACCCTCGAAGAACTGGCCGAACAGACCCCGCCCGGAACGCCGTGGCTGGGGCTGGATCTGGGCGAGAAGACCATCGGCGTGGCCGCGTCCGACGCCACCCGCATCATCGCCAGCCCGCTGCAGCTGATCCGCAAGACGAAGTTCACGGACGACGCCAATGCGGTGCTGAAGCTGATGGACAGCCGCAAGGCCTCGGGTCTGGTGATCGGCCTGCCGCTGAACATGGACGGCACCGAGGGCCCGCGCGCCCAGTCCTGCCGCGCCTTCGCCCGCAATCTGCAGCGCCTTCGCGAGGTGCCGGTGACCTTCCAGGACGAGCGGCTGTCGACCACGGCGGTCGAACGCTTCCTGATCGACGAGCTGGACCTGACCCGCAAGCGCCGGGCCGACGTGGTGGACCGCACCGCGGCCGCCTGGATCCTGCAGGGCGCGCTGGACCGCCTGCGCGGATGATCGGCCTGCTCGCCGGCATCGTGCCGGTCTTCTGCCTGATCGCCATCGGCTACGGGCTGAGAAAATCCGACTTCCTGCCCGACGCCACCTGGCGGCCGATCGAGAAGCTGTCGATCAACCTGCTGTATCCGGGCTTCCTGATCCCGGCGATCTGGAACGCCGACCTGTCCGGCGGTGGCGCGGGGGCGGCGGCGGGCGCGGCGGTGACGGCGGTGGTCATCGTCGGGGCCTGCGCGCTGCTGGCCAAGCCGTTCCTGACGATCGAGGGCCCGGCGTACACCAGCGTCTTCCAGGGCGTGATCCGCTGGAACAGCTTCGTCTTCCTGCCGGTGATCCAGGCGACGTTCGGCGCCGAGGGGCTGGCGCTGGCGGCGGTGATGATCGCCTCGATCATCCCGGTGACCAACATCGCCTGCGTGGCCGTGCTGGCGCGCTGGGGCGCAGACCAGCGGGGCGTGTCGCCGCTGGCCCTGACGAAGGCCATGCTGGCCAATCCGATCCTGGTCGCCTGCCTGACCGGGCTGGCGCTGAATGTCCTCAAGGTGCCGCCGATCCCGGGCGTGTCCGATACGCTGGAGCTGCTGGGCGCGGCGGCCCTGCCGCTGGGGCTGATCGTGGCCGGCGCGGGCCTGAGCTTCGCCGAGGTGGCGCGGCGCAAGGGGACCATCGCGGCGGTGACCTTCGTCAAGCTGGGCATCATGCCGCCGCTGATGTGGGGCCTGTGCCTGCTGTACGGCGGCGATCAGACGGCGCAGGGCGCGGCCCTGCTGTGCGGCGCGGCGCCGGGCGCGGCGGCGGCCTATCTGCTGGCCCGCCAGATGGGCGGCGACGCCCCGCTGATGGCCGGGATCGTGGCCTCGACCACGGTCGGCAGCGCCCTGTGCATTCCGATCCTGCTGGCGCTGTTCCATTTGGTCTGACGACAGCCTATAGGCGGGCCTCGATGACCCAGCCCGATGTCACCGACCTGATTCACGAACGGCTGGCGCCGTTTCCCCGCGACCATTTCCTGTCCGCCGGCGATCTGAACGCCGCGACCGTCCCGCCCCTGCTGGACCTCGCCGACGCCTTCGTCGACTTCAACCGCCAGTCCGCCAAGTCGCTGGACATCATGCGCGGCCGGACGGTGATGAACCTGTTCTTCGAGAACTCGACGCGGACCAGCGCCTCGTTCGAGATCGCGGCCAAGCGGCTGGGCGCGGACGTCACCGCCCTGTCGCCCAAGACCTCATCGGTGGCCAAGGGCGAGACCCTGATCGACACCGCCGCCACCCTGAACGCCATGAAGCCGGACGTGCTGGTGGTGCGCCACTCGGCCTCGGGCGCGGCGGCCCTGCTGTCGCAGAAGGTCGGCTGCGCGGTCGTGAACGCGGGCGACGGACGCCATGAGCACCCGACGCAGGCCCTGCTGGACCTGCTGAGCCTGCGCCGGGCCTTCGGCGATGTCGGCGGCCTGACCGTCGCCATCTGCGGCGACGTCGCCCACAGCCGCGTGGCGCGTTCGAATGTGGCCCTGCTGTCGATGATGGGCGCGCGGGTGCGACTGATCGGCCCGCCGACGCTGGTGCCCGGCGACGCCGACCGCTGGGGCTGTGAGGTCTTCCACGATATGAAGGACGGCCTGCAAGGCGTTGATGTCGCAATGATGCTGCGCCTGCAGCTGGAGCGGATGGAGGGCGCGCTGGTGCCCTCGACCCGCGAGTATTTCCGCTTCTGGGGTCTGGACCGCGAGAAGCTGGCCTGGGCCAAGCCCGGCGCCAAGGTCATGCACCCGGGGCCGATGAACCGGGGTGTCGAGATCGACTCGGACGTGGCTGACGACCTGTCGGTCTCCCTCATTCAGGACCAGGTCGAGATGGGGGTCGCCGCGCGCATGGCCGTGCTGGCCGCCCTGTCCGTTCGCCGCGAAGGAGGCCTCGCATGACCGCCCTCGCCATCCTGAACGCCCGCCTGCTCGATCCGGCGACCGACTACGACGGCCCCGGCGCCCTGCTGATCGTCGACGGGGTGATCACCGAGGTGATCCACGGCGTCCACACCGCCATTCCGGAAGGCGTCGAGGTCATCGACGCGGGCGGCCTGTGCCTGGCGCCCGGCCTGATCGATATACGGGTCAAGACCGGCGAGCCGGGCGACGAGCCCAAGGAGACGCTGAAGTCGGCCAGTCTGGCGGCGGCGGCGGGCGGGGTGACCACCATCGTCGTCCAGCCCGACACCGATCCGGCGATCGACGACCCGGCGATGATCGACCACATCCAGCGGCGCGGCGCGGCGCTGGACCTCGTCAACGTCCGCGCGGCGGGCGCGGCGACCAAGGGGCGCGACGGCCAGCGCATGGCCGAGATCGGCCTGATGGACGAGGCCGGCGCCCTGTATTTCACCGACGGCGACAGGGTGATCGCCAACAGCCGCACCCTGCAGCGGGTGATGAGCTACGCCGCCGCCTTCAACGCCCTGATCGCCTGCCGCCCGGCCGATCCCTGGCTGAGCGAGGGCGCGGTGGCGACCTCGGGCGAACTGGCGACCCGTCTGGGCCTGTCGGGCGTGCCCGCCATCGCCGAACGCATCCAGCTGGAGCGTGATCTGGCGCTGGTCGAACAGACGGGCGCGCGGTTCCTGGTCGACCAGATCTCGACCGAGGGCGCGCTGGAGACGCTGGCGCGGGCGCGCGGCAAGGGGCTGGAGGTCGCCGCCTCGGTGTCGATCAACCACCTGTGCTTCAACGAGCTGGACATCGGCGACTACCGCACCTTCTACCGTCTGGACCCGCCGCTGCGCACCGAGAGCGACCGGCAGGCGCTGATCGAGGCGGTGCGCGACGGGCTGATCGACGCCATCACATCCGCCCACGCCCCGGCCCCGGCCGAGGACAAGCGCCGTCCGTTCGGCGAGGCCGCACCGGGCGCCGTGGGTCTGGAGACCCTGCTGCCCGCCGCCCTGAGCCTGCACCATGAGGACGGACTGGACCTGCTGGACGTCCTGCGTCCCCTCACCGCCGGCCCGGCGGGCCTGCTGGGGCTGGACGCGGGCGTGCTGAAGGCGGGCGCCCCGGCCGATCTGATCCTGTTTGACGCCGGCGCGCCGGTGGTCATCGACGCCGACCGCCTGAAGTCCAAATCCAAGAACTCGCCGTTCGACGGACGACGCCTGCAGGGCAAGGTCATCGCGACCTTCGTCGGCGGACGCCGGGTTTTCGAGACCCGCTGACGGGCAAGCCCCGAATCAGCGGAAACTGCGCTGAAACACGCGCGAAGGCGTGATACACACGCACTGGCTGTATGGGGGTTGAATTGCAGGATCTGGTCGGACCCGCTCTCGGGACGCTCGCCCTCGTGGCGGTCGGCGGCTACCTGCTGGGCTCCATCCCGTTCGGGGTGGTGCTGACCCGCGCCGCCGGCGCCGGTGACGTCCGCAACATCGGCTCGGGCAACATCGGGGCCACCAATGTGCTGCGCACCGGCCGCAAGGATCTGGCGCTGGCCACCCTTGTGCTGGACGCCGGCAAGGGCGCCGCGGCCCTGCTGATCGCCCGTTGGCTTTTCAACAGCGAGGTCGCCGGCGCGATCGCGGGCGGCGCCGCCTTCCTGGGCCACCTGTTCCCCGTCTGGCTCGGCTTCAAGGGCGGCAAGGGCGTGGCCACCTTCTTCGGCCTGCTGCTGGCCGCCGCCTGGCCGCTGGGCCTGCTGGCCGGCGCGACCTGGATCGTTGTGGCCGCCCTGTTCCGTATCTCGTCGCTGTCGGCCCTCGTGGCCTCCGTGGCGACCCCGGCCTACGCACTGCTGCCGGTGGCGGCGCTGGGCCTGCCCGCGCCTCACGCCATCCTGCTGCTGGCGGTCTTCACCGCCGTGCTGATCTGGATCCGGCATGCGGACAACATCGGCCGCCTGCTCAAGGGGGCCGAGCCCCGGATCGGCGCGAAGAAGGCGTGAGCCTGACGCGGGCAGAACGTTTCGCCCGCCTGCGGCTCGCCCGCACCGACCGCATCGGTCCCGTCACCTTCCGCCAGCTGCTGGATCGTTTCGGCAGCGCCGAACGCGCCGTCGACGCCCTGCCCGACCTGATCCGCAAGAGCGGCGCGGGACACGCCCTGCCCTCCATCGACCGCATCGAGGACGAGATCGCCGCCGGGGACCGGATCGGGGCGCGGCTGATGGTTCTGGGCGACGACGGCTATCCGGAGATGCTGGCCGCCGTCGATCCGCCGCCGCCGGTTCTCTGGACCCTCGGCGATCCCGACCCGATGCAACGCCCCTGCATCGCCATCGTGGGCGCCCGTATCGCCTCGGCGGGCGGACAGCGTATCGCCCGCGGTCTCGCCCAGCAGCTGGGAGAAGCCGGGCATGTGGTGGTGTCGGGACTGGCGCGCGGCATCGACGGCGCGGCCCATACCGGGGCCCTGCCGACCGGCACCGTGGCGGTGCTGGGCGGCGGAGTGGACGACGTCTATCCGCCGGACAACGCCGGGCTCTACGCCCAGATCGTCGAACAGGGCTGCATCGTCTCTGAAAGCCCGGTCGGTCACCGGGCGCAGGCGAAGGACTTTCCCCGCCGCAACCGCATCATCTCCGGCCTGTCGCGCGGGGTAGTCGTGGTCGAGGCCGAGATCAGGTCGGGCTCGCTGATCACAGCCCGGCTGGCCAATGAGCAGGGGCGCGACGTTTTCGCGGTGCCGGGATCGCCGCTGGACCCGCGCGCCCGGGGGCCGAACGAACTGCTGCGTCAGGGCGCCATCCTGTGCGAGGGGCTGGAGGATATCGAACGGGAGTTCGGCCGTCCCCGCGCCGTGCGCGAACCGCCGACGGACAATCCGTTCGAGGGCGCCCCGGACGCGGTGGACGCGGCCCTGATCGAGCGGGTCGCCGCCCTGCTCTCCCCCACGCCGACGCCGCGCGACGAACTGGCGCGGGCCGCCGGAGCGCCGGTCGGAGATGTCGCTGCGGCCCTGCTGGAACTCAGTCTGGCGGGGCGTGCGACGCTTCTTCCGGGCGGAATGGCCTCGCTTTGATCGCCCTTTGCTCGCCTCCCGATTGACAGCGGGGCCCGGGCCAACCACGTTCCCGCCCCTTCGAAAGGCGCCTCCCCTAATGAATCTCGTCGTCGTCGAAAGCCCCGCGAAGGCCAAGACTATCAATAAATACCTCGGCTCGGACTACACGGTCCTGGCGTCGTACGGTCACGTCCGCGACCTGCCGTCGAAGGACGGCTCGGTCCTGCCGGACGACGACTTCGCCATGACGTGGGAGGTCGACGCCAAGGCCTCCAAGCGACTGAGCGAGATCGCCGAGATCGCCAAGAAGTCCGACCGCGTCATCCTGGCGACCGACCCGGATCGCGAAGGGGAAGCGATCAGCTGGCACCTGCTCGAGGTGCTGCAGAAGAAGAAGGCGCTGAAGGACACGACCGTCCAGCGCGTCACCTTCAACGCCATCACCAAGTCCGCCGTTCTGGAAGCCATGGCCGCCCCGCGCGACGTGGACATGGAGCTGGTCGAGGCCTATCTGGCGCGCCGCGCGCTCGACTATCTGGTGGGCTTCACCCTGTCGCCCGTGCTGTGGCGCAAGCTGCCGGGCGCGCGCTCGGCCGGTCGGGTGCAGTCGGTCGCCCTGCGCATCGTCGTCGATCGCGAGATGGAGATCGAGAAGTTCCGGGCCCAGGAATACTGGTCGGTCGAGGCCGATCTGGCCGCCGACAGCCCGCCCTTCACCGCCCGTCTGGTCAAGCACGCCGGCAAGCGGGTGCAGCGTCTGGACATCATCTCGGAAGCCATGGCGACCGCCGCGCGCGACGCCATCAACGCCGGTGTCTTCACGATCAACTCGGTCGAGAAGAAGCCGGTGCGGCGCTCGCCCAGCCCGCCCTTCATGACCTCGACCCTGCAGCAGGAAGCCTCGCGCAAACTGGGCTTCACCGCCCAGCGCACCATGCAGGCGGCGCAGAAGCTGTATGAAGGCGTGGACGATCAGGGCGGCCTGATCACCTATATGCGGACCGACGGCCTGTACGTCAGCCCGGAGGGGATCGCCCAGGCGCGCGAGGTTATCGCCCAGCGCTACGGCCCGGCCTACGTTCCGGAACAACCCAAGCATTACAAGACGAAAGCCAAGAACGCTCAGGAAGCGCACGAAGCCATTCGTCCGACCAACATGACCCGCGCGCCCGAGACCCTGCGTCTCGAGAGCGACCTTCAGCGGCTTTATGAACTGATCTGGAAGCGCACCATCGCCAGCCAGATGGAGTCGGCCAAGCTGGACCGCACCACGGTCGAGATCGAGGAGCCGAGCGGCCAGACCGCCCTGCGCGCCACCGGTCAGGTGGTGACCTTCGACGGCTTCATGGCCGTCTATGAAGAGGGCCGCGACGAGAAGCAGAAGACCGGCGAGGACGACGAGGACGACACCACCCGCCTGCCCGCGCTGAAGGAAGGGTCGACCGCGAAGGTCGAGGCCATCCGCACCGAGCAGCACTTCACCGAGCCGCCCCCGCGCTATTCGGAAGCGACCCTGGTCAAGAAGCTGGAAGAGCTGGGCATCGGCCGTCCGTCGACCTACGCCTCGATCCTGACGACCCTGCGCGACCGCGAATACGTCCGCGTCGACAAGAACCGCTTCTATCCCGAGGACAAGGGACGGCTGGTCACGGCCTTCCTGGAGCAGTTCTTCCGCAAGTGGGTCGAGTACGACTTCACCGCCGCGCTGGAGACGCGCCTCGATGAGGTGTCGGCGGGTGAGCTGAACTGGAAGGTGCTGCTGCGCGACTTCTGGACCGACTTCCACGCGGCCACCTCGGCCGCGGGCGAGCTGCGCACCACGGCCATCCTTGACGCCCTGAACGAGTCGCTTGGGCCGCACATCTTCCCGATGAAGGAAGACGGCTCGGATCCGCGCGAATGCCCGCTGTGCCATCAGGGCCAGCTGAGCCTGAAGACCAGCCGCTTCGGCGCCTTCATCGGCTGCTCGCGCTATCCGGACTGCAAGTACACCCGCCCGGTTGCGGCCCCTGACGCCGACGGCGGCGGGGCGGACGGCGGCGACCGCACGCTGGGCAATGACCCGGCGACGGGCCAGCCGGTCGAGCTGAAGATCGGCCGCTTCGGGCCCTATGTGGAGACCATGCCGCTGGATGCGGACAAGCCGAAGCGCTCGTCCCTGCCCAAGGGCTGGAGCCCGGCGTCGATCCAGCTGGAACAGGCCCTGCGCCTGCTGGCCCTGCCGCGCGAAGTCGGCGTCCACCCCGAAGACGGCAAGATGATCACGGCCGGTCTGGGCCGCTACGGCCCCTTCGTGCTTCACGCGGGGACTTACGCGAATGTGTCTGACATCGAAGAAGTTTTCGAAGTCGGCATCAACCGCGCCGTGGCCCTGCTGGCCGAGAAGCGCGCCGGTCGTCCGGGCCGGGGCGCGGCCACCGCGCCGCTGAAGGAACTGGGCGAGCACCCCGAGGACAAGGCCCCGGTCCAGGTCATGGCCGGCCGCTTCGGCCCCTATGTGAAGTGGGGCAAGGTCAACGCCACCCTGCCGAAGGGCACGGCGCCGGAAGACATGACGCTGGAGGCGGCGATCCCGCTGCTGGCCGAGCGCGCGGCCAAGGCCCCGCCGGCGAAGAAGAAGGCCGCCCCGAAGAAGGCCGCGGCGCCGAAGAAGACGGCTGCGAAGAAGCCCGCCGCCAAGAAGGCTCCGGCGAAGAAGAAGGCGGCGGAGGAGTAATCCTCCGCCTACCGCTTCAGCAAATGATCCCGCGCGGCGTTGACCCGCGCGGCCAGTCCCTGGGTGCCGCCCTGATCGGGGTGCGCGCGGGCCATGACCTTCTTCCAGGCAGCATTGATCTGGGCCTTTGAGGCGTCAGCCGAAACGCCCAGAATGGCGCGCGCCTCACCATCGGTCATGCCTTCCGCCCGGGGCGCGACGGCGCGCTGGCGGGAGGCGACGGTCAGCCAGAGCGAGGCCGCCACCAGACCGCCGCCCAGCACCCATGAGCCCTTGAACAGGGCCAGCAGGCCGCCGGCGAACATGACGGCGCTGAACAGGGTGGCGGTGACGCGCCAGTGGCCCCGCCCGGCCCGCTCGCCCTGACGGCCGAGCCGGATCAGGGCCCAGACGGCGACCGCCGCCAGGACCAGCCAGAGCGGGCTCAAGCGGCCGCGTCGAGCGGGTTGTCGAGCGAACCGCCCTCCAGGCCGAGCGCCTGCATCAGGTTGCGCAGCTCCTGACGGGCCGCGACGTGGGCCAGCGACACGGCCACCGGACGCACGTCATTGGACAGGTCGGCGACGGTCAGGCCGAAGGGGAAGAGTTCGCGATAGATGACCCGGTCACGCAGGCCCGGCCCCATGCGGAAGCCGACCCGGCGGGCCAGCTTCTGCATCCGCTCTTCCAGACGGCGGCGGTTGCGGGCCTCGGCCACGGCCAGGCGGTTGGTGACCACGATCCAGTCGATGGTGGCGTTGCGGCCCTGGGTGATCGCCCGGTGCTTGCGAGCCTCCCAGACGCTTTCCGAATAGATGGACGGCTTGAGCAGCTCCAGCGTCACCGGGTCCACCTGCCCGAGCAGGTCGAAGTCGACGAAGCTGTCGTTCATCGGGGTGACGATCTGGTCGGCCAGCCCGTGGGCCGTGCGCGACAGCACGGTGTCGCCGCCCGGGGTGTCGATCAGGATGACGTCGGCGGTGGCGCGCGCCTCGGTGAAGGCGGCCTCGAAGCGGGACAGTTGCTCGGCCTCATCGGCCTTGGCCAGGGCCTTGCCGTCGCCCATGTCCGGCTCGCTCGGCATCGGCAGGCTGTGACCGTTGGCGGCGGCCCAGGCGAGCCGGTTGGCGAAGAAGCGGCTCAGCGAGCGCTGGCGCAGGTCCAGGTCGATGATGGCCACGCGCTTTCCGGCGTGGAGCAGGCCCGTGACGATGTGGATGGCGAGCGTCGACTTGCCCGCCCCGCCCTTTTCGTTGCCGACGACGATGACCGTGGGGTCAGCCATGGAGTTCAATCCTGAAGCGGCCGCCGACTCAGGCGCGGCCCGTTAACGCGGAGGTTCCTCCCGCCGGGACCGCGCGTCAACGAACGGCGGATCAGGCCTGTGGATGTGCTGTCACGCCTGACGACGGCACCAGGGATCGTCGATCCCGGCGGCGGCGCACAGGGCGGCGGCGCCCGCGGCGGGGGCGCGAACCTTCAGCCGGACCAGATCGCGGCCGTTGACCGAGACCGCCTCGAACGTCGGGTTCAGCCCGTCGAGGGCCCAGCCCGCGGCGCCCGACTTCAGACGCGCCCAGGCCGCGCGGGCCGACTGCTCGCTGGAGAAGGCGCCCAGCTGGACCAGACCGCCCGAACGGCGCGGTTCGGCGGCCGCGACCGGACGGGGCGCGGGCTCGACGACGGCGCGCTCAAGGCGCGGTTGGCGCAGCGCGGGCCGGTCGACGGCCTGCTGCACCCGGGCCGCGGCCTCGTCCGCCACGGCCTCGACGACCACGGGACCGGCCTCGCCCATGGCGCCGTAGCGGGCGTCCCACAGGGCCATGTCGTCCAGCACCTCGACCCGCAGGGCCTTGCGCAGTCCGCTTTCACGCGGCGCGGCGGCTTCAGCGGCCTGCACCGTCGGCGGCTCCGGCTCGGCGGGCGAAGACCCGTCCAGCGGCAGGCCGGCGATGTGGTCGGCGAATTTCTCGAAACGGTGCGGGTCGCTTTCGACCATGCCGCAAGCGCTGACGCTCGCGGTCAGGAACAGGGCCAGCACTGGACGGATCAGGAGGCTCGGCGTCATAAGCCACACCCTACCCGGCAGCTTTTGCCGTACGGTTCACAGACACGCCTAACGCGGAAGGTTAATCCGTTCACCATGCCCGACACCCTTCCCCTGCCCGTCGCCCGCACCATCGCCGACCTGCGCGAGACCGTAAGCGGCTGGAAGCGTCAGGGGTTCACCGTCGGATTCGTTCCGACCATGGGCGCGTTGCATGACGGCCACCTGTCGCTGGTGCGCGAGGCGAAGCGGCGGGCGGACAAGGTGGTGACCAGCGTCTTCGTCAATCCGACCCAGTTCGCCCCGACCGAGGACCTGGACGCCTATCCGCGGCAGGAAGGCCGCGACGCCGAACTGTTGGCGGGCGCGGGCTGCGACCTGATGTACGCCCCGGCGGTGGCCGAGATGTACCCCGGCGGCGTGACGACCACGATCAGCGTCGGCGGCCCGGCTGAGGGGCTGGAGGGCGCCTTCCGCCCGCAGATGTTCGGCGGGGTGGCGCTGGTCGTCTCCAAGCTGCTGCATCAGGTGCAGCCGGACCTGGCCGTGTTCGGCGAGAAGGACTGGCAGCAGTTGATGGTGGTGCGCCGGATGGTTCGCGATCTGGACATGCCCGTGGAGATCGTCGGCCTGCCGACCGCGCGCGACGGCCATGGCCTGGCCCTGTCCAGCCGCAACGCCTACCTGTCCGAGGCCGAACTGGAGATCGCCCGCAAGCTGAACGGCGTGCTGGCGGAGGCCGGGATCAGGGCTCGGGACGGTTCGGTCGTGGCGGCTGAACAGTGGGCCGAGGGCGCGCTGAAAGCCGCGGGCTTCGACAGCGTGGACTATGTCGCCATCCGCCGGGCCGATGATCTGTCGGTCTTCGACGGCGCGATGGACGCCCCTGCCCGCATCCTCGCGGCGGCGAAGATCGGGCGGACGCGTTTGATCGATAATATGGCGGTCTGAAGGGAGGGATTAGGGACTAGGGATTAGGGATTAGTCGACTGAGTTTGGCGCTGACGCCGGGTCGATCCGCAATCCACCTAGTCCCTAATCCCTAGTCCCTAATCCCTATCAGCCCACCGCCCCGACACAGCCTTCCGCACCGCCGACGCTGAGCGGGGCGTCGGTCAGGGACAGGGTCCAGCCGTGGTGGGTGGCGAGGCCCTGACGGCGGATGCCGCCGCCGTCACCCGCGTCGCCGCCGACGTCGACGATGACGCGCCGGCCGTTCGGCAGGGCTGCGGGATCGATCTTGCCCACGGCCAGGGCGGTCGGGATGTCGCCGCCGAAGCCGTCGAAGACGCTGAGACCGGTCCATTCACGGCGCAGGCCCGTCCACCAGGCGTCCTCGGTGTTGATGGCCAGGACGGCGACGCCGTGGCCCTCGGCGGCCCACTTCAGCGCGGCCTGCGGATCACGCACGGCGCGCATGTCGGCGGCGGCGCCGAAGCGCAGGCGGGCGCCGTCGAAGGCGCGGGTCGGCTCGATCGGCGACCAGACCTGCACCTGCATCCGGCCCTGACGGGCCAGGCCCCAGCCGACGATCTGACGCCACAGGCTCTCGACGGCCTCGCGGTTCTCGGGATCGGCGGCGGCGACCAGACGGTCCAGCACCATCTTCTCGCGGTCGGGGCGCAGTTTGACGTGGGGGCCGGCGGGAGCGTCCTTGGCCTTGCCGACGCGGGCGGCGATGGCGAGGCGGCGCTCGAACAGCGCCAGCAGCTCGTCGTCGAGCAGGTCGATCTCATGGCGCAGGGCGGCCAGCGCCATGTGTTCAGGCGACAGGTCAGCCGGATTGGTCATGGACGACGGCCAGACCTGTTGCAGGGAAGCGGATTGGGACACGGGGAAGAGACTTTCGATTTCGATACGGCATGAAGCTTTTGCGAGCCGCCGCCCCTAACGGGACGGTCGCCGGCGAGGCCGTCAGGACGCAGCGCCTGACGCCTCAGCCGGCGTATCGAAAGCCGTAGAAATACAGGTCCGCGGCCGCGGTGAAGCGGGCGAAAGACGTCGCAGCAATGGCTTGCGAGGGGACCATGAGCGTCAAAAGCCGCAACATTCGTGCGCGGTCAAGCGATTCCGGCGCTGAGCAGGACGAAACGCGTCCGGTTATCACTGGAATCCTGAATGTCGTTGCGCAGAATCGACAGGTCGTAGACCTCGGCCGCCCGGGCCGGAGCGACGGCGGCGCGGGTCGGATCGTCCGCCTCGGCCACCGCGCGGGCGGCGCCGGCGGTGTCGAAGGCCTCGACCGCCGTGACGCCCAGCGAGGCCAGCGAGGCCGGGCACTGGCCCAGCGCAGCGGGGTGGCTCTCGGCGGTCTTCACGGTCCGCAGGCTGGCCCCGTGCGGGGCCATCAGCGCCAGACGGATCGGCCGCCAGGCCTCGGACACCACCGTCAGGCCGGATTGCTCGATCAGGGTCGCGGCGGGCTCCACCCGGCCAATGGTCGAGTTCTCGACCGGGATCAGGGCGGCGCCGATCTCACCGGCCTTCAGGGCGGCGATGACCTCCGCGAAGGTCTCGAAGGCGACTGGCTCGTCCCACGGACGCAGGTCGAGGCAAGCCTCGTGGCTGAACGCCCCGGGCGCACCCTGATAGCCGCAGCGACCGGGCGCCGCGTCATCGTTCTCGGGGCGCCCGACGCCTTGCATGAGATCAGGCGGCCTTCGACCGCGACTGGCGACCGGCCTTGAGCCGTTCGGCGACCAGGAAGGCCAGCTCCAGCGCCTGATCCGCGTTCAGGCGCGGGTCGCAGTGGGTGTGATAACGGCTGGACAGGTCATCCTCGGTCAGGGCCTGCGCCCCGCCCAGGCATTCGGTCACGTTCTGGCCGGTCATCTCGAGGTGCACGCCGCCGGGGTGGACGCCCTCGGCCTCGGCCACGTCGATGAAGGTGCGGACCTCGGTCATGATCCGGTCGAAGGGCCGGGTCTTGTAGCCGTTGTCAGCCTTCAGCGTATTGCCGTGCATCGGGTCGATCGACCAGATGACGCGCTTGCCCGCGTCCTTGACCGCCTTCATCAGACCCGGCAGGCGCTTGCCGACCTTGTCGTGACCGAAACGGCCGATCAGGGTCAGGCGGCCCGGGGTGTTGTCCGGGTTCAGGGCGTCGATCAGCGGCAGCAGGTCGTCCGGCTCCATGGTCGGGCCGCACTTCACCCCGATGGGGTTCTTGATGCCGCGCATGAACTCGACGTGGGCGCCGTCCAGCTGGCGCGTGCGCTCGCCGATCCACAGCATGTGGGCCGAGGTGTCGAACCATTCGCCCGAACCGCCGTCCAGACGCGTCAGCGCGCTCTCGACGTTCAGCAGCAGAGCCTCGTGCGAGGTAAAGACCTCGACGCGGCTCAGGTCCGGATGGGTCTCGGGCGTGACGCCGACGGCCTCCATGAAGGCCAGGGCCTCGGTGATCTTGTCGGCCAGCTCGCGGTACTGGTGACCGGCGGCGTTGTCGCCCGCGAAGCCCAGGGTCCAGCGATGGATGTTGTACAGGTCGGCGTAGCCGCCGCCGGCGAAGGCGCGCAGCAGGTTTAGCGTCGAGGCCGACTGGTTGTAGGCCTTGATCAGACGCTGGGGATCGGGAACCCGCTCCTCGGCGGTGAAGCCCATGCCGTTGATGATGTCGCCGCGGTAGCTGGGCAGCTCGACGCCGTCGATCATCTCCACGCCCGACGAGCGCGGCTTGGCGAACTGGCCGGCGATGCGGCCGACCTTCACCACCGGCTTGCGGCCCGCGAAGGTCAGGACCACGGCCATCTGCAGGATCAGGCGGAAGGTGTCGCGAATATTGTCGGTCGAGAACTCCTTGAAGCTCTCGGCGCAGTCGCCGCCCTGCAGCAGGAAGGCGTTGCCCGCCTCGACCTCGGCCAGCTTGGACGTCAGACGCCGCGCCTCGCCCGCGAACACGAGCGGGGGCATGGCCCGCAGTTCATCCTCGACACGGTGCAGGGCAGCCATGTCGGGATAGTCCGTCGGCATCTGCACAACGGGTTTCTGTCTCCAGCTCTCGGGGGTCCAGCGCGTACTCATGCCGCCAAGATAGGCCGTTGAAACGGCCGGGACAACGCGGCGAGTTGGCTGAAATGCGCCGTGTGACCGGGAAAGCACCGGGGATGTGAAGTGATTAGTGGCTAGTGATTAGTGGATGGCAGCGGATCAGCCGGTTCAGAACGACATTCGCCCGCAACGCCGTGACCCACTAATCGCTAGCCACCAACCACTTTCAGGCAGGCCATTTCCGGCCATCAACCGGCCGACATATTCCCCGGATGCTGCTTCTCGCGCAGGGTCACCAGTTCCTCGGCCATGGTCGGGTGGACGGCGCAGGTGGCGTCCCACTGGGCCTTGGTCAGGCCCGCCTTTACGGCGATGGCGGCCAGCTGGATCATTTCCGGCGCTTCGGGGCCGACGATGTGGACCCCGACCACCTTCTGGCTGGTGGCGTCGACGACCAGCTTCATCAGCACCCGCTCGTCGGAGCCGGTGAAGGCGTACTTCATCGGCCGGAAGCGGGTCAGGTAGATATCCACCTCCCCCGGGCAGGAATGGCGGGCCTCATTCTCCGTCAGGCCGACCACGCCGACCGGCGGCTGGCTGAACACCGCCGTCGCGACCGCCTCGTAGTCGAAGGCCTGCGGATTATCCCTGAAGACGGTCTGGTGGAAGGCGACCGCCTCGCGGATGGCGACGGGCGTCAGGTTCATCCGGTCGGTCACGTCGCCGATGGCCCAGATGTTGTCGACGTTGGTCTTCGAGAAGCCGTCGACCTTGATGGCCCCCTGTTCCGTCAACTCGACGCCCGCCTTCTCGAGGTTCAGCCCCTTCACATAGGGGATGCGCCCGGTGGCGAACATGACGACGTCCGTCTCCAGCGTCATGCCGTTGCCGAGGCGGTTGAGCAGGCCGGTCCCGGTCTTCTCGATGGACTCGTGCTGGCAGCCCAGGATCACCTTGATGCCGCGCTTCTCGATCTCGCCCGCCAGATGGGCGCGCACGTCGTCGTCAAAGCCGCGCAGGATATTGGGGCCGCGGTAGATCAGGGTCGTCTCGACGCCCAGGCCGGCGAAGATGCCCGCGAACTCCACCGCGATATAGCCGCCGCCCGCGATCAGGATGCGCTTGGGCAGTTCGGGCAGGTGGAAGGCCTGCTCCGAGGTGATGGCGTGCTCGATGCCCGGCATGTCCTCAGGGACCCACGGACGCCCGCCGGTGGCGATCAGGATCTTGTCGGCGGTGATCTCGCGATCCACCGAGCCGTCCTTCTTGAGGATCTGGACGGTGTGGGCGTCCTTGAACACGGCGCGGCCGTGGACCAGATCGACGCCCGCCTTGCCCAGGTTCGCGGCATAGATGCCCGACAGGCGCGCGATCTCGACGTCCTTGGCCTCCAGGAAGGTCGGCCAGTCGAACTTGGCGTTATCGAAGGACCAGCCGTAGCCCTCGGCGATGTGCAGGTCGTGGCTGACCTCGGAGGCCATGACCATGAACTTCTTCGGCACGCAGCCCTGAATCACGCAGGTGCCGCCGACGCGATACTCCTCCGCGATGGCCACCCGCTTGCCGCCCAACGAGGTCAGCCGCGCCGCGCGCACCCCGCCCGAACCGGCGCCGATGACGAAGAGGTCGTAGTCGTAGTCGGCCATGTCAGGCTCCGTTATTCGAGCGGAGTAAGTGGGATTACGGCAGCAGCACCTCAACCCCGTCGTCCGTGCCGATGATGGCTTCGTCGGCGAGGTCGAGGAACAGGCCGTGCTCGACCACGCCGGTGATCAGCTTCAGGTCGTCGGCGAGGCGGACCGGATCGTGGATGGCGCCGCATTTGGCGTCATAGATCAGATTGCCGCCGTCGGTGCGGACCAGACCGCGCTCGGCCATGCGGACGCGGGCGGGCATGTCGATCTCATGGTCGGTCAGGACGTCGGCGATGCGGTTGCCGGTGGTCTTGTGGCCGAAGGCGACGACCTCGATCGGCAGGGGGAACTGGCCCAGCACCGGGACCACCTTCGCCTTGTCGGCGATGCAGATGCAGCGGGTCGAGGCCTCCCACACCAGCTTTTCGCGCAGCAGGGCCGCGCCGCCGCCCTTGATCAGGGCCAGGCCGGGACCGACCTCGTCGGCGCCGTCAACGGTCAGGTCGATGCGCGGCGTGTCCTCCAGCGTCGACAGGGTCAGCCCCAGCTCGCGGGCCAGCTCGGCGGTGGCTTCCGAGGTCGGGACGCAGCGCAGGCCCTCCAGCTTGCGCGCCGCCAGCGCCTTGACGAACCACGCCGCCGTCGAGCCGGTGCCCAGCCCCACCACCATGCCGGGCTCGACCCGCAGGGCGGCGGCTTCACCGGCGTTCTTCTTCTGGAGGTCGGACATGGTCGGCTCGCTTGCGGGTGGGAGGGATTCGCGGCTAGCAGGACGGGGCTTTATCGGGGGATGGGACGATGTGGAAGCAGGCGAAGGCAACTACCGCCGTCGTGCTGGCCGGAACCGCGCTTGCGATGGCCGAGCCGACACGCGCCAACCCTGATCCAACGACCGCAAGGATCACCTTCTTCCAGGGCGCACCGGTCGGCCTCACGGGGTTCAAATGGACCAACGAGCTGTCCTACAGCTTTGAAGGTTTTGATCGTCTCGAGCGTATCCGCAGTGACTCGCCCTTAAGGCTGCTCGGCGTTCAGCAGAACCGCCGCGACCCGGACCTGCCACTCATGATCGAGGCCGGGCGACGGGTGTATTTCGAGGCCGAAATCGCGAACTGGCGCGCAAGGTGCTCGACCGCCTTCAGCTTCATTCCCTCGCCCGGCGCGGCCTATCGCATCGCTCCAGAGCGTTCGGAGAGCGGCGACTGCACGCCAAACGTCATTGATGCGAGCACCGGGGTCGCGCCGACTTCGCTCGAAGTCCGACCATAGCGCTCCACAAGGGGGCGATCCGGTCTCCCCCGCATCATCCCCGCGCCTTCTTCGCCCGCATCATCTCCATGAACTTGGTCGCCCAGCCCGTCTTTGCTGTCTGCGGCGCGCGGGCGAGGCCGAGGTCGCCCGGAGCCACGTCGGCGGTGATCACCGAGCCCGAGCCGACCATGGCGCCCGCGCCGATGGTGACCGGGGCGACCAGAGAGCTGTTCGAGCCGACGAAGGCCCCCTCGCCCACCACGGTGCGGTGTTTGAAGAAGCCGTCGTAGTTACAGAAGATCGTCCCGGCGCCGATGTTGGCCTTGGCCCCCACCTCGCCGTCGCCCAGATAGGCCAGGTGGTTGGCCTTGGCGCCCGCGGCCATCGAGACGTTCTTCACCTCGACGAAGTTTCCGATCTTCACGCCCTCGGCCAGTTTCGCGCCCGGACGCAGGCGGGCGTAGGGGCCGACCTCGGCGCCGCCGGCGACCGTCGCGCCTTCGACATGGCTGAAGCTGCGGATGCGCGCGCCGCCCGCGATCTTCGCGCCGGGGCCGAAGACGACATAGGGCTCGATGGTCGCACCGCCGCCGACTTCGGTGTCCCACGAGAAGTGCACGGTCTCGGGTGCGGGCATGGTGACGCCGGCGGCCATGAAGGTCTCGCGCTGGACCTTCTGGAACAGGGCCTCGGCGACGGCCAGTTCAGCCTGGGCGTTGACGCCCATGACCGAGTCCTCGGCGGCCATGACGGCGCGGGTCGGGGCGCCGCGCTTGCGGGCCAGTTCGACCACGTCGGTCAGATAGTATTCGCCCTTGGCGTTGTCGTTCTTCACCTCGGCCAGCAGTTCGAACAGCAGGCCCACCGGCGCGGCCATGACGCCCGAGTTGCAGGTCGTGATGGCGAGAACCTCGGCCGACGCCTCCTTGGCTTCGGTGATGGCGGTCAGGGTGTCGCCGTCCATGACCAGACGACCGTAGGCGCCCGGGTCGCGGGCCTCGAAGCCGATGACCCGCACGCCCTCGCTCTCGCCGAAGACCGGCTCGATGTCCGAGGCGCGCAGCAGGGGCACGTCGCCGTAGGTGATGACCACCTGCCCCTTGAAGTCGCCCAGCACGGCCTCCGCGGCGCGCACGGCGTGGCCGGTGCCCGCCGGCGGGTCCTGCACGGCGATGGCGTCCTCGCCCAGCCGCTTGACCACATGGGCGCGGACTTCCGGCGAATGGGAGCCGACCACCACCACGATCCGCTCGCAGCCCAGGGCCTCGGCGGCGTCGATGGCGTGATCCAGCATGGCGCGGCCGCCGACCGGGTGCAGCACCTTGGGCAGCGGCGACTTCATGCGCGTGCCCTGCCCGGCGGCGAGGATGATGGCGGCGCGGGCTTCGGTCTGGGTGGTCATGAATCGGTCCGGTCGATAGTCAGGCCCAAGGTTTAGACCATCCAAACCGGCGACGGGAGACAGCCCCATGACGACGCGCGACCTCGACGGCTGGACCGTGGCCTTCGATCTGGACGGGACGCTGGTCGAGACGCACGAGGATCTGGTCGGCACCCTGAACCGCATGCTGGTGAAGCACGGCCTGCCGGAAGCGCCGATGGAGAGCGCGTCCGAACTGATCGGCGGCGGGGCGCGGGCCCTGCTGCAGCACGGCTTCGAGCGGGCGGGCGCGAGCTGGAACGAGGCCCACGCCCCCGCCCTGTTCGAGGAATTCCTGGCCGACTACGTCGAGCACATCGCCGACCACTCGAAGCCCTTCCCCGGGGTGGTGGAGACGCTGGAGCGGCTGGCGGCGCGCGGGGCGATCCTGTGCGTGGCGACGAACAAGCGGACGGACCTGTCTGAAATCCTTCTGGAAAAGCTGGACCTCACCCGGCATTTCGCGGCCATCGTCGGGCCGGACAAGGTCAGCGCCCGAAAGCCGTCGGGCGCGCATCTGATCGAGGCCGTTCGCATGGCCGGCGGCGATCCGGCGCGGGCGGTCATGGTCGGAGACGCGGCCCCGGACACGGGCGCGGCGCGCGACGCGGGCATGCCCTGCATCGTCTGCACCTTCGGCTACAGCCCGATCCCGCACGCCGACCTGGGCGGCACGGTGCTGATCGAACGCTTCGATGAGATCGAGGCTCTGGTCGCGGACTTCGCCGCTCAGCCCGCAGCCTTGGCCGCGTCGAAGGCCTGACGCGCGGTCTCGATCCGCTCGAGATTCTTCTCGGCCCAGATCCAGACGCCGCAGAACGCCTCCGACAGGGTGAAGCCCAGATCGGTCAGTCGGTACTCCACGCGCGGCGGGATGACCGGATGGACCGTGCGGATCAGCAGGCCGTCGCGCTCCATCTGGCGCAGGGTCTGGGTCAGCATCTTCTGGCTGATCCCGCCGCTCAGTTCGCCGATGCGGGTGAAGCGCAATTCGCCGTGCTCGGTCAGCACCTCCAGCACGATCATCGTCCATTTGTCGGCCACCCGGCCGATGACGTCATTGACCAGCGCCTCCACGCGCGGGTCCAGCGGCGGATAGTCGGGACGAATGTGGGCCGGAGCGCCTTCAGCAGCCATAACTTTCCTTTCGGTAAGTACAGCACATTTTGGTGCCTACTTTCTGATGGAGAGTGTCGGGTATAGATGAACGCCCATCGGACTTCCAGACCAAGGAGCATTCCCATGGACACCCGCAACGACACCATCCTGATCACCGGCGGCGGCTCGGGCATCGGCAAGGCCATGGCCGAGGCCCTGCATGCGCGCGGCGCCAGGGTCATCATCGCCGGTCGCCGTCGTGACGCGCTGGAAGCGGTCGCCGCCGCCAACCCCGGCATGGCGGTCGAGACGCTGGACGTCGCCGACGCCGCCGACGTGACCGCCTTCGCCGCCCGCGTCATCGCCGCCCACCCCGACCTGAACGTGGTCATCAACAACGCCGGGATCATGCAGGCCGAGGACCTGACGGCCGACGCCATCGACCTGTCGGTCGTCGAACAGACCATCGCCATCAACCTGCTGGGGCCGATCCGGCTGACGGCGGCCCTGCTGCCCCACCTGAAGTCGAAGGCCTCGGCCACCGTCGTGACGGTGTCGTCGGGCCTGGCCTTCGTGCCGCTGGTCCTGACCCCGACCTATTCGGCGACCAAGGCGGCGATCCATTCGTGGAGCCAGTCGCTGCGGACCCAGTTGAAGGACACTTCGGTCGAGGTGCTGGAGTGGGCCCCGCCCGCCGTCGCCACCGACCTGATGCCCGGCCACGCCGCCAATCCGAACTCGATGCCACTGGCGGACTTCACCGCCGAAAGCCTGTCGCTGTTCGAGGCCGGCGGCGCGGATGAAATCCTGGTTGAGCGGGTCAAATTCCTGCGCGGCGCCGAGGCCCGCGGCGACTACGCCAAGGTCTATTCGATCCTGAACGACGGCGCCCACTGAGGCGAAAGCAGCCGGATCGTCGCCTTCACGGTTGCGGTTCGGCCCCATCGTTAACATGTTGAACGGCCCTGCCCTCCCCAAGGCCGCTCGCATGCTCCGTCGCTTCTTCGCCATCCCGCTCTGGCAACGCACCGCCGCGGGCTTCGCGCTCGGCATCCTCGCGGGCCTGATCCTCAGGGAGCACGCCGAGACCTGGCTGGAGCCGATCGGCGACGTCTACCTGAACCTGATCCGCATGGTGGTGGCGCCGCTGGTGCTGTTCACCATCGCCAGCTCGATCGCCAAGCTGGGCGAAGGCGTGGGCGCGGTGCGGCTGGCGACGCGGACCGTGGTCTGGTTCGCCATCACCTCCCTGCTGGCGGTGCTGGTCGGCTTCGCGGTCGGCCATCTGGTCAATCCGGGCCTCGGCCTGTCCGACCTGCCGCTGGGCACGGTGCGCGAGCGGGAGATCCCCACCCCGCTGGAAGTCCTGATCGGCATCGTCCCGACCAATCCCTTCACCGCCCTCAGCGAGGGCAAGGTGCTGCAGATCATCTTCTTCTCGGCCCTGGTCGGCGCGGCGCTGGTCGCGCTCGGTGACCGGGCGCAGGGCGTGCGGCGGCTGGTCGACGAGGGCGCGGCTGTCGTCTTCCGCATCACCCGCTGGGTGATCCAGCTGACTCCCATCGGCGTGTTCGGCCTGATCGGCTCGGTCGTCGGCGGCTACGGCTGGGAGGCCCTGCTGCCGCTGGGCAAGTTCATCTTCGCCATCTACGCGGCCTGCCTGTTCCACATCCTGATCGTCTATTCCGGCCTGCTGAAGCTGCACGGGCTGAAGGTGGTCAGCTTCTTCCGCGGCGCCTTCGCGGCCATGCAGACGGCCTTCGCCACCTCGTCGTCGCTGGGCACCCTGCCGGTCACCCTGCGCCAGACGGTCGAGCGGCTGGGCGTGCCCCAGGCCTACGCCGCCTTCGCCGTGCCCCTGGGCGCCAGCGTCAAGATGGACGGCTGCGGCGCCATCTACCCGGCCATCGCCTCGATCTTCATCGCCCAGTATTTCCAGATCGACCTCAGCCTGACCCAGTACGTCCTGATCGGCCTGACGGCGGTTCTGGGTTCGCTGGGCACCGCGGGCGTGCCGGGCACCTCCATCGTCATGCTGACCCTGACCCTGTCCACCGCCGGCCTGCCGCTGGAGGGAATCGGCTACATCGTCGCCATCGACCGGATCATCGACATGATGCGCACCGCGACCAATGTGACCGGCCAGATGCTGGTGCCGGTGCTGGTGGCGAAGGAAGAAAACATCCTCAACGAGGACGTCTACGATGGCCGCGTGGCCTGGCTTCCGGGCGATCCGGACGCGGAATCCGCCGAGACGATGAAGGCTTCGGGAATCTGACGCTTGCACCATCGGGGAGGTCGGGCTATGTCCCCCGCCTCCCCGGACGGCGTACGGCCTTCGGGGCCCGAAAGATGGATGTGTAGCTCAGCGGGAGAGCACCTCGTTCACACCGAGGGGGTCACAGGTTCAATCCCTGTCACATCCACCATTCCCCCTGAATCACGACCCTGACGCCTCCACCGGCAGGCGCACCACGACGTCGTCCACCTGCACCCCGCCCCGGTCGATGACCAGGTTCTGGTAGTTGCGCTGGCCGTCCTGGGTCTCGGATTCGACGTCCTCGACCTCGGTGCGGAACTGGCGGCGCAGCCAGGTCGACAGCTCGCCAGCCGTCACCAGCCGGTCGCCGTCCAGATCGGCGCCGCCGACCATGCCCTCGCGCAGGAAGTGGGACAGGTAGCCGCCCGCGCGGAACTTGTCGGCCACGGCGCTCGTCAGGTCCTCCTCGGACGAGAACAGGCCCATGACGCCCGGGCGATCCACCACATTGCGCGCGAAGCCGCCCGAATAGCAGGCGTCGATCACCAGCAGGGACAGGCGGGTGTTCAGCCCCGCGAACAGGCGCCCCAGCTCGACATCGCTGATCTCGCCATCGCGCAGGACGAGGGTCTCGCTCTTGCCGTCCGGCTCGACCCCGCTGACCGCCACCTCGTGCTGGTTGCCGTGGCCGGAGAAGAAGAACAGGAAGATGTCGTCCGGCCCCGCCTGGGCGGCGACGCGGGCAAAGGCGGTCTGGACGCCGTCCACGGTGGCCTCGGCGTTGGTCAGGACCACGCTGGCCTCGTTCAGGGAGCCGCCCTGGTCGAGGGCCTCGCCCAGCTTGCGGGCATCCTCGTCGGTGAAGTCCAGATTGCTCTGGGCGCCGCCGTAGTCCGAGACCCCGACCATGACCGCGAAGATGCGCCGGCCTCCGGGCGCCGCCGCCTGACGGGCCGACTCGCGGCCGGGCTCGACCGTGAAGCGATAGGAGCCGGTCTCCCCCGGGCGGTAGGAGGTGACCTGCACCACATACTCGCCGTCCTCGGGCAGGATCAGCTGCTGGCGGCTGTCGGTGCCGTCCTCGCCGTCATCATTGTCGAACTGCTCGCCGGAGGGCGTGCGCACGATGGTGTAGGCGTCGAAGGCCGAGGAGGTCAGTTCGACCGCCACCCGCTCCCCGCGCCGGCCGGTGAAGGTGTAGCGGTCGAAATACTCGCCGCTCTCCAGAGTGTCGTCGCCGGCCGACAGGGCGCCGCCCACGGTCTGGCCGATCTGGATGGCGCCGCCGGGCGCGGCCTGTTCGGACGGCCGCACCGGGGCCGACGGCGGCTTCTCGGCGCCCGTCCCGTCCAGCAGCGACATCCGGTAGGCCCCGCGTTCGCCCGGCTCATAGCTGGTGGCCGCGACCAGATAGTCCCCGTCGGCCGGAAGGGTGACCAGCAGGCGGCTGTCGCGGGAGCCCTGCGCCGTCGCGTCGTCATCATTGAACTCGGAGAAGCCGTCCGGTCCGGTGATGGCCACATAGGGGTCGAAGGCCGAGGACGTCAGGCGGATGTCCAGCGCCTGTCCCCGGCGGCCGCTGAAGATCCAGCTGTCGACATATTCGCCGCTGTTGAGGGTGTCATCGCCGTTCTCCAGCACGCCGCTGACGCTCTGGCCCAGCCGCAGGGCGCCGCCGGACGAAGGGCGGGACGACGGCTCCGGATCGGCCGATCCGCCGTCGACGGCGCGCAGGTTCAGGCTGTAGGCGCCGGTCTCGCCCGGCTCATAGGTGGTCGCGCCGAGGGTGACGGTCCCGTCGGCCGGGACCGTGAAGCGAAGCCGGCTGTTGCGCGAGCCCGCGTCGTCGTCGTTGTCCTCGCTCAACCCGCCCGGCCCGCGGACAAGCAGATAAGGATCGAGGCCCGTCCCGTTCAGGATGGCTTCGTAGACGTCCCCGCGGCGGGCCTGGAAAGTCCAGCGGTCGATGTACTCCCCGCTGTCCAGGGTGTTGTCGCCGCCCTCCAGCCGCCCGCGCACGGTCTGCCCGGGCGAGATCGCCTGCGAGTTCTGTCTCGCGGGACCGGGCGTATAGACCGGCGGCGCGGACGGACGGACGCCCGGCCCGGACGCGGGCGGCGTATCGCGCGGACGATCCTGCCCATGGGCCGGCGCGATCAGGACGGTCAGCGCCGTCGTGGCGGCGAGAATGGTGCGAAGCATCGGAATCCCCTACCGGCCCAGCTTGCCTCGACAGGCCGCACTTGTCAGCGCCCCGCCCCGCGCCTGTCAGAAATCGGCAGACCGACGCTACGAGGGCCGCGCTTCCGCCTTGATTGCGGCGCACATGCCCCGCCCTTCGCTCGCCGGAAAGGCTGGCGCGCGCCGCGTTGGCGCCCTACGGACCCTGCCCATGCCCTTCCCCGCCAGCCATCCCGCGCTTGACCGCGCGCTTTCCGAACGCGGCTACGCCGAGCCGACCCCCGTCCAGGCCGCCGTGCTGGAAGCCGAAGCAGGCCGCGACCTGCTGGTTTCCGCCCAGACCGGTTCGGGCAAGACCGTCGCCTTCGGCCTGGCCATGGCCCCCACCCTGCTGGGCGACGCCGAGCGATTCGAGGACAACGCCGCGCCGGTGGCGCTGGTCATCGCCCCGACCCGCGAACTGGCCCTGCAGGTCTCCAAGGAACTGGAGTGGCTGTACGCCAAGACCGGCGCGAAGATCGCGACCTGCGTCGGCGGCATGGATCCCCGCGCCGAGCGTCGCGTGCTGGAGCGCGGCGCCGCCATCGTCGTCGGCACCCCGGGCCGCCTGAAGGACCACATCGAGCGCGACGCCCTGGACCTGTCCGAGCTGAAGGCCGTCGTCCTCGACGAAGCCGACGAGATGCTGGACATGGGCTTCCAGGAAGACCTGACCTTCATCCTCGACCAGGCCCCGACCGAGCGCCGGACCCTGCTCTTCTCGGCCACCATCGCCCGCGACATCGCCGAACTGGCCAAGACCTACCAGCGCGACGCCTTCCGCATCGACACCGTGGTCAAGAACGCCTCGCACGGCGACATCGAATACAAGGCCATCCGCATCGCCCCGCACGAGATCGAGCACGGGGTGGTCAACGTCCTGCGCTATTTCGAAAGCCCGGGCGCCCTGGTGTTCGCCAACACCCGCGAGCGCGTGAAGCACCTGACCGCCTCGCTGCGTGAGCGCGGCTTCTCGGTCGTCGGGCTGTCAGGCGAACTGACCCAGTCGCTGCGCTCGGAGGCCCTGCAGGCCCTGCGCGACGGCCATGCCCGCGTCTGCGTCGCCACCGACGTCGCCGCCCGCGGCCTGGACCTGCCCGATCTGGGTCTGGTCATCCACGCCGAGATCCCGGTCAACAAGGCCACCCTGCTGCACCGTTCGGGCCGCACCGGCCGCGCGGGCAAGAAGGGCGTGTCCGTGCTGATGGTCAGCCACACCCGCCGCCGCAAGGTCGAGATGATGCTGAACTCGGCGTCCATCAAGGCCGAATGGTCGGGCGCCCCGTCCGCCGACGCCATCCGCGCCAAGGACCACGAGCGGATGCTGACCGACCCGATCCTGATGGCCGAGGCCGACGAGGAGTCGATCGCCATGGGCAAGGAACTGCTGGAGCGGACCTCGCCCGAGCACGTCGCCGCCGCCCTGATCCGCCTGTACCGCGAGAAGCTGCCGCCGCCCGAGGACGTGCAGGATGACGAGCGCATGAAGCGCGCCCAGGCCTCCGGCGTGAACGAGCGTGGCCAGCGCGACGGCCCGCTGACCGACTTCGCGCGCGGCGGCGAGATGACCTGGTTCAAGGTCAACATCGGCCGCGAGAAGAACGCCGATCCGAAGTGGCTGCTGCCGCTGATCTGCCGCCTGGGCCACGTGACCAAGCGCGACGTCGGCTCGATCAAGATCTTCGATCGCGAGACCAAGTTCGAGATCACCAAGGACGCCGAGGCCAAGTTCCGCGCCGCCTTGAACACGCCCAACGACGAGGGCGTCAGCATCGGCGACGCCGTGGCTCCGGCGGCGGGCGAGAAGAGCCTGCGGAAGTGGGACAAGCCGCAAGGCGACCGGGGGGGCGACCGGGGGGGCGACCGCCCCGACCGCGGCGACAAGCCCTTCCGCAAGCCGCGCGCCGAGGGCGAGGGTTTCAAGAAACCGTGGGCCCCGCGCCCCGACGGCGATGCGCCGAAGAAGCCGTGGAAGGCCCGCGAGGATCGCGTAGAGGGCGACGCTCCGAAGAAGCCCTGGACGCCGCGCACCGACCGCGAGGCCGCTCCGGCCGCGGCCGGCGAAACCGGCGGCAAGTGGGTCAAGCGCACCAAGGACGGACCGACGCCCGAGGGCAAGAAGCCGTGGGTCGACAAGCCCAAGGGTCCGAAGAAGCCCTGGGCGCCGCGCGCCGAGGGCGGAGCCTCGACGGGCGACAAGCCGTGGACCGGCAAGCCCAAGCCCGGTTTCAAGCCCAAGCCTGGCGGCAAGCCGTTCAAGGGCAAGGCAAGGGGCTGATCAGGCCTCGCGGCCGATCGGCGCCTTGAGGACGACGCGCAGGCCCGGCCTGGCGTCGCGGTAGTCGATCTGGCCGGCCAGCTGGGCGACCAGACTGCCGATCATCATCGAGCCGAAGCCCTGGCCGACCTTGTGCCCGCCCTTGCCCGCGTCCTCGACGGTCAGGCGCAGGGTGCTGGCGTCCTCTTCCAGCACGACGCGGATTGGCCCGGGCTCGCCGTCGTAGGCGTATTTCTGGGCGTTGATGATCAGCTCGGTGAGCACCAGGCCGAGGGTCACCGCCCGGCCCGCCTCGACGTTGACCGGGGCGAGGTCCTGCTCGAGCTGGGCGCTCCAGTCGACCCCCATGGACGCGCCCAGATCCTCGATCAGCTCGGCGAAATAGCGCGACAGGTCGACCGAGGAGGTGGCCTCGACCCGATACAGCCGGCTGTGCACCATCGACACGGCCCGCACCCGCCGCCGGGCTTCGAGCAGCTCGGTCTGGGCTTCCGGCGCGGCCTGACGGGCCTGCAGGCCCAGGAATGACGACACCAGGGTCAGGCTGTTCTGAACCCGGTGATTGACCTCGCGAATGAGAAACTCCTGCTGCTCCAGCCGGACGTCGCGCTCGCTGAGCGAGGCCTGCAGCGACCGATTCAGGTTGCGCAGCTGGCTCACCGACGCGAAGTCAGCCAGGGCGTCCCGCAGGCGGCCGACGGATTCCACCTGGGACGGCGACCAGCGACGCGAGCGACCCCGGACGGTCTCTGACCACGCCTCGAACGAGGCGCGCGGCGTCAGGGCCCCGGACCGACCCGACTTGACCGCCGTCGTCGGGTTGCCGGCCCAACGCACGGTCTCGATGATCTCGGCCCGGAACCACAGGAGGGTCAGCGGCCGGTCGCCCGGCAGGTGGACGCCAAGCAGGCCGCTGGCCTCGGCCCGCCAGGCCTCGGTTTCCGGAAAGCGCAGGGACAAGGCATGGGTGGCGAAGGGGCGCAGGCCCGGCTCGTCCGCGATGCGGCCGACGAGCGTGCGGATCGCGGCGTCCGGAGGCGTCACGCCGAAACGGTAGACGCCCTCCGGGCCGACGACGGCGAAGCCGTCGGCGTCGACCAGCTCGGCCATGTCGCGGGCCCGGTCGCCGATGGCCGCCTCGATGGGCCGGTCCGCCGCCAGCCGTCCCACTAGTTGATCCTCGAGCAGGCGCAAGCGGGTGCGTTCGCGGTACAGCTCCCCCTCGCTCCTGGACTTGATCTGGCGGGCGAGGGCGCGCGCCAGGGCGGTTGCGGAGGTGCGCAGCTCGACCGGCAGCAGTTGCGGCCGGGCGCTGTGGCAGGCCACCAGGCCCCACAGCTCGCCGTCGACGATGATCGACACCGAGGCCGAGGCGCGGACGCCCATGTTGCGCAGGTACTGCAGGTGCACCGGCGAGACGCTGCGCAGGCTGCAGTCGCTCATGTCGAGCGGCCGCCCCGGAGCCGTCGGCTGCAGGGGCTGCGGCTGATAGTGGGAGTCGGGAATGACGCGGACCGGGTTGCGCAGATAAAGGGCTCGCGCCTGCCGCGGAATGT
>NZ_DASWWG010000103.1:0-13518 GCF_036400995.1 Brevundimonas sp.
GATCCGGGACGTCCGCATCCACGGCCTCCGGGACGGCGGGGAAGGGGGCGAGCGGCTGGGCGAGCAGGTCGGCCAGCAGCACCGGCGCGGCCGGATCGGCCACGAACAGCGCCCGCTCGGCCGCCCGGCGACGCAGGGCCGCGTCCGGCGAGAGCGCCTCGGGCCAGCCCACCAGGGCGTCGGCGGCTTCCCCGGCATGCCCCGCATTGAGACGCTTCAGCACATCCGAAGACAGGAAGCGGTCGACGCCCACCGACACGGCGAAGCTGGCCAGGGCGTCGAACTGGTGCTGGTTCAGGACCGGCTCGACCTGTTCGTTCAGCGCCTTGCCGACCGGGATCAGGTCGTACTGCAGCAGCAGTTCGGCGTCCTGCTCGCCGACCGTAAGCCCCTCGCGGGCCGAGGCCGTGTGGCCGTAGCCGATGACCCAGCGGCCGTCGTCGCGCTGCACGGCGCGCGGCCGGAAGCTCTCGAAGCTCTTGATGAGCACGATCCCCGCGCGGGAGACCTTCAGACGGGGCCTGTTCGTTTCAAGCACAGGGGTGTGTTCCAGATCGGGACGAACGCTTTCGCTTACGGGGAGAACCCGCAAGAGCCGCGCCGCTCACACCTTCGTCAGCGCCGACAGGTCGTCAGAGCAGGACGATGGTCGCCAGGCCGAGGAAGATCAGGAAGCCGAAGAAGTCGGTCGTCGCCGTCACGAATACGGCCGAGGAGACCGCCGGGTCGAATTTGAACTTCGACAGGGTCAGGGGCGTCAGCACCCCGATGGTGGCCGCCACCAGCAGGTTCAGCACCATGGCCGCGGCGATCACCAGCCCGATCCGCCAGTCCTCGTCGCGGAACCAGAAGGCGGTCGCCAGACCGATCAGCGGCGCCAGCACCAGCCCGTTGGCCAGGCCGACGATCAGCTCGCGCCAGAAGGTCCGCGGGGCGTTCGAGCTGTTCAGTTCACGGGTCGCCAGCGCGCGCACGGTCACGGTCAGGGCCTGGGTCCCGGCGTTGCCGCCGATCGCCGACACGATCGGCATCAGCACCGCCAGCGCCACGATCGCCTGGATGGTGCCCTCGAACCAGCCGATGACGCTGGCGCCCAGAGTCGCCGTGGCCAGGTTGATCGCCAGCCAGGGCACGCGGCTGCGCACGATCTCCGGCACGGACGAGCCGCGATCCTCGTCGGCCACACCGGCCAGACGCAGGATGTCCTCGCGGTTCTCCTCCTGGATGATGTTGACGATGTCATCGACGGTGATCTGGCCCACCAGACGGCCCGCCGCGTCGATGACCGGGGCCGAGATCAGGTGGTATTTCTCGAAGATGTAGGCGACCTCTTCCTGGTCCTGGTCGACGGTGATCTCGTTCACCGGCTCCATGATGTCGGTCAGGGTCGTCGCGCGCGGGCTGCGCAGCAGCTGGCTGACCGCCACCCCGCCCACCGGCCGGTTCTGCGGATCGACCACATAGATGTCGAAGAACAGCTCGGGCAGTTCCTCGCCCTGCTTGCGAATGTGGTCGATGGTGTCGCCGACGTTCCAGAACTGCGGCGCGGCCATCACCTCGCGCTGCATCAGGCGGCCCGCGGAGTCCTCCGCATGGCCCAGCGAGCTTTCGATCGCGGCCCGTTCGGGCGCGGGCATGGCGGCCAGCACCTTCTCGCGCTGGTCGTCCTCCAGATCCTCCACGACCGCCGCGGCGTCGTCCGAATCCAGCTCCTGCAGCGCCTCGGCCAGGGTGCCGTGCGGGACCCGCTCCAGCACCTCCTCGCGGATGCCGTCGTCCAGCTCGGGCAGGGTCTCGGCCAGCAGGTCGGGCGGCAGCCACAGGGTCACCACCGAGCGGTGCTCGGCGGTCAGGAAGCCCATCAGGTCGGCCACGTCGGCGGGGTGCAGGTCTTCCAGCAGCGAGCGCAGCTTCAGACCGTCGCCGTCATCGGCGGCGTCGACCACCTTTTCGACGAAGCCCGGCGTCAGGACATAGTCCTCGTCCAGGGCGATGTGTTCGATGTCGTCTTCGGGCGAGTGGGGGGCGGTTGCGACGGTGCTCACGCTGCGGCCTCCCTCAGTGTTTCAAACCAGCCTTAGCCGATGATTCGCCTTGATAAGTTCAGGCGCTGACGAGAGCGCCCGGTGGATACCTGTCTGTCCACCATGGGGCCCGCAGGGTCAAGATGACCGGAGCCGTTTCCGGGCGAAAGCGTCGATGTGGGGGAGACCGGAAGTCACGCCGATGAGGCAGGGCCAGATCAGCGTGACTTTCGAGAGGGTCCGGCGTCGCAGGGCAGCCTGCGTCGCCTCGTTCCGATGTTCAGTCCCGCCCGGCCCGTTTGGGTTGGGAAGGATGGTGCGGTCGAGAAGACTCGAACTTCCACGGGTTGCCCCACAGCGACCTCAACGCTGCGCGTCTACCAATTCCGCCACGACCGCTCGCATCGGAGGGCGGCTGATAGCGGAGGTCGGGGGGAAAGGGAAGAGGGCGCAGGAACCCGTGTTGAAAGAACACGTTTTCGCACCCTGCGGGGCGCTGTTGAGGATTGAGAATGTCGAGGATCATTCCGCTGGCCGTCGCGCTGGCGATGACGGCCGCGCCGGCCGCGCTGGCGCAGGATCACGGTCGCGGCCACGGCGGCGAAAAGGGCGGCGAGGGCCGCGGGCAGGATCACGACCGCGGACCGCAGGCGCGGGAGCAACGCGCCGAGCGCGGGCCCGAGCGCAATGACAACGGCAATCGCGGAGGCCCCGACCGGGATCGCGACCGGGATCGCGACCGCGACCGCCCCGACCGGGTGATTCCCGTCCCCGTTCCGGTCCCGGCCGGGCGAGAGCCCGAGCGGGTGGTGCGCGACATCGTCCGCTTCGAACCGCGTGTCGAGCGCGGCCTGATCGCCGGCTGCCCCCCGGGACTGGCCCGCAAGGACAACGGCTGCCTGCCGCCCGGGCAGGCCCGCCGCATCGAGGCCGAGCGCCGCGCCCGCTACGACTACGTCTGGGACCGGATGGCCCGCGACGGCTACCGCTATCGCTACGACGACGGTTACCTGTACCGGGTGAACAGTTCGGGCGGCCTGCTGGGCTGGCTGCCGGTGCTGGGCGGCGCCCTGTCGACCGGCTCGGTCTGGCCGACCCAGTACAGCTACCAGCCGGCGCCGGCCTATTTCACCGACTACTACCGCCTGCCGGACCGGTACGACTACCGCTACGCCGACGGCGTCCTGTACGGCGTCGACCGCCAGAACAACGGCATCAGCCAGATCGCCGCCCTGCTGACCGGCCAGCAATGGACCGTCGGCCAGGCCATGCCCTCGGGCTACGACATCTACAACGTCCCCTACGACTACCGCGCCCGGTACTATGACACCCCGGACCGCTGGTACCGCTACAACGACGGCTATGTGTACCAGGTCGATCCGACGACCCGTCTGGTGCAGGCCGTGATCCAGCTGCTGGCCTGACGGAGCCCCATCGATGCGACAGATCCTGATCCGCGGGGCGGCTGCGGCCGTCCTGACCCTCAGTCTCGGCCTGACGGCCTGCGGACGCAGCGAGACGGCCCCGGAAGCCGCCGGCGCGCCCGAGCCGTCCAACCGCACCCTGGCCGCCAGCCTGGACGACAACGACGACCTCGATTCCCTCGAGGGCGTGGTCGAGGCCGCGGGCCTGCAGACCGTGCTGGAGGGCGTCGGCCCCTACACCCTGCTGGCCCCGACCGACGCCGCCTTCACCGCCGCGGGCGGCGCGCCGGGCGGCGACGAGAAACCCCAGGGCGCGACCCTGGTGCGCGCCCACATCCTGCCGGGCGCCGTGACCCGCGCCGACATCAACGCCGCCCTCGACCGCGCGTCGAACGGCAAGGTGGAGATGCGCACCATGGACGACGGCGTGGTCACCTTCAGCCGCGAGGGCCAGACCCTCCGCGTCACCGCCCCCGACGGCGCCGTCGCCACCCTCACCGGCTCCGAAACCGCGGCGTCGAACGGGGTGATCCAGCCCGTGGACGGGGTGTTGGTGAAGGGGGAGTAGGGAGTAGGGAGTAGGGAGTAGGGAGTAGGGAGTAGGCAGTAGGGTTATCGGCCCGGATGGGCCTGCAGCCTGTCGATGAGGCCTTTCAGCATCCGGCCGATTTCCTCGGTTTGCTCCAGCAGCGGCTGGATGGCGCCCGACCTGGTGATCTCGACACGCTCCGCAAGGATCAGGTGGGTTTCCAGCTCCTTGAGTGAGCCCTGGGCGATCCGTAGGAAGTTGATGTAGGCCTGCTTTGACGCCCGTCCGTAGCCTTCCGCGATGTTCGCCGCGATCGACGCCGCTGCGCGTCTGCTTTGCGAGGTCAGGCCAAACAGCTCGTCCTTGGGATACTGCCGGGTCAGTGCATAGGTCGCGGCCGCGACATCCATCGCGCGTTGCCAGACAATTAGATCGCGGTAGCTCTGAACTTCGGACAATCCGCTTCCTTTCGGGGAACGCGCCGTATCCTACTGCCTACTGCCTACTGCCTACTGCCTACTGCCTACTGCCTGCCGCCCGGCCGCTACGCCGCCCCCGCCATAAAATCATACACATCCGCCGCCCGGGTCACGGTGATCGCGATCCGGTCCTCGCGGATCTCGATCTCGCCGCGCGCGACGGGGTGGTTGTTGGCCAGGATCCAGACCTCGTCATGCTCGGAGGCGTCGAGCGGGATGACCGCGCCCCGGCCCATCTTCAGCAGCTGGCTCATGGGCAGCACGGAGCGCCCCAGGACGACCGAGATCTCGACATCGACGGATTCGATCTGGCTCACGGGGGACTCTGATACTGAAAGTGACGGGTCGGAGTAGGCTTGCATGGGGCTCCCGATCCCCACATTGGAGCCGTCATGCTTTCCCAGTCCTTAAGCGAACTGTCCGCAAAACTCCGGCGTCCCGACGGCGCGCCCGTCGAATGGGTCGTCGCCGACGGCTACGTGGACTACCCCGAGGCCGTCGCCACGATGGAGGCCCGCGCCGCCGCCATCGCCGCCGGCGAGGCCCGCGAGCTGATCTGGCTGCTGGAGCACCCGCCCCTCTACACCGCGGGCGTCTCGTCCAGGGACGACGACCTGCTCGACGCCGGCCGCTTCCCGGTCCACCGCAGCGGGCGCGGCGGCCAGTTCACCTATCACGGCCCCGGCCAGCGCGTGGCCTATGTGATGCTGGACCTGAACCACCGCGGCCGCGACATCCGCGCCTTCGTGCGCGGCCTCGAACAGTGGATCATCGGCGCCCTCAATGAGTTCAACGTCCCCGCCGACGTCCGCGACGGCCGCGTCGGCGTCTGGGTCGAGCGCAAGGGCCCCGGGTGGTCCCGCGAGGACAAGATCGCCGCCATCGGCGTCAAGGTCCGCAAATGGGTCAGCTTCCACGGCATCAGCCTGAACGTCGAACCCGACCTGAGCCATTTCGGCGGGATCGTCCCCTGCGGCATCCAGGAGCACGGCGTCACCAGCCTGGTCGACCTCGGCGTCCCGGCGACCATGGACGAGGCGGATGAGGCGCTGAAGGTGAGCTTCAGACGAGTGTTCGGGGCGGTGGGGTAGGGGGGCGCGTCCGCATGAACGAAGACACGCCCGGATGGATGGCCCCGGCCAGCGTCGTGCTCGCGGTGGCGGCCGTCGCGCTGTCGGGTAGCGGCGGCCTGATGGAGCACGACCGGGTCCGTCTGCTGTTCGGCGGTCTTGCCGTCTTCTGTCTGGTGATGCTCGGCGTGTTCATGGTCATGGCCGGCGACCGGGCGTCACACGAGGAGCAGGGGGGACTTTACGCCGGGCTGGGCGCGCTCGTCGGTCTGTGCTGGGATCTGGCGTCCGCCGACGGCTTCAGCCTGTCGGGCCTCGCCCTGCATGCACTCGGCGGCGCCGTCCTCAGCTTTATCGTCTACTGGGGCTGGGTCCTGCGGCGGGCGAGGTTCTGGCGGGAGTAGGCGGCCCGGCTGACCGCCCCCCTTCCGATCGCTTACCGGCCCGGTTCGGCCCCCAGATACTCCTCGTCTGTCACGTGCTCCAGCCAGGTCACCGGCGAGCCGTTCAGGCTCTCCTGAATGGCAATGTGGGTCATGCCCTCGTGCGGGGTTGCACCGTGCCAGTGCTTCTGGTCCGGCGGGCACCAGAGGGTGTCGCCGGCGTGGAATTCCAGTCGCGGGCCGCCCTCGACCTGCGTCCAGCCCACCCCTTCGGTGACGATCAGGGTCTGGCCCAGCGGGTGCCGGTGCCAGGCCGTCCGGGCGCCCGGCTCGAAGTGGACGATGGCGCCGCCGACCCGCGCCGGCGCCTCGCGCTGGAACAGGCCGGTGATGGTGACGCGTCCGGTGAAGGTCTCGGGCGAACCCTCGATGACCTGCATCTCGGCCTTGCGGGTGATCTGGGTCACCGGGCCCTCGGCCACGGCGGCGGCGGGGACCCCGGCGAGGGCCGCCGCGCCGGCGATCAGCGACTTGCTCATGCCAGGTGCTCCCGGAAGAAGGCCGTCAGCCGGTCGAACGGGATGATGTCCAACTGGTCGTACAGGTCGGTGTGGCTGGCGCCCGGAATGATCATCAGTTCCTTCGGCTCGGCCGCCGCCGCATAGGCGGTTTCGCTCATGTAGCGGGAGTGGGCCTTCTCACCGTGGATCAGCAGCACGGGGCGCGGAGAAATCTCGGCGATGTAGGTCAGCAGCGGCGCGTTCATGAACGACATCGCATTGGTCCGGGTCCATGACCCGTTCGAGTTGATGGCCCGAGGATGGAAGCCGCGCGGGGTCCGGTAGTAGGCGTGGTAGTCGACCATGAACTGCGGCTCGCCGCCGTGCAGTTCATTCATGATCGGGCCATAGGTCGGGGCGCCCGCCTCTGCGTCGACCCAGCGTTGGCGGCTGATCTGTTCCAGCATCGCCGTCCGCTGCTCCAGCGTGACGCTGTCGTTGTAGCCGTGGGCGCTGACCCGCGAGATGTCGTACATGGTGCTGGCGACCACAGCCTTGACGCGCTTGTCGGCGGCCACCGCGTTCAGGGCGAAGCCGCCCCAGCCGCATATGCCGATGACGCCGATCCGCTCGCGATCCACCGTCGGCAGCAGTCCGATGAAATCCACTGCCGCGCTGAAGTCCTCGGTGTTGATGTCGGGCGAGGCGATGTTGCGCGGTTCGCCGCCGCTTTCACCGGTGAAGGACGGGTCGAAGGCCAGGGTGACGAAGCCCCGCTCGGCCATGGTCTGGGCATAGAGGCCCGAGGATTGCTCCTTCACCGCACCGAACGGCCCGCTGACCACGATGGCAGGGGCGCGCCCCGCCGGGAGGGACTTCGGCGTGTACAGGTCCGCCGTCAGGGTGATGCCGTAGCGGTTCGAGAACTGGACCTTGCGGTGGTCCACGGCGTCACTCTTCGGGAAGGTCTTGTCCCATTCTGTGGTCATGGTCTGGGCCTTTGCGGTGTCGGGGGCGATCAGGGCGGCGGCGGCCAGTGCGCTGACGCCGACACCGCCGAGGGCGAGGAGGTCGCGGCGGCCGAGGCCGAGGGCCGGGGTGGTTTCAGTGGAGGTGTCCGAGGGCATTCGAGGCTCCTTGTTCCTGGTCATTGCGGTTTGAGAAGGCGACGGCCGTCACCGATCAGGGCGAGGGCGGCGAGCGCCAGGATGATGCTGCCGGCGAAGGTCGCCTGGATGGACAGGCCGTCCAGCAGCCAGCCGCCGATCACGGCGCCGAGCAGGATGGAGGTCTGGATCGCCGCCACCATGAGGCTGCCGGCCGCTTCCGGCGCGTCGTCGGCGTTTCGCGACATCCAGGTCATCCAGATCACGGACATGCCCGTGTTCATCGCGCCCCACACGGCCAGCAGGACGCCGACGGCGAGCCAGGCCCGGCCGAACAGCAGCAGGCCCAGAGTCGCCCCGCCCATGACCAGCGCCGGCGCCTTCAGCAAAGGAGCGATCTCGGGGCCGATAAAGCGGCCCGCCGCCCATGTGCCGATGAAGCCGGCCGTGCCGAGCGCGAGCAGAAGCAGGGACAGCAGGCCGACATCCGCGCCCGTCACCCGCTCCAGGAAGGGGCGCAGATAGGTGAACATCGTGAAGGCGGAGCCCCAGGACAGCATCGACGCTGTCAGGCCGCGAAGGAAATACGGCCGCCGCAACAGGGCCAGCATGGCCCCGAAGTCCTGTCGGTCGCGGGCCGGGAGCGAGGGCAGGGCCGTCAGGTGCCAGACGAGATTGACCGCCACCAGCGGGGTCAGGCCCCAGAACACCTCGCGCCAGCCGAACATTCCGCCCAGATAGCTGCCGACCGGCGCGGCGAAGGCGGCGGCGATCGCCTGCCCGCCGTACAGGACCGCGAGCGCGCGGGGCATGGCTTCCGACGGGACCAGCCGCATGATCACGGCGGTCGCCAGCGCCCAGAAGCCGCCGACGCAGACGCCGAGCAGGGCGCGCCCGACCATCAGGATGGTGAAGTTCGACGCCGCGGCGACCAGCACCAGCGACGCCAGCATTAAGGCCGTCATCGCCACCAGAACCGTCTTCCGGTTCAGCCGCCCCGCGACGGTGGTCACCAGCAGGCTGGCGACAACTGCGAACAGGCCGCTGATCGAGATCGCCTGCCCCGTCTGTCCTTCGGTGGCGTGCAGACCCGCCGCCATCGGCGTCAGCAGGCTGACCGGCAGGAATTCGGACGCGATCAGCAGGGCGACGCACAGGGCCATCGACAGGACCGCGCCCCAGGCGGCGGTCGGTGTGTCGGCAAGCGTCGGCGCGGAGGCTTCGGTGGTCATGGAGCGAAAGCTAGTCCCGACGCGTCTCCACGATTAGTCGGCCCAATCGGGATGATCTTATCGACCCGATCGATTAATCTACTTGAGTAGCGGAGGCGTTCGATGCGAACCGACTTCAACCAGCTGACGTGGTTCCAGGCCGTGGCCGAGGAGCGCAGCTTCACAAAGGCGGCGGCTCGGCTGGGCGTGTCCCAGTCGACGCTCAGCCATGCGATCAAGCAACTCGAGACCCGGATGGGCATCCGTTTGCTGACCCGCACGACCCGCAACGTCGCGACGACCCAGGCGGGAGAGCGGCTGCTGCAGACCATCACCCCGCGCATGGGCGAGATCGAGGACGAGATCGCTGCCCTGACCGCCCTGCGGGACACGCCGTCCGGGTCCATCCGCCTGACCCTTTCGGACCATGCGCTGGAGACCGTCGTCTGGCCCAAGCTGAAGCCCGTCCTCGAGGCCTACCCCGACATCAAGGTCGAGCTCCTGCTGGACGGCACCTTCAGGAATATCGTCGAGGACGGCTATGACGCCGGGGTGCGGCTGGGCGAGAGCGTCGAGAAAGACATGATCGCGGTGCGCATCGGCCCGGACTGGCGGCTGGTGGCGGTCGGTTCGCCCGACTATTTCGCAGAGCGGGGCCGGCCCGAACATCCCCGCGACCTGATCCGACACCGCTGCATCAACACCCGGCAGGAAAGCTCGGGCGCCCTCTACGCCTGGGAGTTCGAGAAGGACGGACAGGAGCTGAGGGTCCGCGTGGACGGCCAGCTGGCGTTCAACAACTCCTACGCCCAGGTGGACGCAGCAATCAGCGGGCTGGGCGTCGCCTATGTGCCCGAGAGCATCGTCGAGGCGCACCTGAGGGACGGCGCCCTAGAACAGGTGCTCGACGACTGGTCGCCGCGCTTTGACGGCTATTTCCTCTACTATCCCAGCCGTCGGCAGAACCTGCGGGCGTTCCAGATCATCGTCGACGCCTTGCGGTATCGTGGCGGCTGAACGGCGCGCGTCGTTACGTCCCCCAGCCTACTCCGCCGCCTCCACCTTCATCACCACCGGCAGGGGCACGGCCCGTTCGCCGCGCTTGTTCCGCATCCGGTAGCGGCTCTGGTAGGCGCGGCGTTGTTTGGTGACCTCGTACAGGACGATGCCCGAGCTGGTGCCCAGGTTCAGGCTTTCGATCATGCCGAACATGGGGATGCTGACACACATCTCCGCCCGCTCGACCGCGCGGTCGCTGATGCCGATGGCCTCGCTGCCGAACCACACCGCCAGCTTGGTCTGGGTGGTGTAGTCGCCCTCGTCCAGGAAGATGGACGCCTTGCCCTTCACATGGGGCGAGGTGACGATCGAGGTGTAGTTCTTGCTCTCGAGATAGTCGAAACAGGCGTCGGTGCTGTCGAACCGCTTCACGAAGGTCCACTTCACCGCCGAGACCGACAGCTTGGAGATGGAGCGGCGCTCGCGCAGGTCCTGCCAGTCGTCGGGCAGGGATTTGCGCGGATCGACAACATAGACCTTCTCCACCCCCATGGCGTTGGCGTTGCGGATCACCGTGCCGATGTTCTTGATGTCGCTCGGGTTTTCGATGACGGCGATCAGGTTCTTGCAGCGGAACGGCTTGATCGCGTCGGCGCGCTTGCGCACCGAGCGTTTGGAGGCGGGCTTTACGTCGTCTTCGATATCCATGACGCCGTTCTAGCGGCGCCGCGCCGGGGAGCGCCAGTGGGCCGGCGACCGTCGGTCCGCGTCAGCCCGGCTGTGTCTGGTCCAGAATCTGATCCAGCCGCGCCTCGAAGGCGGCGAGTTCTGCGTCGGTCCAGCCGTCGAAGACCTCGCGCCGATAGCCCGCGGCGATCGGGTCCAGGGCCCGCACAGCGTCGCGTCCGCTGGCGGTCAGCCGGGTCAGGCGCGATCGCCGGTCGCCGATGATGGCGGTGCGCTCCAGCAGGCCCCGGGCCTCCAGGGTGTCCAGCAGCCGGGTCAGGGTGGGGCCGGTGACGCCCATCCGCTCGGCCAGTTCCGCCTGCTTCAGACCGGCCGGCGCCGAGGCGAGGTTGTACAGGGCCGAGAACTCGCTCATCGACGATCCCTGCAGCCGGAACCTCTCGGTCATCCGGGCGCGCCAGCGTCGGGCGGCGATGACCAGCTTGTACGCGGTATTCAGTTCCTGCGCGTCGCGATCCGTCTCCGGGCGAAGCGCCTCTCGCAAATCATAAGGCATCAGGCGTCTACGTCTGTTCGCCTGAAATGGATCATCGAACGTTGGCTCGCACAATATTTTTGTCGCGAGATCATGAACTTGCTAACTATACGCAGCTTCATCAGGTGCGATGCCGACGTAAACCGGCCCCGTTTTACAACACCCCCTCGCTAAGAAGGTCGGGGAGGCCGTACGGGTGTTGCAACGTAGCTTTGCGCGTACCAGTATTCTTCTGGTTGTGTTGACCATTGCGCTTCTGATCTTCAGCGGAGTCGCCCTGCAGCATCTGCGGATCGGCGGACCGGACTACCAGCGGATCATCCAGGACAAGGACCTTGAGGCCGATATCCTGCCGCCGCCGATCTATATCGTGGAGGCCGACCTCAACCTGCATCAGCTGATGCTGCACCCGGAAACTGCGGCGCGGCGGCTGGAGACCCTGGGCCGTCTCCACCTCGCCTATGACGAGCGTCAGGCGCACTGGCGGGCCTCGGCGCTGGATCCGGCGATCAAGGCGCTGCTGACGCAGAAGGTCGATCCGGCGGCCCAGACCTTCTGGACCCTCATCGAGACGGACCTGACGCGCGCGGTCGCCGCCGGGGACGCCGCGGCGACGCGGGCGGCCTTCGAACGGGCCCAGCAGGCCTATGAGACGCATCGCGCCGGCATCGACGAGCTGATCGCCGCCGCCGAGGTCGATCAGGCGCTGAGCGAAGCCCAGGCGGACCGCAACGGCCACATCGGCCTGGTCACCATGGGCGTGGGCGGCCTGCTTCTGCTGGCGGTCATCGGCCTGATGCAGGTCTTCCTGGTCCGTCGGGTGTTCGGGCCGCTGAAACGGACGGTGGCCTTCGCCGACCGGCTCCGCGACGACGACCTCGAGACGGCCGCGCCCGACGCGGGCCGCAAGAACGAGATGGGGGCGCTGGTCGGCGTGCTGGAACAGCTGCGGCTGGCGGCGCTGGACCGGAGACGGCTCGCCGACCAGAGCGGGCGTCACCGGGCCGAGGTCGAACGCGAGCGGGCGGACAATGAGGCCGACAAGGCGCGGACGGCGGCCGAGGACACGGTGGTCCTGCAGGCGCTGGGCGAGGGCCTGGGCGCGATGGCGCGCGGCGACCTGACCTGGCGGTTCACCGCCGGGGTCGCGCCCCGGGCCGAACAGCTGCGGGCGGACTTCAACAGCGCCATCAGCCAGTTGCAGACGGCGCTGGCGGCGGTGATCGGCAATGTCGAGGGCATCCGCAGCGGGTCCGGCGAGATCTCGCAGGCCGCCGACGACCTGTCGCGGCGCACCGAGCAACAGGCGGCCGCCCTGGAGGAGACCGCCGCCGCGCTGGACCAGATCACCGCCACCGTCGGCCACACGGCCTCGGGCGCCCGGCAGGCCGCGGAGGTGGTCCAGGCCGCGCGGGGCGACGCGGAGACCAGCGGCGCCGTGGTCCGCGACGCCGTCGAGGCCATGACGGCGATCGAATCCTCGTCGCGCGAGATCAACCAGATCATCGGCGTCATCGACGAGATCGCCTTCCAGACCAACCTGCTGGCCCTGAACGCCGGGGTCGAGGCCGCCCGCGCGGGCGACGCCGGTCGCGGCTTCGCGGTCGTGGCCTCGGAAGTGCGGGCGCTGGCCCAGCGCTCGGCGGAGGCGGCGCGCGAGATCAAGGGACTGATCGCCACATCGGCGGTGTCGGTCGACGCCGGGGTGCGTCTGGTGGGCGAGACCGGGGAGGCGCTGCGGCGGATGGTCGGACGGGTGGCCGAGATCGACGGCCTGGTCGGGGAAATCGCCGCCTCGGCGCAGGAACAGGCGACCGGGCTGCGGCAGGTGAATACGGCCGTCAACCAGATGGACCAGATGACCCAGCAGAACGCGGCGATGGTCGAGCAGTCGACGGCGGCCTGCCATGTCCTGGCCCGCGAGGCGCAGGCGCTGACCGCGTCCGTCAGCCGCTTCGCGGTCGGCGATCCCGCGGCGGCGGAACCGCCCGCCACGCCCGCTGTCCTCGCGGTCGCGGCCTGAATTTTCGTCGGGACGGCGGCGCCCTTTCTTTGCGGCGCCGCTGAAACCCCGTGCGGGGTCAGGGCCTTCCCTAGGCATGCCGCCGTTGAAGCCCCCGTCCGAAGTCCGCGCCGAACTGTCGGAGCTGATCGCCGAGGCCGTGGCCGAAACCGATGACGTCCGCCGTCAGGGGCTGCTGGTGCTGGCCGATCACTGGTCGGACATCCTGCGCCGCCGCAAGGCCGCCGGGGAGGACGGCGCGGCCGGAAACCTCGGGGCCTGAACGTGCTGCGAGCCCGGTGCGGTCGCACCGGGCTCGCAGGCCCTGGCCGGGACGACGGGGGGCTGGCGCCCGGCCGGGATCCTTACTCCTGCGGGCGGGTCCGTTCGGCCGAGGCCGAGCCGTTGACGCCGACCGAGACGCCCGAACGGTCCGCCGAGGCCGAGCCGGCCGCATCGCCGGCGGTGCGGGTCTGGCGGCGCGGGGTGGTGCGCTCGACGGCGCCCGAACCCGAGGCCTGGCCCGAGACCGAGCCGGCCAGGGCGCCGTTGGCGGCGGCGGTGGTTCC
>NZ_DASWWG010000104.1:0-3643 GCF_036400995.1 Brevundimonas sp.
AAGGCGGTGACGACGCCGACGTTCGGCTGCTTGCCGCCCATGGCGGTCAGCTTGTCGGCGAGGGTCTGGCCCGCGAAGGCGTGGGCCCAGTTGGCGCAGGACAGCTTGGCGCGGCCGGCGCCGCTGTCGCGGGCGGCGTCCCCGCCATGTGCGACGGCGTCACCCAGGGGCGCCCCGGCATGGAGCTGTCCCTGTTCAGCCGCGACGTCATCGCCATGTCCACCGGCGTCGCCCTGACCCACGACGCCTTCGACGCCGCCATGATGCTGGGCGTCTGCGACAAGATCGTCCCGGGCCTGTTCATCGGCGCCCTGGCTTTCGGCCACCTGCCGGTCATCTTCGCCCCGGCCGGTCCCATGCCCTCGGGCATCCCCAACGCCGAGAAGGCCCGCGTCCGCGCCCTCTATGCGCAAAACCAGGTGGACCGTCAGACCCTGCTGGAAAGCGAGATCGGCAGCTACCACTCGCCCGGCACCTGCACCTTCTACGGCACCGCCAACTCCAACCAGATGATGATGGAGATGGCCGGGCTGCACATGCCCTCGACCGCCTTCGTCCACCCGGAGACCGGCCTGCGCGACGCCCTGACCGCCGCCGCCGCCAAGCGCTCGGTCGAGCTGGCCCGGACCGGCTCGGGCCGCATGGCCGACGTCATCTCCGAGAAGTCGATCGTCAACATGATCGTGGCCCTGCTGGCCACCGGCGGCTCGACCAACCACGCCATCCACCTGGTCGCCATGGCGCGCGCCGCGGGCGTGATCATCGACTGGACCGACATGGACCAGCTGTCCTCGGCGACGCCGCTGCTGGCCCGCGTCTACCCGAACGGCTCGGCCGATGTGAACGCCTTCCAGGCCGCCGGGGGCGTCGCCTTCGTCACCCGCGAACTGGCCGAGGCCGGCAACATCCACGCCGACGTCGAAACCATCATGGGCAAGGGGCTGGACGCCTACTTCCAGGAGCCGTCCATGGTCGACGGCGAACTGGTCTGGCGTGACGGCGTGGCGCACAGCCTCGACCTCGACATCCTGCGCCCCGCCTCCGACCCGTTCCAGAAGGACGGCGGCCTGCGCCTCGTGAAGGGCGACCTCGGCCGCGCCGTCATCAAGGTCTCGGCGGTCAAGCCGGAGAACCGCATCGTCGAGGCCCCCGCCGCCGTCTTCGAGTCGCAGGAAGAGGCCCTGCAGGCTTTCAAGGACGGCAAGCTGAACCGCGACGTCGTCGTGGTCCTGCGCTTCCAGGGCCCCAAGGCCAACGGCATGCCCGAGCTGCACAGCCTGTCGCCCGCCCTCAGCGTGCTTCAGGACAAGGGCTTCAAGGTCGCCTTCGTCACCGACGGCCGCATGTCCGGCGCCTCGGGCAAGACGCCCGCCGCCATCCACGTCTCGCCCGAAGCCCTCGCGGGCGGCCCTCTGGCCCATGTGCGGGACGGCGACATTATCCGCCTCGACGCCGAGGCCGGGGTGCTGACCACCGTCGGCGTCAGCGACCTGACCGCCCGTCCCGCCGCCCACCGCACCGAGGCCCACGCCACCGGTTCCGCCTGGGGCTATGGCCGCGAACTGTTCGGCGCCTTCCGCCACGTCGTCTCGACCGCCGAGGAAGGCGCCTCCGTCTGCTTCGCCGTGCCCCCCGGCGCGCCGGTCAGCCAGGACACCCCGCCCGACCCGAACATCGTCGACCGGGCGGTGGACGCGTGACCATTCCGGCTTCCGCTCATCCCCGCGAAGGCGGGGACCCAGTGCTTTGGGTGAGCGGTGGCCGGGTTTGTATGTAAATCATCGTCCTGAAGAACCGGCGCCAAGCTGGACAGGACTGGGTCCCCGCCGTCGCGGGGATGAGCGGGTAGGAGACACAAGCTCATGACCGTCAACTGGGACAAGACCCTGCTCGTCGGCGACGTCGGCGGCACCAACGCCCGCTTCGCCATCGCCCACATGGTCAATGGCAAGCCGGTGCTCGAGCACCACGAAAGCTTCCCGGCCGATCGCTATCCGACCTTCCTCGAAGGCGTGAAGGCCTTCATCGACGGCTGCGAGGTCAAGCCGACCGGCGGCGTCATCGCCGTGGCCGGTCCGGTCACCGACGGCGAGATCGACCTGACCAACTCGCCCTGGCGCGTGTCCGAAGCCGAGCTGGGCACGCTGGGCCTCGATCCCGTGCGCCTGATCAACGATTTCGAGGCCCTGGCCTGGGGCGCGCCCGTCGTGCCGCAGGCCGAGCTGGCCTCGCTGGGCGGCCCGGAAGAAGGCGACCCTCACTCGGCCATCGCCGTGCTCGGGCCGGGCACCGGCTTCGGCGTCTCGGCGCTGATCCGCGACTCGCGCGGCAACGAACTGGCCATGCCGTCCGAGGGCGGCCACGCCTGCTTCGCCCCCGGCGACCCCATCGAGGACGAGATCCTGCGCATCCTGCGCCGCCGCTATGACCGCGTCTCGATCGAGCGCCTAATCTGCGGTCCCGGCCTGCTGAATATGCACCGCGCCCTGGCCGAGATCGACGGCCGCGAGACGCACATCGACGACCCGGCCCAGATCACCGCCGAGGCGCTGGAAGACCCGCAGAGCCACTGTGGCGCGACCCTCGCCCGCTTCTGCGCCATCCTGGGCGCCGTGGCCGGCGACATCGCCCTGACCACCGGCTCGCGCGGCGGCGTCTACATCGCCGGCGGCATCGCGCCGCGCATCCTGCCCTTCCTCAAGGCCAGCCCGTTCCGCGAACGCTTCGAGCGCAAGGGCCGGTTCAAGGACTATATGGCCGCCATTCCGACCCATGTGATCCTGCACAAGCACGCGGCCCTTCTGGGCGCCGCGCGGGTGGCCTTCGCCGCCGCAAGCTGAGCCGACGAAAGTTCACGCCGACCTCACGTCGGCGTGAACCTTTTCGAATCCCGCAGGTTGGTCCGGTCCCAGGAAGACAAGAAAAGGGACTGTTCCAATGCGTAAACTGATCATCGCCGCCACCGCCGTCGCCGCCTTCGCCGGCCTCGCCGCCTGTGGTGAAAGCGCCGCCGACAAGCAGGCCGAAGCCACCGCCGACCAGCTGGAAGCCCAGGCCGCCGCGACGCCGAACGAAGCCCAGGAGAAGGCCCTCAACACCGAGGCCGACCGTATCGAGCAGCAGGCCGGCAACGCCGACGGCGGCATGACCACCTCGAACACGCCCAGCACCACTCCGTCGGGCGAAATGACCACCCCGCCGGCCCCGGCGCAGTAAGGTCGGATCGTCTCCGGACGAACGAAGAAGGCCCCGCCGCTCTCGCGACGGGGCCTTTTTGCTGTCCCGGTGTCCGGCCATCAGTCGACGCAGATCGTCGCCTCGGCGCGGCCGTTCTCGACCGTGGTGTAGCAGCCGAAGCGGCTGGAATCGCGCTGGCAGGTCCCGACCGCGGCGGCGCCCGCCTGCGGGGTCCCGGCGACCTCCTCGACCCGGCAGTCGCCCTGGCAGTCCGAACCGGTCGTGCAGCGACGGCCCGCGTCGGCATAGGTGATCACGCAGCGCACCGACTGCATCCGCCCCTGCGGCAGCATCTTGCCGCCGCGCGCTGCGCACTCGGTCGCGTCCAGCGACGCCGAGTCCGCCACCGGCGCCCGCGTCTGCCCGACCTCGGCCAGGTCGCTCTTCACGCCGCTCTCGGTTGCCG
>NZ_DASWWG010000105.1:0-5699 GCF_036400995.1 Brevundimonas sp.
CTCGGCCGGCGCCATGCGCACCCTGTCGCTGGCCGGCATCTCGGGCGGCCGCGGCCTGCACTCCAAGTCGGCCCAGTTCTCGCTGATCAAGGAAGAGACCTCGATGGAAGGCGTCGCCGGCGCCGCCCTGTGGCTCTGCTCCGACCTCGGTCGTTCGACCACCGGTGAAGTCGTCCACGTCGACGCCGGCTTCCACGCCGTGGGCCTGCCGGAAGACATCGAGGGCTGAGGCGTGGCGGGTCGTTTCCCGCCACGCGGTTCCGGCGACTAGAACTACCGACAATCTCGGAAGGACTTCTCGATGCGCCTGACCCTTGAGATGTTGAAACTGCTGGCGGCCGTCACAGGCCAGCAGGGATCGGAGTCCTACGATGCCCCCGACCGTTCAGGACAACCCGCGGCGGTGGTCGGTTACGAAACATTCGACGCCGACGGCACGCTTATCCACCGCACAACCTTCACGCCGGAAACCTGGGCCGGACGGCGATGGCGGGCGGAGAGAGAGAGCTTCGATTCCGGGGGCGTCCGGGCGTTGGAAGCTACATCTACGGCGGAGTGTCCGGGCTTAGGCTATGTGCTTGAACGTATCGCGACGCTGAATCCGGGGCGTTTCAATGTCGTCGGGTTCTCCGCGAGGCCGGAGGAACTGTCCCCCCGGACACTCGATGGCTACACCTATAATTTCTTCGGTCCAGGCCTCGACGCCGACAACTCGGACACGCGGCTTGCCGTGCGGAGCGGATCGGGTGAAGTCGGGGCGCTGGGGAGACTCGCGGACTTCCAACTTAAGGACTGTTGGCGGCGGGTGTAGGTGGTCCGCACCACAGCGGTCTCTTCCCCCGTCCGAACCAAACCGGTAAGCGCGGGCGATGACCGCCCCTCGCCTGCCCGTCTCCGCCCTCTCGGCGGCCGCCGTCGGAACCGTGATCGGGTTCGGCGGCACGGTCGCGCTGGTGGTGCAGGCCGGGCATGTGCTGGGCGCCTCGCCGGACCAGATCGTGTCGATGGTGACGGCGCTCTGCCTCGGCATCGGCGTGCCGGGGATGCTGCTCAGCTGGCGGCTGAAGGTTCCGGTCATCCTGGCCTGGTCCACCCCCGGCGCGGCCCTGCTGGCCGCCTCGACGCTCGGGGTCGGCTGGCCCACCGCCGTCGGCGCCTTCATCATCGCCGGCGCGCTGATGGTGATCACCGGCCTCGTCCCCGCCCTCGGACGACTGGCGGCGAAGATACCGGGCGGCATCGCCTCGGCCATGCTGGCGGGCGTCCTGCTGCCCTTCTGCCTGAAGCTGTTTCTCGTCTTCCCGACCGATCTGGCGCTGGCGGCGGGCCTGTTCGCCGTCTTCCTGATCATGCGGCGACTGGCCCCGACCTGGGCCCTGCCCGCCGTCCTCGTCGGCGCCTTTGCCGTCCTGGCCCTGCGCGGTCAGGTGACCCTGCCGCCCGGAACCGGCCTGTTCGGACAGCTGTCGCCGGTCGTCCCCGCCTTTGACCTCAAGGCCGCGATCAGCCTGGCCCTGCCGCTGTTCCTCGTGACCCTCGTCTCGCAGAACCTGCCCGGCCTCGTGGTGCTCAAGGCCTCAGGCTACGAGCCGCCGCCCGGTCCGCTGCTGCTCTCGACCGGCCTCGCCACCGTCATCCTCGCCCCCTTCGGCGCCTATGGGATCAACATGGCGGCCATCGTCGCGGCCATCTGCACCGGGCCGGACGCCCATCCGGACCCACGGCGCCGCTGGATCGTCGGCGTGCTCTACGGCGGCCTCTATCTGGTCGTGGCCCTGTTCGCCGCGCCGCTGGCGGGCCTGTTCATCGCCATGCCGACGGCCGCCCTCGCCGTGCTGACCGGTCTGGCCCTGATCGGTCCGCTGACCGGCGCCCTGCACGGCGCCATGGCCGAGCCGGACCACCGGGAGGCCGCCGTCATCGCCTTCGCGGCCACGGCCTCGGGGCTGGCGCTGTTCGGCGTCGGTTCGGCCTTCTGGGGGCTGCTGGCGGGGTTCGTGACGCTGGCGGCCCTGCGCTGGAAGCGCCGTCCCGCCTGATCCTCACGAGGCTGTGTCCGGCCGCCGACATGCGCGCTGTTGACGCCCCGCGCGCTTCCGGCCCAGCCTGACCGCGTCTGAAACAGGGAGACTGCCCGTGGCCCACAAGTTCGAGATCTACAAGGACAAGGCCGGCGAGTACCGCGTCCGGTTCAAGTACAACTCGGAAGTCATCTTCTCGACCGAAGGCTATTCCGACAAATCAGGCGCCAAGCGCGCGATCGAGTCCATCAAGACCCACGTCGGCGACGCGGAAATCGTCGACGCCGACTAGTCCGGCTCGCGCTCGCCGACCTCGTTCGGACGCACCGCCAGCACCCAGCCGTCGGTGATATGCAGTTCGGGGACGGCGTCGCGCGTGAACGGCAGGTACCACGTCGGCCCTCCGGCGGCCGGAGCGATCTCCAGCATGTCGGAGGCGCCGAAATTCTGGACCGACTTCACCGCGCCCAGCACCACGCCCTCCGGATCCCGGGCCTGCAGGCCGATCAGGTCGGTCAGGTAGAACTCGTCCTCATCCGGTTCGGGCAGGCGATCGCGCGGGATGAACAGCTTGAGACCGCGCATCGCGTCGGCCTGTTCCTTGGTGGCGATCTCCTTCGCCCGACCGACCACGCCGTTCTTGTCCGGTCGGGCCGAGGTCAGGGTCAGCCCCGCCGAGCCGTCGGCGCGCAGCAGGTCGCGATAGGCCAGCAGGGCCATCGGATCGGCCGTATAGGCCGTCACCCGCACCTCGCCGCGCACGCCGAAGCCGCCGACGACCTGTCCGACCAGAATGAGCTTGTCCTGCGCCACGGGGGACCTCGTTGAATAACCGCGCCTCCAGTGGCGCACACCGACCCAAAAAGAAAGGCGGCGCCCATCGGACGCCGCCCTCCCCAGATCAATTCCGGCGAACCGGACCCAATCAGGCTTCTTCGGTCGACTCGGCGGCCGGAGCCTCTTCAGCAGCGGCTTCGGCAGCCGGAGCTTCTTCAGCCGGAGCCTCTTCCACGGCCGGAGCAGCAGCAGCGGCGGCAGCGGCGGCGGCGGCTTCTTCCTTGGCGCGGGCGGCGGCTTCAGCGGCCTCGGCCTTGGCAGCGGCTTCGGCTTCGGCGCGGTCGGCTTCGCGCTGGGCGCGCTCGGCGGCGCGCTCTTGCGCCTTCTTGCCCGGCTGGGCCTTGTTCGGGTTGTTGCCCTGGGTCCACTTCACCTTGCCGGCCAGCGTTTCGTCCTGCGACAGGAAACGGGCGACGCGGTCGGTCGGCTGGGCGCCCTTGGCGAGCCATTCAGCGATACGGTCGGCCTTCAGCACAACGCGCTTCTGCTCACCGTCGCGCGGCAGCATCGGGTTGTACGAGCCAACGCGCTCGATGAACTTGCCATCGCGCGGAGCGTGCGAGTCAGCAACGACGATGTAGTAGTACGGGCGCTTCTTGGCGCCACCACGGGCCAGACGGATCTTCAGCATTTCAGGTCTCTTTCAGGGAAGTCTTATTTCTTCGGAGGGAAGCCCGGCAGGCCCGGAAGGCCTCCCGGAAGTTGTCCGCCACCCAGTCCGGCGAGCCGGTCCTGAATGGCCTTCAGTTCGTCGGCGCTCGGCTCGGGCATCTTGCCCCCGCCCATCGCCTTCAGGCGGGCCATGTCCGGTCCGCCCATTCCACCGCCGCCGAGGCCGCCGAGCATGGCGGCCATCTGCTGCATCTTCTTCGGTCCGCCGCGCGACAGCGACTTGACCATGTCGGCCATCTGCCGGTGCTGCTTGAGCAGGCGGTTGATGTCCTGGACCTCGACCCCGGCGCCCGCGGCCACGCGGCGCTTGCGGCTGGCGTTCAGCAGGTCCGGCTTCTTGCGCTCGGCCTTGGTCATCGACGAGATGATCGCTTCCTGGCGGGCGATCATGCGGTCGTCGATGTTGGCGTCGGCCATCTGGGCCTTCATCTTCGCGACACCGGGCAGCATGCCCATGATGCCCTGAAGACCGCCCATCTTCTTCATCTGCTGCAGCTGGGCGGCGAGGTCGTTCAGGTCGAACTGCCCCTTGGCCAGCTTGCGGGCCATGGCCTCGGCCTTGGAGGCGTCCAGCTCCTGCGACGCCTTCTCGACCAGGGCGACGATATCGCCCTGACCGAGGATGCGGCCGGCGACGCGGCGGGCGTCGAAGACGTCCAGCTGGTCGACCTTTTCGCCGGCGCCCAGATATTTGATCGGCAGGCCGGTGACGGCCTTCATCGACAGCATGGCGCCGCCGCGGCCGTCGCCGTCGGCGCGGGTCAGGACCAGACCCGTCAGCGGCAGGCGCTCATGGAAGGCGCGGGCGGTGCGGACGGCGTCCTGACCGGTCAGGCTGTCGGCGACCAGCAGGGTTTCCACCGGCTTGGCGATCGAAGCGACTTCCGCCACCTCGGCCATCAGCGCCTCGTCCAGCGTGATCCGGCCGGCGGTGTCGAGGATCAGGACATCGAAGCCCTGCAGCTTGGCGGACGTCATCGCCCGGCGGGTGATCTGGACGGCGCTTTCGCCCTTCACGATCGGAAGGGTCGCGACCTCGATCTGCTTGCCGAGGGTCTCGAGCTGCTCCATGGCCGCCGGACGACGCGTGTCCAGCGAGGCCATCATGACCTTCTTGCGATCGAACTTGGTCAGGCGCAGCGCCAGCTTGGCCGAGGTCGTCGTCTTGCCCGAGCCCTGCAGGCCGGCCATCAGGATGACGGCGGGCGGCGTGGCGTTCAGGTTGATGGGGGTCGGCTCCTCGCCGCCCAGCATCTCGACGAGGCCATCGTAGACGATCTTGATGACCTGATCGGCCGGCTTGACCGACCGGATGACCTCTTCACCCGTCGCGCGCTCGGTGGCGAAGGCGATGAATTCCTTGACGACGGGCAGGGCGACGTCGGCCTCGAGCAGGGCCACGCGCACTTCGCGCATCGCCTCGGCCACGTCCTTTTCGGACAGGGCGCCGCGCCCGGTGATCCGGTCGAAGACGCCTGTCAGCCGCTCGTTCAGAGCCTCGAACATTCACTACCTCGTCAGCCCCTGCGGGCCACCAAACCGACGGGTGAAACAGTCTCCATAGCGAAATGGCCTCCGGCGACGATCACGTCGGCGGAGGGTTCTCGCCTGCCTCGTCCGGCCGGACCGGGGTCGTGCAGGTGGAGACGCGAGGTTCACTTGCGTCGGAAGCGGCGGCTTATGGCGGAAAGAGAGACGTTTGTCGACTCGGCCCCGGACCGCACATCGCGTTTCAGCGTTAGGCTTTGCGATGGCCCGTTCTCTAACCCCTGATACGGTGCGGTCTCCAACCTCCCCGCTGAAAGAGCCCGCGATGATCCAGGCCGCCGACGACCGCTTGCGCGACGAGGTCCGCCTGCTCGGCGGCCTGTTGGGCGAGGTCATCCTGGCCGAGGGCGGACGCGAACTCTATGATCGCATCGAGGCGGTGCGCCGGGCCTCGGTCGCCTGGCACCGCGACGCCGGTTCCGCCGACGCCGAGCGCCTCGAACAGTTGCTGGGCGAACTCAGTCTCGACCAGGCCGTCGGCCTCGCCCACGGCTTCGCGGTCTTCTCGCTTCTGGCCAATGTCGCCGAGGACCGCGCCGGCAAACGCCGGGCCCAGGCCCAGTCGGCGGAAGGCGCGCGCCCCGACACGCCAGAGGGCGCCCTCGAGCGGCTCAAGGCCGC
>NZ_DASWWG010000106.1:0-15753 GCF_036400995.1 Brevundimonas sp.
GGCAGCGGGCGATCTGCTCGGGAAGGACATCGGCGCTGAGGGCGATGATCGGGATGGCGGCCAGCGGGCCGGGCAGGGCGCGGATGGCGCGGGTCGCGGTCAGGCCATCCATGCGCGGCATGTGGACGTCCATCAGCACCAGATCGAAACTGTCGGCCTGCACGGCTTCCAGCGCCTGAGCGCCGTCGTCGGCGGTGACCACGTCGCAGCCCGCCAGGGTCAGCAGCGCCTTGCCCAGCTCGCGGTTCATGGGGTGGTCGTCGACCAGCAGCACGCGGGCGGCGCGGTCAGTGGCCGTCTTTGGCGCCGGGACGGTAGCAGGCTCGGCTTCGGCCGCGGGTTCGGCGGTCAGCTCGATCCAGAAGCGCGCGCCTTGGCCCAGCTGGCTCTCGACACCGATCTCGCCGCCCATGCGGCCGATCAGGGCCTTGCTGATGGCCAGGCCCAGGCCCGTACCGCCATAGCTGCGGCTGATCGAGCTGTCGCCCTGCGAGAAGCGCTGGAAAAGGCGGGCCTGCACTTCGGGCGCGATGCCGATGCCGGTGTCGGTCACTTCGAAGCGCAGCTGGCCCGGGGCTGGACCGGCGGTGAGGCGGGCGGTCACTTCGCCCTCGGCGGTGAACTTCAGGGCGTTGGCCAAGAGGTTCAGCAAGATTTGACGCAGGCGGGTTTCGTCCAGGGCCAGAGTCGCATCGACATCGGCTTCGCCCGAGGCTTCCATGACCGTCCGTACGGTCAGGCCCTTGGCGGCCGCGTCCGGAGCGATGATGGCCACGGCGTCGCGCAGCAGGGCCGAGGGCGTGGTCGGGGCCAGGGTCAGGTCCAGTCGGCCGGCCTCGACCTTGGCGAAGTCGAGCAGGTCGCCGACGATCTCGGCCAGCGAGCGGCCGGCGCGGGCGACTAGGTCCAGGCGGCGACGGTTGACGACTGACAGGTGCGGGTCGTCGGCCACCAGTCCGGCAAAGCCCAGGATGCTGTTCAGCGGGGTGCGGATCTCGTGGCTGATCGTGGCCAGGAAGTCCGACTTGGCCTGGCTGGCGGCCAGGGCCTTTGCCTGGGCGGCGCGGGCTGCCGCCTGGCGGCGAACCAGCAGGGCCTGCAGGCGCGCCTGGCGGCCCAGCGCCAGGGCGGCGACCATGCTGACGGCGTAGAGCACGATGTGGAAAACAAGCGCGTGTCGCAGGGGCGGCAGGGCGACCTTGATGTCCAGGCCCGTGCGGTGGAGCACGGCGGGAATGGCCATGGCCATAGAGATCGTCACCACCACGGCCACGAAGCGCGGACCGCCCCGGAAGGCGGCCAGAAGGGCGGGGGCGAACAGCAGCACCTGGTAGTCCGCATCGGTAGCGAAGACCACGGCCGAGATGGCCAACACCAGCAGCAGGGTGGCGCCGGCCTCCAGCGCGCGAACGTGGAACCCTTCCCGGTGGCGATGATCCATCAGGATCAGCACCACCGGCAGGGCGATGGCGACGCCCAGCACGTTTGAGGTGGTCCACTCGCTCCAGCCGGCGAAGAACGGTCGGCCGCCGCTGAGGGCCAGCAAGCCGTTGACGCCGACGGAGCTGACGGCGGTCAAGGCCGAGGCCACGGCGATGACCATGAGCAGGCCGCGTGGGTCTCGCACCTTGGACGGCACGCGCATCCAGCGCAGCAGGGCGGCGGCGCCGACGGTCTGGATGGTGTCCAGCACCGCCACCAGCAGCACGAAGCGCGGTGGGGCGCCGATCAACATTTCCAAGGTGATGTGCAGGAAGTTGGTGGCGATCAGGAAGCCGATGGCTTCGCGCCGGCGCAGCACCATCATGGCGGCGATGGCGATGGCGTTGGCTGTCCAGATCGTGGGGATGTTGTGGGTCGCGCCGGCCAGGAAGAGGCTGTAGGTCAGTCCGGCGAAATAGGCGCAAGTCAGGGCGACGGGCTTTGTCCAGCCGCTGATCTCATGTCCCCTTAACGCACCGGTCGTCACGCCGAACCCCTCCTTGCCTGACGATCCGGAAACTATGATCGGCAAAAGGTCGGCGTTTGGTTAAGCGCCGGGCGGAACTTGCTTACCGGCCGGCCATGGCGGCGCGGCGGATGCTGACCTCGTCCATCTGGGCGGCCTCGAAGGCCCCCAGCTTCTTGGCGGCCAGCACCTTGGCCTGTTCGGCGACGTGTTCGTACTTCTTGAGGTTCTCGAACGCCTCGGACAGGGCGTCGCGGGCCCCGACTTCTTCGGCGTGGCATTGGTCGATCTGGACCAGCATGTCGGCGCGGCGGCGCTTGTAGCCCTCGCGGTAGCCGATCATGTACCAGCCCGCGCTGGGGTCGCCCTCGGCGCTCTTGGCTTCGGCCTCAGCCTCGGCGTCCAGCATGGAGATGCGCAACTCGGCGGCCATGCGGCGTTCAGTGATCTCGGCGAGGCGTTTTTGCAGCGTCTCGACCTCGTGGTTCGAGATGCGGATTAGCGAGGCGGCCCACTTGGTCATCAGTACTCACTCGCCAGGATCTGCCCCAGGTAGCCGAAAGAGTCGTCCAGAGAAGTTGCTTCTTCCTTATCTTGGCTAAGGAAGGCTTCGATCGCCGGATTCAGGCGGATCGCGCGGTCGACGACAGGGTCGGCTCCGGCGCGGTAGGCGCCGATCCGGATCAGTTCTTCCATGTTGGCGTAGGCCGACATCACCTGGCGCGCGCCCTTGACGATGTCGCGTTCGTGCTGGTGCTGGCAGCCCGGCATGGTCCGGCTGATCGACTTCAGGACGTTGATCGCCGGGAAGCGGCCGCGTTCGGCGATGGCGCGCTCCATGACGATGTGACCGTCAAGGATACCGCGCGTGGCGTCGGCGATCGGCTCGTTGTGGTCGTCGCCGTCCACCAGCACGGTGAAGAGGGCGGTGATCGGGGCGGCCGTGGTGCCATCGGCGCGGATCGGGCCGGGGCCGGCGCGCTCCAGGAGCTTCGGCAACTCGGTGAAGACGGTGGGCGTGTAGCCCTTGGTGGTCGGCGGCTCGCCGGCGGCCAGGCCGATCTCGCGCTGGGCCATGGCGAAGCGGGTGACCGAGTCCATCAGGCACAGGACTTCCTGGTCCTGGTCGCGCATGTACTCGCTGATCGCCAGAGTCATATATGCGGCCTGGCGGCGGGTCAGGGCCGGCTCGTCCGAGGTGGCGACCACGACGACAGCGCGGCGCAGGCCGTCCTCGCCCAGGGTCTCTTCGACGAACTCTCGGACCTCGCGGCCCCGCTCGCCGATCAGGCCGACGACGACGGCGTCGCAGGTGGCTTCCTTGGCCAGCATCGACAACAGCACAGACTTGCCGACGCCCGAGCCGGCGAAGATGCCCAGGCGCTGACCCCGGCAGGTGGTGGTGAAGACGTCCATCGAGCGGACGCCCAGATCGAGGCGTTCACCGACCCGGCCGCGCGAGTGGGCGGGCGGCGGCGGCGCGCGAAGTGGATAGGCGGCGGGGCCTTGCGGCAGCGGGCCCTTGCCGTCGATGGGGTTGCCGAAGGCGTCGATGATCCGGCCCAGCCAGGCGGTGGTCGGGCGGACGCTGGCGGCGGTGTCGATGATCCGGATGTCCGCGCCGGGGGCCACGCCCTCGACCGGACCGAAGGGCATCAGCAGGGCCTTGGCGTCGCGGAAGCCGACGACCTCGGCGGGCAGGGGATTGAGGCCGCGTCCCCGCTCGATCTCGGCGCGGGCGCCGACAGCGAGGCGGCTGAGGCCGCCGCGGGACTCGATCAGCAGGCCGCTGACACCCGCGACCTTGCCGGTCACGACCAGCGGGTCGATCGCTTCGACGGCGGCGGCGAGATTGCGCAAACGGAGCCCCTGAACAGGTCTCCACGGATGCGGGGAACGTGGTTAATCGAAGGTGAAGATCAGCTCAGTTCACTGTGGGAACAGGCGCATCGGCGGGCTGTTCGGCCGTGTCGCGGCCGGTGGTCAGGATGGCGCCGACCGAGGCGATGATGATGAAGCCGATGGCCAGCCACTGCAGGCTGCTGAGCCGCTCGTGCAGGATGATGAGGCCCGCGATCGCGCCGACGGCGGGTTCGCCGGACAGCAGGACGCCGAAGGTGCGTTTGGGGATGTGGCGCAGGGCGATCATTTCCAGCGAATAGGGCAGGGCGCTGGAGGCGATGGCGACGCAGACGCCGATCGCGAGCACGGACGGCAGCAGCAGGCTGGTTCCCGCGCTGACCACGCCGAACGGCAGGATGACCAGGGCGGCGGTGCTCATGCCCAGGGCGACCGACTGGCCGGCGTGCATGTGCGACAGGCGCTTGCCGAAGATGATGTAGAGCGCCCAGCACAGGCCCGCGAAGGCGGCGAAGGCGACGCCCGCCGGATCGAGCGCATGGGCCCCGCTCCAGATCGGCAGCAGCATGCCCAGACCCGCGACGGCGCAGGCGATCCAGACGAAATGGATCAGACGGCGGGCGTGGACCAGGGCCAGCACGAGGGGACCGGAGAACTCGATGGCGATGGCGAGGCCCAGCGGGATGGTCCGCAGCGACATGTAGAAGCTGAGGTTCATCAGGCCGAGAACCAGACCGTACAGCAGCACCTGTCCGGCGTCGGAGCGCGTCAGGCGGAAACGCCAGGGACGCCAGACCGCGATCAGGATGAGGGCGGACAGGCCGACGCGGAGCGCCGAGGTGCCTTCGGCCCCGATGACCGGGAAGAGCTGTTTGGCGAAGGAGGTGCCGATCGCCAGCGAAACCATGCCCGCGAGGAGGGCTGCATAGGGCATGGCGCCCGCGACTGCGGGGGAGGACAGTGAGCGGTGCGCGCCAGCGATCGACATGACCGGAGCATAGACCGGAAGGCGTTGCGCTTCCCGGCGATTTCAGGCTGTTGATCGACTGAAATCGTCTCCAATGGGTGCATGATGATGGAATTCGCCACTCTCGACGCCTTTGACCACAAGCTCCTCGCTCGGGTGCGGCGGGACAATCTGGAACCGGCGCGGGTGACGGCGGAGGCGGTGGGGCTTTCCGAGTCTGCGGTGCTGCGCCGTTTGCGCCGTTTGCGCGCCGAGGGCGTGATCGTCGCCGACGTGTCGGTTATCGATCCGGCGCGGGTGGAGCCGCGCATCGTCCTGCATGTCCTGGTGGAGATGAACACCCAGGAGCGCCGCGTCATGAACGCCTTTCAGGACTTCATGCGCGCGAGCCCGGAGGTGCAGGGCTGCTGGGATGTGACGGGTCCGACCGATTATCTGGTCACCGTCGCTGTCCGCTCCATGGCGGAGTACGAGGCCTTCGGCATTCGGGAGATGACTCCCGAGAAGGGCGTCAGGGCCTACCAGAGCATGATCGTGATCCGGGAGGTCGTCGGCTTCGACCCGGCGCGGGCGGTGATCAGCTGATTGTCGGCTAACGGCAGTACTCGAAACCTAAGCGGGGCTGAACGAGGCTCTAGGTGTTTGTCCTTAACGGAAGGACAACTCATCATAAAGTTCACTGACGGAACTATTCAATCATGGGTGGCGACCTCTGATGGTCGCTTGATGGGGAGGTTCCGATGTTTAACGCGGTGCGTCGTCAGTCCAGTGCAATCCAGAATCGTGTCGACGAGCTTGAGGCCCGGATGGCCGCGATCGGCCGATCCCAGGCGGTGATCGAGTTCAATCTCGACGGGACCATTATCGGCGCCAACGAGAACTTCCTGCTGACGATGGGATACGCCATCGAGGAAATCCGCGGGACGCATCACCGCAACTTCATGGAGCCGTCGGAGGCCGCGTCGGGCGAATACAGCGCCTTCTGGCGCTCGCTCAACGAAGGCCAGTTCGCGGCGGGCAAGTTCCGGCGTCTGGCCAAGGGCGGTCGGGAGGTCTGGCTGCAGGCCACCTACAACCCGATCATGGGCCCGGACGGTCGTCCGGTGCGGGTCATCAAGCTGGCGGTCGACATCACCCGCGAGGAGCAGGAGAACAACCGTCGCGAGGCCGCCCGGGTGCAGGCCGAACAGGCGCAGACGACCCTGGTCGATGCGCTGGCGAACAGTCTGTCGCGACTGTCGGACGGTGACCTGACGACGCGGGTCGAGGGCGAGATGAGCGGCGCGCACCAGCGCATCTGCGACGACTACAACTCGGCCGTGGGCAGCCTCCGGGCGGCGTTGGAGCAGGTGACCGAAGCGGTCGGCGGGCTCCGCGGGGGTTCGGACGAAATCTCGACGGCGTCGGACGACCTGTCCCGCCGAACCGAGCAACAGGCGGCCAGTCTGGAGGAGACGGCGGCGGCGCTGGACGAGATCACCGCCACGGTGAAGCGGAGCGCCGAAGGCGCCCGCAAGGCCTCGGACGCCGCGGCCGGAGCCCGGTCGGAAGCCGAGCGGTCCGGCGAGGTGGTGCGCAATGCGATCACCGCGATGGACGAAATCCAGAAGAGTTCGGTGCAGATCGGCGAGATCATCGGGGTCATCGACGAGATCGCCTTCCAGACCAACCTGCTGGCCCTGAACGCCGGCGTCGAGGCGGCGCGGGCGGGCGACTCGGGCCGCGGCTTCGCCGTGGTGGCCTCGGAAGTCCGGTCGCTGGCCCAGCGTTCCGCGGAAGCCGCCAAGGAGATCAAGACCCTGATCCAGACCTCGACCAACCAGGTCGCGGCGGGGGTGAAGCTGGTCGATGAAGCGGGCTCGGCGCTGTCCGCGATCGGGGTCCGCGTGGCGGAGATGGATGCGCTGGTGTCCGAGATTTCGGCCTCGGCCCAGGAGCAGGCGACCGGCCTTCAGCAGGTCAACACCGCCGTCAACCAGATGGATCAGGTCACCCAGCAGAACGCGGCCATGGTTGAGGAGACCACGGCGGCCGCGGCCAATCTGAAGACCGAGGCGGCGCAGCTCGCGGCGCTGGTCGACCGCTTCGAAACCGGTGAGCGGGCGCCCCAAGGGCCCGTCGTCCATACGCTGAAGCCCAGGCCGGGGGCGCCCGCACCGCTGGCGCGCGAGCGGGCGCGACTGGTCGCCTTCGCGGGCGGCGGCGCGGCGGTCGCGGGGGGACCGGCGGTCGGTGAGGGCTGGGAGGAGTTCTGACCCCTCCCGCCGCCTAGCTGTCGATCAGCTCGCCCGCCTTGTTGACCAGATCGGTCATTACGAACGGCTTGGTCAGCACGGCCATGCCCGGGTCGAGCAGGCCGTTGCCGACGGCGGCGTTCTCCGCATAGCCGGTGATGAACAGGACCTTCAGGTCCGGGCGCTGGATCCGGGCGGCGTCCGCGACCTGACGCCCGTTCAGACCGCCGGGCAGGCCGACGTCGGTGACCAAGAGGTCGATGCGGACGTCGCTGTTCAGCACCTGCAGGCCCGCCGGACCGTCGACGGCCTCGATCACTGTATAGCCCGCATCGCCCAGAACCTCGGCGGCGAGCATCCGGACCGTCGGTTCGTCGTCGATCACCAGGATGGTTTCGCCGTGCCCCGGATGGCCGGCGATCACCGGGTCGAGCGGATCGACCGCGCTGAGGGCGCCGGTGTAGCGGGGGAGGTAGAGGCACATCGTCGTGCCCTTCTCCGGCTCTGAATAGACGCGGACCTGCCCGCCGGACTGCCGCACGAAGCCGTGGATCATCGACAGGCCCAGGCCGGTCCCCTGACCGATGGGCTTGGTGGTGAAGAAGGGGTCGAAGATCTTGTCGACGATGTCGGCGGGAATGCCCGAGCCGGTATCTGTGACGCACAGCGACACATACTGGCCCGGCGTCAGGTCCCGCTCCTTCGCCGCGCGGTCATCCAGCCATTTGTTGGCGGTCTCGATGGTCAGGCGTCCCGGGTTCGGCGCCATGGCGTCCCGCGCGTTGATGCACAGGTTGAGCAGGGCGTTCTCGAGCTGGGACGGATCGACCCGCGTCGTCCACAGCCCGGCCGCGCCGACGACCTCGACCTCGATGTCCGGTCCCATGGTCCGGCGGATCAGGTCTTCCATGCCGTTGATCAGACGGTTCACGGCGATGGGTTTCGGGTCGAGGGTCTGGCGACGGGAGAAGGCGAGCAGGCGCTGGGTCAGGGCCGCGGCCCGTTGCGCCGCGCCTTGGGCGGCGTCGATGTAGCGTTCGACGCCGGCGAGGCGGCCCTCCTGCAGGCGACGCTGCAGCAGTTCAAGGCTGCCGGAGATGCCGGCGAGCAGGTTGTTGAAATCGTGGGCGATGCCGCCGGTCAGTTGTCCGACTGCTTCCATCTTCTGGGACTGACGCAAGGCCTCTTCCGCGCGCATCAGCTCGGTGGTGCGTTCCTCGACCCGCTGTTCGAGCGTCTCGTTCAGGGTCTTGAGCGCCTTCTCGGCCTGACGGCGGGCGGTCAGGTCCTTGAACAGAACGGCGACCTGCTTGCGCGACGCGGGCTCGATACGGAAGGCGGCGAGTTCGAGCCAGCGGCCGGTTTTCTCCAGCTCCTTCTCGAAGCGGATCGGGCGGCCGGTGACGAGCACCTCGCGGTAGCGGCGAACCCATTCGTCAGCCTCTTCGCCGACCATCTCGCGGACCTTCTGGCCGACCACGTCGGGAATGCCCGCATTGATCGCATAGGCCTCGTTCGCCTCGACGTGGATGTAGTCGCTGAGCGGGCCGTGCGGACCATCGAAGAATTCGATGATGCAGAAGCCCTCGTCGATCGCGTTGAAGAGGGCCTCGTAGCGCGTGTCGCTTTCCCGGCGTTCGAGTTCGGAGCGGACCCGCTCGACGTGAGCCCATGAGCGCTCGACGACCTGCCGGATGGTGGACAGCTCGTCGGCAGTCCAGACGTGCGGCTGCTTGTGGTGGATCGCCATCAGCGCGGTCAGGACCCCGTCCTTGACCAGCGGCATGCAGATCGTCGCGGACAGGCCTATCGACTGGAAGGTCGCGGCGGCCTCGGGCGGCAGTTCCTTGCGGTTGTCGTTGACGATCAGCGGCCGCCCCGCGCGGAGTTCGCTGACGGCCTGTTCGCCGAAGTCGGCGAGGCTGTAGTGCCCGACGATGGTGGTCGATCCCTCGGCGGCCCAGTCGCCGCGGATCGTGAACCCGTCCTGGTCGGCGTCCATGTTGGCGTAGGCGCAGACGGAGGCGCCCAGATATTCGCCGGTCAGACGGGTGGTGACCGCCAGAACCTGCTGCGCCTCGGTCAGGCGGGCGACCTGGACCTGCAGGGCGTCGAGGAAACGCAGGCGGGATTCGACGGCCTTGCGGTCGCTGATGTCGAAGCTGACACCCGGGAAGCGGCTGGGCTGACCGTCATCGTCCAGCTCGACGCGACCTTCCGCCTGGAGCCAGCGAACGTCTCCGTCTGGACGAATGAGCCGGTATTCGCCGCTGAAGGCGCCGCCTGCGGCCAGGGCGCGGTTGATGCCGGTCTGCACCGCGGGCAGGTCCTCGGGATGGATGCCCGCGAAGAACTCGGAGATCGGCGCGCCCGTGGCGGCGCGGACGGGATCGACGCCGTAGAGGCGGGCGAACCGTTCATCGGCGCGAACGAGGTCGGCCTTGATGTCCCAGTCCCAGGCCCCGATGCCCCGTCCCGCGGACAGCGCGAGCTGAAGCCGGGTGTCGGTCTCGGTCCGTTGTTTTTCAGCAAGGAGGCGGTCGGTGGTCTCGGTGACGAAGACCATGATGCCGGCGGGCCGCCCGCTTTCGTCCGGGACCGGGACGTAGTCCAGATCCATCCAGCCGGGTTCCGGGACGCCGGCCCGGTCCAGCACCAGCTCCTGATCCTTGAGGGACCAGGATTCCCCGGCGAGGCCGCGGCGAATATTCCCGTCATTGAAGTCGGCGATCTCGGGCCAGCCCTCGCGGGCGCCCATGCCGAGCAATTCCGGGTGACGGCGACCGGCGAAGCGGGCGTAGCCGTCGTTGTAGATCAGGAGCCCTTCCTGGCCCCAGAGCAGAACCATCGGATTGGGGGCGGCGACGAGCAGGCCGACAGCCGTGCGCAAACTCTGCGGCCACGCCTGGATCGGACCGATCGACGTGCGGGACCAGTCGAACGCACGGATGCGTCCGGCCATCTCGCCTCCACGGTCGAGGAAGGCGATATCGGCAGGCGTCTCGGACAGTGTCACTCTCCCCCGGCGTTACTCGCCGCTGATCGCCCAACGCCTCACTTTCGTAAAGGCTTCACCGTGCCATTGCGAGACGATGCACTTTCCCCAGATCCGTGAGGTTCCGTCGCTCGGAACGTGCTTTAATGTCATGCTAAACGCCGCCCGGAGACCTCCCCATGTCCGACGCCTCGTACGACGCCAGCCGCCATCGCAAGTCCGGCCGCGGCAAGATTTATGACTCGATCATCGAGACCATCGGCGACACGCCGCTGGTCGGCCTGCCGCGCCTGTCGGCGGAGCAGCAGCCCAAGGCCCGGGTTCTGGCCAAGCTGGAGTTCTTCAACCCGATCGCCTCGGTGAAGGACCGGATCGGCGTGGCGATGATCGAGGCCCTGGAACAGTCCGGGAAGATCGGCCCGGGCAGCGTGCTGATCGAGCCGACCAGCGGCAACACCGGCATCGCCCTGGCGTTCGTGGCGGCGGCCAAGGGCTACAAGCTGATCCTCGTCATGCCCGAGAGCATGTCAATGGAGCGCCGCAAGATGCTGGCCCTGCTCGGAGCCGAGCTGGTGCTGACGCCGGCGGAGAAGGGGATGAAGGGCGCCATCGCCATGGCGCAGGAACTGCTGGAGCGCACGCCCGGCGCCGTCAGCCCCGCCCAGTTCGACAATCCGGCCAACCCGGCGATCCACCGTGAGACCACGGCCGAGGAAATCTGGGCCGATACCGGCGGCGCGGTCGACATCGTGGTGGCCGGGGTCGGCACCGGCGGCACCATTACCGGCGTCGGTCAGGTGCTGAAGGCGAAGAAGCCGTCCGTGCAGATGATCGCGGTCGAGCCGACCGCCTCGCCGGTCCTGTCCGGTGGTGATCCGGGCCCGCACAAGATCCAGGGTATCGGCGCCGGCTTCATTCCGTCGATCGTGGATCGCGCGATCATCGACGGCGTCGAGCAGGTCTCGAACGAGGATGCGTTCGAGATGGCCCGCAAGGCGGCGCGGGTGGAGGGGATCCCGGTCGGCATTTCGTCCGGCGCGGCCCTGACGGCCGCGTTCCGGCTGGCGGCGCGCGAGGAGAACGCGGGCAAGACCATCGTCGCCATCATCCCGAGCTTCGCGGAACGTTATCTGTCCACCGCCCTGTTCGAAGGGCTGTGACGTCTTCGGCACGCGTCGGGTGAGACCGGGCGGCCAGAGGGAGGGAGTGATGCGTCACCTGTCGTTTCTGGCCGTGCTGGTGGGCCTGCTCTGGCCTTCGGTGATCCTGGCGCAGCCGGCGGACCTGCCCGCCGCGACGTCGGGGCGTGACGCCTATGCGCCGTTCGAACCGCTGATCGGACGGACCTACCGCGGGACAGGCATCGGTCCGAACGCGGTGGAGGACATCCAGCACTGGGAGTGGGCCATCGGCGGCCATGCCGTGCGCGTGACCCACTCCGTCAACGGCGGCGCCTACGCCGGTGAGACGCTGATCTTCCGCGACAAGGAGACCGACGGCTACATTTTCCATTACTTCACGACCGGCGGCTTCCACACGACCGGGACGATGCGCCCGGTGGTCGGCGGCGGTTTCGAGATCGATGAGACCGTTCACGGCGTCGAGGGGCTGGAACGCATCCGGTCGGTGATGACCACGGTCGACGGCGTCCGGCAGGCGCGGGCCAGCATCGAACGGGACGGGCAGTGGGTCCAGACGGGCGGCTTCGACTATCGCGAGGACCCGGCTGCGACCGTGCTGATGCCGCCGCTTCCGGCGCGGGCGCTTGAGGACCGGGCCGGCATCGGCGGATTGGTGCTGAGCCGACGGATCGTGCGAGGCGTCGACACGGCGGGAGAGTCTGTCGCCGGCTATCTGGCGGTCGCCAACGGCGGCGCGGCCGACGCGCTGATCGGCGTTAGCTGCACCTGCGCCGAGCGGGTGGAGTTGCATCGCATCTACCGCGAGGGCGACGAGGTCGACATGGTGACCGATCCGACCTGGGGCGTGCCCGGCGCGGGCGCGCTGGAGGTCCGGCCGGGCAGCGACCTGCATCTGATGCTGATCGGTTACGATCCCGCGCGCGCTATGGACGGGAAGGTCTCGGTCACGCTGCGCTTCAGGGATGCGGGCGAGCTGACCACGGACTTCCGGCTGGTCGAGGACACGCGAGCGGCTTGGGCGGCGTTTGACTGAGGGCGCGCCTGAACGCCCGGGCGTCACAGCCGGTTAACCGCGTCGGCTGTACCCTCTGCCGGATATGTCCGAACCCGCCGCCCTGCCCGAGGAGACTGCGCCCGTCGCGGCCCTTCGCGCGCGCCATGCGCTGCTGAAGCGGCTGGCGGACGTCGTGTCCCTGCCGGCGAGCCGGATCAACGCCTTCGAGCGCTCGGTGACGGGCGATCTGCTGGTTGAGATGCTGCGACTGGCGTCGCCGGAGGACCGTCGTCGGGTCGCCGCGCGGCTGGCGCCGTTGGCCGAGTTGCCGAACGCCCTGGCCCGCATGCTGCTGAGGGACGAGCCGGAGATCGCCGGACTGCTGATCGAACAGTGCGCCTCGTTGTCGGACGCCGATCTCGTGGCCTGCGCGCGTGATGCGAGCGCCGAGCATCGCTTCATGATGGCCAACCGCCGCGGCCTTTCCGAGGTGGTTTGCGAGACCCTGCTGAGCTTCGGTGAGGCGCAGGTGATCGAGGCTGTGCTGCGCAATAACACGGCGCGGCTGAGCCAGGTCGCGATCGAGGGGGTGGTCAGCCTCAGCCGGACCGAGCGCCATCTGTGCGGCCATCTGCTGAAACGCCCGGAGCTTCGCCCGTCGGGCGCCTATGTGATGTTCTGGTGGTCGGGCCCCGAAGACCGGCGCACGATTCTGCAGCGCTTCGCCGTGTCGCGCGAGGTGATGCAGGAGGTGGCGGAGGACGTCTTCGCCATGGCCGCAGAGGAAGGCTGGCAGGACCCGGTCTCGCGCAAGGCCCTGCAGTTCATCGAGCGTCGCCAGCGCAACCGCGCGGCCATCGAAAAGAGCCCCTACAACGGTCTGGAGGAAGCGGTCACCGCCGCCGGACAACGAGGACTGTCGCGCGAGATCGCGACCGAGATCGCCTACCTTTCCGGTGTGAAGCCGATCACGGGCGCCAAGATACTGGGCGATCCGGGTGGCGAACCCCTGGCCATCCTGTGCAAGGCGACCGGGCTGGGCCGAAATGATCTCCTGTCCCTGTGGCGGTCGATGCGCCGACCGGAGCTGACGCCTGACGGGACGGCCGATCCGCTGTGGGAACGGGTGCAGGTCACCTATGAGATGTTGGCGGTAGATCGCGCCCAGACCGTCTTGCGGTACTGGAACTGGTCTCTTTCCTCTGCGCTGAGCCCGGCTCTACTGAAGGCCATCAGGGACGGTGAGGAAGAAGCGCTGGACGATTATTCCGCTCCGGAACGCGCGGCGATGCTGGCGTTGGCGGAAAACTTCGGTCGCTGAGCTTGCGGCCCAACCTGCGCCGAGTTCGTCTGAACAGGCCGCCTTACGTCGCGGCATTGCTTTCAAAATCGAACGACTCTATTCAAACAGCCACCAAGGACTGGGAGTTCGCCAGTCGATTCTAGAAAATCCGGCTGGGAAAACCATGGAAGACAACTCGCAACTGCTCGAGATGACCGCCGACATCGTGTCGGCCTATGTCGGCAACAATAACGTGCAGGCTTCGGAAGTTCCGGGCCTGATCTCGAGCATCCACGCGGCGCTGTCCCAAGTGTCGACGGGCGTCGTCGAGCCTGAACCCGAGCCCCGTGAACCGGCCGTTCCGGTCCGTAAGTCGATCACGCCGGACTACCTGATCTGTCTGGAAGACGGCCGGAAGTTCAAGTCGCTGAAACGTCACCTGCGCACCAAGTACAACATGAGCCCCGAGGAATACCGCGCCAAGTGGAACCTCCCGAAGGACTATCCGATGGTCGCCCCGAACTACGCCAAGGCGCGTTCGGACCTGGCCAAGCAGATGGGCCTCGGCCAGGGCGGCCGGAAGCCGGCCCGCGCGGGTCGCGCCAAGAAGTAAACCGCGCTTCGGCGCAGACGAAGACGCCCGCCGGAGCGATCCGGCGGGCGTTTTTGTTGTCCGGTGAACGGATCAGGCGGCCTGGGCCCCCCGGCGCATCCGCCAGAACCGCAGGGTGCGCAAGGCGGCCTCGCGGCTGAGTTCGGCGTACATGCGGGCATAGGCGTGCGCCTTGGCCATCGCGTCGCCGTCGTCGTTCAGAAGAACCACGGCGTAGGTCAGGAAGAGGGCGCGGTCGAGGTCCGCGGCCTTGCAGACCACGGCCAGGGCGTCCAGTTCGCGACGCTCGACAATCTGGCGCGCGGTGTGGAAGTCGATGTCCGACAGCTGGGCCAGAGCGATCAGGAAGGACGTCTTGCTGCCGGAGCGCAGGAAGCGGGCCAGCATCCGGGGCGTCAGCTGGCCGGCGGCCTTGAGCTCTTCAACATAGGCCAGACATTCCGAATAGTCGGCCGGCAGGGCGCCGTCGTCCGTGGCCACCCGGGTGCGACCAGCGGCGAGCGCCGCATCGAGCAGGACCGGATCCATGCGGGCGTTCTGCTCGAGAATCTGGCTGCGCAGCCGGGCCTCGACCACGAAATACATGTCGTTCAGCAGGTCGGCCGGAAGGCCGGCGCGGGACACTGTGGCCTCGTGCAGGGCCGGGTTGGCCTTGGCGCGTTCGACCGCGGCTTCGGACGCCTTGCGCGACAGGCGGGCGCCGTCGTTGCGCAGCAGGGTCCCGAGCGTCTCATCATCGCCGCGCTCCACGATGACGTCGGAAACGGCTTCCGAGACCGAGGGACGGGCGGAGACGGCGCGGAGGTGATCCTGTCCGTGATGGCGGACGACGCCCAGCAGATCCTCATCGGTGAGGACGGGCGAGTGGGCCAGCACGGCGCCGGCCACGGCGGCCTCATCATTCGCCAGACGACGGATCAGGGCGTGCGGCGCGTCGGGCGCGTTGGCGAAGCGTGCCGAGAGCTCGGTCCTGACCGCGATCTCCATGTCGTCGGCCAGCTTGGCCAGAACGGCGCCGTAAAGGTCGTCCTCGGTCGAGGTGCGGGTCGGCGCGCCGAAGAAATGTTCGGTCAGCTCACGCAGCAAGGCCCGGCGTTTCTCGCTGGAGCCTTCCTCGGCGAGGGCGATCAGGTCGGGGAGGCGCGACACGGCGCTGGTGTCGCTCACTGGTAGTCCCCTTCCGGCGCGGCGGGCTGGACCCGGGTGCGGCCCTGGGCGTCGCGGATCAGGGTGGGGCCCGGGTCGGGCTGGGCGAGGTCCTGGGAGGCGAGGGTCACGGGCGTGGTGATGGCGAGGGCGTCGACATAGGTGGGTTCGGGGATGGCCACGGGATCCGGCTGTCGGCCGGTCTGACGATGGACCGAATAGTATCGCGCGCCCTGTTCGGCCGGGCGGTCGTCCGGGTTCGCCGTGGCCACGAGGGTCGGGCGAGGTTCCGACGCTGCATTCGTCGCGGATGCGACCGGCTGCTGTGCGGACGCCGCGGCTGAGGGGGTGGGCTGTACTGCCGGCGGCGGCGTCTGCTGGATGCGGAAGATCGGCGCATCGCGACGCGGGGCCATGGGATCGGCGGGCGCGGCGTCGGCGACCGGCGCAGGCGTCGGCAGGGCGACGGCGGCCGGCACGGGCTGACCACGTCCGCCCTGTTCGGGCAGGTAGGCCGGAGCGGCGCTGACAGGCGCCGGAGCGCGCGCGGGGGCGACGACAGCCGGGGGCGC
>NZ_DASWWG010000107.1:0-69042 GCF_036400995.1 Brevundimonas sp.
CCACCCGCAGCCCGCCGGCACGCACGTCGCCACGCGCCCCGGCCCGTCCCGCCCGGGAACCCGCCCGCGAGCCCGCGGGCCGCTGGACCGTGCAGGTCGGCGCCTTCCGCGACGAGACCGTGGCCCGGAACTGGCTGGCCGAGGTCAACCGCCGCTACACCCGCCAGTTCGCCGGCGCCGAACGCAATGTGCAGAGCGCCTCGGGCTGGTACCGGTCGCGCTTCACCGGCATGACCGAGGCCGCCGCCCGCGCCGCCTGCGAGGCCCTGGCCGAACGGCGCTGGGACTGCACGATCATTCGGCCGGAGTAACAACGGCGCCGCAGCCTTGCTCCCCGGCCGGTTTTCCCCTATACGCGCCCGCTTTCCAGGGCTTCGGTCCCGGTGCGGAGTTCCAAAGGGTTCGGGAAGTCATCCCGGCCGCCGCCTCGGGAACCATCGTGGAACGGACTGAACCCGGTCCGCCCGCGCCGGCGCCCACAAGGGAGAATACCGCATGGCTCTTTACGAGCACACGGTCATGACGCGCCAGGATATCTCGGCGCAGCAGGCCGAAGCGCTGAACGACACCATCAAGACTCTGATCGAGGAAAACGGCGGTTCCGTCGCCAAGATCGAGTACTGGGGTCTGCGCAACCTGACCTACCGCGTGAAGAAGAACCGCAAGGCTCACTACTCGCTGCTCGCCGTCGACGCCCCTCCGGCCGCCATGGCCGAAGTCGAGCGTCAGCTGTCGATCAACGAAGACGTGCTGCGCTGGCTGACCGTCCGCGTCGAGGAACTCGACCTGGAACTGTCGCCGCTGCTGGCCCGTCGTGAACGCGAGCGCGAGCGCGAGCGTGAACGCGGTCCGCGTGAAGACGCCGTCGAAGCCTAAGGAACCCGGAACATGACCGATACCACCGCCCCGATCCCGGGCGCGCCGGCCGGCTCCGGCCCGGCCCGTCGCCCGTTCTTCCGCCGCCGCAAGGTGTGCCCGTTCTCCGGCCCGAACGCGCCGAAGATCGACTACAAGGACGTCAAGCTGCTGCAACGCTACATCAGCGAGCGCGGCAAGATCGTCCCGTCGCGCATCACGGCTGTCTCCCAGAAGAAGCAACGCGAGTTGGCCAAGGCCATCAAGCGCGCGCGCTACCTGGCCCTCCTGCCCTACGTGGTGAAGTAAGATGAAGGTCGTTCTGCTGGAACGCGTCGATAACCTCGGCGCCATCGGCGACGTCGTCACTGTCAAGGACGGCTTCGCTCGCAACTTCCTCCTGCCGCGCGACAAGGCCCGCCGGGCCACCGCCGCCAACCTGAAGGCCTTCGAACTCGACCGCGCCGCCATCGAGCAGCGCAACGAGAAGAACAAGGCTGACGCGCAGAAGGTCGCCGACAAGATCGACGGCCAGACCTACGTCATGATCCGTCAGGCCGGTGAAACCGGTCAGCTGTACGGTTCGGTCGCCGGTCGCGACGTCGCTGAAGCCGTCCAGGCTGAAGGCGGCAAGGTCGAGCGCTCGCAGGTCGTGCTCAACACGGCGATCAAGACGCTGGGCGTCCACGACGTGCTGGTTCGCCTGCACGCCGAGGTCTCGGCCACCGTCAAGATCAACATCGCCCGTTCGGCTGAAGAAGCCGAGCGTCAAGCCAAGGGCGAGGACGTGATCAAGTCGGCCTACGACGAGGATCGTGAAGCCGCCGCCGAACAGGCCGCGGACATGATCGCCGGCGGCGCCGGCCAGCAAGACGGCCTGGGTTCGGAAGCCTAAACCCAAGCTTGATGCTGAAAAGTCACGGCGGCGTGGGGGAAACCCTGCGCCGCCGAACTTTTTTCCGGCCCGTCCTTGACGCATTTATGACGCGCCGCAATATCGCAACTGCTCATCGAGACCGGCTGAGGGATAGGCCCTTTGACGTCGGGGCAACCTGCGGACCTCCGTAAGGTGCCAACTCCTTCGGGACCCCTCCCCGGGTCGCGGCAGATGAGAGACCGGGTTGCAAGCCGGACTCCCCCCATCTGTCACCGCTGGCGTTTCCGATTGAGCAGGAGACGACCATGCGTGCCTTCCAGCCCTACGCCCTGACTCCTCTCGTCGCCGATGCCCGTGCGCCGCGCACCCTCATGTGTTGCGGCGGCCTGATGCGATGTCGCCGTTCGCTGTAACCGGCTGACTTCCCCGGCCTCGCGCCAGACCTGAACCACCCCATCGCTAGCCCGGACACCCGGCGATCGCTGCGCGCGACGCCGCCCGAGGACCTGCGTCACACATCGAGAAGAGACCGTCATGACCACCCCCACCCTGCGCCTGCGCGCCACCCTGTTCGCCGCGGCCTCGGCCACGGCCCTGCTGGCCGGCGCCGCCCACGCCCAGACCGCCCCGCAAACGGCCCCCGACGCGGCAGAGCTGGACGACGTCGTCGTCACCGGCACCCGCGCGCCGAACCGCTCGCGACTGGACACCCTGGCCCCCGTCGACGTCGTCACCCAGGAGGACCTGCAGAACCGCGGCACGACCGAGCTGGCCGCCGCCCTCGCCCAGTCGGTGCCGTCGCTCACCTTCCCCCGCCCCGCGGTCGTGGACGGCACGGACTCGATCCGTCCGGCCACCCTGCGCGGCCTGTCGCCGGACCAGACGTTGGTGCTGGTCAACGGCACGCGCCGCCACGCCTCGGCGCTGGTCAACGTCAACGGCTCGGTCGGGCGCGGTTCCGCGGCGGTGGACCTGAACACCATTCCGGCGGGTGCCCTGGACCGCGTCGAGGTGCTGCGGGACGGCGCCTCGGCCCAGTACGGCTCGGACGCCATCGCCGGGGTCGTGAACCTGCGCCTGCGGCAGGCCCGCAGCGGCGGCGGCGCGACCTTCACCGCCGGCCAGTACTACACCACCGTCGACACCGCCCGGGCGGCGGGCCGTGACGAGCAGGACGGCGGCACCCTGACCGCCTCGGCCTGGCAGGGCTTCGGCCTGGGCGACGAGGGCTATCTGACCCTCAGCGCCGAGTATCTGCAGCGCGATCCGACCAACCGCTCCGACCTCGATCCGCGCGTCACGCCCAACGCCGTCACCGCCCGTTTCGGTGATCCGGAGGTCACCCAGTGGACGGTCTTCGCCAACGCCGGCGCCCCGCTGGGCAACGGCTGGGAGGCCTATGGCTGGGCCGGATTCCAGGATCGCGACAGCGAAAGCGCCGCCTTCCCGCGGCTGGCCTCGAACGTGAACAACGTCGCCGCCATCTACCCCAACGGCTTCCTGCCCAAGATCGCCGTCAACTCGCAGGACCTGTCGGTCGCCGGCGGGCTGCGCGGCCAGATCGGCGGCTGGGACGCCGACGTGAACCTGGTCTACGGCCGCAACGCCCTGGACTTCCGTACCGAGGATTCGCTGAACGCCACCTACGGCGCAGCCTCGCCGACCAGCTTCGACTCCGGCTCGCTGATCTACGACCAGCTGGTGCTGGGGGCGGACTTCACCCGCCAGTATGACGTGGGCCTCTACGCCCCGCTGAACGTCGCCGCCGGTCTGGAGGCGCGCCGTGAGACCTATCAGATCAAGGCCGGTCAGCCGGAATCCTATGATCGCGGCCCCTTGGGCGGCAACACGGCCCTCTCGGGCGGGGCGCAGGGCTTCGTCGGCTTCCAGCCGTCCAACGAGGTGGACGAGGACCGCACCGCCGTCGGCGTCTACCTGGACGTCGAGGCCCCGGTGACGGAGCAGTTCACCGTCGCCGGCGCCGTGCGGTTCGAGGACTATTCGGACTTCGGCAACGCCACGACCGGCAAGATCTCGGCCCGCTACGACTTCACCCCGTCGTTCGCCCTGCGCGGCTCGGTCTCGACCGGCTTCCGCGCGCCGTCGCTGCAGCAGTCCTACTTCACCTCGACCGCCTCCGTGATCCAGAGCGGCGTGGTGGTCGAGACCGGCACCTTCCCGGCCACCAGCACGGTCGCCGGCCTGCTGGGCGCCGAGCCGCTGGATGCCGAAACCTCGACCAACTACACCCTCGGCGCCGTCTTCCGCTGGGGCGACTTCAACCTGACGGTCGACGCCTACCAGATCGACATCGAGGACCAGATCGTCCTGTCGGAGTTGATCAACCGCAGCTTCAGCCCGCAGGTCGCCAGCCTGCTGGATCCGCTGGGCGTGCAGGCGGCGCGCTTCTTCCTGAACGGGGTCGACACCACGACCAAGGGCGTGGACGTGGTCGGCCGCTATCGCCTGAACACCGTGGACTACGGCGACTGGGACTTCACCGTGGCGGCGAACGTGAACGACGTCGAGGTGACCCGCACCCCGACCTCGTCGTCGGTGCTGAGCCCGGTGCCGCCGCTGTTCGCCCGCAGCCGCATCCTGACCATCGAGGAAGGCACGCCGGACACCAAGGTGTCGGGCACGGCGAACTGGAGCTACGGCCGGTGGGGCCTGACGGCGCGCTCAACCTACTACGCCAGCGTCCTGCAGCCGGGTTCGACGGCGGCCAGCGACTATTCGACCGGCGACAAGGTGGTGGCGGACTTCGAGGCGCGCTTCAGCCCCAATGACCGGGTGACCCTGTCGCTGGGCGTGGACAATGCGTTCGATGAATACCCGGACGCGGTCCCGGCGGCGCTGAACAGCAACGGGGTGCTGGGCTTCCCCTACTACTCGCCGTTCGGCTTCAACGGGCGCTTCGTCTACGCCCGCATCGGCCTGAACTGGTAAGGGGCCGGACGGTCGTTCGGGAGGCGCGCCGCAGGGGGCGCCTCCCGAAGATCGGGCCTGTCAGCGGGCGTCTTCGGCCGCCATGTCCTCGAAGGTGGCGCGGGCCACCTGCAGGAAGGTCTTGAGCGAGTCGACCGGCGTCGTCTCCGGCCAGTCGTTGTGGCAGACCGCCGCCATATAGTCCGCGGCCACCGAGCCGGGCACGATCGGGTCCGTCGAGTCGCCCGCGCCCGAGAAGATGCTGCTTCCGCCGTCGTTGTAGTCGGTCATGTGCAGGATCGAGATCGTCTCGCGGTTGCACTCGATCTTGTAGCGGTCGACCGAATAGCGGGTGCCGTCGTCCTGGACCTCACGATAGTAGGTCGAGAGCCAGAAGATCCGCTCCGAGCCGGTGGCGCGCACGCCCGAGGCGTCGATGGCCTTGATCCAGTTGTCGTGGAAGGCGATCGCCCGCCAGTCGTTGCCGGACTGAACCGGCGACATCGCCATGGTCGCCGCCAGCACAAGAGCCTGAATCATAACGTCCCCCGTCTCACCATACGTTGAGCGACTGCTATCAGATACCGCGCGCCATTCAACCGGCCAGCGTTGCCATAAGGCGCTGTGAGGCCTACCTGAGCGGTCGGAGACCTCCCCATGCTTCGCATCCTCCAGGCCCTCGGACTGGCCCTGTTCCTTTCGCTCGCCGCCACCTCGGCCGCCGAGGCCATGACGGTGCGCGAGTTCCTGTCGATCGCCGACCGCCTGCCCCAGAACGCGACCGCCGCCCTGCGTCCGGAGGGCCGCCGCCTGATCAGCGAGGTCAGCACCGCCGTCCACGCGGTGAAGAACGCCCAGTTCGCCGACGAGCGTGCCGGACGCCGCCCCGCCTACTGCATCCCGCCGCGCGGAACGGGCATCACGCCCGAGGGCCTGCTGGCCCGTTTTCGCGCCCTGCCCGCGGCCCGGCGCGGCATCAGCGTGGAACAGGCGATCCGCGAATGGATGACCGAGCGCTGGCCCTGCGGCGCCTGATCGTTAACTGATCCGGTTGCGGAATTCGGGACTGCCCACAGCCCCGACGAATTGTCCCCGGCAACCGATGCGACCAACAATGACGCAGGCGGCCTGTAAGGGCATGACGTCATGACCATGAACGCCTTTGCTCCGTCCGCCTTCAACGACACGCCGTCGGTCGCGTCCCTGCCGCACAACCTCGAGGCCGAGCAGGCGCTGCTCGGGTCGCTGATGTTCGACAACGCGGTGTTCGAGCGTCTGAGCGACCGGCTGCGCGGCAGTCATTTCTACGAGCCGTTCCACCAGCGGCTGTTCGAGGCCATCGAGGACCACATCCGTCAGGGCATGCTGGCCGAGCCGACCATCCTGATGGAGCGGTTCAAGCAGGACCCGGCGTTCCAGGAATTCGGCGGCCTGCGCTACCTGGCCGATCTGGTCGACCGCGCCCCACCGGCGGCCAACGCCCCTGACTATGCGCGGGTGGTCTATGACCTGGCCCTGCGGCGCGACCTGATCCGCATCGGCGGCGAGATCATCAAGGAGGCGCCGAACCCCGAGACGCCCGCCGACGAGCAGATCGAACAGGCCGAACAGACGCTGTATTCGCTGGCCGAGACCGGCAAGCCGTCCTCGGGCTTCGTCAGCTTCTCCCACGCCCTGTCCGGCGCCGTGCAGATGGCCGCCGAGGCCTACCAGCGCGACGGCAAGCTGGCCGGTCTGGCGACCCAGCTGGACGACCTCGACCAGAAGCTGGGCGGACTGCACCCGTCCGACCTTCTGATCCTCGCGGGCCGTCCGTCGATGGGCAAGACGGCGCTGGCCACCAACATCGCCTTCAACGTGGCGCGCAGCTATCGCTGGGAGCCGACGCCGGAGGGCCGCAAGACGGTCTCGGGCGGGGTGGTCGCCTTCTATTCGCTGGAAATGAGCGCCGAACAGCTGGCCATGCGTATGCTGGCCGACGCCTCGGGCGTGTCGTCCGACAAGCTGCGCAAAGGCGAGATCGACGCCTCGGACTTCGGCAAGATCCGCGACGCGGCGGTCGAGATCGGCGAGAGCCCGCTCTACATCGACGCCACCGGCGGTCTGTCCATCTCCAAGCTGGCGGCGCGCGCGCGTCGCCTGAAGCGGATGGAGCACGGGCTGGACCTGATCATCGTCGACTACCTGCAACTGGTGACCACGGGCGAGAACAGCCAGAAGAACCGGGTGCAGGAAGTGTCCGAGATCACCGGCGGCCTGAAGGCGCTGGCCAAGGAGCTGTCGGTGCCGATCATCGCCCTGTCGCAGCTATCGCGCCAGGTCGAGCAGCGCGAGGACAAGCGGCCCCAGCTGTCCGACCTTCGTGAATCCGGCTCGATCGAGCAGGACGCCGACTGCGTGATGTTCGTGTACCGCGAAAGCTACTACCTGGGCCGCGCCGAGCCCAAGGAGGGCACGGAAGAGCACCTGCAGTGGCAGCAGGACATGGACCGGCTGGAGCACCAGGCCGAGGTCGTCATCGGCAAGCAGCGTCACGGCCCCATCGGCATCGTGAAACTGGCCTTCGACGCCAACACCACCCGCTTCGGCAACCTGGCCCATGACGGGCGCCGGTACGACGACTACGGGGACTAAGCTAACGGGCTCGTCAGGACCGCATCTGCCGCCCGGCGACCGATGACCAGCCGGATTGCCTCCCAACTCGAAGCGTCTTCTGCTCGTTGATCGAGCGCGCGAACCGCGCGGGCGAAGATAGCGTCGAGCCGTTCACCGTCTCCCGCAATGGCAGCCAGCATCATGAGCTCTTCTGTCCCGGCTGCGTCCAGTACCGCCGGATCGGCCAGCAGGTGATCGAGCAGGGCGCGGGCGTCTGCCACCGCGCGGCGCTCCAGCAACTCGGGAACCAGTAGCTTCAGCTGGAAGTCGATCCGGTGATCGGTCAGCCATCTCGGGTCAGGTCGCCGACCTGCGCGAAGCTCAAGGCGGTAGCGATCCCGCCCCGCCAGATAGCCGTTGGACAACGCCTCTTCCGTCGCGCCCAGTCTGTAGAGCTGTTGAACGGGCTCCGTTCCAAAGCCATTCGCCATCTCGGCGACGACGGCGGGCGGCGTTGTGCTCACGTCCTGACGATATGAGGTCCGGTTGGTGACCGTGAGCGGCGTCAATAGCGCCCCCTCTCGCGCCGCCGCCAATGCGGCATCCTGATCACCCGCGACGGCCAGAAGCATGGATGCAGCCGCCAGATCGTCGGTCCGCGCCTCGATATCCCGTTCCGGGTCACGCCCCCTCGCCAGCAGCACATCGGAAGCCCGCCTCGCCTCGCCAGACGCTCCAGCCGCAGCCAGAGCCGTGACCTCATCGTCGAACCACAGCGAAACCTCGTCGTCCGCCACGATCCCGTCAACGAGGTCTGCGGCCGCTCTTGGGTCATATCCGGCAAGCAGACGCGCGCGACTGATCCTCCGACGGATTCCGCTGACATCATAGTTCCGGGCCTTGTCCCCGCCGGCCGCCAACCAGGCATCCGCCGCGTCTGCGTAACCTGATAGAGCAAGCTGACTGGCGAACGAGGCTCTCTGGTCCGGTGTCCAGTTGCGCTCCAGCGGGGCCTCCGAGATCAATCGGCGAACGTCCTCATCCCGCCCGATCCGCCACGCCGTCGCGATCAAACTTTGGCGACGCTCCAGCGACGGGATCGGCCCGCTCAGGGCGATGGGCCAGAGCCAGTCAGCGCGCGCGTCTCCCGGCAGCCCGCTGTCGTAAAACTCGACTTCACCAAACACATCCAGCACGGCCTGCGCCTGTGAGGGCGAAAGGGCGGGGCGTTCTCCGCGACTGACCTTCGCGGCCAGCTCCACGGCGTCCCGGTAACGTCGAGGGGCGACTTCGACAGCGGCTTCCACCGCGCCTGCGGCGATCCGGTCAGTGAGATCAACAGACCCGTGCTGGTCACGCGCCATCGCAACTTCCGCGACGCAGGTGCTCGGGTCGGGCGCCCGGAGACAGGCGCCGTAGCCCTGATCGACCGGCAACTGGCCCGCGACCACCGACAAGCCCGCAAGGGCCACAGTCCAGATCATTCCATCCCCCGGCGACGTGTCCGGAGAAGCTGCCACGCGGCGTGACGCACCGTAAAGGCGGGGTTGGCGGATCAGTCGCCTCTCACCGCATCTCCACGCGCCGGGCGCCGGCGGGGACCGACAGCTCCCCGTCGGCGAAGGCCGCCGCCCGTCCGTCGATGCGGACCGTCGTCGGCGGCGTCTCGCCCGCCGGCCACTGGATGATGAAGCCGCCGGGAGGCGTGACGCCGGGCTCCAGCGTCAGGACATAGCCCCGCCGGGCCGCCCGGAGGCTGTAGGTCAGCGGGCCGTACGGGGTGCGGACGGCGCGGACGCCGACGCCCTCCCCGGCCAGCCAGCGGGTCGGCACGCCCGCCGCCAGCACCAGCGCATGGTCGCGGTCGCGCTCATAGACCAGCATGTCCATGACCGAGCGGATGTAGTCAGAGCTGATCCAGGCGTGGGGCATGTCGCCGATGAAGCGCGGCTCGCGTTCCTCGCGGCCGACCACCTCGGCCCAGCCGTTCCAGGCCCGCGGGCGGACGTCGGCGAAGTAGAAGTCCAGCGCCCGGATCGCCTCCTCGCGACGACCCAGCCGCACCATGGCCCCGACGTTGCGCAGCTCGTACGGGGTGTAGTCCTTCCACGCCTGACGGTTCTCCTGCCGGGCGGTGAAGTTGTCCCACCACTTGTCGAAGGTGCCCTCCAGCAGCTCACGCGGCAGGTCGTCGATCAGGCCGCCGGGCGACAGGCCGATGGTGGTCGAGGTGGCGTCGAAATCGCCCCGGTCGGCGGCGCCGGCGATCCAGTCGATGCCGTGGACGCGGGCGGTCGCCTCGATCGAGGCGATGATGTCGGCCTTGAACTGGGCCTCCGACGCGCGGAAGCGGGCGGCGGCCTCGACGTCGCCCAGCGTCTCGGCGATGAAGACGGCGTCGGCGTAGCCGCGCAGCCCCCAGAAATCGTCCCAGTAGCTGTAGGCCGGACGGTCGGAGTAGCCCTCGTGGCTGATGGTCGGGGGCAGCAGGCCGAACAGGTGGCGCTTGTCCGCCGCCTCGAACTCGGGCGTGCGGGTCGAGGCGCGCAGCTCGTCCATGTAGCGGATCGCGCCCTGAACCTGCGGCCAGCTGGCGCGCAGCAGTTCGAGGTCGCCGGTGTAGCGGTAGGTCTCGGCGGCGAGGAAGACGAACTCGCCGTGACTGTCGTTCTCGGGCACCGGATCGGCGCCGCGGCTGTCGACGCAGCAGGGCACCTTGCCGTTATCGAAGACATAGGGGGCGAACCAGCGCAGATAGTCGGCCGACAGCCCGGCGTGGCCCAGCCGGTTCAGCCCCTCGGCCATCATGGCCCCGTCACGGATCCAGCTGCGGTTATAGCTGCGCGTGCCCGGCTGCAGGATCGGCCCCTGCCGCGACATCAGCATATGGGCCAGCGAGGACTTCATCACGTCCTCGACCGGGCCGGCCTCGGGCGGCAGGGTGACGTCGAAGCGGTCGAGCTTCTCGCGCCATTGGGTGGCGACGCGCTCGTGAACGCTGTCGAGCACCGCCTCGACCGAGCCGGTGACCGGCAGGGCCGCGGGCCTACCGGCCAGCGCGCTCGTCCAGCCGACGGTGCGACTTTCGCCGGGCTGCAGGGTGACGTCGTAAAGCCAGCCACCGGACATGAGAGCCGAGGTGTCGTATTCCGCCCCGCCTTCCCCCATGAACGCGCGCCGGTCTGCGACGGTCAGAAGGCTTTGCGGATCGCTGCCGGCTTCAAAGCTGGACGCGACGATATGATCGGCCGGGCTCAGGGCGCGAACATTCACGTTGTCATTCAGCGTCAGCTCTGCGGGAGTGATCTCGATCTTCTCGATCGGACCGACGCCGCCCGGCGTGGTCAGGAACTGGCGTGGTCCGTTGACCTGGAACGGCCGGGCCATCAGGGCCAGGGTCAGGCGACGGGGGCGGTCCGAGGTGTTGGTCAGGTCATAGCGGCCCCACAAGGCCGCCTGATCCGCCGCGCCGTCGGCGATGGCGGTCGTCTTCAGGGTCCAGCCGTCGCCCTCCCATGTGACCGACGGGATCGGCAGGTCGTCGTCGGCCAACGACTGGGTGACGTTGACGTCCGCCCAGGTGACCAGCCGGCCGTTGTCGAGGATGAAGGGCTCGATGCTCGGCCCGCCGCGACGCAGCTCGATGGCGCCGTCCTCGCCGATCAGGCCGCTCTCGCCGCCGCCGTCGACGCCGACCAGGGTCCAGTAGGGCTGCTCGCCGTGGAAGCCGCGCGGATAGAGGCCGCGGCGGCTTTCGGAGGCCACCGCCATCATGAAGCTGGTCGCGGTTTCGCCGAAGGACAGGGGTTCGATCTCGAGGCCGGTCAGGGCGTAGGCGTTCACCGCCGCCTGCCCCAGACGCTGGCCGGCGCCCGCCTGACCGACGACGCCGCTCTCGTCCAGCGGGGCCAGCAGGTCCAGCCGCAGCCAGCGGGCCGAGGCCTCGGGCGTGCGCAGCCAGTCGGTCCCGCCGTTGCCGTCGGTGACGGACGCCAGTTCGCGCCAGTCCCGACCGTCGGAGGAGGCCATCAGGCGATAGGCGGACGCCGCCATCCGGTCCGCCCAACGCAGGGTCAGGCCGCCGAACTCACGCTCATAGCCGAGGTCGAGGGTCAGGCTCTGCTCGCCGCCGGCGGCGGACTTCCAGAAGGTCAGCGGGTCGTCGTCCACGGCGCGGGCGGCGAGATTCAGGCCGTCCTCGCTGGTCGCGCTGGCGACCGGACGCGGCGGGACCGAGGGCTCGGGCGGGAGTTCGCGCAGCTCCAGCTGGTCGATCTCCAGCCAGCCGCGACCGCCCTGCCCCGCCGTGACCACGAACTCGATCCGGGCGGCGCCGCGGAAGGTGCGGTCGGGCTCGGGGCCCCACGCCCAGATGATCTGGCGCTTCTTGATGACGTAGCGGGTCCACTCGCCCTGCGCCTCGAAGCGCTGGACCTGGCGCCAGTGGACGTTCTCGCCGGACGCGTCGGTGAACTTGATCTCGAGGGTGTTGGGCAGCATCTCGCCGCGCGCCCAGAAACTGATCTCGTAGTTCTCGGGCACGCGCAGATCGAGGGCGCGGGCGGCGAAGGCGTAGCCCGACCGGCCGTTGAAATCATAGCTCAGCCGCATCGCCCTGCCGTCATGGCCCGGGACTTCCGACACGGCGGAGGAGACGTCGGTGGAGGCGTCGGCGGTCCACGGCGTCAGGGTCTCGAAGGCGTCGAGCGGGCGGACCGCCCCGTTCTGGCTCTGTGCGTGCGCCGCCGTGGCCAAAGCGAGGGCGGCCGTGGTGGCCAGCAGGAAGGTGCGCATAACTCAACTCCATCGTTCCTCCCCTATTGGGGAGGGGGACCATGCGCAGCCCAAGGCGAAGCATGGTGGAGGGGCGCCGGCCCCGGATACCGGTGAAGCGGACAGACCCCTCCACCGCTTCGCGGTCCCCCTCCCCCGTTGGGTGAGGAACGGACTGCGCTAGCCCTTCACGCTGCCCGCGAGCATGCCGCGGATGTAGTAGCGTTGCAGGGCGAGGAAGATGGCCAGCACGGGGGCGACGGTGATGACGGCGCCGGCCATCATCATCTCGGCGTCCTGCACATGCTCGCGCGACAGGGCCGCCAGCGCCACCGGCAGGGTGTAGTTGGACTGGTCCGTCAGGATGATCAGCGGCCACAGGAAGTCGTTCCAGCTGCCCAGGAAGACGAACAGGGCCAGGGTCACGACGATGGGCTGCATGGTCGGCAGGACCACCTTGCGGAAGATCTGGCTCTCGGAGGCGCCGTCGACGCGGGCGGCCTCGAGCATTTCGTCGGGGATGCTGAGCGCGTACTGGCGCACCAGGAACAGGCCGAAGATGGAGGCCAGCCAGGGCACCAGGGCCCCGGCGTAGGTGTTCACCAGCCCCATGGACTTGAGCATCAGGAACAGCGGCAGGGTGCCGATCTGGGCAGGCACCACCAGCGCCGCGACCAGAAGCTGGAACAGGCGTTCGCGGCCCTTGAACCTCAGCTTGGCGAAGGCGTAGCCGGCCGGGACGGTGAAGCCGAGCGCCAGCACCGTCGCCAGCGTGGCCAGGGCGAAGCTGTTCCACAGATAGCGGCCCATGCCCTGGGTCACGAACAGGTCGCGGTAGTGCTCCAGCGTCCAGGTCTTCGGCCACAGCGGCGGCGGGAAGGCCGCCGCCTCACCGGTCGACATGAAGCTGACCGACACCATCCAGGCCAGAGGGAACAGGACGGCCAGCGCGATCAGGGCGACCGCGAGGTTCAACAGGATCGAACGGGCCTTCATTCGTAGGCCCCCACCTTCTTCGCCACGGCCAGCTGCACCAGCGTCACCGCCAGGATGCAGACGAACAGGACGAAGGCGACGGCGCTGGCGGAGCCGAGGTTCCACCATTTGAAGCCCTCTTCGTACATGAAGTAGAGCACGGTCACCGTCGACTGGGCGGGCCCGCCCTGGGTCATCACATAGGGCTCGGCGAACAGCTGGAAGAAGCTGGCCACGGCGATGATCGACACCAGAAGCAGGGTCGGTCCGATGGCCGGCAGGGTCACGTGGCGGAACTGCTTCCACGGCCCGGCGCCGTCGATACGGGCAGCCTCATAGAGGTCGTCCGGCACGGTCTGCAGGACCGCCAGGAAGATCAGCATGTTGTAGCCGAAGGTCTTCCAGACGACGAACATCAGGATGGCCGGGATGGAGGTCGAGGGGTCGCCCAGCCAGTCCACCGGCGGGATGCCGAAGGCGCCCAGCGCCCAGTTGATCACGCCGTAGCGGGTGTGGAGCATGTAGTTCCACAGCACCGCGGTGGCGACGAGGGTGGTCACGAAGGGGGCGAAGAACATCACCCGCCACAGCGGCCGCCACTTGATGACGCGGGCGTTGAGGATCACCGCCGCCGCCAGCGAGGCCGCGATCGACAGGGGCACGCCCAGCACCGCGAACAGGCCGGTGTTCTTCATCGCCCCCCAGAACAGGGGATTGGCGAACAGCCGTTCGTAGTTCTGCAGGCCGACGAACCGCATGTTGCCGATGTCGGCCAGCGCATAGATGTCGAAATCGGTCAGGCTGAGCAGCAGGGCCGCGAAGACCGGGATGGCGAAGAAGACGCCGATCGCGATCAGGGCCGGGGCGACGAAGCCCCATGCGGCGCGCTCGCGCTTGCGCAAGGATGAGGTGGTCACTCCGCCCTCCCCTGTTCGATCATCCAGCGGCGTTTCTCCAGCAGGCGGTCGGCGCGGCGGTCGATCTCGGCGGCGGCGGCGGCGGGGGTGAATTCCCCCCGCACCATGCGTTCGGCGACGATCTGCATCTCGGTCACGATCCGCTCCCACTCCGGGACCTTGGGCACGGCTTTCGCGCGGGCCAGTTGTCCCTTGAACGCGGCGATGTAGGGGTCGTTCGCCACCGTCGGCGCGGCCCAGGCGCTTTCGCGCGCCGGGAGGTTGCCGGTCACGCCGTTGAAGACAGCCTGGATGCGCGGCTCGGACAGGTAGCGGACCAGTTTCCACGCCGCCTCCTGATGCGGCGACGAGCGATAGACGACCAGCGACGAGCCTCCGGGGGCCGAGGCGCCGGGGCCGGTCGGACCGGGCACGCCCGCGGTCATCCACTGGACGCCGGGCGACAGGCGATCCTTGAAGTCACCGATGGTCCACGGACCGGAGAAGTAGAAGCTGAACCAGCCGCGCTCGAACTCGGTCCAGACGTTCGAGATCTGGGCCGCCGAGGCGATGGGGGCCAGCCCCTCGTCGAACAGGCTCTTGTAGAACTCCAGCGCGGCGATGAAGGACGGGGTGGAGAAGTTGCCGCGCGTGTCCTGGTCCTTCAGCAGGGGCGCGTCGCCCTGAAGGCCGAAGGTCAGCAGTTGCTCGAACTCGTTGAGCGGCAGCAGGACGGCGTATTTGTCCGGCCCGACCACGCGCTTGACCGCATGCATGGCCTGCTTCCAGCCGGCCCAGTCCTGCGGCACGGCCTCATAGCCCGCCTGCCGCAGCAGGTCGGTGCGGTAGAAGATCAGCCGGGTGTCGACGTACCAGGGCGTCGCCATGGGGCGGCCGTTGACGCTGTTGGTGTCCAGCACCGCCGGGAACTGGTCGGTCAGCAGGTCGCGCGCCTCGGCCGGCATCGGGCTGATGGCGCCGATGGCGGTCATCTCGGACACCCAGGTATTGCCCACCTGACTGACGTCCGGCAGGGAGGCGCCGGCATAGGCGGTCAGCAGCTTCTGGTGGGCGGCGGTCCACGGCAGGGCCTGCACCTCGACCCGGATGTCCGGGTTCAGTCGCTCGAACTCCGGCAGGATCTGGCCGACATTGGTCGCCTCCGAGCCCATGGCCCAGAAGCGCAGGCGGGTGCGACCGTCGTTGCGTGGGGTGCAGGCGGCCAGCGCGCTTCCAGCCAGCAACCCTACAGCGCCGCGGCGGCTCAGCCCCCCTCCCCCCCGCGAGGGGGAAGGTGTCGCGCGAAGCGCGACGGATGAGGGGGATGCCGGAGGCGAACCGGACAGCGTGGATTCGGCGGCGACAGCCCCCCCATCCGAGCGGCTCCGCCGCCCACCTTCCCCCTCGAGGGGGGAAGGACGCTGTTCCTGTTTCCTCATGCGTTATCCAGCCAGCCGCCGGTGAAGCCCGCACGCTTCAGGCCGCGGACCAGATTCGGCTCGCCGTGCATGGCCTTCCAGACGATCTCCGAGCGATGGTTCTCGATCTGGATGACGATGGGGCCCTGATCGATGCCCAGATAGTCGTCGGCCACCCAGCCCACGCCCGGCACGATGTTGCCGTGCTGCAGCGGGCCGTCGCGCTGCGTCAGCGTCGGGTTGAAGGCGTCCAGGAAGCCGTAGCGGGTATAGACGCCCGCGCCGTAGCGGGCCTTGACCGTGTTCAGCCAGGTCAGGACGTGGTCCGGGGCGAAGGGCAGCGAGGCCAGGGCCGCGGTCGGGGCGATGGTGCCGTCGTCGCGGTCGCCCGGACCACGGGCCGAATAGCTGAAGAACTCGCGCTCGCGCCCGTCGATCACCTGACGGAAGTCGCCCGGGCCGTCGCAGGCGGTCAGGCCCCAGACGTCCTGCGAATAGCCGGCCCAGCCCATCGGGTTGTCGACGGCGTACTTGCGCTGCGCCTCGACGGCGCGGACGCTGTTCTGGAAGTAGTCGAAGCCCGGGATTTCGGCCTGCTGATCACGCATCCAGCGGTCGTGGATGCCGCGGAAGTCGATGTACATGTGGCTGAACTCGTGCCCGAACAGGGGCGCGAAATGCAGGTGTTTGGGGCCCCAGACGTCGGTCCAGCTGCGGTCGTAGACGCTGCACCACTCGTCCCAGACCGCGGCCGGGACCGGATGGGTCGGGCTGCCGATGGCCAGCAGCAGGACCATCATCCCCTCGTTGTAGACGTTCCAGTCCGACGGGATGAAGCCGGTCTCCGGGTGCCAACCCATGGTGATGCGGTTCGGGCGGACCACGGCCCAGTCCCATTCGATCCGCTCATAGATGGCCTGGGCCCGCTCGCGGATCTCGCGCTCCTGCGGGTGGTCGCCGTCGAACCAGCGGGCGGCGAACAGCATGCCCGAGACGAGGAAGGCGGTGTCGACCGTCGACAGCTCGGTCCGGCCGAAGCGGTGGCCGGTGTTCATGTCGAGGAAGTGGTAGAAGAAGCCCTTGTAGCCGCCGTTGCCGGTCGGCTCGGGCCCCTGCGGCAGCTCATGGAAGAAGCGGATGGTCGTCAGGGTGCGCTCGCGCGCTTCGTCGCGGCTCATCCAGCCGCGCTCGACCCCGATGGGCCAGCAGGTCAGGGCGAAGCCGACGGCGGCGACGGACGAGAAGGACTCGGTCGGCCAGCGGTCGGGCGTCAGCCCGTTGGATTGTCTGGTGACATGGACGAACCAGTCGAAGGTCTTGCGCTGCAGGTCTTCGAAGCCCGCATCCAGCGCCCGTCCCCGCGGCCCGGCGGGGCTGGCGGACGGCATGGTGGCGCACCCGGCCACGGCCAGGGCCGCGCCGGCGAAGGTGGATCCCATCAGAAAGCGTCTGCGGTTCATGGGGATCATCCTTCTACTCAAAAACACTCAGGTCAAAAAATCGGCCGCCCCCGTTTGGGTCGAGGGCGGCCGTCAGGCTCAGGAGACGGTTACCAGCGGTACCGCAGACCGACCTGGAAACTGCGCGTCGGCAGGAACTGGGCGGTCGGGTTGCCGAACGTCGGGTTCAGCGGGGCGAGCCCCGTGTTCGACGTGCGGTAGGTTTGGTTGAAGCTGCTGAAGTTCTTGAAATCCAGCACGTTGATGGCGTCGAAGGTCAGTTCGACGAAGTCGCCGTTCGGGAGCTCGATCTCCTTCGTCACCCGCAGGTCGACCTGGCGGAAGGCCCAGGCGTCGGGGATGATGAAGTCCTTCTTCTCCGGATAGGCGGAGAACCAGTCCGGCTTGGCGCCGTTGCCCACATTGTTGCGCGTGAACGGCAGGCCCGAGCCCAGGGTGACCAGGGTCGACAGGCGGAAGTCGTACGGCAGGGCCACCGTGCCCGACATGATCAGGCGGTGACGCTCGGCGCCCGGCGAGTTGAACTCGGGGCTGTACGAGGTCCAGGGATAGTCGAAGTCGAAATTGCCGGTGCCCTGGTCACGGCTGCCGTTCTGGCTGGCTTCCGTATAGGTGTAGGCCAGGTTGAAGCCCCAGCCGCTGGCGACGGTGAACGGCTTGTCGGCGGTCAGGAAGATCGCCTGATAGTCCCGCTCGCGATCGTGGTTCGAGACGAAGACGCCGTCGTTGAACTGGAACGGACGGCCGGTCGACGGGTCGATCAGCGACGACGGACGCACCGCGGCCGGAACCGAGTTCGTCGTCGGGTCGATGTTGGCGCGGTACCAGGCGAACTCGTTCTTGGTCTTGGCCCACGAGAAGGTCAGCGAGGTCTGCCAGTCGCCGAACTTCTGGCGGATGCCGAAGTTGAACTGGTCCGTCATCGGCGGCGGGGCGTCGTCCTGGATCAGGAAGACCTCGCCGCGACCGACGGTGCCGGCCAGCAGGGTGTCCAGGCCCTCGGCCGTCGCATAGATCGGGTTCCAGGCCACGGTGTCGGTGCGACCGCCGTACGTCCCGCCGGCGGGCGAGAAGTAGATGGTCTTGTTCAGCTGGTAGGGCTTGAACCGCTCGTCGAAGGCGAAGTTGAAGGCGATCCGGTCGTAGTAGCGACCGGCGCCGCCGAAGATCACGGTCTGCTCGTCGCCGAAGACGTCGTAGCTGAAGCCGATGCGCGGCTGCCAGGCGCCGGTGAAGGCGTCGCGGTCGCCGTCCGAGATGTAGTCGTTGATGTCGAGGTAGGACGGGAAGTCGAAGCCGGCGACGCCGTCGATGGCGGTCAGCAGGCGACGGACCACGTCCGGCGTGCGCCAGTCATTGTTGACGGCGTTGTCCTCATAGTCCCAGCGCAGGCCGAGGTTGATCTCCAGCTTGTCGGTGACCTGCCAGTCGTCCTGGATGTAGGCGCCGAAGACGTTGTTCTCGGCGTCGACCGGATCCACCGGCAGGTTCAGCGTCACCTGCGTCGGGATGGTGGTCGTGCCGTTGACCTCGGACCGGCCCTGCACGTCGTAGGTGAAGAACGGGTTCCGGTTGAACTGCTTGTAAACGTAGAGGCTCTGCATCGAGTACTTCACGCCCATCTTCAGCGTGTGGGTACCCATGAAGTCGATGTCGCTGAACGTCAGGTCGTCGCGGAAGGTCAGCACCTCCTGCGTCAGGTCCTGGTTGTTCGTGCCGCCGCCGGCCGTGAAGATGGTGGCGTTGATCTGGCCGTAGTCGAACTGGAAGCCCGGGGTCCCGGCCGCGGCGTCGCGATACTCGACGAAGCGGGCGCCGGTCTGGTCGAAGTTCAGGGCGCGCGGGTTGTACTGGGACTCCAGATAGTCGACCGACACCTCGTTCAGGAAGTTGTCGCCCTGGAACTGGTGGCGCAGGTTCAGCGAGCGGTACTCGACGTTGATCGCCTGGGCGCGGTCGAACGAGGTCGGGCCGCCGCCGAAGTCGCGGATGTCCTGCTCGGTCCGGTAGGTGGCGCTCAGGTCGAGGCGCTGGCGGTCATCGATCGACCACGACAGCTTGCCGAAATACAGGTCCTGCTCGAACGGGGCCTCGAAGGTGCCCAGCTCATCCGAGAACTGCGAGGTGAACTCGGTGCGGTTCAGGAAGACCGAACGCTCGCGGGTTTCGTCCTTGCGCTCATAGGTCAGGAAGAAGTGCAGACGGTCCTCGATGATCGGGCCGCCGACCGACAGGCCGTACTGCATCCGGTCCAGACGCGGACGGGCCTCGCCGCGGGCCCGCGAGAAGACGTTCTGCTCCACCCAGTCCGAGGGCTGGTAGGTGATGAAGAAGTCGCCGGTGAACTCGTTGGTGCCCGAGCGGGTGACCGAGGTGATGATGGCCGACGAGGCCTGCTCATACTCGGCCTTGAAGTTCTGGGTCAGGACCCGGAACTCCTGCACGGCGGCCTGCGGGAACGGGTTGCCGCGGCTGTCGTCCTGGCCAGCGATGCCGCCGTCGTTGATCAGCGACTTCTGGTTCTGGCCGTCGATGAAGACGTTGACCGCCAGCGACGGCTGGCCGCCGGCCGAGATGGTCCGCTCGGTGTCGCCTTCGGTGACACGCACGCCGGGCGCCAGGGCCGCGAAGTTCAGGAAGTTGCGGCTGATCTGCGGCAGGTCGTTGATCTGCTGCTGGCTGACGTTGGTCGCCACTTCCGAGGTGCGGACCTCGAAGATGCGGCGGCCGGACACGACGACCTCGCCCAGATCGGTGGCGCCGTCGGTATTGGAACCGGTTACAACAGGGGCCGTATCAAGATCCAGCGTGGCCACCTGACCCAGCACGATGGTCACGGTGTCCTCGGCCGTCTGGCCGTCGGCGCTGGTGGCGACGATGCGATAGGTGCCCGGACGCAGGCCGGCCATCACGTAACCGCCGTCGGCGTTGATGCGGCCTCGGGTGACGTAGCCGGTCGCGACGTCGGTCGCGACGACCGTGCCGCCCGTCTCGACGCCCGCGCCCTCATAGACGGTGCCGCGCAGGGTCGCGGTGGACACCTGGGCGGAGGCGCCGCCGGCGGCGGCCAGCGAAATCGCGAGTGCGAGCGCCGATGCGGCGCCCATGGCTGTGGTTCTGGATCTGATCATGAAGGTTCCCCCCGGAAAGATCGTTCTGTTTCTTGTTATGGCCCGGGCCGCGCTTTCGCGCGGCCCGGGGTAGGCGGTGTCGGCTGACGCCGGCGTCGATTACCAGCTGTAGCGCAGGCCGACCTGGAAGCTGCGGGTCGGCATGTACTGGCTGAAGGGCATGCCGTAGTTGGGGTTGTTGAAGTCCCCTTCGAACGACGAGTAGTTCTTGAAGTTGAACACGTTGATCGCGTCGAAGATCAGTTCGACACGGTCGCCGTACGGCACGTCGAAGGACTTGGTCAGGCGCAGGTCGACCTGACGGAAGGCCCAGGCGTTCGGGATGATGAAGTCGTGCTTCTCCGGACGGCCGCCGTTCCAGCAGATGTTCGGGTTGCTGGCGGTCGGGCAGTTGAAGGTGTTGAACGGCAGGCCCGAACCCAGGGTCAGGATGCCCGACAGACGGAAGTCCATCGGCAGGCCGACGATGCCGGTCGCGACGATGCGGTGACGCTCGTCCTGCGCGGTCGGGAAGTACGGCGACAGACCCGGACGATTGTAGTCGAAGTCGAAGGGCGTAATGCCGCCGTCACGGCTGCCGTTCCGCTCCGCTTCCGACAGGGTGTACGAGAAGGTCATCCCCCAGTTGCTGGCGGTGTCGAACGGCTTGTCGACCGTCAGGTACATGGCCTTGAAGGTCTGCTCGGCGTCGTTGTTGCCGAAGAAGATCAGGTTGCGGAACTGCGGGAAGCCGACCGAGGTCGGGGTCGGACCCGAGAAGCGGTCACCCGTCTCCGAACCGGCGTTGGCGATGTACCAGGCGAACAGGTTCTTGGTCTCGCCGTAGGCGAAGGTCAGCGAGGTCTGGAAGTCGCCGAACTTCTGGCGGATGCCGAAGTTGAACTGGTCGGTGCGCGGCGGCTCCATGTCGTTGTTCAGCAGGAACACCTCGCCCGAGCCCGGCGCGGCGGCCAGCAGCGGGTCGAGACCTTCTGGCGTCAGGTAGATCGGGTTCCAGGCGACCGTCTGGTTGCCGCCGACCATGCCGCCGGTGTTCGAGAAGTAGATGGTCTTGTTGAACTGGAACGGCTTGAACCGCTCGTCGAAGGCGAAGTTGAAGCCGACGCGGTCGTAGTAGCGACCGGCGCCGCCGAAGATCACCGTCTGCTCGTCGCCGAAGACGTCGTAGCTGAAGCCGATGCGCGGCTGCCAGGCGCCGGTGAAGGCGTCACGGCCGTCCGTCACATAGTCCGACGGGTTGAAGTACGACGGGAAGTCATACCCCGGCAGGGCCTGGATCGCCGCCAGCATGTCGCGGATCGATTGCGGCGTGCTGTAGTCGTTGTTGACGGCGTTGTCCTCGTAGTCCCAACGCAGGCCGAGGTTCAGTTCCAGCTGGTCGGTGATCTGCCAGTCGTCCTGGATGTACAGGCCCCAGACGTTGTTATCGACGTCGGCCGGGTCGACCGCCACGCCCAGATCGACCTGGACCGGGATGTCACGGCTGCCGTTGATCTCCGGACGGCCGTCGATGTCGTAGGTGAACTGCGGGTTCCGGCCGAACTCCTTCTCGACGTACATGTTCTGCATCGAGAACTTCAGGCCCATCTTGACGGTGTGCGAGCCGTACCAGTCGAGATCGGTGAAGGTCAGGTCGTTCCGGAAGGTCCAGTTGCGCTGGCGGATGTTCTGGTTGTTCGACCCACCGCCGGTCGAGAAGACCGTCGCTTCACGGTTGCCGTTGTTATACTGGAAGCCCGGCGTTCCCGCGTCGTTGTCGCGGAAGATCACGTAGGTCCGGCCGTAGTCGTCGAAGTTCAGCGACGTCGGATTGTAGGTGTATTCGAAATAGTCGACCGTCGCCTCGTTCAGGAAGGTGTCGCCCTGATACTGGTGACGGATGTTCAGCGACCGCGTGTCGGCGTTGATCTGGTCAGCGCGCGAATAGGCGTTGGTGCCGCCGCCGAAGCGGACGTCGGACTCGGTGCGGTAGGTGCCGCTGACGTCCAGGCGCTGGCGGTCATCGATCGACCACGACAGCTTGCCGAAGAACAGGTCTTCCTCGAACGGGGTCGAGAAGGCGCCGACGTCGCTGGCGAACAGCGGCGCATAGGCCGAGCGGCTGACGAAGACGTTGCTGGCGCGGGTCTCGTCCTTGCGCTCATAGGTCAGGAAGTAGTGCAGCCGGTCCTCGATGATCGGACCGCCGACCGACAGGCCCCACTGCAGGCGCTCCAGCTCCGGCTTGTCCTCGCCGCGGGCTTCCGAGAACGAGTCCTGGGCGATCCAGTCCTGGTTCTGGTAGCTGACGAAGACGTCGCCCGAGAAGTCGTTGGTGCCCGAGCGGGTGATCGAGGTGATGATCGAGGACGAGGCCTGCTCATACTCGGCCTTGAAGTTCTGCGAGATGACGCGGAACTCCTGCACGGCGGCCTGCGGGAACGGGTTGCCGCGGCTGTCGTCCTGACCGGCCACGCCGCCGTCGATGATGGTCGACTTCTGGTTCTGGCCGTCGATGAAGACGTTGATCGCCTGGGCGCCCTGGCCGCCGGCCGAGATGGTGCGCTCGGTTTCGCCTTCGGTCACCCGCACGCCCGGAGCGAGGGCGGCGAAGCTGAGGAAGTTGCGGTTGATCTGCGGCAGGTTGTTGATCTGCGTCTGGCTGACGTTCGTCGCCACTTCCGGAGTGCGGACCTCGAACACGCGGCGGCCGGTGACGACCACCTCGCCCAGATCCGTCGCGCCCGAGGTGTCGGCGGTCGTGGTCGCGGCGACATCGAGGTCGAGGGTGGCGACCTGACCCAGCACCAGGGTGACGGTGTCGGTCGTGCTCTGGCCGTCAGCCGTCGTCACGTCGATGCGATAGGTGCCCGGACGCAGGCCGGTGAAGACGTAACCGCCGTCCGCGGCGATACGGCCGCGGGTGACGTAGCCGGTGGCCACTTCGGTCGCGAGGATCGTGCCGCCCGCCTCGGGGGCCTCGCCCTCGTAGATGGTGCCGCGCAGCGTCGAGCTGGCCACCTGGGCGCTGGCCGCCCCGGCGGTACCCAGCGCGATTGCGACGGCGAGAGCGGACGCCGCCCCCAGATAGGCCTTGTTCCGGATGCTCATCACAGCTTCTCCCCTTCAAGAGACGGTGTCTGGATACTGTTGGAGACCGAACCGGCGGCGCCGGAAGCGGTCGGGAAAACGGTACTTGAGGCGCGCACGACCAGTTCGGGCTGGACCACCTCGCAGGCGGTGTCAGCGGACGAGCCGATCAGTCTGACAAGCCGCTCGAGCGCATTGCGGCCCGTCTCGGCGATGTTGATCCTGAGGGTGGTCAGGGCCGGGCGGACGAGGCCGGCCAGCGGAATGTCGTCGAAGCCGACCATCGCCACGTCCTCGGGGACGCGCAGGCCGGCGTCCTGGAAGGCCAGCAGCGCGCCCACGGCCATGTTGTCGTTGGCCGCGAAGACGGCGTCGGGGCGGTCGGCGCGACCGGTCAGCTTCGCCCCGGCCTCCTGACCGGAGGCCTTGGTGAAGGTCCCGTCCACCACCATCGTCGGCAGGGCGGCCCGGGCCATGGCTTCCAGATAGCCGGCCAGGCGGGCCTCGGCTTCCAGGTTGCCCGCGGGTCCGGCGATGTGGGCGATGCGGCGGCGGCCGATGGCGATCAGATGCTCGACCGCGGCGACCGCGCCGCCGTGGTTGTCGACGACGATCGACGGACGCCCGGCTTCCGCCGCGCCGCCGTTCATCAGCAGCACAGGCATACGCCCGGCCAGTCCCGACGCCAGGTTGGCGGCGCCCAGATGCGGCGACAGGACGATCAGGCCGTCGACCCGCCCGCGCATCGAGCGGATGGCCGAGGAGGCCTCGTCGGCGTCGTCGTGCGACGAGGAGACGATCAGGTGATAGCCGAGCGCGCGGGCGGCCACGTCCATGCCGCGGATCAGCTCGGAGAAGAACTCGCCGTACAGGTCGGGGAGGATCACCCCGACCGTATTGGTCTTGCTGGTCGACAGGCTGCGCGCGCCGGAATGGGGCACGTACTGCAGGGCCTCGACCGCGGCCAGAACCCGCTGGCGAGTCGCCTCGGTGACCGGCCCCGCGCCGTTCAGGACGCGCGAAACCGACGCGACGGATACGTCCGCGCGTTCGGCGACGTCGCGGATGGTCGCCGGCTTCAAGCCTGACCGCCCGCGCCCGAGGGCTGCGTGGTTGAACGGAACAAAAGTGAGTCTCCCTGGCGGACGCCCAGCCCCGGCCCACTTTTCGCGAGTCCGTCCGAAGCACCGTGTAACCGATTACATGACATACGAGTCACGTGCCCCGCAAGGGCCGGATTTTGGCCACAAGCCGCGCGGGGCAGTCTGTCGCAGGCTCGGAGCGCCGAAGACGGGCGCCCGTTACCGCTATCGGGTACGTCGGTAATAGGCCTCGATCAGGTCGAGACGATCCGCGTACGGAACAGGCTTCGCCACCGGGCCGTCGTTGGTGAACTCCAGCAACCGGTCGCCGTCGGCCCGCACCTCGGGCCAGGCCGGACGGTCGCCGCCGTTGGGATTTCCCGTCCGGGCGAAGGCCGTCCAGTAGTCCGCCATGACCGTCGCCTGCCGCTGGTCCATCTCCTCGGTCGGCCATGGAGACGCCACCAGATTGTCGAAGACATACTGGCGCTCCGACGCGTGGGTCGCGCCCGCGTGCGGCTCGGGCATGGCGGCCGAAACGACGTCGAAGCGGTAGACGTAGGCCGGATGGCCGTTCGCCGCGTGCAGCCGGGCCAGATGCCGGGCCGGTTCGCTGAAGACCAGATCGCTGAGGACGTGGGCGTTGTACCCCTCCTCTCCCCCGTAGGCCGCCAGGAAGGCCGTGCGCTCGTCGGGCGTCATGGCGTCGTCGATGGCGCCGTAGGGGCTGATGTCGGTGGGCTTCATCCACCAGAACTCGGCGCTGTTCGAACCGATGACGAAGGGCACCGGCGCCTCGCGTCCCGCGGCGAAGGCGGCCTCGACGTCCTCGCTGATCAGCCCCCCGTCCTTCACCAGCAGATCCCCGCCGTAGAAGCTGGGGGCCGGGGCCAGGACGCGCTCGGCCGGGATGGCGCGCAGGTCGGCCGCCGTGGCGTTCGACAGCCCCTGCCCCGCCGCGAAGGCCACGCCCCGCTCCTGCATCGACGGGTCGCCGTTGGGGCGCAGCTCGGTCAGGGGCGTGCCCTGGTCGCGGCCCAGCCCGGACTGGACCACCGCCCGATGGAACAGCCCCCTCGCCCGCGGCGAGATCATCAGCCGCGTGACCAGCGCCCCGCCCGCCGACTCGCCGAAGACGGTCACATTGGTGGAATCCCCGCCGAACGCCGCCGCGTTGTCGCGCACCCACTCCAGCGCCGCGACCACGTCCATGAAGCCGTAGTTGGCCGCGTCCTCGCCGGGCGCGCGCTCGGCCGCCAGCGCCGGGTGGTCGAAGAAGCCCAGACGACCGAGACGGTAGTTGATCGTCACCAGCACCACCCCGCGCCGGGCCAGATTGGCGCCGTCGTAGAGGCGCGCCGTGCCCGACCCGTTGTTCAGGCCGCCGCCGTGGATCCAGACCATCACCGGCAGGGGCGTCCCCGGGTGCTCGGCCGGAACCCAGACGTTCAGGTTCAGGCAGTCCTCGCTCATCGGCAGCGGCCCCACGCCGGGGTCGCCGTTCGCGGGCGGCTGGATGCAGATGGCGCCGGGCGCTCCGGCGTCCCGTTCGTCCTCCCACGTCGCCGCCGGCGCGGGCGGGCGCCAGCGCAGCGCGCCGACCGGCGGGGCCGCGTAGGGAATGGCCTGGAAGCTGTCGACGCCGTCGACCTGCCGCCCGACCAGCGTCCCCTGGGCCACCGTCACACGGGGCTGGAGGCCGGGATCAGGCGTTTGCGCTTGAGCAGTCATCAGGGCCGCCGCGAACAGTGAAGCTATCATCCGGCCACCGTAGCCCTGTCGCGCCACGCGGCTCAAATGACGAAGAGTTTTCTCCGCCGTTGCGCCGGAACCCGCTCCGGGTCAAAGCGTTACAGTAACAAGAGTGCGGGGTGCCGGTTTGCGGAAATTGGCGGAAATGAGCGGCGCGACCGTGGATCTGGCGAGCGCGTTCGACGCATCGCCCAATCCCTACATGCTGCTGACGACCGAGCTGCGCTACGCCGGCATGAACCGCGCCTATCTGAACGTGACCCAGCGCACGCGCGAAGAGCTGATGGGCGCGCACGTGATGGAGATGTTCGACGCCGGCGGCGACGACGTGAACGCCGGACGTCTGCTGGCCTCGTTCAACAAGGTGCTGGAGACCAACCAGCCGGACCACCTGCCCCTTCTGCACTATCCGATCCCCGTGCCCGACGGCGCGGGCGGGATGCGCTACGACGACCGGTACTGGAGCTGCACCCACAGTCCGATCCGGGACGAGGACGGCAATCTCCGCTACATCCTGCAGCACACCAGCGACATCACCGAGCTGCAGCTCCTGCGGCATCAGGCGGCGGCCGCGACCGGCAGCCCGGCCGAGACGCCCTCGGCGCTGGACACCATCCTGAGCGGACAGGTCCTGCGCCGCGCCGAGGACGTGCAGGCTGACAGCGCCCGGCTGGAGTCGGAGCGACGCCAGCTGGTCGATCTGTTCATGCAGGCGCCGGGATTCGTCGCGGTGCTGACCGGGCCCGAGCATGTCTTCCAGATGTACAACCCGGCCTACGCGCAGTTGATCGGCCACCGGGCGATCACCGGCAAGGCCATTCGCGACGCCCTGCCTGAACTGGCCGGACAGGGCTATTTCGAGTTTCTCGACAACGTCTACGCCACGGGCGAGCCGCATGAGGGCCGGGGCAGCCGGGTGCAGCTCCAGCGCACCGCCGACGCGCCCCTCGAGACCGTCTATCTGAACTTCATCTACCAGCCGATCCGCGACGGCGCGGGCAAGGTCGCCGGCATCTTCGTGCAGGGGCACGACGTCACCGACACCGTCATCGCCGCCGAGCGGCAGAAGCTGATGATCGACGAGCTGAACCACCGGGTGAAGAACACCCTGGCCACGGTCCAGTCGATCGCCATGCAGACGGCCCGCTCGCACGCCGAACCGGCCACCTTCGCCGAAAGCTTCCAGGCGCGGCTGATGGCGCTGTCACACACCCACGACCTGCTGACCCGCAGCCACTGGGAGGGCGCCGACCTGCGCGCCATCCTGGAGCACGAGACCGAGGCCCACGGCCCGCAGCGGATCAGCCTCAACGGACCGCCGGTGGCGCTGGGCCCCGCGACGGCCCTGTCGCTGGGGATGATCTTCCACGAACTGGCCACCAACGCCGCCAAATACGGGGCCCTGTCGGGGCCTGAAGGCCGGGTGATGATCGACTGGTCGGTGGCCGACCACGCCCATCCGAAACTGCACCTGACCTGGCGCGAGCTGGACGGCCCGCCGGTCGTCGCGCCGTCGCGGCGGGGCTTCGGCAGCCGGCTGATTGAACGCAACGTCCGTCACGATCTGGCGGGCGAGGTGAAACTTGACTACGCAACCGCCGGGTTCTCGGCGGCGTTCATGGTCCCGCTGGACCGGGAGAAGACGAATGACTGATGCCTTGTCCGGTCGCCGGGTCCTGATCGTCGAGGACGAGTCGCTGGTCGCCATGCTGCTGGAGACCATCCTCGAGGACATGGACTGCACGCCCGTCGGCCCGGCCTCCAACATCGACGAGGGCCTCGCGCTGGCCACCGGCGAAGGCGCGCTGGACGCCGCCCTGCTGGACGTCAACGTCGCCGGCCGCCAGGTCTTCCCGGTCGCCCAGGCGCTGAAGGACCGGGGCGTGCCCTTCGTCTTCTCGACCGGCTACGGCGAAGGCGGCCTGCCCGACGAATGGCGCGGCCAACGCACGATCCAGAAGCCCTTCACCGAAGCCGCGGTGCGTGATGCGCTGCTGGCGGCGATGGGCGTGGAAAGGGGCTAAACTCCAAGGGATTAGGGACTAGGGATTAGGGATTAGGGGCAATGTGGCGGGTCGTTCGCCGATCTAGTCCCTAATCCCTAATCCCTTTCAGCACCGCCCTTGCCGCATTATGCCCCGGCGCGCCCGTCACGCCGCCGCCAGGGTGGGCGCCGGAGCCGCACAGGTAGAGGCCCGGGACCGGCATGCGATGGTCGGCGTGGCCCAGCACCGGACGGGCGCTGAACAGCTGATCCAGCGTCAGGCGGCCGTGGAAGATGTCGCCGCCGACCAGACCGAAGCGCCGCTCCAGATCGCGCGGCCCAAGCGCCAGTCGTCCGATCACCGAGGCCCTGAAGCCCGGTGCATATTTGTCGACCGTATCGATCATCAAATCCGCCACCGTGTCGCGATGCTCGTCCGCCAGCGTCGGATCGACGTGCTGGCAGAACAGGCTGGCGACGTGCCGGCCCGGCGGGGCCAGGCTGTCGTCCAGGGTCGAGGGGATCAGCATCTCGACGATCGGCTCCCGCGACCAGCCGTCCAGACGGGCGCCGGCGTGGGCACGGTCCATGTAGGCGAGGCTGGGCGCGATGATGATGCCCGCCGTCAGATGATCGCCCTGCCCCGGCAGGCTGGTGAAGTTCGGCAGCTCCGACAGGGCCACGTTCATGCGGAAGGTGCCCGAGCCGGACTGGTAGTTCCCGATCCGGGCACGGAAGTCGGCGGGGACCACGGCGTCGTCCACCAACTGTTCGAACAACAGGCGCGGATGCAGGTTGGACACCACGGCCCGCGCGCGCACCACGTCGCCGCTTTCCGTCACCGCGCCGACGGCCCGGCCCTTCTCGGTCAGCACCTCGGCGACGGCGGTCTCCAGCCGCACCTCGACGCCCTGTTCGGCGCAGGCCTTCGCCATGGCCTGGGTGATCGCGCCCATGCCGCCGATCGCGTGGCCCCAGACGCCCTTCTTGCCGTTCACCTCGCCGAAGACGTGGTGCAGCAGCACATAGGCCGAGCCCGGGGTGTAGGGGCTGCCGTAGGCGCCGACGATGCTGTCGAAGCCGAACAGCGCCTTGATCGGATCACTCTCGAACCAGCCGTCCAGCCAGTCGCCCGCCGACTTGGCGAACAGGTCCAGCAGGTCGCGGCGGCCCTCCTCGTCGAGCGACAGCCCCTGCCGCGCCAGCGCCGTGGCGCTGGCCAGCTCGGGCAATTGCGCCAGCCAGCCGCCCTCGGTCAGATTGGGCGGCGCCTTCAGGATCCAGTCGCGCAGGATGCCCGCCACGACTTCCAGCCGACGCTCGTACTCGGGCAGCCGTTCGGCGTCCTTCGCCGAGAATTTCGCCACCTCTCCTTGCGTGCGCCCTTCGCCCGCCAGCAGATACCGGCCGTCGTCGAACGGCAGGAAGTTGGACACCTTGCGCTCGACCACCCGCAGCCCGTGCCGGGGCAGGTCCATGTCGGCGATGACCTTCGGATTGAGCAGGCTGACCGTGTAGCTGGCGGTCGAGTTGCGGAAGCCCGGATGGAACTCCTCCGTCACCGCCGCCCCGCCGACCACATGCCGCCGCTCCAGCACCGTCACCTTCAGCCCGGCCTTCGCCAGATAGAAGGCGCAGACGAGGCCGTTGTGGCCCCCGCCGAGGATGACGACGTCGGTGGTGGTGGTGGTCATGCGCGCTCCCTCGTTGGGCGTCTGCCGCGCCCCGATCCTCTCTAGCGAACGGAAACGCGCAGGTCGCGGCCTTCCTCGATCCGGGCAGGATCATCGGTTGCGTCGCCGGCGCGCGCCCTGCCCGGTCTCCCGTTACGCGTGTGATGTAGCGGGGCGGTGCGGGTTCGGATAACACTCGGGAGTCGTTGAACGGGGCGTTTGGGTGCATCACGACCACCACCTGATCTATCCGCTGCTGTCGAGCGTGGTCGCGGTCTTCGGTTCGTGGACCGCGCTGGACCTGTTCCGGCGCGCCCGCAGCCATGACGGCCTGTCCCGGGCCCAGTGGATCGGCCTGTCCGCGGTGGCCATGGGCGTCAGCATCTGGTCGATGCATTTCGTGGCCATGCTCGGCTTCAACCCCGGCGCGCCGGTGTCCTACGCCCCGGGCACGACGGTGGCTTCCCTGCTGCTGGCGGTCGCCGGCACGGCCCTCGCCTTCCTGATCAGCGGCCCCTCCACCGCCCGCCTGCCCCGTTTGCTGGGCGGCGGCGCCCTGATGGGGCTCAGCATCGGCGGGATGCACTATCTCGGCATGTCGGCCATCCGCAGCTCGGTGGTGCTCGGCTACCAGCCCGGCTGGGTCGCCGCCTCGGTCGTGGTCGCCTTCCTGGCCTCCGCCGCCGCCCTGGCCGCGGTGCGGCGGAACTCACGGTCACGCTGGCAGGCGGGCGCGGCGATCCTGCTCGGCGCAGGCGTCGTGGCCATGCACTACACCGCCATGGCCGCCGTCGTGCTGGAACCCGGATCGGCCCTGCACCATGACCAGGGGGTCTCCCCCCTGTGGCTGGCCTTCGCGGTGGCGGGACTGACCCTGCTGCTGCTGTTCCTGGCCCTCGGCGCCAGCCTCATGGATCAGCGACAGGTCCTGTCGATGGCCCTCCGCGCGGGGCGGATGGGCTATTGGGAGATGGACATTCCCCGTCGCCGTCTGGCGCTCAGCGAACAGGGCCGCGGCCTGCTGGGCTTCGCCCCCGACGCCCCCTTCGACCAGTCGATGGTCGCCGGACTGATGACCTTCGAAAGCAGCGCCCGGCGTCAGGCCGCGCTCGACCGGTCGATCAATGAAGGCGTCGACTACGAGGTCGACTATGAACTGCTCGACGGCCGCTGGCTGGAGGTTCGCGGCCTGATGATCCTGGACGGGGGCGGCCGCCCGCTGCGTCTGGTCGGCACGATCCAGGACGTCACCGCCCACCGCATCGCCTTCCAGGCCCTGGCCCGTAGCGAGGCGCGCCAGCGCATCCTGATCAACGAGCTGAACCACCGGGTGAAGAACACCCTCGCCACGGTCCTGTCGATCGCGACACTGACCGCGCGGCGCTCGGACGACGTGCAGACCTTCGCCAAGGCCTTCCAGGCGCGCCTGCTGTCCCTGTCGGCGACCCACAACCTGCTGACCGCCGAGGGTTGGCAGCAGGCCGAGCTGCGCGACATCTTCCGCGCCGAGTTCGGCCACTACAACGACGATCAGGTCCTGCTGGAGGGCCCGGACATCCGGCTGGGCGCCGAGAACGTGCTGACGCTGGGTTTGATCGCCCACGAGCTGGCGACCAACGCCACCAAATACGGCGCGCTCAGCCGCCCGGAGGGCCGGGTTCGGGTCCAGTGGCGCACCGACGGCGGAACCCTGCACATCGCTTGGCGCGAAAGCGGCGGCCCGCCGGTCGTCACGCCGGAGCGCACGGGCTTCGGCTCCCGACTGATCACCTCCAGCGCGACCGCGACCGAGTTCCGATATCCCGAGACCGGCTTCGAGGCCGACCTCTCCCTGCGCCTGTTCGAGCGTCCGTCGACGACGCCCGATCTGGCGGAAGCCGCCCTGTCCCCCGCCTCCTAGACCGCCACCGCCAATGACGGATCGGCCCTCAGCCGCTCCAGGTCACGCCCGGCGGACGGCCGAACATCCGGGCGTACTCGCGGCTGAACTGGGACGGGCTGTCATAGCCGACGGCGAACCCGACCCCCGCGACGTCCCGCCCCTGCGAGAGCAGCCGGTGCCGGGCCTCCTGCAGGCGGATCTGCTTCTGGTACTGCAGCGGGCTCATCGCCGTGACAGCCTTGAAGTGGCGATGCAGCGAGGTCTCGCTCATGCCCGCCACCTCGGCCAGCCGTTCGATCCGCATGGGTTCGGCATAGTTCTGGCGCAGCCAGCGGATGGCCCGCTTCACTTGCGCCGAGCGCCCGTCCGAGGCCGCCAGCTGGCGCATCATCCCGGCCCGCTCCCCGACCAGCAGCCGCCACGCCAGCTCGCGCCGGATCATCGGGCCCAGCACGGCTGCCTGTTCGGGCCGCTCCATCAGGCGGACGAGACGGATCACGGTGTCGATCAGGTCCTCGTCCATCTCGCTGACGGCCAGCCCCCGCACCGGCGCGGTCTCCGGAACGGCCCCTTCCGTCTCCATCAGCAGTTCGGCGATCATGACCGGGTCCAGCGGCACGCCGACGGCCAGATAGGGCGCCTGGATCACCCGCGCGCTGACCGGCAGCTCCTCCGAGATGACCAGATACTGGCCTGCGCGGTAGGGATAGGTCTCCGGCCCAAGGGTGGTCGATTTCGCGCCCTCCAGGATCAGGCAGACCATCGGCTCGTACAACACCTTCTGGGTCTCGGTGACCCTGGTGCTGGCGATCATGTGCAGGCCCGCACCGGTCAATGGACCGACGCCTTCCGGCGAAACTCCGCCGAGCTGGTTGCGCACAAGGGTGACAAGTTCAGGCAAGCGGCTCATGGCCATACTCAAGCCCTGACGGGCGCGCGATGCAACCACATCCGGGATCGAATGGCAGGATCGTGCAAGACACTGGCGTGATCCGTCTACGTCCGCCGCCCGGCCCGGGCGCATATCGGGGCTCCCAACCAAGGAGACTTCCCATGACCTCCACCTCTTCCCGCGTCTGGTTCGTCACCGGCGCCTCGCGCGGCCTCGGCGCCGCCATCGTCCGCACCCTGCTGGACGCCGGCGAGCGCGTCGTCGCCACCGCCCGCAAGCGCGACGCCCTCGCCGCCGCCTTCGGCGCGGACAGCGACGCCCTGCTGAGCCTGTCGCTGGACGTGACCGATCCCGCCGCCGTGCAGACCGCCGTCGCTTCGGCCCTCGAGTATTTCGGCCGGATCGACGTGCTGGTGAACAACGCCGGCTACGGCGACCTGTCCCTGTTCGAGGAATCGACCGTCGAGGACGTTCGCGCCCAGTACGACACCAACGTCTTCGGCCTCATGCATGTGACCCGCGCGGTCCTGCCGGGGATGCGGGCGCAGCGGTCGGGCCGCATCTTCAACGTCTCGTCGGTCGGCGGCATCGTCGGCGGCGCCAGCGGCAGCCTGTACTGCGCCTCGAAATTCGCCGTGGAGGGCTTCACCGAGTCGCTGGCGCAGGAGATCGCCCCGTTCGGCATCCACGCCACCATCGTCGAGCCCGGCTTCTTCCGCACCGACTTCCTGGAGGCGACGTCAGTGAAGCACGGCTCGAACCCGATCGCCGACTACGCCGAGACCGCGGCGGCGCTGAAGAGCTTCTACGACAGCCGCAGCCGTAACCAGGCGGGCGATCCGGTGAAGCTGGCGCGGGCGCTGATCACCCTGGCGGACGCCCCGCAACCGCCCGTTCGCTGGTGCGCGGGCACGGATGCGCTGGGCATGGTGCAGGCCAAGATCAACGGCCTGCAGGCCGAGCTGGACGCTTGGCGCGACCTGTCGGCCGGCACCGACGGCGACTTCGAGTTCCGCCCGGAGGCGGGCTCCAGCGCTTGGGGGTGACGTGACCGGCGGGGCGCCGCTTCAGAGGACGTTCAACGGCGTTTTCAGGAAGCGGCGCCCCGAGGCCTCCGCCGGCGGCAGGGCGCCGGCGCGGATGTTGATCTGCAGCGCCGGCAGGATCAGCTGCGGCGGGGACAGGGTGGCGTCCCGGGCCTCCCGCATGGCCACGAAATCGTCCTCGGACCGCCCGGCGCCGACATGGATATTGTCCGCCTTCTGCGCCCCGACCGTCGTCTCCCAGGCGAAGTCGGCCCGCCCCTTGGGCAAGTAGTCGTGCCCCACGAAGACCCGGGTCTCGTCCGGCAGGGCCAGCAAGCGTTGGACCGAGCGGTACAGGGTGCGCGCGTCGCCGCCGGGGAAGTCACATCGCGCGGTCCCGAAGTCCGGCATGAACAGGGTGTCGCCGACAAAGACGGCGTCGCCGATCCGGTAGCTGACGCAGGCCGGGGTGTGCCCCGGCGTATGCAGGACCTCGACCTCGATCTCCCCCAGGCTGAACCGGGCGCCGTCCGCCCAAGCGTGGTCGAACGCCGAGGCGTCGGCGCGGACGTCGCTCGCCTCGAAGATGTCGCCGAAGGTCTTCTGCACGCGGGTGATCTTCTCCCCGATGCCGATCGGGGCGCCGGTGCGTTCGCGGATCTCGTGCGCCCCCGTCAGGTGATCGGCGTGGGCGTGGGTTTCCAGCACGTACTGAAGGCTCAACCCCCGGTCGGCGACCAGGGCCAGCAGATGCTCCAGCGAGCCGGTCGAGGTCCGCGCGGCCGCCGGGTCGAAGTCCAGAACGGGATCGATGATCGCCGCCGCCCCGGTGGCCGGATCGGAGACGACGTAGCTGATCGTGTGGCTGGCGGGATCAAAGACGCCGACGACGTCGGGGCGGGCGATCTGGGTCATGCGGGGCTCCTTCGACGCCCTACATATTAGCACTTGCTAAATTAGCAATAGCGAATATATCGGCGACATGATCGATATCCAGACCCTCGGACTCGACCGTTTTCAAGCCAGCGCCGCGCAGGCGTCGGCGCTTCTGAAGGCGTTGTCCAACGAGCACCGCCTGATGATCCTCTGCCAGCTCGGCGAGGGGGAGCTTCAGGTATCGGAACTGCTGGATCGGGTCGGGCTGTCCCAGTCCGCCCTGTCCCAGCATCTGGCGCGCCTGCGCGACGACGGGCTGGTGTCCGCCCGCCGCGAGGGCGTGGCCGTCTTCTATCGCATCGCCGATCCCGCGGCCCTGAAGGTCATCGCCGTCCTGGCCGAGATCTTCTGCCCGCCCCTGCCCTGAAGGAACCGCCCATGAGCGCCCCCCTGCTTCCCCTCTCCCCGCGCGAGGTCGCCGACCGCCTGAAGTCCGGCGCGATCCGCCTCGTCGACATCCGCGAGAGCGACGAGTTCGCCCGCGAGCACATCAAGGGCGCGGCCCCCGCCCCGCTGTCGGCCTTCGAGGCCGCCGACCTGTCGATCCATGCGCGGCAGGACGTCGTCTTCATGTGCCGGACGGGCAACCGGACCGGCGTGAATTGCGACCGGCTGGCCGCCCGCGTCGACGGCCCCGCCTATGTGCTGGACGGCGGTCTGGAGGCCTGGAAGAAGGCCGGCCTGCCGACCCGGCTGGACACCCGCCGGCCGATCGAACTGATGCGTCAGGTCCAGATGGCCGCCGGCGGCCTGATCCTGACGGGCGCGGCCCTGGGCCTGCTGGTTCATCCGGCCTTCTGGGGCCTGAGCGCCTTCGTCGGCGCGGGACTGTTCCTCGCGGGCCTGACCGGCTTCTGCGGCATGGCGCGGTTGCTGGCCCTCGCCCCCTGGAACCGCGCGGCGAAGGCGGCCTGAACCATGGATGCGCCGACCCTCCTGCTGGCCGCGATGAGCGGCGGACTGGTCGCCCTGCTGCTGACGGTGTTCGGCGGCGGCGGGTCCGTGCTGGCGGTTCCCCTGCTGCTGTATGTCGTCGGGGTGACCGACCCGCATGTCGCCATCGGCGTCTCGGCGGCGGGCGTCTCGCTCAACGCCCTGACCGCTCTGGTGGGACAGGCCCGGGCCGGGCGCGTCCGCTGGCCGTGCGCCCTGACCTTCGCCGCCTTCGGGGCCACGGGCGCTTGGGTGGGCTCCAGCCTCGCCAAGCGGATCGACGGCCACCAACTGCTGCTGGTCTTCGCCCTCGCCATGGCGGCGGTCGCCCTAGCCATGTTCCGGCGGCCGAAGACCGAGGGCGAGGCGTCGGTGCGGCTGAACCCCGCCATGGCGCCGCGTGTGGCCCTGTCGGGCGCGGGCGTGGGCGCGGCCGCGGGCTTCTTCGGCATCGGCGGCGGCTTTCTGATCGTTCCGGGTCTGATGGGCGCCACCGGTATGACCCTGGCGCTGGCGCAGGCGTCGTCGCTGGTCAGCGTCGCGGCCTTCGGCGCCTCGACCGCGCTGAACTACAGCCTGTCCGGGCTGATCTCATGGCCGCTGGTCGCCGCGATGACCGTCGGCGGCGTCGCAGGCACCCTCGTCGGCCTGCCGATCTCGCACCGGCTGGGCGCCAACGCAGCCCTCGGCCGCCGCCTGTTCGCCGGCCTGATCCTGGGCGTCGCCGCCTATGTCGCGGTCCGGGCGCTGGCCAGCGGCTGATCCTCCTCCTCGGGCCTGTGCACGATGGACACCAGAACGATCGACAGGATCATCAGCAGGAACCAGCTCCCCAGCTTCTCCAGCCCGACCATGGTCCAGCCCGCCGCCTGCGACGGATAGGTCCACGCCCGGCCGAAGGTGGCCAGGTTCTCGGCGAACCAGATGAACAGGGCGACGAGGACATAGCCCAGCAACAGCGGCATCCCGCGCCGCCTGCGGTCGGTGGTGAACCAGAACCAGCCGCGCCCGAAGATCAGCGCCGTCGCCGCGAACAGCAGCCACCGCGCGTCCCACAGCCAGTGGTGGGCGAAGAAGTTGACGTAGACGGCCGCCGCCAGCACCGCCGTCATCCAGAAGGGCGGATAGCCCCGCACCCGGATGTGGAACACCCGCTGCACCCGCGCAATGTAGCTGCCCACCGCCGCGTACATGAAGCCCGAGAACAGGGGCACGGCGCCGATCCTCAGCAGGGAGTCCTCCGGATAGACCCACGAGCCCTGCGCGGTCTTGAACAGCTCCATCACCGTTCCGGCGACATGGAACATCAGGATCACCACCGCCTCGTCCCGGCTTTCCAGCTTCAGGGCCAGCATGCCGACCTGGATCGCCACGGCGCCGACGACCAGAAAGTCGTAGCGCGAAACCGGCGCGCCCTCGGGCCAGAACAGGAAGGTCCCGACGATCAGCGCCAGCAGCAGGCCGCCGAACAGGCAGGCCCAGGCCTGCTTCAGCCCGAACCACAGGAACTCATAGGCGGCGCCCCGCCAGGGCGACCGGTCCGCCCACGCCTCCGCATGGGTCAGCCAGCGGCGGCCGAGGGCTTCAAGCGGGAGGCGGCGGGCGACGATCATGCGCGGAGGCTAGCGGTGGTCGACGCCGCTGGCGCGTGGAGATTTGGTGCAGGCGCCCTACCCCGCCGCGCGCGCCCGCGCCGCCGCCAGACGCGCCTCCAGCCGGTCCGTCAGCGTCGTCAGCGTCATCCGGACCTGCAACATCAGAGCGATATCGTAGCCGCTGGTCGTATACCGCCCCTGCGTCCCGCGCGCCTCGCGGGCTTCAGGGGTCAACCGGATCATCAGACGGGCCGGCGAGCGCGGCTGCTGGCTGCGGGTGAACTGCACCATCGGGTGGGCGTTCCACGCGTCCGATGAGCGGTCGCGCCAGACGCCGAAGCCCTCAATCTCGGACCAGGTCAGGGATCGCTTCGGCCCGGCCTGTCTCCACTCCAGTCCCGTCGCGTCCGCCCGCAGGGACAGGGGCGCCAGGCTGTAGAGCAGCGCCGCTGCGCCCAACGCGCCGTGGATCCACGCGAAGACCAGAGGGGCGCCCCGCGTGCTGCCGAGCGCGTGCATCCCCCAGAAGAATCCGCCCATCGCAAAGAAGACGAGACTGTACAGGGTCATCGGCCAGTTGAAGGTCCGAAACTCCAGAACCTCATCCTCCCCCGAGGCGTCGGTCATGGGGATCAGCCGCGCCCGCGGTACGTCGGCACGCCCTGGTCGGGTAGCCAGAGGCCTTCCGGGGCGGGACCGGTCTGCCAGAAGACGTCGATGGGGATGCCGCCGCGCGGGTACCAGTAGCCGCCGATGCGCAGCCACTTCGGTTGCAGCAGGTCGGCCAGCCGCTTGCCGATGGCCACGGTGCAGTCCTCGTGGAAGGCGCCGTGGTTGCGGAAGCTGGTCAGGTAGAGCTTCAGGCTCTTGGACTCGACCAGCCAGTCGCCCGGCGCATAGTCGATGACGATGTGGGCGAAGTCCGGCTGGCCGGTGACGGGGCACAGGCTGGTGAACTCCGGCGCCGTGAAGCGCGCGAGGTAGAGGGTGTCCGCGTGCGGGTTGGGCACCCGCTCCAGCACGGCGGTCTCCGGGCTGTCCGGTGCGGCGATCTGCTGGCCCAGCTGGTGCAGGCCCGAGGTGTCGGTGGTCATGGCTTGGCTCTAGCGATTTCGGCGGCGAAGGTCACGCCGCCAGCGGGGCGACGCCCCGGAAGGGCTCGTCGAGGCTGGGCTGCGGCTCGGTGAACCAGCGCGGGCCGTCGGCGGTCATGTGGAAATGGTCCTCCAGCCGGATGCCGAACTTGCCGGGAACCACGATCATCGGCTCGTTCGAGAAGCACATGCCGACGTCCAGCAGGGTGCCGTCCCCGCGCACCAGGTTGGGCGCCTCATGGATGTCCAGGCCGATGCCGTGGCCGGTGCGGTGCGGCGTGCCCGGCACCTGATAGTCGGGGCCCAGTCCGCTGGACTTCAGGAAGGTCCGAACGGCGGCGTCCACCGCCTCGCACGGCTCGCCCAGCCGGGCGGCGTCGAAGGCCGCTGCCTGCGCGGCGTGTTCCAGCTCCCAGATGCGCCGGACCTCGGCGGTGGGCTCGCCGAAGACATAGGTGCGGGTGATGTCGGCGTTGTAGCCGTCCAGGGCGCAGCCGGTGTCGATCAGGACGACGTCGCCCTCCTTCAGCTCCGGATCACCCTCCCCGCCGTGCGGCAGCGCGGTGTCGACGCCGAAGGAGGCGATGCAGAAGGTGTTGCCGCCGTCGGCGCCGAGCGCGCGGTGCTGCTGGTCGAGGAAGGCCACGACGTCCGAGCCGCGCATCCCGGCCTCGAGGCTGCCGTGCGTCCGCCGATGCGCCTCCAGCGTCAGGGCCTTGGCGCGGGTCATCAGGGCGATCTCGGCCTCGGACTTGCGCGCCCGCAGCGGGGTGATCAGCGCGCCCGCGCCACGCAGACGATCGACGCCGAAGACCTCGGCCAGCCCCAGCCAGGCGAAGACCGGCGCCTGCTCGTCCACGGCCAGCACGCCGGTCGGGACCGCGTCGGCGACCAGGGCGTAGGGGCTGTCGTGCTCTTCCCACGTCAGGAAATCACCGGGCACGCCGATCGAACCGCCGACCTTGTCCAGTTCGAAGGCCGGGCAGATGTAGGTCAGCGGCTTCCCGGGCCGCACCAGGGCCGCGATCATCCGCTCGGACCGCCACCAGACCAGACCGGTGAAATAACGCAGGCTCGAGGTCGCATCGATCAGCACGGCGGCGACGCCCCGCGCCTCCATCGCGGCCTCCAGGCGGGCCAGCCGCTGACGGCGTTCCTGAAGGGTGATCGGCGGCGGGTTCATGGGCGATCTCATCGTGGACGGAAGACTTGCCTGCGCCCCGCGCGCCGGGGCATGAGGGACGCAGTAATCTGTCGGGGGACATAGAGGCATGGGCGTTCGTTTTCAAAGCCGGGGGGCGGCCTGCGCCCTCCTCGCCCTCGGCCTGCTCGCCGCGCCGGCCCTGGCCCAGCAGGCCAAGCCCAAGCCGCGCGCCACGACCCCGCCTCCGCCGCCGGTGCTGATCGAGCCGACGCGTCCGCAGGACCGCATCCCCGTGCCCCCGATCTCGCCGGCGCCGCCGCGCCCTCCGGTGATCACGCCGAGCCCGCGTTCGCCGGGACCGCCGCCGGCGCCGGGCCGCCCCTCGGTGATCAGCGCCCCGTCGTGGGCGCGTCAGCCGATGGTCGAGTTTCCGAACCGGGCCATCGCCAACGGGGTGCTGCAGGGGCGCGTCACCCTGCGCTGCCTGACGCATCCGAACGGCACGCTGTCGGACTGTCAGGTGATCGAGGAGACGCCCGCCGGACAGGGCTTCGCCGAGGCCGCCATCGCCGGGGCCCTTCGCGCCCGTCTGTCGCCCCGCACCATCGACGGCGCCGCGACCGGCGCCCGCGTCCAGTTCACCACCCGCTTCGTCGCGCCGGCGGAGCCTGAGCCTTTCATGGTCCTGCGCGACCCGGCCTGGGCGGTCCGCCCCCGTCCCGAGATGCCCCGCAGCGCCCGCCGCGCCCGGATCGAGACGGCGCAGGTCCGGCTGGAGTGCGAGATCGTCCCCGGCTTCGGCCGCATGCGGAACTGCCGCGTGCTCGAGGACGGCCCCGCGGGCCACGGCTTCGGCGAGGCCGCGATCCAGGCCGTCCGCGGCGCCGAGATCACCGACGAATGGCTGGCCCGCGCCGCGCCCGGCGCCCGCGCGGTGTTCACCATCACCTTCCGGCGCTGATCCGATGCGGCGAGCCTTCCTGATGGGCGCGACCGGCGTCGTCCTGCTCGCCAGCCTCCCGCTCGGCGCCCTCGCCCAGGACAGCGTCCCCCCGCCCGGACCGGGTACGACGATTATCCGGCCCGGCGAGAGCCTCGCCCTCGTCTATCCGGAACGCGCCCTGGCGCGAGGCGTCTACGAAGGTCGGGTCGACCTCCTCTGCAATCTCCACCCGGACGGCCGGCTGAGCGAATGTGAGGTGGTCGAGGAAACGCCGACGGGTATGGGCTTCGCCGCGGCGGCGCTGACCGGCGCGAGACACGCCCGCATCTCGATCCCGGAAGGTCAGCCCATCCCCGAAGGCGCGCGCATGAGACTGAACCTGCGCTTCGTCGCCCCCGAGGCGGAACCGCCGCTGGCCCGGCTGGAAGACCCTGACTGGGCGATATCGCCCCGTCCCGACTTCCCGAGCGCGGCCCGTCGCCACGGGATCACCACGGCGACCGTGCGTCTCGACTGCCAGAGCCTCAGAGGGACCCTGCGGCTGCAGAACTGCAGGGTGCTGGAAGAGAGCCATCCCGGACGCGGTTTCGGGGCGGCCGCGATACGCTCGGCCCGCGCGGCCGCCGTCTCCCCCGGCCCGATGTACAACCTCGGTCCGGACACCCGCGTGATCTTCACGGTTTCGTTCGAGGACCATAGCCCCCGCTAGTCGCTTTTCCGGTTTGCCTTCCCCTGCGTCCCCCCGCTATCCGTAGCGAAAGACAACCCGGGGAAACGTCATGGCCATTCCGGCTTCGCTTCAAAACGGTCTCAAGCTGCCGGTGATCGCGGCGCCGATGTTCCTGGTCTCCGGCCCGGATCTGGTGGTCGCGACCTGCAACGCGGGGGCCATCGGCACCTTCCCGTCGCTGAACCAGCGCACCACCGAGGGCTATCGGGAGTGGCTGCATGAGATCAAGGGCCGCCTGAACCCCGACGCCGCCGCCTTCGGCGTGAACCACATCGTCCACCCGACCAACCCGCGCCTGATGGCCGATATGATGGTGTCGGTCGAGGAGAAGGTGCCGCTGATCATCACCTCGCTGGGCGCGGTGCGTGACGTGGTCGATGCGGTGCATGGCTACGGCGGTCTGGTCTTCCACGACATCGCCAACGTCCGCCACGCCCGCAAGGCGGCGGAAGCGGGCGTCGACGGCCTGATCCTGGTCGCCAACGGCGCCGGCGGCCATGCGGGCATCGTCAACCCGTTCGCCCTGGTGGAAGAGGTGCGCGGCTTCTTCGACGGGACCATCATCCTGTCGGGCTGCCTGTCGACCGGCTCGGACGTCGCCGCCGCCCTGATGATGGGCGCCGACTTCGCCTATATGGGCACGCGCTTCATCAACACGACCGAAAGCTCGGCCCAGCAGCACTACAAGGACATGATCATCGACTCGGGCTCGGCGGACATCGTCCACACCCCGGCGGTGTCGGGCATCCCGGCCAACTTCATGATCAAGTCGCTGGTCGAGAACGGAATCGACCCCAAGACCCTGCCCGAGCACAAGCTGGACATGGCCGACGAGGCCAAGGCCTGGAAGACCGTCTGGTCCGCCGGTCAGGGCGCGGGCGCCATCCACGACATCCTGCCCGCGGGCGAACTGGTCGGGCGCCTGCGACAAGAATTCGCTCAGGCAACGGAACGGTTCGCCAAGAAGACCGCATTCGTCTAGGGAACCTCCGGCGCGGTCGCGCGTCTGGAGGCCCCATGATCAGAATCCTGTCCTCGGCCCTCGCGGCCTCGTTCCTGCTCGTCGGCGCCGCCCAGGCGCAGGAGGCCCCGTCGCCCGGCTACGGCGACTGGTCGTTCTCGTTCGGCGGCGCCACCGACAACCGCTCCAAGGACGCGTCGAAGTCGCAAGGCGACGCCTTCGTCTGGGGCGAGGCCGAGTGGGAGAGCGACAGCGGCTTCTTCTACGTCACCCCCGCCTTCGAGACGATCAAGGCCTCTACCGGCTCGGAGCTGGAGGTCGCCCTCGCCGCCGGTATTCGTCCGGAGGTCGCCGGGTTCGACCTGGACCTGAAGGCCGAGCACAAATGGCATGTCGACGCCAATCCGGGCACGGACGATGACGGCTGGGAATTCACCGCCGACGTCAAACGCTCCATCGGCCCGGCCAGCGCCCGCCTGCGTCTGCAGTATTCGCCCGACAGCACCGGCTCGACCGAGGCCTGGACCTGGGTCGCGCTGCGCGGCGGCTGGGATTTCACCGACAAGCTGACCGCCACCGCCGAGGTCGGCCGTCGCGAGCAGGACAACAGCGTCGACTACACCGGCTGGAACGCGGGCTTCACCTACGCCCTCACCAGCCACATCGAGGCCGAGGTCCGCTACTACGACACGGACGCCGACCCGAATAATCCGCAGTATGCCGACGCTGTCGTCGCCGGATTGAGCTTCAGCTTCTAGAAATCCCGGTTTCGCCCCCCATATCAGGGGCATGACTTCCCATCGACCGACGACCCTGGAACGCGCCTATGAACTGGCGCGCGAGGGCCGCTGTCGCACCGTCAGCGACATCAAGCAGGCCCTGTCGTCCGAAGGGTATGACCGGATCCAGGACGCCCTGTACGGGCCGAAGCTGAGCGCCGATCTGCGCAAGATCTGTCGTGAGAACTACGTCCCGCCGAGCGGCGCCGAAACCGTCGATTGACGGCGCGCCTTGCTTTCGCCCCCGCGAACGCTCAAAAGACCGCGGTCGATCTCTCTTTGCGAAACGCCACCCCTCTGCTTTCGCCCGAGGTTCCGCCGCTCCCATTCAGACCCGACAGGCCTCCGGACGCTCTTGTCCGCGGCCAACGCCAGAAGGAGGTCTCAAATGGCTACCGGCACCGTTAAGTGGTTCAACTCGACCAAGGGCTACGGCTTCATCCAGCCGGACGACGGCGGCAAGGACGTCTTCGTCCACATCTCGGCCGTGGAAGCGGCCGACCTGCGCGGCCTGGATGAAAACCAGAAGGTTTCCTACGAACTCGAGCGCGACCGTCGCTCGGGCAAGGAATCGGCTGGTCAACTGAAGACCGAAGGCTGAGGTCACGCGTCGATCTGATCGACGCCTGATTTTGAACGGCGGCGGGGCTTCGGGCTCCGCCGCCGTTTTCATTTGCGGGGCTGCACGAAGGCCCCAGGCGTCAGGCGGCCGTCTCTCGCGGCAGATACTCCACACGGCAGCCCTTCGCGCTGATCCTGCCCCCGACACCAATGACCGGGTCCAGATCCAGCGTCACACCCTGCTCATGCCGCAGGACCGTCAGCCCCATGAGGATCGCCCCCTCATCGAAGGCATCAAGGTCAATCTCGAACACGTCCTGCAGGATGAAGGTCAGCAGGCAGTGCTTCTCAAGCACAAAGTATCCCGCAGCATCCACCTCGGAGGTCATGCGGAAGGTACGGATCGAAAGCCGGGACTCCCCGCGATGGGTCAGCGTCAGGCTTTCGACCTCGGCATCGTGAAAGTACGGCGCATCGTTTCCGAACCAGCGGCTGAAGTCCTTGGCGCCATCGAGGAACGAGAACTGCGTCTCTTCCCTCATCCGCCCAGCGCCTGATCCAGGTCGCCGATCAGGTCGTCCAGGTCCTCGACCCCGACCGACAGGCGGATCAGGTTGTCGGTCACCCCGCCCGCCTCGCGCACCTCCTTCGGCACGCTGGCGTGGGTCATGATGGCCGGGTGGTTCACAAGGCTTTCGACGCCGCCCAGCGACTCCGCCAGGGTGAAGACCTGCACCCGCTCGAGCACCTGCTTGGTCCGCGACAGGTCGCCGTCGATGATCGCCGTGACCATGCCGCCGTAGCGGCCGTTCATCTGGGTCGCCGCGAGGCTGTGCTGCGGGTGGCTGATCAGGCCCGGATAGATGACCTTGGCGATCCCCTTGCGGGTCTCCAGCCAGCGGGCGACGGCCAGGGCGTTCTCGTTGTGCGCCTTCATGCGCAGGCCCAGCGTCTTCAGGCCCCGGTTGGCGAGGAAGGCGTCGAACGGCCCCATCACCCCGCCGACCGAATTCTGCAGGAATTTGATCTCCTTCGCGAGATCCGGGCTGCCGGTGACCAGAGCGCCGCCGATAATGTCGGAGTGGCCGTTCAGGTACTTCGTCGCCGAGTGCATGACCACGTCCGCGCCCAGTTTCAGCGGCTGCTGGCTGAACGGGGTGGCGAAGGTGTTGTCCACGACCAGCAGCAGGCCGTGCGCCTTGGCGATCTTCGACAGCCCCGCGATGTCGGCCAGCTTCATCAGCGGATTGGTGGGCGTCTCGGCCCAGATCATCTTCGTCTTCGGCGTGATGGCCGCCTCGACGGCGTTCAGGTCGCTGAAGTCGACATAGGAGAAGTCCAGCCCCATCGAGCGCCGCCGCACCCGCTCGAACAGCCGCCAGGAGCCGCCGTACAGGTCGTCGCCGGTGACGATGTGCGAGCCTGCGTCCAGCAGCTCCAGCGCCGTCGAGGTGGCCGCCATGCCCGAGGCGAAGCCGAAGCCCTGCACCCCGCCCTCAAGGTCCGCCAGACAGGCCTCGAAGGCCTCGCGGGTCGGGTTCTTGCCGCGGGCGTACTCATAGCCCTTGTTCACGCCCGGGCTTTCCTGGGCGTAGGTCGAGGTGGCGTAGATCGGCGTCATCACCGCCCCGGTCGTGGGGTCGGGACGCTGGCCGGCATGGATGGCGCGGGTCGAGAAGCCCTGCTCGTTCTTCAACTGGCTCATGGGCTTAACGGTTCAGGCTCAGGTGATTGATCAGGTCGGTGCGGGTGATCAGGCCGACGAAGGTTTCGCCGTCCAGAACGATGGCCACCCGGTCGCGGTCGAACAGCGGGATCAGGGCGTCCAGCGGCTCGGACACCTGCACCGTGTCCAGGTCGCGGGTCATGGCCGAGGCCACCGGCTTGGCGAACCGCTCCTTGCGGGTGATCTCGTCGGTGTTCATCACATGCACCAGATCGCTCTCGTCCAGGATGCCGACCAGACGGCCGTCGCTGATGACCGGCAGCTGCGACACGTCCGAGCCCTTCATCCGCTTGAAGGCGGTGTCCAGGGTGTCGTCCGGGCCGATCACGACCACGTCGCCCTTCTCGTACTTGCGGGTGATCAGGTCGGACAGGTCGCCGTGCAGCTCACGCTCGCCCAGCCCCTGATCCGCCAGCCAGGCGTCGTTGTAGACCTTGGACAGGTATTTGGCGCCGGTGTCGCAGACGAAGGTCACCGCGACCTTCGGCTCGGTCTGCTCGCGGCACCAGCGCAGGGCGGCGGCGATCAGGGTGCCCGACGACGAGCCGGCCAGGATGCCTTCCTTCAGCAGCAATTCGCGCACGGTCGCGATCGCCTCGGCGTCCGGGATCGAATAGGCCTTGTCGATCAGGGTGATGTCGGCGGTGTCCGGCACGAAATTCTGGCCGATGCCCTCGACGGTGTAGCTGCCTTCCGGCGACGGGACGCCGTCGTTGACGATCCCGGCCAGCGTCGATCCGACCGGGTCCGCCAGAATGATCTGCGCCGTCGAACCGACGCTCTTCAGATAGCGGGCCGTGCCGGTGATGGTGCCGCCCGAGCCGATGCCGGCGACCAGCGCATCGACATTGCCGTCCAGCTGCTCCCAGATTTCCGGGCCCGTGGTCTTCACATGGGCTTCCGAGTTGGCCTCGTTGGCGAACTGGTTGACGTAGAAGCCGCCCGGAATCTGCTGCGCCAGACGCTCGGCCATGTCGGTGTAATACTCAGGGTGGCCGTGCGGCACGTCCGAACGGGTCAGGCGAACATCCGCCCCCATCGCCCTGAGATGCTGGATTTTTTCCTTGGACATCTTGTCCGGGATCACCAGAAGCACCTTATATCCCTTGGCCTGCCCGACCAGGGTCAGGGCCAGCCCGGTGTTTCCCGCCGTCGCCTCGACGATGGTGCCGCCGGGCTTCAGGAAGCCCTCGCGCTCCGCCGCCTCGATCATCGACACCGCGATGCGATCCTTGATCGACCCGCCCGGGTTCTGGGCCTCGAGCTTCAGGAACAGACGGCAGGGCCCGGTGTCGATCTTCTTCACCTCCACGATCGGCGTCCTGCCGATCAGGTCGAGGGTGGAACCGACGGGACCGGACAGGACCGGCTGCGTAGCGAGGGGCATCAGAAACTCCGTTGAGGCCAGCGCCGGAAGCTAGGCGCGCGCCTCCCACGGAACAACCCGGGCTGGCGAGAGAAAGGATTTATGGCTATACTTCTGGCCAGAATTGGAGACTGACCGATGGCCAACTACGGCGTCGCGGAAGCCAAGAACAAGTTCACCCACCTGCTGGAGCGGGTGCAAGACGGCGAGCGCATCACAATCACCAAACATGGCAAGCCCATTGCGGAGTTGCGCGCCGCACCGGATCCAAGTCCCAAGACCAAGGGACCGGAGTGGCAGGCGTGGTACGATGAGTTCGTCAAACGCCGGAACGCCCGGCCCGCCTCAAGTATTCCCGCCGCAGAACTGGTCCGGGCCATGCGTGACGGCGATCCGGAGTGATCCTCTTTCTCGACGCCAGTGCGGTCGTGGCTGTTGTTGGGGATGAAGCGGCCAGTCTGGCCGTGGACCGATTGGTCAGGGATCCAGAGACCGTCGTGGTGGTCAGCGACTTTGTTCTCGCCGAGTGCTCTGCCGCATTGGCCAGAAGAAGCCGTGTTCAAAACTGGAGTCGTTCAGAGACTGAACGGATTTTCGGCGAACTCGACCTTTGGATGGCAGGCGTTGGGGAAACGACCACAGTTACATCGGCCGATATTGCCGACGCTAGTGCGTTCGTCCGCCTTCCCGGCGTCTCGCTCCGCGCCCCGGACGTCATCCACATCGCCGCCGGCCACCGGCTCGGCGCAACCCTTTTGACGCTGGATCACGGCATGGCCCGCGCGGCCGCCGAAATCGGCGTACCCTGTATCAATCCCGCCGAGGCCGACGCGCCCGGCGACCTGAAAGACTAGATGAAAAACACCCCCAAGAGGCCGCCCGCCGGCCTCCCCGACAAACAGACCCTTCTGGCCTTCCTGCGTGACGCGGGTTCGGCCGAGAAGACCGATATCGCCCGCCACTTCGGCCTGAAGGGCGGCGACCGCCGCGCCCTGCGCGAGATGATCCGCGAGCTCGAAGCCGACGGCGAACTGGGCAAGCGCGGCAAGAAGGGCTTCAGCCCCTCGGGCGCCCTGCCCCCCGTCGGCGTGGCCGACGTGGTCGAACGCGATGTGGACGGCGAGATGTACGTCCGCCTGGTCGAGGCGTCCGAAGACGCCCCGCGCGCCCTGCTGATGCCCGACAACTCGGGCCGCACCGGCCCCGCCCCCGGCATGGGCGACCGCCTGCTGGTCAAGTTCAGCAAGGGCGCTGAAGGCTGGGAAGCCCGCTTGGTCAAGAAACTCGACAGCGAGCGCAGCCGCGTCCTCGGCGTCATCCGCAAGTCGAACCGCGAGGTCCGGGTCGAGCCCATCGACCGCCGCTCCAAGGACGTGCTGCTGGTGCCCCACGCCCAGTCCGAGGGGCTGAGGGATGGCGATCTGGTGCTGGCCGCCATCGAGAAGGGCGCCCAGCGCTACGGGCCCAAGCGTGGCAAGATCCTGGAGACCATCGGCCGCGAGGACGACGCCCGCGCCGCCTCCCTGATCGCCATCCACTCGCACGGCGTGCCCACCGGCTTCTCCGAGGCCGTGGAGCAGGAAGCGGGCGATCAGGAACTGCCGTCGCTGAAGGGCCGCGAGGACCTGCGCGACATCCCCCTGATCACCATCGACCCGGCCGACGCGCGCGACCACGACGACGCCGTCTACGCCCAGAAGGACGAGGACCCGAAGAACCCCGGCGGCTGGATCGTCTGGGTCGCCATCGCCGATGTCGCCGCCTACGTCCGTCCCGGCAGCAATCTGGACCGCGAGGCTCGCGACAAGGGCAACTCGACCTACTTCCCCGACCGCGTCGAGCCCATGCTGCCCGAGCGGCTGTCGAACGGCCTGTGCAGCCTGAAGGAAGGCGAGAATCGCGCGACGATGGCCGTGCGCATGGTCTTCGACAAGGACGGCAAGAAGACCGGGCACAAGTTCGTGCGCGGCCTGATGCGGTCGCACGCCAAGCTGTCCTATGAGCAGGCCCAGGCGGCCATCGACGGCAATCCGGACGAGACCACCGGCCCGATCATGGAGGCCATCCTCTATCCGCTGTGGAACGCCTACCACACGATGCTGAAGGGCCGCCTGAAGCGCAGCCCGCTGCAGATCGAGAGCGCCGAGCGGCGCATCCGCATGACGGACGGCGAGATCACCTCCATCGAGCCGCGCGTCTCCCTCGAAGCCCACCGGCTGATCGAGGAGATGATGATCCAGGCCAACGTCTGCGCCGCCGAGACGCTGGAGCAGAAGAAGATCGCCCTGCTCTACCGCGTCCACGACGCGCCCAGTCAGGAGAAGCTGTTCAACCTGGCCGACTTCCTGGGCACCATCGGCAAGCCGTGGACCAAGGGCGAACCGGCCACGACCAAGCGGTTCAACAAGCTGCTGGACGAGACCCGCGAGGGCGAGCACGCCGAGGTCGTCAATGAGGTGGTGCTGCGCACCCAGATGCAGGCCATCTACAGCCCCGAGAACGTCGGCCACTTCGGCCTGAACCTCGATCGCTACGCCCACTTCACCTCGCCGATCCGCCGCTACTCGGACCTGATCGTCCACCGCGGCCTGATCCGGGCGCTGGGGCTGGGCAAGGACGGGCTGACGGATCGCGAGATCGCCGAACTGCCGGCCATCGCCGAGCACGTCGTGATGACCGAGCGCCGCTCCATGGCCGCCGAACGCGACGCCATGGACCGCTACATCGCCGCCTTCCTCGAGGACCGCGTCGGCGCGACCTTCACCGGCCGCATCACCGGCGTGACCCGCTTCGGCCTGTTCATCCGGCTGGACGAGACCGGCGCCGACGGCCTCGTGCCGGTCTCGACGCTGGGCAATGAGTATTTCACCCACGACGACCGCAGCCATGCCCTCGTCGGCGAACGCTCGGGCCTGCGCTGGACCTTGGGCCGGACGGTCGAGGTCAAGCTGCGCGAGGCGACCCCGGTCACCGGCGGCCTGCTGTTCGAGATGCTCAGCGAGCCCGGCCCCCGCGACCCCAACGCCCCCTCGGCCCGTCTGGGCATGCGGGCGCGCGGCGCCAAGGACGGCGGTTATCCCAAGCGCTCGGGTCCGGGCAACAAGCCGCGCAACGGCAAGAAGCCGTCCGGCGGGCTGAAGGGCGTCCGCAAGGGCAAGCGGCGCTGATGCAGCCCTTCGACGCCGCCCAGGACCTCAGGGACGCGCCGCGCACCGGCGGCCGCCAGCGCCCCAAGGACGCCGCCACCCTGATCCTGACCCGCAAGGGCGCGAAGGGCCCTGAGGTGTTGATGGGCCGCCGGGCGCCGGGTCACGTCTTCATGGCCTCCAAATGGGTCTTCCCGGGCGGTAAGGTCGAGCGGGCCGACGCCTTCGCCGCCTTCGCCACCGACCTGTCGCCCGCCGACGCCGGGCGGCTGGCGCGTGAGGTCACGCGCAGCCGGGGCCGCGCCCTCGCCCTCGCCGCCGTGCGCGAAACCTTCGAGGAAACCGGCCTGCTGCTGGCCGAGCCCGCGCCGGTCGCCTCCGTCGCCGGAGGCTGGCGCGAGTTCCGGGCTGTCGGCGCCCTGCCCGATCTGGCGGCCCTGTCCTATGCGGCCCGCGCCATCACCCCGCCGGGACGCACCCGCCGCTTCGACGCCCGCTTCTTCATGGCCGACGCCTCGGCCCTGCTGCATCCCGAGCCCACGGCCGGGTCGGGCGAACTGGACGAGATCGCCTGGCTGCCGCTGGACGAGGCCCGGGCGCAGGACCTGCCCGCCATCACCCGTTTCGTGCTGGGCGAGATCGCGGAACGCCTCGAGGCCCCCGACCGTCCCCTGCCCTTCGTGCGCATGGTGCGCGGCCGGCATGTGGTCGAGCATCAGGACTGACGGGGCCTGATCCCGCCCGCCGGCGCCTTGCGCGCCTCGCCGGACAGAGGTTCTCTGGTCGCCGGAGGACCAGTTCATGCGCCGTCTCGCCCCGATCGCCGCCGCCCTCATGGCCTGTCTGACCGCCCCGCCCGCCGCGGCGCAGTCTCCCGAGAGCATGACCCTGGTCTGGAAATCCTGGGGCAATCGTCTGGTCGAATGGACCCTCCCGCGCGGCGGAGAGGGCCGCTACATCGACCGCGCCGGAGAGACGACCGTCTTCCCCGTCACCGCTGACCAGTTCGACCGCTTCCGCGCCCTGTTCGCCCCCTACGAAGGCGTGGCCTTCCGTTGCGAGCGCGTTATCACGGACGGCGCTTACGGCAGCGTCGTCTGGTCTCGGCGGGGCGTGGCGGATCAGTCCCTGAGCTTCGACAGCGGCTGCACCAGCGGCGACGCGGACGACCTCTTCCGTCGCCTCGAACAGGCCGAAGACCTGCTGACCGGCCTCCGTGACGCCCGCTGATGGCCGACACTCCGATCACCCTGCGCCTGACCATCGCCGACCCGGTCCCGGGCGTCCGCTACAGCCTGCAGCAGGACGACATGCCGTTCGAGCCGGTGACGGCGACCGGGGCGCCCCTGTCGTTCGACGTCCCGATCCGGCTGGCCGACGACAACCGGGTGCTGGGCCCCTTCGTCCGGCGCGAGGGCAAGGAGCGGCGCTTCGTCTACATCCGCATCGGGACCTCGGCGGGCGACCACGCCTCGGAATGGAGCCGTCGGGCCAAGATCGACATCCACGACATCCCGCCCAGCCTGCTGGACAGGGCCCGCGCCGGCGCGGTGCTGGAGGTGGTCCTGCCGGGCCGGGGCAAGGACGGCACGCCCGCCTGCGCGACGGTGCGGCCGACGGCGGGGTGGCGGGCTCTCTAGTCCGCCAGCGGTCGCGACAGATCGAACTCGACCCGGAAGAAGCGGCCGCCCGGGCGGCTGAGCTCATAGGCGAACATCCGCTCCGGATGCACCTCGACCGCCCAGGTGTTGGTGGTCGAGACCTGCGCCCCGCCGGCGTTGAACTGGTCGATCGACTCCTGGTCCACCGGGAAGGACTGGCGCGAGGCCGTGCCGGGCTCCGTCGTGTCCCCGCCGTACATGTGCCAGCCGTGGATCTCGCCCTGCGGATCGCGATGGTCGTGCTTCAGGCGCAGGCCTTCGACGGTGCGGGTGATCACCCAGCGGCGCGAGCGGTCCTCGCCCACGGCGAAGGGAATGCCCACCTCGTCCGCCGCGCAGTCCCGCACATGCATGACCAGCCTCTGGCTGCGGAACGAGTCGTCGGCGGCGTCGGTCGACACCACCCGCCCCTCGAATCTCTGCCCGCACAGGGCGTTCAGCCGGGCGAGGAAGGCGTCCTGCGGATTCGCGGGCTCCTGCGCGAGGGCGGGCGTGCTGAAGGCGGCGGCGACCGCGAAGGCCGTGAGGATCAGGGTTTTCATGCCGCCACGGTGGCCCGTAGAGGACTTCCGCTCAATGCGGCGTCACGCCCGTTGACTTCCGGCCGCGCCTGAGTATGTTCCGCGCCTCTCATTTCCGCGGCTTTCGCCGTCCGCAAAGGTAATTTCTCCGATGGCCAAGCCCGCCTCGATCAAAATCCGCCTGAACTCGACCGCCGACACCGGCTTCTTCTACGTCACCAAGAAGAACGCCCGCACCATGACCGAGAAGATGGTCGTCAAGAAGTACGATCCGGTCGTGAAGAAGCACGTCGAATTCAAGGAAGGCAAGATCAAGTAAGCACTTGATCGCCTGACGATTTTCGAAACGCCCGGTCAGCGATGACCGGGCGTTTTTCGTTGTCCCGCGCTCAGTGCCAGCCCCGCCGGCAGTCCTCCTGCACCCGCGCCATCGCCGCCCGGGTGTCCGCTGAAGGACCGAGGCGGTAGGTGCGTTCCTGCCGCCGCCCCCGCTCATCCACCGCCGCCAGCGTCAGGCTGCTTGAGGCGGCCAGTCGCTCGGCGAAGGCCCGGGCGTAGGCGTCATCACGCTTCCAGGCCGCGCCGACAAAGGCCTCCCACGGTTCGACCGAGGCGGGGCCGCGGTCCCAGCGGACCGTCACCTCGCGCGGCTCATAGTCATTCAGCCCGCCCAGCCGGGCGTTGGGCTGCCAACTGACCAGCAGGGTCGCCTCCCCTTGCCGCCGACATTCCACGCTGATGTAGCCGTCACGGGTCAGCAGGGAGGCCCGTGCGCCGTGCTCGTAGGTCGGACCGCTCCGGCTATGGAAATGGCGAACCTCCCAAGCCCCGAAGGTCTGGACCTCCTCGGCCTCCTGTACGGGAACGCCGCCCGACAGAAGCGCCGCCAGCACGGCGAACCCCGGCATGAACGATCCCGTCATCGGCGCGTCTCCCTTGTCCCGGCCAGTTGAAAGCAGGGGCCGGGATGAGTCCATGGGTCGGAACGCGGGGATCAGACCCCGTCACGCCTTATGTGCTAGAGGGAAGACATGACCGACCAGCCCGACGACGCTCCCGCGCCCATTCCCGAGAACGAGACCCCGGCCCAGAAGGCGCTGCGCCTGAAGCAGGCGAAGATCGCCGCCAAGCCCCAGCCCCCGCGCGGCGGCAAGTTCCAGCGCGAACAGGCGGCGCGCATCGCCGCGGGCAAGTCCAAGCCGTGGATGACGCGGTAGGGCTTCAGTGCGACCGGACCAGCGACCACACCCGGTCCTTGTCAAAGCGGGAGAGACCCAGTTCCCCGTTCGCGTCCGACTGGAACCCGGCCTTGCCGTCCCCGAGGATGCAACCACGCCAACCGGCGTCGGCCAGGTCGCGAAAACCCCGATCCGCGATCTCACGCCACTGATCGTTCGAGAGCAGCGCGCGCGCGCCTGGCCGGAAATCGTCGCGCCGGAAGGTCAGGCTCCGGCCTTCGGACCGGATGACCACAGTCTCGTGGTAGAAGCTCACCGGAACAGGCCCGCCGTTCTGCAGAGCCTGTTCGAGGCGCTCGAAGAAGGCCGGGGCCGCGCCCGGTTTCAGGGCTCCCCCGCAGGTCGGAAAGTCGTCTCCACGCATCGCCTCTGGCCGGGCGGCCTCACCGGGTAACGCCGCAGGCTCCCGGTCGCAGGCCACGAGCATCAACATCGACAGGGCTGCGCCCCAGACCCGCGCGCAGCCCGGCGGTCGATGATCGGGAACGCGGCGCATCAACACGATTCGAAGGCACGGATGCCGGTGACGTAGCACCACGCCTTGTCGGGAAGAGAGGTCCGCTCTCCGTCCACCCGCCCTTCACGCATATCGACGACGGCGCCTTCGGTGCGGGTCCCCGTGACCGTGATGCGTCGCGCATCGGACGCGTAGCGCCACTCATAGACGTTCGCCGAGGCCGGGTAGCGATCCGGCATGACGTCGCTCACCTCAAGAACGAGGTGGCTCCAGAGGACCTTGAAACCCTGCGTCGTCGGCGAGACCAGCGCGACGGACTGGATGTGAATCCCTGTGCCCCAGGCGGGGCTGTAGAACACCTCCATCGTCGGGATGCCGTCCACGACGGGCCCGGACCGGGCGCTTTCGAACCGCCCAAGCTCTTCCACCAGTTCACAGAAGCCGGCCGGCGCCCGTCGGTGATCGGGATGGCAGGTCGGATCAGAAGTCGACGTCTGCGCAGGTTCCGCCTGCCCCGAAGGAGCGGTCACGCCGATCAGGGCGAGGACAGCCGCCAGCATCGGAGCCCTCCGCCAGTTCACCTTACGCCGCCCTTGCGATCACCTGGTTGCGGCCCCGGCTCTTGGCCTCATAGACGCCTTCGTCCGCCCGCTTCAGCAGGGCGTCGGGGGTGTCGGCCGCGCTGGTCGAGCAGGCGACGCCCACAGAGACGGTGATGGTCAGGCTTTCGGCGCCGCCCATGATCGGGAAGGGCTGGGAAGCGACGTCGCGGCGGATGCGGTCAGCGACCTTCGTGGCGTCCTCCAGCGAGGCGCCGGGCATGACGACCACGAACTCCTCGCCGCCCAGGCGGCACGGCAGGTCGATGGCGCGGACATTGGTGGCCAGGCGCACCGCGAACTCGCGCAGCACCTCGTCGCCCGCGTCGTGGCCGAAGCCGTCGTTGACCGCCTTGAAGTGGTCGATGTCCATGACGAGGGCGGCGACCGGATCGCCCCCCTGCCCCGCGCGGCTCATCAGCGCCTGCAACTGCCCCGCCATGTAGCGGCGGTTGTGCAGCCCGGTCAGCGCGTCGGTGACGGCCATCTCGAGGCTGTAGTCCAGCTTCTGCTTCAGGAAGTCGGCGTAGCGCTTGCGCTTGATCTGGCTGCGGGCGCGGGCGTCCAGCTCTTCCGGATCGACCGGCTTGGGCAGGATGTCGTTGACACCCAGCTCCAGCGCCTTGATCAGGCGCGGCCGGTCGGCGGGATCGACCACCGCCAGGATCGGCACGCGGCGCGAGGCCTCGGTCGAGCGGGCCTGGGCGATGAAGCGCAGGCCGTCGAATTCGGACGCCGAGACGTTGACGATCATCAGGTCCACCGGACCGCGCGCGGCGATCAGGGCCGCGGCGGGGTCGGGCTCATGCACCGGGCGGTGCTCGTCCGACAACTGGTCGACGATCTTGCCGGCCTGCAGGGCGCTGTCGTCCACGACCAGCACCCGGCCGCCGGACCCGCGCAGGCGGCCCGCGCCGTCGGTGTCCACGCCGAAGCGGCGACCGCTCTCCTCGCGCTCGCGCAGCTCGTCCATGACCGCCTTCAGCCGCACCAGCGACTTCACGCGGGCGAACAGGATGACGTCGTCGATCGGCTTGGTGATGAAGTCGTCCGCGCCGGCTTCGAGGCCCCTGATCTTGTCCTCGCGCCCGTCCAGGGCGGTGACCAGAATGACCGGGATGTGGCGGGTGACCGGATCGGCCTTCAGCCGGCGACAGGTCTCGAACCCGTCCATGCCGGGCATCATGACGTCCAGCAGGATGATGTCGGGCCGTTCGGCCGAGGCGACCTCGATCGCCGTCGCCCCGTCCATGGCCGTCAGGACCTCATAGTACTCAAGGGTCAGCTTGGCTTCGAGCAGGCGGACGTTCGGTTCGACGTCGTCCACGACAAGGATGCGCGCCGTCATCCCGCCCTACCCCAGATGCTTCCGGACGACCTCGAGGAAATGCATCACCGAGATGGGCTTGGAGATATAGGCCTCGCAGCCGCCCTGACGGATCCGCTCCTCGTCGCCCTTCATGGCGAAGGCGGTCACGGCGACCACCGGAATGTGGTTCAGCTCTTCATCGTCCTTGAGCCATTTGGTGACCTCCAGCCCGGAGATCTCCGGTAGCTGGATATCCATCAGGATCAGGTCGGGACGATGCTGGCGCGCCAGGGCGAGCGCCTGCAGCCCTTCGCGGGTCTGCAGGGTCTCGTACCCCTGGGAATCGAGCAGATCATGAAAAAGCTTCATGTTCAGCTCGTTATCCTCGACGATGAGGACCTTCTTCGACATCACCACCCGGCCTGTTCACCCCTCTCAGGACGCGTGCGCGCCGGGGGCTTGTGCTCTTCCCTGACAGTCTCACCACGGTTCTCTTAAGTTGACGTGAAGCTGGGGTTTTCCGGGGGTTAACGGGGGGCTTCACCTCTCCATTCGCCCCGAGCGAATGGAGAGGACAGATCGGCGCACGGCGCCGATCAGGTGAGGGCGGCTCCGTCAGGGCCGAAGCTGGCTCGAACACCGGTGTCGGCGGGCCAACCGCACCCCCCTGCGCCGCCCCCACCTGATCGCTCCGCGATCTGTCCTCCCCATCGCCTTGAAGGGGCGATGGAGAGGTGAGCCGGCGATGGCTTGCCGACGGCGGCTCAGGCACAATCTCTCCCGCATGAAGTCCATCTGCCGCGACTGCCTGACGACCGACGAGCGCAAGCTCGATCGCTGCGGCGCGTGCGGGTCGCGGCGGGTGGTCAGCCATGACGAACTGGCCGACCTGACCATCGCCCATCTGGATTGCGACGCCTTCTATGCCTCGGTGGAGAAGCGCGACCGGCCGGAGTTGCGCGACGTCCCGGTCATCGTCGGCGGGGGCAAGCGGGGCGTGGTCTCGACCTGCTGCTACGTCGCCCGGATGTACGGCGTCCACTCGGCCATGCCGATGTTCAAGGCGCTGAAGGCCTGCCCCGAGGCGGTCGTGCTCAAGCCGGACTTCCGCAAGTATGTGACCGAGAGCGAGCGCATCTTCAGCGCGGTGCGGGCCCTGACGCCGCTGGTCCAGACCCTGTCGCTGGACGAGGCGTGGATCGACCTGAAGGGCACCGAGCGCCTGAACGGCGGCCCGCCCGCCTTCCAGCTGATCCGACTGCAGAAATGGATCGAGGACGAAATCGGCCTGACCGTCTCCATCGGCCTGGCTCCCAACCGTTTCCTGGCCAAGATCGCGTCCGAGCTCGACAAGCCGCGCGGCTTTTCGGTGATCGGGGCCGAGTCCGTGGCGCTGCTGGCCCCGAAGTCGGTGCGCATCCTGCCCGGCGTCGGCCCGGTGTTCGGCAAGACATTGCAGAGCGACGGCTATGCGACCGTGGGCGATCTGGCGCGGGCCGACGTGCGCGACCTGGCCAAACGCTACGGCGAGACGGGCCTGCGCCTGCATGACCTCGCCCATGGCCGCGACGCGCGGGCGGTGAAACCCGAACATGACCGCAAGGGGATGAGCGCCGAGACGACCTTCAACGAGGACCTGACGGCGGTCGCCGACCTCGAGAACGAGCTGTGGCCCCTGTGCGAGAAGCTGGCCTCCAAGGCGCGGGCGGACGGGGTCGCCAGCCGGGTGATCGTGCTGAAGCTGCGCAAGACCGACTTCAGGATCGTGACCCGTCGGATCAGCCTGCCCGAGCCGGTGCAGACGGCGCGGGCCCTGTTCGCCGCCGGGCGCGAGCTGCTGGCGCCGGAGCTGGGCGTTCCCTACCGGCTGATCGGCATCGGCATGGGAGAGGTCGTCGACGCGGTCGAGGCCCCCGCCGCCCTGTTCGAAAGCACCGAGGCCCGCACGCTCAAGACCGAGAAGGCCATCGACGCCCTGCGGCTGAAGTTCGGCAAGGCGGCCGTGGTGGCGGGGAGAGCGCTCAAATAGCCGTTCCTCCCCCTTGGGGGAGGGGGACCGCCGGAACGGCGGTGGAGGGGTCTATCCGCTCGCGCTGTCCAGGGTGAAGGGCGACTGCGCCAGGCCCAACCGCCCCTCCACCATGCTTCGCATGGTCCCCCTCCCCCAAGGGGGAGGAACGCGCTAAACCGCCCCACAAATCCCTTCTGGAGCTACCCATGACCGTCGCCGCCCGTCTCGCCGAACTCGGCATCAACCTGCCGGAACCCGCCAAGGCGGTGGCCAACTATGTGCCCTACGTCCAGTCGGGGAACCTGCTCCACATCTCGGGCCAGCTGTCGAACGACGCCTCGGGCGGCGTGAAGGGCACCGTCGGCGCCGACGTCTCGCCGGAACAGGCCCAGGCCGCCGCCCGCCTGTGCGGCGTGAACCTGCTGGCCCAGATGTCGGCCGCGCTGGACGGCGATCTGGAGCGCGTGGTGCGCGTGGTGAAGCTGGGCGGCTTCGTGCAGGCCGCCGGCGATTTCGAAGCCATCCCCGCCGTGATCAACGGCTGCTCGGACCTGATGGTCGAGGTGTTCGGCGACAAGGGCCGCCACGCCCGCTCGGCCGTCGGCGTCTACAAGCTGCCGCTGGGCTTCGCGGTCGAGGTTGATGCGATCGTGGAAGTCCGCTGATCCTGAAAACGGCCCTCATACTCCGCTCATCCCGGCGAAAGCCGGGACCCAGTTCTGTCCAGCCTGACGCAGGCGCTTCAGGACTGGCGATGGCGCACACCCGGCAAGGACGGATCACCCAAAGCACTGGGTCCCGGCTTTCGCCGGGATGAGCGGAACAGGCTTTCAAATCCGCGTCCACAACACCGTCGCCGAGATCGGCCGGGAGGCATGGGACGCCTGCGCCGCCCCGACCGGCGATCCCTTCGTCAGCTACGACTTCCTCGACGCCTGCGAGGCGTCCGGCAGCGCCGTCCCCCGCGAGGGCTGGGCGGGCCGCCATCTGGCGCTGGAGGACGAGGACGGCCGGGTGATCGGCGTCATGCCCCTCTGGCTCAAGGCCCACAGCCAGGGCGAATACGTCTTCGATCACAGCTGGGCCGACGCCTATGAGCGCGCCGGCGGGCGCTACTACCCCAAGCTTCTGGACGCCGTGCCCTTCACGCCGGTCACCGGGCCGCGGTTCCTGGGCCATCCGGACGCCGACGCCGCGACGGTGCGCGAGACCCTGCTGCAGGGCGCCCTGACCCTGACCGAACGCCTCGGCGTCTCGTCCCTGCACGTGACCTTCCCGACCCGCGAGGACCAGGACGCCATGGGCGAGGCGGGCCTGCTGCGGCGGCAGGACATCCAGTACGTCTGGCGCAACGGCGGCTACGCGACCTTCGACGACTTCCTGTCAGCCCTGTCCTCGAGCCGCCGCAAGACGGTCAGGCGCGAGCGGCGCGAGGCCAACGTCGGGCTGGACATCCGGGTGCTGACGGGGGCGGACATCCTCGAAGCGCACTGGGACGCCTTCTTCCGCTTCTACATGGACACGGGCTCCCGCAAATGGGGCCGGCCCTATCTGACGCGGGACTTCTTCACCCGCATCGGCGCCACGATGGCGGACCGGATCGCCTTGGTGATGGCGTTCCGGGACGGCGAGCCGCTGGCGGGGGCGCTGAACTTCATCGGCCGCGACGCCCTGTACGGCCGTCAGTGGGGCGCGCTGGACGAGGTCCCCTTCCTGCATTTCGAGCTCTGCTACTACCGCGCCATCGAGTTCGCGATCGAACGCGGCCTGTCGCGGGTCGAGGCGGGCGCGCAGGGCGACCACAAGATCGCGCGCGGCTACCTGCCCTCGCCGGTGTACTCGGCGCACTTCATCGCCGACCCCGGCCTGCGCGGAGCGGTGGCCGACTATCTGGAGCGCGAGCGCCCGGCCATGGAGGCCGAGATGCACGCCATGGCGGAAGACCTGTCGCCCTTCCGCAAGGACCTTGGGTAGCTCGCAGGTTAGCGGGCAGCCGGCTCCGGCCCGATGAACCAGCCGGCGATCCAGCTGACGATGCCGGTGACGATGGCCGCGCCGATGCCGGCGCCGAGCCCGGCGACCGTGAAACCGCCCAGCAGCCAGGCGACCAGACCGATGACGGCGGCGTTCACCACCAGCAGGAACAGGCCGAAGGTGATCATGGTCAGCGGGAAGGTGATCACCGTCAGGATCGGCCGCACGACCGCGTTGGCGATGCCCAGCAGGATCGCCGCGAAGGCCAGCGAGCCGTTGTCGCTGAACGACACCCCGGGGACGATCCGGGCCGCGAGCCACAGGGCCAGGCAGGTGACGAGGAACTGTACGATCAGGCGCAGCATGGCGAACTCCATCCGGGAACCTTGACCATAACACCTGAACGGCCGCGGGGCTCCCCTCCCCGCGCAGGGATTGCTAGCCTGCGACTTCAACGGAGCCCGCCATGACCCTTCACGCCGCCTACGACCCGGACAACATCTTCGCGAAGATCCTGCGCGGCGAGATTCCGTCGGTGAAGGTGTGGGAGGACGACGACGTCCTGGTCTTCATGGACGTCTTCCCCCAGTCGGAAGGCCACGCCCTGATCATCTCCAAGACCTCGACCGCCCGGAACCTGCTGGAGATCGAACCGGAGGCGCTGGCGAAGGTGATCGCGGCGACCCAGCGGACGGCGAAGGCGATCGAGACGGCGCTGAAGCCCGAGGGCTTCCAGATCGTCCAGTACAACGGCGAGGCGGGCGGCCAGACCGTCTTCCACCTGCATTTCCACGTCATCCCGCGCTGGGTGGACCGCCAGATGAAGGGCCACGGCCATGCGCCGATGGCGGACGCGGCGGTGCTGCGCGGACTGGCCGACCGGATCGCCGCCGCGCTCTAGAGCGGGCCCCGGAAAATGAACCACGCCCCGGCGATGATCAGGGCGAAGCCGACCGCGTGGTTCATCGTCAGCTTCTCGCCGAGGAAGGTGACCGAGAAGACGGCGAAGACGATCAGGGTGATCACCTCCTGCATCGTCTTCAGCTCGGCGGCCGAATAGACCTGATGGCCGATCCGGTTGGCGGGGACGGCCAGGCAGTATTCGAAGAAGGCGATGCCCCAACTGACGATCACCACGATCCACAGCGGCTTCGACCCGAATTTCAGGTGTCCGTACCAGGCCAGGGTCATGAAGACGTTGGAGGCGACCAGCATCAGCACCGGCGCCAGATGGGGAATGGAGATCGGCACGACGGGCCCCGCTTGCGTATCGCCCCATGCGCCAGCATAAGGACGGCCCGTCAAGCGGGACGCCGGATTAGCACAGCGGTAGTGCAGCGGTTTTGTAAACCGAAGGTCGGGGGTTCGATCCCCTCATCCGGCACCACTCTTCCCGATCAGAAGATCAGTCGCGCCCGGGTTTCGTGCAGCCGCGCGAAATGCGCCGCGGCCTGTTCGCCGAACAGCACCGGATCGGACGAGTGGGCGTCCTCGATCACCGCCAGGACCGCGTCGATCGCCTCCTCTCGCGAGGGCTGGCGGCCGTCGGCCAGGCGCTCGAGCAGCTCCAGCAGGTTTTCGCGACGCAGCTTGGCTTGGGCCTTGAGGACCTTGTCCCCGGCGGCGGCGCGACGCGGCGGCAGCGGCTCGGCGAAAACGGGGATGTCGAGGAAGGCGTCCTCGACCGGCGGCCCGATCTCCGGCGCGGGCGGGCGCACGGTCTGCACGGCGGTCTCGGCGAAGGGAATTTTGACGGGCGCTTCCGCGCCGACGTCCGGTTCGCCGCCCTCATTCAGCTTGCCGCAGCGTCGGCAGCGTTCCGAGCGATGGCGCTCGGACCAGAAATAATCGTGCCTGCAAAGCAGCGGCTTGAGCGGCGACAGCATGATCCAACCCCCGGATGCCCGGGAGATCGACCCTTGCCGTCGCCTTGTCAATCAAGGGTCTCCCGAATGGGGAACCCGGCGGGCGTCACCCCCCGCCGAGCGCGACCGCCACGCGGTAGGTCACGAACGACGCCAGATAGGCCAGGCCGAACATGTAGACGATCATGATCCACGTCCATTTCAGCGAGTTGGTCTCGCGGCGGACCACGCCCAGCGTCGGCAGGCACTGGGGCGCGAAGATGTACCAGGCCAGGAAGGCCAGCCCCGTCGCCAGCGACCAGTTGGCGGCCAGGACCCCGGCCATGGCGCTGGTCGCGTTCTCGGCGTCGGCGACTGAATAGACGGTGCCGAGCGCGGCCACGGCCACCTCGCGCGCGGCCATGCCGGGCACCAGCGCCACGACCATCTGCCAGTTGAAGCCGATGGGACGGAACAGGGGCTCCAACGCATGGCCGATCATGCCGGCGAAGGAGTAGTCGATGGCCGGGCCGGTCGCGCCTTCCGGCGGATAGGGGAAGGTCGACAGGAACCAGACGGCGATCATCAGCGGCAGGATGATGCGGGCGGCGCGGTTGATGAAGATCTTCGCCCGGAGCCACAGATTGAACAGGACGTTCTTCAGATCCGGGACCTTGTAGGCCGGCAGCTCCATCATGAAGGGCTCGGTCGAGCCCCTCCAGAAGATCTTGCGGATGACGAAGGACACGGTCAGGGCGCTGAAGATGCCCGCGGCGTACAGGCCGAACATGACCAGCCCCTGCAGGTTCGCGAAGCCCCAGACGGTCTCGTTCGGAATGAAGGCGGCGATGATCAGCACATAGACGGGGATGCGCGCCGAACAGGTCATCAGCGGCGCGACCAGAATGGTCGTCAGGCGGTCGCGGCGGTTATCGATCACCCGCGTCGCCATGATGCCCGGAATGGCGCAGGCGAAGCTGGACAGCAGCGGGATGAAGGCGCGGCCGTGCAGCCCGGCGCCGCCCATGATCCTGTCCATCAGGAAGGCCGCGCGGGCCATGTAGCCGAAATCTTCCAGCGCGATGATGAAGGCGAAGATGATCAGGATCTGCGGCAGGAAGACCAGCACGCTGGCCACGCCGCCGATCAGGCCGTCGACCAGCAGGCTCTGGAACAGCCCCCACAGGCCTTCGTCGGGGATGACGCCGGCGATCCCCTGCCCCACGAAGCCGATCCCGGCCTCGATGCCGTCCATGGCCGGGGCGGCCCAGGCGAAGACCGACTGGAACATGACGAATAGGATGCCCAGCAGGATCACCAGACCGGCCACCGGGTGCAGCAGCACGCTGTCGATCTTGCCCGTCAGGGTGTCCGGCCGCTCGGGCGGCAGGACATAGGCCTTCATGATGCGCTCGGCCTCGCGGGCCTTGCCGCGCAGGGCCTCGGCGTCGGGGGCGACCCAGTCGCCGTCGCCGAAGGCGGCGTTGGCGGCCAGCACGGCCTCGACCTCGGCGACCAGATCGTCGATGCCGCGGCGACGGGTGGCCACGGTGGTGATGATCGGCACGCCCAGTTCGGCGCGCAGGCCGTCCAGATCGATGCGCAGCCCCTGACGCTGGGCGATGTCGAACATGTTGAGCGCCAGCACCATCGGACGGCCGATGGCCTTCAGCTCGAGGATCAGGCGCAGGACGAGGCGCAGGTTGGTGGCGTCGGCCACGGCCACGAGCACGTCCGGCGGCGTCTCGCCCGCCAGCTTGCCCAGAACGGCGTCGCGGGTGACTTCCTCGTCGGGGCTGCGGGCGCGCAGCGAATAGGTGCCCGGCAGGTCCAGCACCGAGATCGAACGGCCCGAGGCCGAACGGATGAAGCCCTCCTTCCGCTCGACGGTGACGCCGGCGTAGTTGGCGACCTTCTGGTGCGACCCGGTCAGGGCGTTGAACAGGGCGGTCTTGCCGCTGTTCGGGTTGCCGACCAGGGCGATGCGGGCGGTCTTGAGCGCGACGTCCATCAGGCGGCGTCCAGCTTCACGACCAGGCTGGCGGCCTCATGGCGACGCAGGGCCACGCGCATGTCATCGACCTTCAGGGCGATGGGATCGCGGCCGAACAGGCCCTCGTGCAGCAGTTCGACCCGCGCGCCTTCCACAAACCCCAGCTCCAGCAGGCGACGCTCAAGCTCGATGGCGTCGCTCTGGTGATGGCAGTGCTCGCCGACCTTGATGATGACGCCGCGGGCGCCCTTGCGGGCGTCGCTCAGTTTGAGGGTGTCGGACATGAAACTCGTATGGGACGCCGGCGCGAAAGGAGCGCGCCATTTGCTGACAGTGATTATCAGGTGCGACACCCAAGCGTCCACCCCGCCCAAGCGTCGCAGGCGGTTGCCGATGGTCGCAGTTGAGCTATCACTGGCGCGGTTTCCGGAGCCTGCCCATGACCCGCCTCGCCCTCGCCGCCGCCCTCCTGCTGGGCCTGTCCGCCTGCGGCGACGGCGGCGCCGGACCGGCCGCGCCCAAGGCCCCGCCCAAGCCTGAACTGACCCCGCAGCAGAAGGCCGCCCTGCTGGCCGCCCTCCCCGCGCCCTACAATCAGGGCGACCTCGAGAACGGCCGCCGCGTCTTCTCCCGCTGCCGGTCCTGCCACACGGTCGCCGAGGGCGGCGCGAACATGACCGGCCCCAACCTGTACGGCGTCTTCGGCCGTCAGGCGGGCGGCGTTGAGGGCTACAATTATTCGACCGCGGTGAAGAACGCCGGCTTCGTCTGGGACGCCGAACATCTGGATCAGTGGCTGGAGAACCCGCACACCTTCCTGAAGGGCACGAAGATGAGCTTCGCCGGCCTAGACGACGCCACGGACCGCCGCGACGTCATCGCCTGGCTGAAGGTCGAGACGGGTTATGTGGCGGAGGGGCCGGCGGCCCCACAATAGCTCTCGTCATCGTTGGACGGCGGCCGGTTCGGCCGTCGTGTTTCGACGTCCGCCATCGGCGCGTCAGCGAATGACCGATTACTCCCGGTTGCGGACGTTCAGCGCCTTAGGCTGTTAAGCACCTTATGACCGCTGTGATCCAGTTGGACGTGGGGCGTGATCGCGTCTTCCTCGTCACTCCACCAATCCGGCGGCGTGTCGAACACCACCATGTCCCTGAAGGCAGCATGTATCGCTTCAGCACTGGGCGCGGCGATCCACCACCACAAGCCGCCCATCCCGTAGTCATAGCAGACCAAAAACTCTCGCATGACGGCACTAGTTCGTGAACGAAGGACCACTGTCTACCCATGGCGGACATTGCTGACGTCCGGGTTCAGCTGGCGCAGTTCCATCCCCCTTATGCTGTCGTCATCCCGGCGAAGGCCGGGACCCAGCGGCGCGCGTGAGCGCGAAGCTGTCGGGAGCGCTGACGATTGATACAGCAACCGTATTCGGGTGCCGCCGGTGTTTCGCCGCCGTCGCGGCGCCGCTGGGTCCCGGCCTTCGCCGGGATGACGATAGCAGTGGGAGATGGAGCGGGGCTTTCGGGATGACGATGGCAGTCCGGCGCCTATTCCTCCTCAGGCGGCGTCCAGTTCGGGTCGTTCTCAGGAAACCAGTCTGCAGCCAGATCGAGCCAGTCGGGGTTCGTTTCCTCGATGAGCCTGAGCTTCCAGTCCCGCTGCCATTCCTTGATCCGCTTCTCGCGGACAATCGCCTGCGTGCCCCATGGGAAGCGCTCAAACCAGACGAGACGCGTGCAGCCGTAGGTCTTGCTGAAGCCTTCGAAGGTACCCGCCCTGTGCTTCCAGACGCGCGCGCCAAGATTGGAGGTCATGCCGGTGTACAGCGTGCCGTTCCGCCCGCTGCACATGATGTAGGTCGCGATGAAGCGGCGGTGCGACGGCATCCGCACAATCTATGGGTTTGTTGCAATACTCGCCATAGCTATCGTCATCCCGGCGAAGGCCGGGATGACGATGATAGCGCGACCTACTCCACCCGCTTCGTTTCGGCGACCGTTTCCTGCGCTTCCCATTCCTCGATCTTGCGGGCGGTGTATTCCGGCGACTTCGTGAAGCGCGCCAGCACGCCGTAGATCACCGGCACGATGAACAGGGTCAGGATCGTCGCGAACATGGCGCCGGTGAAGATCACCACGCCGATGGTCTGACGGCTGCCCGCGCCCGCCCCTTGCCACAGCATCAGCGGCAGCGCGCCGAAGGCGGTGGCGATCGAGGTCATGATGATCGGGCGCAGACGCAGGGTCGAGCTTTCGATGATCGCTTCGCGGATCGAACGCCCCTGATCGCGCAGCTGGTTGGCGAACTCCACGATCAGGATGCCGTTCTTCGCGGCCACGCCGATCAGGATGATCAGACCGATCTGCGAGTAGATGTTCAGGCTGGAGCCCGCCATCACCAGACCGAACAGGCCGCCCGCGGCCGCCAGCGGCACGGTCAGCATGATCACCGCCGGGGTGATCCAGCTCTCGAACTGGGCCGCCAGCACCAGGAAGACCAGCAGCAGCGCCAGGCCGAAGGCGGCGGCCACGGCGCCGCCCGCCTCCTGCTGGTCGCGGGCCGCGCCGCCCCATTGCGTGGTCACCACGCCCTGCGGTTGCTGCGCGGCCACCTCGGTCAGGAAGCCGGTGGCGTCGACGAGCGTCATGCCCGGATTCAGGTCCGCGCTCAGGGTGATGGCCCGCTGCCGGTCCAGGCGACGCCGCTCCGGGGTGTCCCCGGTCGTCTCCGTCGTCACGACCGCCGAGAGCGGCACCAGCGCGCCCGACCCGGTATTGACATACAGGGCCTCGAGGTCGCCGACGCTGCGCCGGTCCTCGCGCTCCGTCTGCAGGACGACGTCGTATTCCTGGCCGCCCTTCAGATAGGTCGTGGCGCGGCGGGAGCCGAACATGGTCTCCAGCGTACGGCCGATCGACTGCGACGAGACGCCAAGCGCCGCGGCCCTCTCGGGATCGACGTCGACCAGGACGCGCGGCGCGTTGGGCTCGTAGTTCAGGCGGGGGCGCGAGAAGCCGGGGTTCTGCAGCGACGCGGCCAGCACCGGCTGCAGCCAGTCGTAGATTTCCTCGTACTCGGCGCCCGTGACCACCATCTCGATGGAATTCGAGTTGCCGCCGCCGCGCTGGAAGGCGCCGGGGGTCGAGGCGTTGACCTGGGCCCCGGTCTGGCTGCGCAGCTTGCCGTTCAGCTCCTGAGCGATCTCGTCGGCCGAGCGGTCCCTTTCGGACCAGTCGGCGAGGGTGAGCACCGCATTGCCCGAGTTGAAGCTGCCGCCGCCGAAACCGGGCGCCGAGACGAGGTAGGTCTCGGCCTCGCCGTTGGCGACGTATTCGGCCAGCGTCGGCTCCAGCCCCAGCATGATCTCGCGGGTGTAGTCGAAGCCGGCGCCTTCCGGCCCCTGCACCCGCACCGAAACGCGGCCGCGATCCTCATCCGGCACAAGGGTCTCCGGCAGGGTCAGGAACATGGCCGCTGCGCCGCCGCCCACCAGGACGATCAGGCCCACGACGCCGACCACCGCGGATCGGCGCCCGATCAGCGCCTGCAGCGAGGCGCCGTAGGACGTCTTCAGCCGGTCCATGGCCCAGTCGACCCTGCGCGCCACCCAGCCGCCGCTGGTGGCGGGACGCAGGATCTTGGAGGCCAGCATCGGCGACAGGGTCAGGGCCAGGAAGGCCGAGAAGGCGACAGCGGCGGCGATGGCCGCCGCCAGCTCGACGAACAGGCGGCCCACGTAGCCGGGCAGGAACAGCAGCGGGGCGAAGAACGACAGCAGCACCACGGTGGTGGCCACGACCGCGAAGAACACCTGCCGCGCCCCGCGCTCGGCGGCGACCAGCGGCGGTTCGCCGTGGTCGAGGCGACGCTGGATGTTCTCGGTCACCACGATGGCGTCGTCGACCACCAGGCCGATGGCCAGCACCAGCGCCAGCAGGGTCAAGAGGTTCAGCGAGAAGCCCAGCGGCGCCAGCACGATGAAGGTCGCCAGCAGGCAGATCGGCGCGACGACAGACGGGATGATCGCCGCCCGCAGGGTGCCGAGGAAGATAAAGTTGACCAGGGCCACCAGCGCCATGGAGATGCCGATGGTGATCCACACCTCGTCGATCGCGTGCGAGGTGAACACCGAATTGTCCGAGCCGACCACCAGCTCCACGCCCTCCGGCAGGCTGGGCTCGACGTCCTCGATCATCTGCCGCACGCCCTTGGAGATGGCGAGGTCGTTCGACTGGGCCTGCCGGGTGATCGCGAGGCCGATCTGATCCAGCCCGTTGCCGCGGAACAGGCGACGATCCTCCTCAGGCGCCTCCTCCACCCGGGCGATATCGCCCAGGCGGGTGACATAGCCGGCCTGGCCGAGAATGGCGCCGCTCGCCCCGCTGGGCAGTCCGCCCGCGGCCGAGGCCCCTGCGGAAGTCCCCGTGGACGTCCCGGTCGAGGTGGTCAGTCCGCGCGCGCCGATCGGCAGTTGCCGGAAATCCTCGGCGTTGGCGTAGGTCCGGGCCACCCGGACCGTGTAGTTCTTCTGCCCCGACTCCAGCGCCCCGGCGGGCAGTTCGACGTTCTGGGTGGTCAGAGCGCTCTCGACGTCGGTGACCGTGATTCCGCGCGCCGCCATCGCCCCGGCGTCGAGCCAGATGCGCATGGCATAGCGCTGCTCGCCGTAAATGTTCACCGCCGCCACGCCGGGCACGGTCGCGAAGCGATCCAGCAGGTACCGGTCCGCGTAATCCGTCAGCTCAAGCCGGTTCATGGTCGAGGCGCGCAGGAACAGGATCATGATCGGCTGGGCGTCGGAGTCGGCCTTGCGCACCTCCGGCGGGTCGGCCTGGTCCGGCAGGTTTCCGACCACCCGCGAGACCCGATCGCGCACATCGTTGGCGGCGTCGTCGATATCGCGATCCAGCGAGAACTCGACCGACACGCTCGAGCGGCCATCGCGGCTGGTCGAATTGATCCGCTCGACGCCCTGGATGCCGGCGATCTGCTGCTCGATCCGTTCGGTGATGCGGCTCTCGATCACTTCCGCCGAGGCGCCGGCGTAGCTGGTGTTGACCGAGACGATCGGCGGATCGACGTCGGGCAGTTCGCGCACCGGCAGGAAGAAGAAGCAGGCCGCGCCGATGACGCACAGCACGATGGCCGCCACCGCCGCGAAGACAGGGCGCCGGACCGCGACGTCGGACAGCATCATCGAGCGGCGCCCTTCTCGTTCGCCGTCGCGCGCGGCGCTGCGCCGGCGACGCGGATCGGGGCGCCGGGCTGGATGCGGTTCAGGCCCGAGCCGACCACCCGGTCGCCCGCGTTCAGGCCGGAGACGATCTCGACGAAGCCGCCCTCGACCGCGCCGGTGTCGACCTCTACCCGCTGCGCGGTCGCCCCGCCTTCGCCAGCGGCGATACGATATACGAAGGCGCCTTCGCCCTCGTATTGCACGGCCGATTCCGGGACTGCGGGCGCGGTCCGCTGCCCTTGGGCGACGGTGACCCGCACGGCCATGCCGGGACGAATGCGCCAGCCCGGATTGGGGATTTCCGCCCGCGCCGTCACCGACCGCGTCTGCTCATTGACCCGGGTGTCGATCAGGGCGATGCGGCCGCTGAAGACCTGCCCCGGATATGCATCCACGGTCGCGGCGATCGGCTGTCCGGCGCGCCGCACGCCGAGGTACCGTTCGGGAATCGGGAAGTCGACGCGCACCACGTCGATATCGTCCAGGGTGGCGATCACGGCGCCCGGATTGACCAGGGTGCCGGCGGTGACCGTGCTCAGCCCGAGCACGCCGGCGAAGGGCGCGCGAATTGTGCGATCGCCCTGTCGCGCCTGCGCCGCGTTGAGCCCAGCCTGCGCGGTCTCCAGCTGGGTCTCGTACTGTTCGACCATCATCGGCGACGCGAAGCCGCGTTCGCCCAATTCGCGATACCGCTCGTACATCGAGCGCGCCTGGGCCACCTGGGCGCGAGCTTCGATGACGCCGGCGTCCTCTTCACGCGCCTGCAACTGCACCAGCGGCGCCCCGGCGGCGACGCGCTGGCCGTCTGCGAACAGCACGCGGGTGATCAGTTCGCTGGTCGAGGAGGTGATGTTCACCGAGCGCCGGCCGCGCGCCACGCCGAGCACGCGGATCTGGTCGCTGAACGGGCGCGGCGTCGCCACCGCCTGCGACACCTGCTGCCCGCCGCCCCGGCCGCCCGGACCACCGGGGCCCTTGCCCGTCTCCTCGCCGGCGAACGCCATGCGCAGGATGA
>NZ_DASWWG010000108.1:0-27261 GCF_036400995.1 Brevundimonas sp.
GCCGCGCGACCGGCGGAGCCCGCCGCTCCGGCCGAAGCGGGCGCGGCGAGACGGGGGCCCTTCCGTCCGGAAGTCTGGCTGAACGCCCGCCAGCGGCACGCGTCGCGACTGGCGGCCCACTATTTCCGCGCCTTTGACGTGCTGGCCGTGACCGGAATCACCCTGGTGTGCGCCTGGTCCGCGTCTCCCGGCCCGCTGATCGACGCCGAGGTCTCCCGCATCGCGCCGTTCGCCCTGGGCGCCCTGACCGTGCTGGGTCTGCTGCGGTCGCTCGGGCGCTACCGATTCGCGCGCGGCCAGCGAACCACCCGGCAACTGCTGTCCGTCGCCGCCGTCTGCGCGGTCGGCGCGGCTGTCGCCTTCATCGCCGGAGCGGTCCTGCGTCCCGGCGTGGCCGCGCAATGGACCGCCTGGAGCCTCTGGGCCGGCGTGACCTTCGCCGCCCTGACCGCCCTGCATCTCGGCTGGAGCGGCCTCGTCAATCGCTGGCGCGCCTCGGGCGCCCTGACCCCCAACATCGTGCTGGTCGGCGCAACCCGTCACGCCGAAGCCCTGATCCGCGAGGCGCTGAAGCGCCGCGACCTGAACGTGCTGGGCATCTTCGACGACCGTCTGGCCCGCAGCCCCGTCGCGATCGAGGGCGTGCCGGTGCTGGGCTCGGCGGACGACCTGCTGACCCACAAGATGACGCCCTACGTCGACCGCATCGTCCTGGCCATCGACCCGCGGGCCGAGGCCCGGGTGCGCGAGCTGACGGCGCGCCTCAGCACCTTGCCCAATGAAGTCACCCTGCTGGTCGAGCCCGACGGCGACCGGGAGATGACCTCGGCCCTCGACCGGCTGGCCGCCGCGCCGCTGGCCGACATCCAGGGCGCGACCGATCCGGACCGCCGGGCCTTCAACAAGCGGATGCAGGACCTGCTGGTCGGCCTGGTCGCCTTGATCGCCCTGGCGCCGGTGATGGCGGTGATCGCCCTGGCCATCCGCCTCGACAGCCCCGGCCCGATCTTCTTCCGCCAGCGTCGCCACGGCTTCAATCAGGAAGAAATCGTCGTCTGGAAGTTCCGCTCGATGCGTCAGGAGACGGCTGACGCGACCGCCAGCCGGCAGGTCACCCACAACGACGACCGCGTCACCCGCATCGGCAGATTCATCCGCGCGACCAGCCTCGACGAACTGCCCCAGTTGCTGAACGTCATCACCGGCGAGATGTCGCTGGTCGGCCCCCGCCCCCACGCCATCGGCATGAAGACCGGCCACGTCGAAAGCGCCCGTCTGGTGGCCGAGTACGCCCACCGCCACCGCATCAAGCCGGGCATGACCGGCTGGGCCGCCGTCAACGGCTCGCGCGGCCCGCTGCACACCGCGCAGGACGTGCGCCGCCGCGTTCAGCTCGACATCGACTATGTCGAGCGCCAGAGCCTGTGGATGGACCTGTGGATCATGGCCGTGACCGTGCCCGTGCTGCTGGGCGACCGCGCGGCGATCCGGTGACCTGATGTTCTGGAAAGGCGTCTGGGGCTACCTGCCCGCCAATATCGTGCAGGGCGTGGTCGGCTTCCTGACCATCGTCCTGTTCACCCGTTTGCTGACGCCCGAGGACTTCGGTCGCTACGCCCTCGCCTTCTCGGTCATGACCCTGGCCCATGTGGCGGTGTTCAGCTGGCTGGAGGCGTCCATGGCGCGCTTCTGGGCCGCCCAGAACGGCGCCTCGCTGAGCGGTCATTTCGCCAGCCTGTACCGCACCGCCTTCGCGCTCAGCGCCGCCTTCCTGGTCATCATCGGGATCGGCCTGTGGCTGTGGCCGACGGACATGCTATTCAAGGTCGCCCTCGCCGTCGGCCTGGCGGGCGCGCCCGCGCGCTGCCTGCTCAAGCTCGGACAGGAGCGTTTCCGCGCCGCCGGAGAGGTCGGCAAGGCGGCGGGATTCGACATGGCGGTGTCCATCGGCGGCCTGCTGATCGGCGTCGGCTTCGCCCTTGCGGGCGCCGGTGGGGCCGCGCCCCTGCTGGGTCTCGGCCTCGCCCCGCTGCTGGCCCTGCCCTTCGTCCTGCCCGGCGAGCTGAAACAGGCCCGCGACGGCCGGTTCGAGGCCGGCCGCATGCGCGACTACGCGCTGTACGGCTACCCGATCGCCATGTCGTTGGCCCTGACCGTGGTGCTGTCGTCCACCGACCGCTTCCTGCTGGCCGCCTTCATGGATGAGGCGGCGGTCGGCGCCTATCACGCGGGGTATTCGATCGCGAACCGGACGCTGGACGTCCTCTTCCTGTGGCTGGGGTCGGCCGGCCAGCCCGCGCTGGTCATGGCGCTGGAGCGCGGCGGCAGGGATCGGCTGAACATCGCCGCCCGCGAGCAGCTGTCCACCTTCCTGCTGGTCGGCCTGCCCGCGGCCGCCGGGGTGGCCCTGGTCGCCCGCCCGCTGGCCGAGGTCCTGATCGGTCAGGACCTGCGCGTGGCCGCCGCCTCGATCACGCCGTGGATCGCCCTGTCGGCCCTGCTCTACGGCCTGACGGCCTACTATTTCGGCCAGGCCTTCACCCTCGGGCGCAAGACGAAGAACCTGCTGGCGGCCATGGCCATTCCGGCGGGCGCCAACGTCGTCCTGAACCTGATCCTCGTCCCCCGTTTCGGCGTCATGGGCGCCGCCTGGGCGACCGCCGCCAGCTTCGGTCTGGGCCTGCTGGCCACGATGGCGCTGGGTCGCCGGGTGCTGCCCCTGCCCGTGCCGTGGGAGAGCCTGATCCGCTGCGGCATCGCCACCGCCGTCATGGCCGCCGTCGTCTCGCTCGTCCCGCCGCTGGGCGGGATCCTCGAACTGATCCTGGCGGCCGGCGTGGGCGTCGTCGTCTATGCCGCCGTCGCCCTGACCATCAACGCCGCCGGGGTCCGTGACGTCGCCCTGCGCCTGCTGGAGCGCCGTCGCGCCGGAAAGGCCGCCGCATGAAGGCGAAGATCACCGACAACGCCGCCCGCAAGACCGCCAGCCCCGCCGTCTCGGTGCTGATCCCCTTCCTGCGCGACGATCCCTCGGACCTGCTGCAGCTGCTGGACGAGGAAGCCGCCTCGGTCGACGGCGCGGTCGAGATCATCGTGCTGGACGACGGCACCGCCGACGCCGATCTCACCGCCCGGCTGGTGAAGCAGGTGAAGGCCATGGCCCTGCCCGCGCGCCTGATCACCCTGTCCGCCAACGAGGGTCGCGCCATCGGCCGCAACCGGCTGGCCACGGCGGCGCGCGGCGGCAGCCTGCTATTCCTCGACAGCGACATGCGCCCCGACCACCGCCGCTTCCTGCGCGACTGGGCCGAACTGGTGGCGAAGGAAGACCCGGCGGTGGCCTTCGGCGGCTTCTCCCTGCTGCAGGCGCCGACCGACGCGAAATTCCAGGTCCACCGCTCCATGGCCGCCAAGTCGGAGTGCGTGCCCTATACCGAGCGGGCCAAGCAGCCCGAGAAGTACGTCTACACCTCGAACCTTCTGGTCCGCCGTGACGTGTTCGAGGCCGAGGCCTTCGACAGCGGCTTCACCGGCTGGGGCTGGGAGGATGTCGAATGGGCCATGCGCGTGTCGCGCCGCTTCCGCGTCGTGCACCTTGATAACGCCGCCACCCACATGGGCCTCGACACCGTCGACGCCCTGGCCCGGAAATACGAGCAGTCGGCGCCCAACTTCGCCCGCATGGCCGAGCGCCATCCGGAGATCGTCGCCGCCTATCCCAGCTACAAGGCGGCGAAGCTGCTGAAAAGGATCCCCGGTCTGCCCGCCCTGCGCGGCCTGATGCGCAAGGCGGCGGGCGCCGAGGCCCTGCCGGTCGCCGCCCGCGCCTTCTCCCTGCGCCTGTACCGCGCGGCCCTCTATGCGGACGCGGTGTGATGGCCGATGTCGCCGTCATCATCCCGACCCTGAGACGGCCCGACAGCCTGACGCGGGCCCTGCGCTCGCTCTTCGCCCAGACTGGCGTGTCCGACCGGGTCTCCGCGATCGTGGTGGTCAACAACGATCCCGCCGCCTCGGCAAGCTCAACCATTGACGCGCTGCGCCCTGAAAGCCCTTGGCCGCTGGTTTATGTGTCCGAGCCCACGCCCGGCGTGGCCCGCGCCCGCAACGCCGGCCTGGCCGCCACTGACGCCGCCCTGATCGCCTTCCTGGATGACGACGAGGCCGCCTCGCCCGGCTGGCTGGCGGCGCTTCTGGACGCGCAGACGCAGACCGGCGCCGACGCCGTCTTCGGCCCGATCACCGGCCGCGCGCCCGAGGCGAAGGACTGGCTGAAGCCGTATCTGGAGCGCTTCTTCGGACGCGAGGGGCCGGCGCAAACCGGCCTGATCGATCACCCGTGGGGCTGCGGCAACTCGCTTCTGGTGCGGGCGACCGCCCTGCCCGGCGACGCGCCGTTCAGCGCCTCGGCGGATCACACCGGCGGCGAGGATGACATCCTGTTCGCGGGGTTGTCGGCGCGCGGCGGCCGGTTCGGCTGGGCCGCCGACGCCCGGGTCGAGGAGTTCGCTCCCGCCCACCGCGCGACGCTGAACTACGCCCTCACCCGCGCCTTCGCCTATGGACAGGGCCCCAGCCAGACCGCCGCCGCCGCGCGCGACTGGCCGGGCGTGATCCGGTGGATGGTCATCGGCGCAGGGCAAGCCGTGGTCTACGGCCTCGCCTCGCTGGGCCTGACCCTGATCGCCAGCCCGAAGCGCGCGCAGATGTACGACCGCACGGCGCGGGGGATCGGAAAGCTGTTCTGGATGAAGGGCTTCGAGCCCCGCTTCTACGGCGCGGCCGAAGTGGCCCGGCTGGAGAAGACAGCCGGGACCTGACCCCTAGAACGGACGCCCGTCGTTACCGGTTTTCACCGAAGCCCCGACGCAGCGCACGCCGCCTTCGGCTTGCGAATTGCCGGGGGTCAGGATCCCGCTTCGGGCGTCGCAGCGCTCTTGCAACTGCGCGAGGGTGGAGCGTTGGCCGAGCGACCCGCAGGCGCCGAGCGCCAGCAGTCCGGCGGAAACGGCCGCGATGATGATCGTACGATGCACGGCGGGCCTCAATTGCCCGGCCCCCGCCCCGCCAGCGACCGCTCGACCGCCCGGCTCATCTGGCCCATCGCCCGCCCGTGGCTGGCCTGTGCCGATGCGTTGGCCGCGTTGATCGTCACGCCGGTGCAGCGATAGCCGCCTTCGGCCGCCGAATTGCCGGGCGTCAGCTCCCCGCCGCGAGCGTCGCAGCGCTCCTTCAGTTCGGCCAGGGTCGACCTTTCGCCCAGGCTGGCGCAGGCGCCCAGGGTCATCAGGGCGGCGGAAACAGTCACAGCGAAGACAAGACGGCGCATGCTAACCTCCTCTGGAAAACGACGATCTCCAGATGAGTTGTAAAATCGAAACCCGTCAAGGTTGCCGATACAACCTGCGTCAACCCGTCAGGCGGCGCAGGAAGGCCGGCGGATTGTAGGTCGAGCGGTTCACCACCACGCCGGCGATCTTGCCGCCGACCGCCTCGATCTCGTCGCGCAGGATCATCGGGTCGCCCGCCGAGCCCCCGCCCGCCGCAACGACCAGCACGGTCGCGTCGACGAAGGGCGCCAGGGTGATGGCGGTGTCGCTGCGGTCCGCGGCGGGCGCGTCGATCACCACCGTGTCGGCATGACGCCGCAGGGCGTCCCAGTAGCGGGCGTCGGCCAGAACCTCGGCCCGCTGACCGGAGCGCAGATGCTCGACCGCGAAACGGGTCCCCCACAGGCGGCCGCCCAGGAAGGGTCGGGCCGTGACCAGCCGCGCGGGATGCACGGGCTTGCCCTGCCGATCCATGACCCGGGGCGTGATGGCGAAGAACAGCGAGCCGTCGGGCGTGGCCATCGCCGCCTTGCCCGGGCGGCCGAAGCGTTCCGGCTCCGACGCCATGGCCTCCACCTGTCCCTGCTGGGCCAGGTCGGCGTCGACCAGCCAGACCGGGCGACGGGCGCGAACGGCGGCGAGGCGGGCGTACTCGCGGGCGACCGTGGACACGCCCTCGCCAGAGTTGGCGGCGACGATCTGCACCACGCGGCCGCGATGGCCGGGCGCGGGCCCCAGCGCTGCCCAGAGGGCCGCCATTTCTGACGTCAGATCGACCATCGAATCGTTACGCGCCTGTCCTGAACCGGAACGCTAACACGAGGCGGGCGCGGCTCATCGCGCCTTCACGGGCGCGACGGCCAGAACCGGCATATCGAGCGTCCGTCCGGTCGAGGCCGGGGTCGTGAAGCCGCGCCGGGTGAAGACCCGCAGCAGGCCGATGCACAGGGCGGTGAAGCCGGCGAACAGGAAGACCGCCGCCAGCAGCGGCGCCTTCAGGCTCTTGCCGCGGGTCGGGGCCTCGGCCCGGGCGATGACGGTGACGTTGTCGGCCCCGGCGGCCACCAGGGCGCTGTCGGCGCGCGCCTCGGTCTCCCGCTGCTGGAACTCGCGCACCTTGGCGGTCAGCACCTCGCGATTGCCGGCCAGGGTGGCGTTGGTCGATTCCAGTTGGGTCAGATGCGCCTGCCGCGCCCTCAGGGTGTTCAACTGCCCCTCCAGCACCGACAGACGCGCGGCCAGCGCATCGCGGTCGGCCGCGGCGTTGATCCGCGTCGTCTCGATCTCGGTGAAGATAGTGCTCGGTCCGGTCCGGACCTCGCGCGCGCCCACCGTGGTGCCGGTCGCCACATAGGCCTGAAGCTGGGCGATGCGCTGATCGATGTCGCGCACCGGCTGGGCGTCCTCGGTGTAGCGGGCCAACAGGTTCTCGCGCTCGGTGCGCAGGGTCAGGATCTGGTCCTGGGCCGAGACGTTCAGGTCCTGCTGCAGCACCACCTCGGCGGGCTGCTGGGCCAGCTGGGCCTCGAGCGTCCGCAGCCGCTGCGTCGCCTGGTTAAGCTGGGCGCGCACCGACAGGGTCTCGGCGAAGGTCGTCTGGTAGGTCGCCGCCAGCGTCGCCTTGGCGGTGGCGAAATCGCCGATGTCGTTCGACTGCAGGAAGGCCTCATAGGCCCCATCGGCGTCGGACAGCTCGGTCTCGAAGGCTTCGCGCTGGGCGGTGAACGCCGGGCTGGCGCGGTCACGGAAGACGTTGCGGCGCTGGATCAGATACTGGTCGACCACGGCGTTCAGCACGCGCGCGGCCCGCTCGGGATCGCCGGCCTCATAGGACACCGAGATGATGGCGCTGGCCGGGGTCGTGCCGACGCCCAGTCCGGCGTCCAGCGCCTTCAGCGCCGCAAGCTCCTTCTCCGCCGCCGTGCCCTTGGCGCCGGGGCCGAGGATGACGTCCGCGCCGAGGGCCTGAACCGCCCGCCGCTTGACCTCCAGGCTGCCGAGGATCTGGGCCTCCGCTTGGGCCACGGCCGAGGCTTCAAGCGGCTGGGCGCTGCGGTCGGTCACGCCGACGCGCGGCTGGTACACATATTCCTGCCCCGCGCCCGCGTAGACGCTGGAGGTGGCGGTGTAGGTCTTCTTCAGAGTCAGCACGGCCGCCGTGCCGATGGCGAACACGGCCAGGAAGATCACGATCATCAACAGCAGCTCGCGGAACAGCAGGCCGACAATGTCAGCGAAGCCGTAGCGCGGCCGGACTGTCGTGTAGGCCGTCGTACGCATGCGAACGGAGTGATTCCATCAAACGGGACTGTGAGCCTCAGCCTTCGCCCACCCGCGTTAACCATGAGTTACCCATAAGCCCTCACCTTGCCGCCAACACCGCTTTCGGGAGCGATTCCGCCATGTCCATCGACCGTCGCCTGCTGCTGCTCGGCCTTCTCGGCGGCGCCGGGACTCTGGCGGGCTGCGGCGGAGCCTCCGCGCTGATGGGCGAGGACTCCCGCCTGCCCCTCCCCGCCTCGTCCGGCGGCTCCGGCCGGGTCGAGCGGGTCGGACGCCGCTCCTTCCCCGAAATCGGCTTCGCGGACTGGTCGGACGACGAACCGGAATACGTCCTCTATCCGGGGGACGAGATCGAGATCGCCACCCCGACCGCCACGGAACTGACCCGCACCCAGAGGATCGGTCCGGACGGACGTATCTCCCTGCCGCTGGTCGGTCAGCTGATGGCGGCGGACCGCACCATCGCCGAACTGGAGGCCGACGCCTCGGACGCCTACGCCAGCCAACTGCGCCGGCCGGTCGTCGAGGTCACGCTGAAGACGGCGGGGCCGATCCGCGTCTGGGTCGGCGGCGAGGTGCGCACGCCGGGCATGATCGAGATGATCGGCGACATGGACGCCTACCAGGCCGTCATCCAGGCCGGGGATTTCCTGCCCGGCGCCAAGCAGGACCAGGTCGCCCTGATCCGCCGCGGCCGCGGCGGCGTGCGCATGTTGAGGGCGGTGGATCTGCGTCCCCGTCGCGGCGAGGTCGTGGCGCTGCGTCGCGGCGACATCATCTACGTCCCGCGCACCGAGCTGGCCGAGGTCGCCAACTGGGTCACCCAGTTCCGCAACGCCCTGCCCATCGGCTTCACCTACGCCATCGGCGGGCAGTACCAGAACTTTTAAGGGGCGCTAGCGCTCGCGACGCGGTCGCTCGCTGCTTGAGCGCGAAGCCGGGACGGAGATTCGCTGGAATGCACTGGTTTTTGGCGCCGATCTTCGCTGCAACCTTAGGCCTGTCCGAGCCGAACGTCGCTGATTTCAGGCCCATTTGGCGGTCCGACGATGCACTGATCGCTGTCGATCTGAGCAGCCGCGTCGCCGAAGGCGACTTGGTTCACGCACGTTACGCCCATTACTTCCTACGCGAGGGAGCTGGTCTCCAACGGGCTGCCTGGCTGGTCGAGGTGCGTGGTGTCCAGCTGCTGTGCCGCGATCACATGATCCTGTTCGGGGATTCCGTCGTCTACGACGGCGCCCTGACCGAGATCGGACGTTTCAGAACACCGCCCAACGACTGGTATGAGCTCGAGGATGAAGGCGTGTCAGGGCTCCGCAACGCGAAGCTGCACGAGACGCTGTGCGGGTTGGGCGGCGAGGCGTCCGCTTCAGCCGGCTTTTCCGACCTTCGGGCCGGCTTCCGCCTGATCAGCGGTCGCTAGCAGCGGCCCCGCCGATCAGGCGGCGAGCGTCACCACGCCGGCGTCGATGTAGCGGCGGGCCGCCTTCTGGGCTTCCGAGATTTCTTCCCGCTCCATCTCCTGGCTCATCTCGCGGCGGTAGACGCGCGCTTCGATCGAGCCCTTCATGGCGGCGAGGTTGAAGATCATGTGGGCCGAGACGCGGTCCATGGGGCAGCCGTTCTGGCCCGTGGAATACATCATGCCCAGGCGGAACAGGTCGTCCCCGCTCATGTCGGCGGTCGGCAGGGGCAGAGCCTCCTCGACCATTTGGGGCGCCATTTCTTGCGCGATCATCACCGTGTCTCCGGTTGTGAGGCCGTTCTGGCCTCGTCCTGTGACACGAGTGAAATACCCGCGGTTTGAATACAGAGTTAACAGCAAGGGGCTCCGAGGCCCTTTTGGGGCCTGCGGAACCAACTTTCTGCGCCGCGTAAAGACCTCTGAAATCTCTCGATAATCCCTGATTCAGAGCCCCTAACGAGTCGTCACCGGAACCCTTACACAGGGTTACCGCGCGCGCTGGCCGAACAGCACCTTGCGGGCGTCCTCGGCGGCCTTGCCGGAGGCGGCGAGGTTGCGGCGCAGCTCATCGCCCAGCGCGCGGCCGCGCTGCACGGCCGGACGCTCCCCCACCCGCGCAAGCCAGGCCTTCAGGTTCGGGAACTCGTCGATGTTTTGCCCCTGCAGCTCGGGCAGGATCCACGGCCAGGCCGCCATGTCGGCGATGGAGTAGGCTCCGGCGAGGAAGTCCCGATCCGCCAGCCGCCGGTCCAGCACGCCGTACAGGCGATGGGTTTCGTCCGTATAGCGGCGCACGCCGTAGGCGATCTGGCGCTGGTCCCGGATGATCGCCGGGGCGTACTGGCGGAAGTGGTGGGTCTGCCCGGCCATCGGCCCCAGACCGCCGACCTGCCAGAACAGCCACTGGTCCACCTCGGCCTTGCCGCGCAGGTCGTGCGGATAGAACAACCCCGACTTGGCGCCGAGATACTGCAGGATCGCCCCGGACTCGAAGATCGACAGCGGCAGGCCGTCCGGCCCGTCCGGATCGACGATGGCGGGCATGCGGCCGTTGGGGCTGATGCGCTGGAACGCCGGTTCGAACTGCTCGCCCGCGCCGATGTTCACCGGCTTGAGCTCATACGGCAGCCCCATCTCCTCCAGCGCGATGGACACCTTCCAGCCGTTCGGCGTGGGCCAGTACCAGAGTTCGATGGGACGGGCGGTCATGACGGCTCCTGTGTCTGTTACGGTCGAGGTGGGCGCCCGCCCTCGCGCGCGCAACGGCGAACCTGACAGGAATGTTCAGCGGCAGTTCATGCGACGGGGACGACCGTCGGCTCATGTTTAACGGACCGCCCCCTCCGGTCCGGCAGGGAGACCGAAGATGAACCGCTTCACCAAGGCCGCGATCCTCGGGCTGGCGCTGGCCACCACCGCCGCCCCGCTCGCCGCCCAGGCCCAGAGCCGCGGCGACCGCCAGGAACGCCGTGACGACCGACGCGACTACCGTCAGGACCGCCGTGATGACCGTCGCGACTACCGCGACGAACGCCGCGATGATCGCCGGGACTGGCGCCAGGGCGACTACGACAACCGTCGCGACTACCGCGAGGACCGTCGGGACGACCGCCGCGACTACCGTGACGAACGCCGCGACGATCGCCGCGACTACCGCAACGACCGCCGCTGGGATCGCAACAATCGCGACTGGTGGCGCGGCCGCAGCGACTTCCGCGACTATCGCGGCGCCCGCAGCGGCTACTGGTACGCCCCCGGCTACGGCTACTACCGGGTCGAGCCCCGCTACTACGGCTATCGCTGGCAGCGCGGCGCCTACCTGCCGCCAGCCTACCGCAGCTACTATGTCAGCGACCCGTATTTCTACGGCCTGCGCCCGGCTCCGCGCGGCTACCGCTACGTCCACGCCGGCAACGACATCCTGCTGATCGCCGTGGCTTCCGGCCTGATCTCCAGCGTGCTGCACGACGTCTTCTAGGACGCCGCCGCCTCACTGACCGCCCCACGCCCCGCGGATCCGTCCGCGGGGCGTTCTTCATGACCGAAGGTTAACGTGACGACGCCGTTCGTTCAGTCACCGTTCAGCATGCAAGCGCGACCGTCAGGACAAGCCGCCTGACAGGGGCGTGCGGAGAAACGAACGAGAATGAAACGCTCACTAATGGTCGCCGTGACCGTCACGGCCCTGATGGCGCCGCTGGTCGCGCCGGTGGTCGCCGCGGCCCAGGACGGCCCCGGCCGCCGTGGCGCGGCCCGCCAGAACGGCGGCGAGGAGCGGCGCATGCCGCAGGGCGACTCGTCGCCCGAACCCCGCGCCGAACGTCCCGCGCCCGAAACCCGTCCGGAACGCCCGGACCGGCCCCAGCAACCGCGTCCGGACCGTCCCCAGCAGCCCGACCGGCCGGATCGCCCCGACCGGCCGCAACAGCCGGATCGCCCCAACCGGCCGGACCGCCCGGACCGTCCGCAGCAGCCTCGTCCGGATCGCCCGGATCGACCGCAGCAGCCGGATCGTCCGAACCGTCCTGACCGTCCGCAACAACCGGACCGGCCGGATCGTCCCGACCGCCCGAACAGCGGCGGCCGGGATCGGGACCGGGATCGGGACCGGGATCGTGATCGTGGCCGCCCGGACGGCGGCTGGGACCGGGATCGTGACCGTGACCGTCCCAACAGCGGCGGCCGCGATCGGGACCGCGACCGTCCGAACGGCGGATGGGATCGGGGCCGCGAGCGCGACCGGGATCGCGACGACTTCCGTCGCCGCTTCAACGGCGACCAGTGGCGTCGGGACTGGCAGCGGAACCACGGGCGCGACTGGTGGCGGAACGACCGCCGCTGGCGCGGGTACACCGGTGTCCGGATCGGCTTCTACTTCGCTCCGGGCTACGGCTACTACAGCGTCCCGCGCTCGTACTGGCAGCAGCGCTGGTACGTCGGCGACTACCTGCCGTCGATCTTCTGGCGCTACCGGCTGAACGACTGGCGCACCTACGGCCTGGGCTATCCGCCCGAAGGCACGCGCTGGGTGCTGGTCGACAACCACATCTATCTGATCGACGAGTTCGACGGATACATCATCGACGTCATCTACGACGCCTGGGCCTGGTAAGGGCCTGGGGCTCGCGGCGCCGGCTGCTCTCGAGCGGCCGGCGTCTGCGCGTGGCAAGTGATTAGTGGTTAGTGGCTAGTGGCTAGTGGCTAGTGGCTAGTGGCTAGTGAAAACGTGACTTAAGGTTGTCCTTCCAGCAACCAGGTCGCACGCCATGGCGGAGTCGCTCTCCCACTATCGAAACCTGAAGGTCTGGGCCCGGGCCCTGGACTGGGCGGAACAGATGTATCGAGCCACTGCTGACTGGCCCCGCGATGAGCGCTTTGGCTTGATCAGCCAGATCAGACGATCATCTGTATCGATCGCGTCAAACATCGCCGAGGGCGCAGCGCGCAGAACCACCGGCGAGTTCATCCAGTTTATCGGCATCGCGCAGGGCTCGCTCGCGGAAGCGGAAACCCAGCTCCTTCTCGCAATTCGCCTCGGCTATCTGCCTGAGGAACGTTCAAAACCGCTTCTCGACAGCTCCGACGAGATCAGTCGGATGTTGGCGGCGCTCGCCGTGTCGCTCGCCCGGCGCAGGACATCCAGCCACTAGTCACCAGCCACTAGCCACTCCCTTCAAACTGTCACGCCCAGACGGTTGCAGCGAACCGCTCCCCGCGTCAGAACCGGAGGATGAGCGACACGGCGATCACCGACACGACCACCGGCGAGGAAGTTCCCTCCTCCCGCGCGCCGCAACTCCGCCTCTCCGAAGAGCTGATGGCCTCGCCCACGCGGTTCTTCAACCGCGAGACCTCGTGGCTGGCCTTCAACGGCCGGGTGCTGGAAGAGGCCGCCAATCCGGCCCATCCGCTGCTGGAGCGCCTGCGCTTCCTCTCCATCTCCGCCAACAATCTCGATGAGTTCTTCATGACCCGCGTGGCGGGCCTGAAGGGTCAGGTGCGCGAGCGGGTGCGCGTGGTCTCGCCGGATGGCCTGACGCCCGCCGAAGCGCTGGAGCAGGTCAACGCCGCCGCCGGCGTCCTGATGGCCGAGCAGCAGCGCCGCTGGCGCAAGCTGCGTCGCGAACTGGCGGTCGCCGGCATCGAGGTCGTCGATGCGGCCAGGATCACCAAGACCGAGCGGGAACGGCTGGAGCCGGAGTTTCTGAACCAGCTCTTCGCCGTGCTGACGCCGATGGCGATCGACCCGGCCCACCCCTTCCCCTTCCTGCCGAACCTGGGCTTCTCGCTGGCGCTGAAGCTCAAGCGTCATTCGGACCGGCGCACCCTCTACGCCCTGGTGCCGGTGCCGACGCAGGTGAAGCGGTTCTGGCCGCTGGCCACCGACGGTCGCTCGACGCCCGGCCGGACCCGCTTCGTAACGCTGGAGAGCCTGCTCATGCTCTTCATCGACCACCTGTTCCCCGGTTGCGAAGTGCAGGAGCGCGGCGTCTTCCGCCTGATCCGCGACAGCGACATCGAGATCGAGGAAGAGGCCGAGGATCTGGTGATGGAGTTCGAGGAAGCGCTGAAGCAGCGCCGCCTCGGCTCGGTCGTGCGCATCAAGATCGAGGCGTCGATGCCGGACGACCTGCGCACCTTCATCACCGATGAGCTGAACGCCGCGCCGCAGGACACCGTGCTGGTCGACGGCATGCTGGGCCTGGCCCAGGTGTCCGAACTGATCCCCGGCGGCCATCCCGAGCTGAAGTTCAAGGGCTACGAGCCCCGCTACCCCGAACGCGTCCGCGACAACGGCGGCGACATCTTCGCGGCGGTCCGCGAGAAGGACATGCTGATCCACCACCCGTTCGAGAGCTTCGACGTGGTGGTGCAGTTCCTGCGTCAGGCCGCGCGCGATCCGAACGTCCTGGCCATCAAGCAGACCCTCTACCGGACCTCCAAGGACAGCCCCATCGTCGCCGCCCTGATCGAGGCGGCCGAGAACGGCAAGAACGTCACCGCCCTGATCGAGCTGAAGGCCCGCTTCGACGAGGAGGCCAACCTCAAATGGGCGCGCGCCATGGAACGCGCCGGGGTCCACGTGGTCTTCGGCTTCGTCGAGTGGAAGACCCACGCCAAGCTGAGCGTCGTCGTCCGGCGTGAAGGCGACGGCCTGCGCACCTACTGTCACTTCGGCACCGGCAACTACCATCCGGTCACGGCCAAGGTTTACACCGACCTCAGCCTGTTCAGCTGCGATCCCGTGCTGGCGCGGGACGCCTCCCGGGTCTTCAACTACATCACCGGCTACGCCCAGCCGGACGAGCTGGAGGCGCTGGTCGTCTCGCCGCTCAACATGAAGAAGACCCTGCTCGACCTGATCTCGAAGGAGATGTCGGCGGCCGCCATGGGCAAGCCTGCGGCGATCTGGGCCAAGATGAACGCTCTCGTCGATCCGGAGATCATCGACGCCCTGTACCGGGCTAGCCAGTGGGGCGTGCGGATCGACCTGGTCATCCGCGGCATCTGCTGCCTGCGCCCCGGCGTCGAGGGGCTGAGCGAGAACATCCGGGTCAAGTCGATCGTCGGCCGCTTCCTCGAGCACGCCCGGATCGTCGCCTTCGCCAACGGTCGCGACCTGCCCAACGACAAGGCGAAGGTCTTCATCTCCTCCGCCGACTGGATGCCGCGCAATCTGGACCGTCGGGTCGAGCTGATGACCCCCGTCCGCAACGCCACCGTCCACGACCAGGTGCTGGACCAGATCATGGTCGCCAACCTGAAAGATGACGCGCAGAGCTGGACCCTGACGCCGGAAGGCACATATGTCCGCCGCACGCCGGTCGATCCCGAACGGCCGTTCTCGGCGCACAAATACTTCATGACCAACCCCAGCCTCTCGGGCCGCGGCCGCAAGGTGAAGACCCTGCCCGCCCACCTCAGCTACGACCGTCCCGAGCGGAAGAAGCGCTGATGCCCGAGGCCCTGCTCTCGGCCATCGGCGCGCCGCGTGACGTGGCGGCTATCGACATCGGTTCGAACTCGGTCCGTCTGGTGCTCTACCGGCTGGAAGGCCGGGCGATCTGGACCGTGTTCAACGAGAAGGTGCTGGCCGGTCTGGGACGCGACCTGGCGGCCACCGGCAAGCTGTCGGTCGAGGGCGCCGCGCAGGCGCTGACGGCGCTGAAGCGGTTCGCGGCCGTCATCGACGGGGTGAAGCCGGCTCACACCTTCGTCGCCGCCACCGCCGCGGTGCGCGAGGCCTCGGACGGTCAGGCCTTCTGCGACACCGTCGCGGCCGAGACCGGCCTGAAGATCCGGATCCTGTCCGGCGAGGAAGAAGCCCGCTACGCCGCCTTGGGCGTTCTGGCCGGCATTCCCGACGCCCGGGGCGTGGCCGCCGATCTGGGCGGCTCCAGCCTTGAACTGATCCGGCTCGGCGAAGGCGCGGTGGAACGCGGGATCACCCTGCCCCTGGGCCCGTTCGCGCTCGTCGATCCCAAGGGGTTTGATCCGGACCGGCATCGCGCCGCCATCGCCAAGCGGCTCAAGCCCGCCGCCGATTTCAGCGCCGACACCCTCTACGCCGTCGGCGGCGCCTGGCGGACGCTGGCGCAGGTGCACATGGACGTCAGCGGCTACCCGCTGCACGTCGTCCACCAGTATCAGCTGACCGCCGCGGAGGCCCGCGACACCGCGCGCCTGATCGCCCGCCAGTCGAAGGCCTCGCTCGAGAAATGGCCCGGCCTGTCGAAGAAGCGGGCCGAGACCCTGCCCCATGCCGCCCTGGTCCTCGAAGGCCTGATCGAGCGGCTGGGCCTGAAGTCGATCGTCCTGTCGGCCTGGGGCGTGCGCGAAGGCCTGCTGTACGAGGCGCTGGACGCCGAGACCGCGGCGGACGATCCGCTGCTGGCCGGGTCCTCGGCGCTCGGCGCGCGTCAGGGCATCTCGCCCACCCTGCCCGCGGCCCTGCGCGCCTGGATCGACCCCCTGCTCGGGGATGTGAAGCCGGCGTTCAGCCGCGAGCGCGACGCCGTGCTCGCCGACGCCGCCTGCCGTCTGGCCGACCTCGGCGCCCGTCTGCATCCCGACCACCGCGTGGAGCTGGCCTTTGATCAGGTGCTGCGCGCGCCGGTCCCCGGCCAGACCCATGCCGAACGCGCCTGGCTGGCCTGCGCCGTCAACGCCCGCTACGGCGGCCCGTCGGCCACGCCGGAACCGGCCACGGTCACCCGCCTGCTCAGCGAGGAGCAGCGTCTGGGCGCCCGCGCGGTGGGTCTGGCCATCCGCCTGGCCTGCGATCTCTCCGGCCGTTCGCCGCAACTGCTGGTCAACGCCCGCGCCACGGTGAAGGACGGCGCCCTGCAGCTGACCGCCGCCGACGGTTATGCCGACGTCCTGCTGGGCGAACAGACCCGCCGGCGCGGCAAGGCCCTGGCCGAGGCGATGGGCCTCAAGCTGCAGATCGAAGGGCGGGACTGACCCCCGGTCAGTCCCCCATCCACCAGCGCAGCCGCACGGCCTGCGCCGGGGCGTTTCCGATCTTCAGAGACCCGGTCAGCACCGCCCCCTCATCGCCGAGATTGCGCCGCGCGGTCGCCAGAGCGCCCTGGTCCAGACGGCCGCTGAACATCACCACGCCCAGCTCGGGTGAGCGGCCTTCGAAGATCACCTCGCCGTCGTTGACCGTGTAGCGGGTCGGCAGCACGCGGGCGGTGACGCTGCGCGCCTCACCGATCTCGGTCTGCGTCATCGGACTGGTGGTGTCCTCGAACTGCAGCATGACCGGGGCGAAGGTCGCCGTCCGCTGTCCTGCCTGCCAGCCGGCGAACTCCGCCGCCTGACCGACAAAGACATGATCCAGCGCCCATTTGCCGGAGCGCGCCTCGTCCATCGGCAGGTAGTAGCCGGAGATGTCGCCCGACGCGGTGTTGGTAAAGGCCGGGGCCGACGGCTCGGCGGGCTCCCGTCCGCTGTCACACGCCGCCAGGGTCAGCAGCGGGATCAGGATGGCGAGGCTGGCGATACGGCGCATGGTTCACCCGTCAGGACGAAGATCGAGCTGAGGGTATGACACCCTCAGGGCAGGAGCGCGATCACCTTCAGCCAGCCCTCGGCCTGGGCCAGATCGATCATCTCGAAAATCGGGATCGCCAGCAGGAAGACCAGCCCGTCCCGGATGGTCAGCAGGAACAGCGACGGCCGGACGGTCAGTTCCTCGGTATCCCGCCACAGGCCGAAGTTCGGCACGAAGCGCGGGGTGCGGGCGCGATAAGCCTCGTACCGCTCGCCGAACTCCCGGCTCAGGAAGGCCTCCTCCCGGGCGACCGTCAGGCGGAAGATCAGCAGGGACGCCAGCACGAAGCCGCAGGCGATCGCCGCGCTTCCGCTCTGCGCGCCGACGCCGAACGCGCCGAAGAAGCTGAACACATAGAGCGGGTTGCGGGTGATCGAGTAAGGGCCGCTGTCGACCACGTCAGCCTTCTTGCGCCCGCCGATATAGAGGGTGCACCAGGCCCGGCCGACGATGGAGAAGACGATCATCGCCAGCCCCGCCGCCTCGACCATCTCGTGCCAGCGCCCGTCGACCCCGCCGACGGACTGGGTCACCAGCGCCGCGCCCATAAGCGCCAGCAGGGCGACGAACACCGCGGCCTTGCGGATCTTCTGGACGGCGCCGAGGTCGAGGGCCGGCGGATTGGTCGTGGTCATGCGTGTGTCTCCGTCCCGCGACGGAACGACCACGGACGCCTGATTTCAAGTCCTATCTTTGCGACCGCAACGCGCTCGCGAAATCAGCGATCAAGAGCCTGATCCAGCGCACGGAACGAGGCGATCGACAGCGAGGTGGCGCTGGTGAAGACCGCCGGCGTGATCCGTTCGAAATCGTCCGACGGGCGGTGATAGTCGGGGTGGTAGTTCACGCCCAGATACAGGAACGGCACCTCGGCGCGGAAGAAGGCGCCGTGGTCCGAGGCCTCGACCCAGTTGTCCGCGCCCGTGTCCTGCGGCGTGTCCTTGCCGAAGGCCAGCGACACGGCGCCGTCGGCGGGAAGCGCCTCCAGGATCGGGCGGAAGGTCGGGTTCTGGTAGGTGCCGGTGACCCACAGCTTGCCGTCCGTCTCGGCGCGGGCGGTCATGTCGAAATTCAGGTTCATGGTGATCGAGGCCAGCGGCACGGGCGGGACCTCGACGAAATGCTTGGCGCCCAGAAGGCCCCGCTCCTCGCCGTCCAGCGCGACGAAGATCACGCTGTGCTCGGGCGCCAGGCGCTTCACCTCGGCGGCCAGCGCCAGCATGGTCGCCACGCCCGAGGCGTTGTCGTCGGCGCCGTTGTAGATCTGGCCCTCATTGGTCCCGACGTGGTCGTAGTGGGCGGTCACCACGATGTAGCGATCCGGCACGCGGGTGCCCCGGACCACGCCGAGGATATTCACGCCGTTGAAGGTGCGCGGCCCCTGCCGGGTGCGGCCCGTGGCCTCCCAGGTCTGCAGCCGCCCCATGGCCGGCGCCGCGACGCCCAGCGCCTCCAGACGGCCGACGATATAGTTCCGGGCCATCTCGCCCCCGGCCGAGCCGGTGTCGCGCCCGGCCATCTCGTCCGAAGACAGGATGCGGACGTCCTCCAGCAATTGCGCCTGGAAGGCCGGAGCCGCCGGGGTCGCCGGAGCGGCGGGCTCACCCGTGGTGGCGCAGGCCGCGAGCAGCAGGCTCGCGGCGGCGGAGGACAGGGCCAGCAGGCGGATCGGACGCATGGAATCTCCTTTTGCGCGCGGACGCTAGCAGGCCTTGGCGGTCACGTCAGATTACACCCCTGTCATGTAGCCTTGAACGCCGTTCGACGGCGGATAACAGTCCCGCTCGGGAACGGCCCGGACAGAGGCCGTCGGGAGGACCCAATGATCAAACGCACCCTGGCCGCGGTCGCTGTCGGCCTCGCCCTGACCGTCGCCGGCCCGGCCTTCGCACAGCAGGGCGGCTCCATGCTCGACAAGGCGGTCAACGCGGTCCACGTGACTGGCTGGAACGTCTACGGCGCCGGCCAGACCAACCAGATCATCACCTCCACCGTCCAGGGCGGCCACGCCCTGCGGGTCGACGTCACCGCCGCCGGCGGCAACACCTGGGATATCGGCGCGGGCTCCGTCTCGACCAAGCCGGTCCGGTCAGGCGACGTCCTGCTGCTGGCCGTCTGGCTGCGGGCGGAACGCCTGCCCGAGGACGCGCAGGCGGGAACCGCCATCATCCGCCTCCAGGGCAACGTCGAGCCCTGGCCCGACGTCGTCAGCGTTCCGGTCGCCCCGACCGGCGAATGGAAGCTCTATTTCGCCAACGCCGTCGCCGACCGGGACTGGGCGCCCGGAACGCTCGGCGCGACCGTCCAGTTGGCGGGCGCCAGCCAGACCATCGACCTGGGTCCGGTGTTCATCTTCGACATGGGGCCGGACTACGACCGGTCGACGCTGCCGACGAACTGACAGCAGCGGCGGAACCCGACATTGCGGGCGGCGCTGGACTTGGGCAGACCGTGTCCATGGCGGAGCGAATCCCGATGACCGACACCCCCATAGATCAGCTGGACCTCGCCGCCGCCGAGGTCGAGCTGGCCCGGCTGACCGCCGAGCTAGCCCGCCACGACGCCCTCTACCACGGCGATGACGCCCCCGAGATCTCGGACGCCGACTACGACGCCCTCAAGCGCCGCGCGCTCGAGATCGAGGACGCCTTCCCCGACCTGACCACCGCCTCCTCCCCGTCGCAGGTCGTCGGCGGCCCGGTCTCCAGCCAGTTCGCCGAGGTCCGCCACGGCGTGCCGATGCTGTCGCTGGACAACGCCTTCTCGCCGGAAGAGGTGACCGACTTCGACGCCCGCATCCGCCGATTCCTGAAGCTCCCCGCCGACGAACACATCGCCTTCGTCGCCGAGCCCAAGATCGACGGCCTCAGCGCCAGCCTGCGCTATGAGCACGGCAAGCTGGTGCGCGGCGCCACGCGCGGCGACGGCAAGACCGGCGAGGACGTCACCGCCAACCTCCTCACCATCAATGACATCCCACGTGAGCTGAGCGGCTCGGGCTGGCCCGACGTCATCGAGGTGCGCGGCGAGGTCTACGCCCCCAACGCCGAGTTCGACGCCTTCAACGCCGCCGCCGAAGCCGAGGGCCAGCGCACCTACGCCAACCCCCGCAATTTCGCCGCCGGCTCCCTGCGCCAGAAGGACCCGGTGATCACGGCCAAACGCCCCCTGCGCTTCTTCGCCTACGCCTGGGGCGAGAAGTCCGCCGACTTCGCCGACACCCAGAGCCATGCCCTGGATGCGCTCCGGTCCTGGGGCTTCAAGGTCAATCCACGCTCGGCCCGGGTCGAGGACGCCGCCGGGCTGATCGCCCTCTACGACGGCCTGCAGACCGACCGCGCAGGCCTCGGCTATGACATCGACGGCGTGGTCTACAAGGTCGACCGACTGGACTGGCAGGAACGCCTCGGCTTCATCGCCCGCACGCCGCGCTGGGCCATCGCCCACAAATTCCCGGCCCAGCAGGCCCAGACGGTGCTCGAGGGCATCGACATCCAGGTCGGCCGCACCGGCTCCCTGACCCCCGTCGCCCGCCTGCACCCCGTCACCGTTGGCGGCGTCGTGGTCCGCAACGCCACCCTGCACAATGAGGACGAGATCGCCCGCAAGGACGTGCGCATCGGCGACACCGTCGTCCTGCAACGCGCCGGCGACGTCATCCCCCAGATCGTCAGCGTGGTGCTGGACAAACGACCGGCCGACGCCCTGCCCTACGTCTTCCCGACCCACTGCCCGGTCTGCGGCTCCGAGGCCGAGCGGCCCGAGGGCGAGGTCCGCCGCCGCTGCACCGGCGGCCTGATCTGCGACGCCCAACTGGTCGAGCGGCTCAAGCATTTCGTCGGCCGCCGCGCCTTCGACATCGAGGGCCTGGGCGAGAAGCAACTGATCGCCTTCCACGAGCGCGGCTGGCTGCACCAGCCCGCCGACATCTTCCGCCTCGCTCGCGACGAGGAGAAGCTGGCCGCCCTGCGCGGCGAGGACGGCTATGGCGAGACCAGCGTCCGCAATCTGGTCGAGGGCATCGACGCCCGCCGCGTCATCGCGCTGGACCGGCTGATCTTCGCCCTGGGCATCCGCGACATCGGCGAGCAGACCTCCATCCTGCTGGCCCGCCACTTCGGCTCCTGGAGCGCCTTCCACGCCGCCTGTCTGGAGGCGTCACAGGGCATCCCCTCCGCCGACTGGACGCAACTGGCCGAAGGGCACGGCGTCTCCGAACGCACCCTGTCGGTCCTCGCCGCCGCCACGCCGCCCGCCGATGATCCCTGGCCCGAGGCGCCGCTGGATCAGAAGCTGTCCCTCGCCTTCCCCGGCGTCGCCGCCCCGGCCCGCCGCGCGCTCGCCCTGCTCGCCCCCGACTGGCCCGCCATTGTGCGTCTGGCCGGTATCGCCCGCGAGGAAGGGCCTTCGATGACGCTCGGCGAGATCGCGACCATCAGCGGCGTCGGCCCCGTCGCCGCCCGGGCGCTCGCCCAGTTCTTCCATGAGCCGCACAACCGCGCCGTGGTCGACGCCCTGATCGAACAGCTCGATACGGTCGAGGACGCGGAGAAGCCCCAGACCGACACCGCCGTCGCGGGCAAGACCGTGGTCTTCACCGGCGCGCTCGAACGCTTCACCCGCGACGAGGCCAAGGCCCGCGCCGAAAGCCTCGGGGCCAAGGTCTCGGGCTCCGTCTCGAAGAAGACCGACTACCTCGTCGCCGGTCCCGGCGCGGGGTCGAAGATGGCCGATGCGCAAAAGCACGGCGTGACCGTCTTGACGGAGGACGAGTGGTTGGCGCTCATCGGGGGGTGAAGTTCTTCCGGAGTAACCCCATGCGTCCCGCCCTCCTCGCCGCCGTGTTCACGGCCGCCGCCGCCCTCGCGGCCCCCGCCTTCGCCGGCGACCCGACCGGCCTGTGGCAGACCCCCACCAACGGCGGCCAGGTCCGCATCACCCGCTGCGGCCAGGCCCTGTGCGGGACGCTGGTGACCTCGGCCACCATCCGCGCCAACCCGGGCGTGCTGGACGAGCACAATCAGGACCGCGCCCAGCGCGGCCGCACCCTGCGCAACCTGCCCATGCTGCGCGGCTTCACCGGCGGCCCGACCGAGTGGCGCAACGGCAGCGTCTACAACCCCGCCGACGGCCGCACCTATCGTGGCACCATCACCATGGACGGCGACAACACCCTGCGCCTGCGCGGCTGCGTCGTCGCCCCCCTGTGCCGCACCCAGACCTGGACGCGCATCCAGTAGGATCGGCTACCGGTTCAGGGCCGCCCTCGCCGCCTCGGCGTAGCGGTGGCCCTGCGCCGCCCCCTTCGGGAACACCGCCTCGATCCGCGACAGGTCCTCGGGCGTCAGCACGATCTGCGCGGCGGCGATATTGTCCTCCAGCGTCGGAATGCGCCGGGTGCCGGGGATGGGCACGAGGTGTTCGCCCTGCGCCAGCACCCAGGCCAGCGCCAGCTGGGCGGCGGTGACGCCCTTGTCGGCCGCGATGCCCTTCACTGCTTCAACGAGGTCGAGGTTCTTCTGGAAATTCTCGCCCATGAAGCGCGGGTTGGTCCGGCGGAAGTCGCCCGGCTCCAGGTCCTCGATCGAGCGGATATCGCCCGACAGGAAGCCGCGCCCCAGCGGGCTGTAGGGCACGAAGCCGACGCCCAGTTCCTCGCAGGTGGCGAACAGGCCATCCTCGGGCTCGCGGCTCCACAGCGAGTATTCGGTCTGCAGGGCGGTGATCGGGTGCTCGGCGTGGCCGCGGCGCAGCGTCTCCGGCGAGGCCTCCGACAGGCCCAGGAAGCGCACCTTGCCCTCCTTCACCAGCTCCGCCATCGCGCCCACCGTCTCCTCGATCGGCGTGTTCGGATCGACCCGGTGCAGGTAGTACAGATCGACGTGGTCCATCCCCAGCCGTTGCAGGCTGCCCTCGATGGCGCGGCGCACATTGGCGGGCGATCCGTCCACCGCCAGCGCCGTCCGGTCCGCGTTCCAGCCGATGCCGAATTTGGTGGCCACGAAGGCCTTGTCGCGCCGGTCCTTCAGCGCCGTCCCGACCTGGGTCTCGTTGGTGTAAGGGCCGTACATCTCGGCCGTGTCGAAGAAGGTCAGGCCCAGTTCGAGCGCGCGGTGGATCACCGCCGTCGCCTGCGTCTCATCCGACGGGGTCCCGTAGAAGGACGCCATCCCCATACAGCCCAGGCCGATGGCCGAAACCTCGGGGCCCGAACGCCCCAGCTTGCGCGTCTTCATCGGCCAGTCTCCGCAAAATGAAAGAGCCGGCGGAGGGTCCCGCCGGCTCTCAAAACTGGGCCCTGCGACGTCCGCCTACAAGGGCGCGCAGGCGGCTTCGAGCCACGTCTTCGCCTCACCGGCCATCAGCGGGCCGACCTTGGTCCAGACCTCGGCGTGATAGGCATCGACATAGGCCCGCTCGTCGGCGGTCAGCAGGTCGACGTCGATCAGCTTCTTGTCCAGCGGCGCCAGGGTCAGTTGCTCGAAGCCGTGCATCGGCCGCTCGCCGCCCGGAATGGCTTCCGGCGCCGTGACCACCTGGAGGGTCTCGATGCGGATGCCCCAGTGGCCCTCGCGATAGTAGCCGGGCTCGTTGGACAGGATCATGCCGGTCAGCAGCGGCTGGCTGTTCACGCCCTTGGCGATCCGCTGCGGCCCCTCGTGCACGCCCAGATAGCTGCCCACGCCGTGACCGGTGCCGTGGTCATAGTCGAAGCCCTGCATCCACAGCGGATAGCGCGCCATGGCGTCCAGCTGGTGCCCCGTCGTCCCGGCCGGGAAGCGGACCACGGCCATGGCGATATGGCCCTTCAGCACCAGGGTGAACATCCGGCGCTGGTCGGCCGTCGGCTCGCCGACCGCCATGGTCCGGGTCACGTCCGTGGTGCCGTCCAGATACTGGCCGCCGCCGTCCACCAGCAGCAGGCTGCCCTTCTCGATCCGGCGGATGGTGCGCGTCACCGGCTTGTAGTGCGGCAGGGCGCCGTTCGGCCCCGCGCCCGCGATGGTGTCGATGCTCAGGTCCTTCAGCGCGCCGGTCTCCTCGCGGAAGCGCTCCAGCGTCTCGGCCACCTCGCGCTCATCCGGCAGGGTCTCCTGAGCCGTCGTATCGACCCAGTGCAGGAACCGGCTCAGGGCCGCGCCGTCGCGGATGTGGGCCCGGCGCGAGCCCTCGATCTCGACCGCGTTCTTCTGCGCGCGCGGCAGGGTGCAGGGATCCATCCCGCGCACCACCGTGGCGCCCGTCGCCTCCAGACGGTCGAAATACCAGGCGGATGATTGCCCCGGATCGACCAGCACCTTCTGGCCCGCCAGGGCGTCCAGCGCGCCGTCCAGCGCCTCGGGCGCCTCCAGCGTCACCGCGTCGCCCAGCCAGCCGGGCAGTTCGTTGGTGACCTTGCGCGGGTCCATGAACAGGCGGGCGGTCCCGTCGGTCTTCACAATGGCCTGCGACAGCGGCAGCGGCGTGCGGATCACGTCCCCGCCGCGAATGTTGAACAGCCAGGCGATCGAGGCCGGCGCCGTCAGCACCGTGGCGTCCGCCCCAACCTTCGCCACGGCCTCACCGATACGGGCGCGCTTCGAGGCGCTGCTCTCACCCGCATACTTGTCATCGTGCGGCACGACCGGCGCCATCGGCTGGGCCGGGCGCTCGTCGCCCCAGGCCTGATCGACCGGGTTGACCTCGACCGGCTTCAGCTCGGCCCCGGCCTTCGCCGCCGCCCGCTTCAGGACGGCCAGCGCGTCCGGGCTGTGCAGCCGCGGGTCATAGCCGATCACCGCCCCCTTGGGCGCGCGCTCGAGGTAGGCGGGCACGCCGCCTTCGACGAGGTCCAGAATCTCGAACTGCGCCGCATCCACCTGCGCCCGCACCTGAACCGTGTAGCGACCGTCCGCGAACACCGCCGCCCGGTCCTTCAGCACCACGCCCGCGCCCGCCGAGCCGGTAAAGCCGCTCACCCAGGCCAGCCGGTCGTTGGCGGCGGGCAGGTATTCGTTCTGGTGCTCGTCCTCGTGCGGGACCAGCATCCCGTCGAGGCCCTGCTCGGCCATCCGGGCCCGCACGCGCGGAAGGTGCTTCGCCCCGAAGGACGGATCGGTGGTTTCGTCATAGGTCTGGCGCATGGCCGGAGCCATAGCACCGCCTTGGCGGCCGGTTCTAGTTCTGCGGCGCGGTCGGGCTCACGACCGCCGGCGCGGTCGGCGCGGGCGAAGTGCGTTCGATCACCACCGGCTCGGACGCGCGGGCTTCGGCCGTACGCGCCTCCGCCTCGGCGCGGGCGGCTTCGGCGGACGAGCGGGCGGCGTCGGCGCGAGCGATATCGACGCTGGCCTGCGCCCCGGCCACCTGCCCGGCGATGGCCGCCTGGTCCGCCTGGGCCTGGGCGGCGGCGGCTTCCGCCTGCGCTTCCAGCAGGGCGTCATCCGTCGGCGTTCCGGCGGGCCGCGAGAACAGGATCCACAGCACGGCGATCAGGACCAGACCGCCGAGGATGCCCGCCACCCACCAGCCGGTGTTGGACTCGCGCACCACGACGGTCTCGACCGTCTCATTGGGCCCGCGCGTGACGACGGTCTCGCGCACGACGGTGTCGCCGGGCCTGACCGGCTCAAGGTTGGGATCGTAGGTCACGGGTCTTCCTCCGGATATTTCCGGCGAAACGGCCCCGACCCGGCCTGCGTTCCGTCGTTAACCCACCCGACGCAGGACCAGCGCGCTCCAGGCGTCGCGGTGGATGCGGCGCTCCAGCACGAAACCACGCGACAGATAGGCCGCCGTCACCCGGCGCTCCTGCGTGCGCAGCAGGCCCGACAGGATGGCCACGCCGTTCAGCTTCAGCGCCTCCTTGATGTCCTGCGACAGGCTCACCAGCGGCGGGGCCAGGATGTTGGCGAAGACCAGATCGTACGGCCCCTGCCCGCGCACCTTCTGATCGTTCAGGCCCGAGGCGTGGACGAATTTGGCGTTGGCCTGGTTGATGTGGGCGTTCTCGTTGGCGATCCGCACCGACGGGGCGTCGATGTCGGTGCCGACGGCGACCTTCGAGCCGGTCTTGGCCGCGGCGATGGCCAGCACGCCCGTGCCGCAGCCGACGTCCAGCACCCGCTCGAAGCTTTCGCGCTTCAGCAGTTCGTCGAAGGCCAGCAGGCAGCCGACCGTCGTGCCGTGGTGGCCGGTGCCGAAGGCGGCGCCGGCGTCAATCTTCAGATTGATCTTGTTGACCGGCACCCGGCCCTGGTCGTGCGCGCCGTAGACGAAGAAACGCCCGGCCTCGACCGGCGGCAGGCCCGACAGCGACATGGCCAGCCAGTCGGCGTCGGCCAGCTTCTCGACGACGACGGTCAGGCCGTCATGCGCCGACAGGGTCGCCTCGATGCCCTCGGCCTCCTCATCGGTGGTCGGGAAGGCGTCGATGCGCCACACGCCCTTGTCCTCGTCCTCTTCCAGGATCGAGTAGGTCGCGCCTTCCAGCAGGACGTTTTCGTCCAGCGCCGAGGCGGCGGTTTCCGCAACGGCGCGGGGGCCGCGGGCGATAATCTGAACAGCGGACTCGGACATTTCTCAAACACCGCTATGATTGCGAATCGAGGGACGCGCTGGCGTGCTCTCCATTGCCAGCAAACGCAACATCCGAGGGGTCGGGGAATTCATGGCCAAAGCACCGTCTAAGTCGAGTACCGCCGCCAAGCCGAAGGCGGCGACCGCCGCTTCCAAGCCGAAACCGGCCGCAAAGTCGAGCGCCGCGAAGCCGGCCGCTGCAAAACCCGCCGCCAAGGCCGCCGCTCCCAAAGCCGCCACGCCGGCGAAAAAGCCCGCCGTGAAGGTTTCCGCCCCGGCCAAGACCGCTGCCCCGAAGGCCGCCGCCCCGAAGGCTGCGGCGAAGCCGGCTGCGAAGCCCGCCGCCAAGGCTGCGCCGAAGGCTGCGGCTCCGAAGGCCGCCGCCAAGCCCGCCGCTGCGCCCAAGGCCGCCGCCGCTCCGAAGGCTGTGAAGTCCGCACCGAAGGCGGCCCCGAAGGCCGCCGCCAAGCCCGCTGCCGCCAAGAAGCCGGCCGCGCCGAAGGCCGCCGCCGCTCCGAAGCCTGCTGCTGCGCCCAAGCCCGCCGCGGCTCCGGTCGCCGCCG
>NZ_DASWWG010000109.1:0-51241 GCF_036400995.1 Brevundimonas sp.
ACCGGCCGCGCCGTCCTGCGACAGGGCTTGGCCGATCACCGTGAGACTGACGCAGGTCAGGCCGCCGGCCAGGGTACGCCAGACGCCTGCCTTCACGGGTTCGCCTTCGCCTTGAGGGTCGCCAGCACCTCGGCCGGCGTCTCGACCGGATGCGCCGCTGGCCGGGCCGCCGGCGCCCTTTCGAACACCCGGCGCACCCGCTTCTGAACCGGCCGCGCCGGATCGTGGAAGGGATTGGCGTCGAACAGGCGGGAGAACACCGGGTCGGCGCGGTAATTGGGCAGGCGGGCGATGACGGGCAGGTCGCCGGACAGCTGCAACAGGATTTCATCATCTTCCAGGTCGAGCAGGTGCTCGGGTGAACCGAAGCCGACGAGGCGCGCCATGGCTTCGGCGGCGAGCATGGTATTGGCGCCGAAGCACTGGATGGCGCGGCAGTTGTTGACCATCGTCTGCCAGTCGCGCGGATAGAGGGTCATCAACTGGCTCGGGTCCTGCCAGAAGCTCCACGTCTGAAGCCCATAGCCGCGCAGCAGGGTGATCGCTCGACGCAGGTCGTCGAAGGCCCCCAGCTGGGCGGCCTCGTCCAGGATGAACAGGGTGGATTTCTGCGGACGGCCGCTGCGGCCGGAGATCTGGGTCATCAGCACATGGACCCAGAGGCGCAACAGCCGGCCATGGCTTTCCAGCATATGGGGCGGCAGAACCAGATAGATGGACAGCGGTTCACCGCGCTGCACCGCGCCAAGGTCGAAACTGGTCGTGCGGATCGCCGGGGCGATCATGCCGGACCGGACGACATCGACGATGTTCTGCGAGAAGGACAGGATGCCGCCCAAGGTCGAGACGGCGCCGATGCGCAGCATGCGGCCGATGTCGCGGGCCTCGGCGTTGCGGGACGCTTCCAGCGCGTGGAGGACCGTGCCGGCCAGGGCGCTCTCGCCTTGCGGGCGTTCGACCGCGGCGCTGTAGGCGCCGACCTCGCCGACGGCCTGGTTGACCAGCATGCGGACGGTCTCGAGGTGTCGTTGGGCCGGCGGCAGATCGCTCATCACATGCAGCAGGACGCCCAGAACGAAGGTCGAGCCGCGTTCACGCCAGTACCCGCCGTCGCTGACGTCCGCGGCGACATTTGGAGCGGACAGGGCCGACACGATGGCCATGGCGTCGTCGACGAAGGTCGGGCTGTCCGGATCGAGGACGTCGAGCGGGTTGAGGGACGCCGCGTCCAGGCCGGTGACGCCCATGGGGTCGATGATCGCGACCGCCTGCCCGAGCTCGCGGCGCCGGCGCGCGGTCATCAGGGCGTTCTCGCCCTTGGGGTCGATGACGATGACCGGGCCGTCGAACCGCAGCAGCGCGGGCACGATGCATCCGGTGCCCTTGCCGGCTCCGGTCGGCGCGATGGTCATCAGGTGCCCTTCCCGTTCCATCAGGATCGGGGCGAGGGTGTCGACGCCCAGGTCGGTCGCCGCCTGGCCGAAGGTGAAGCCGATCGGCCGGCGGCGGTGTTCGCGCTCCAGCGACCAGCCGACGATCAGGCCCTCGTCCTCGACCTGGTCCGGGAGCCTCAGTTCATTCTCGACAGGAATTAGGGGCATGGCGCGGGCGTCTCCAGATCCGCGGTGACAAACAGGCCTTCCATGCGTTCGGATCGCACGGGGAGGTCTTCGAGCAGAAGGTCGTCGCCGACCATTTCCAGGAGCCCGTTCGGCGTCAGGGCCAGCTTGGCCTCGAAAAGGGCCTGACGATAGCAGACGGTCAGCGCGAACAACCAGCGCCCCTCCTCGTCAAAGCCGGCCGGCGTGATCGGTCTGGCGTAGGACCCCAGGAGATCACCCAGGGTCTGCGGCCGCACACTGCGGTGCGCCAGCGCCTCGACGGCTTCCAGCGGCTGGAACAGCTCCCCCTCATGGCGAACAGAGTTCATGAAAAGCCGGACGTAGTCCATCCGGGCTTCGGGGGTCCGTAGATGAGAGCCGGCGAGATCGTTCAGGTCGTGAATCCAGGTGGAGCCGCCGTCGACGGCCACGACCTGGTCTCCGGTCACGACGAAGGCGGCGATCCCGGTCACGCCGCCGGTCAGACGCCCTTGGGTCTCGATGAGCATCGCGCCGTCGAAACAGACCAGGGGCCGGGAGCGGACGCGGTCGCAGAAGGCGGCGAGCGGCAGGGGCGTGCGGTTGGCGCCGACGCGGTGGTGCACGCCGATGAGCCGCAGCACGCTCGCCCCGGTGTCCGGGTCCAGATCGCGCCAGTCCCCGGCAAGCAAGGGCGCGCGGCTCCATGGTCCCCGGGGCTGGTCCAGGGCCTGGCGGATGCGGGCCGCCTCGTCGCCCGTCAAAGGCTGGCCCGTGTCGCGCATCTTCAGCCAGGCCAGGGCCAGTTTTCCGGACCAGACCGCCGCGGCCATCGCGGGAAGGTCTTCGAGTTCGCGGCCGACGACGATGCGGTAGGCGTCCTGGGCGGCGGCGTGGAAGACCGGATCGGCCGTGACGCCGTCGATCAGCAGAGGCGGGAAGGGGCGTTCGCCGTCCGTCGGCCGCTCAAGGCGGCGCAACAGGGGAAGCAGTTCGTCCAGGCGCGCGCCCAGCGTCGCGTTCGGCGCGACGCGAAGAAGCCGCTCTACCTGCTGAAGCGCGCGGGCCTGCGCCCGAAGCTGATTGGCGAGCGTACCGTCGGCGGCGGGAAGCGCCTGCATCAGGCCGGCGGCGTGATCCAGCAGGTAGAGCGCCACCTCGGCGTTGGTCACCACGCGCTCGGTGCGCGTGAAGAAGCGGCCGTCCAGGTCGTCCGGCTTCAGCACGCGGTAGGCGTCGCCCAGGGGGGCGCGCGCAACGGCCCCGGCGACCGCGCGGCAAACCCGGGCTTCGTCGCGCGTCCGCCGGCGGCGGTCCGCATCATCGGTGCGGACCGACACCAGAAAGTCCGCGGCGAGTTCCAGCGCGTCGCGGGCGAGCGCGCCGACGGTGTCGCCCGCGCGGCGGCGGGGATCGAGAGGGGAAACGGGGTCTGCCTGCATCCGAAACTCCGATTGTCGTCGCTCGCGCTGTCGTCAGCCCTGACCGCCCCAGGCGGCGCGCCGGCGCGAAGACGCGGCGATCGCCACGGGGCCGGGCCTCGCGCCCGCCCCCGTCGCCGACCGCCCTCGTCAGGGCGCGACCTGCACGCGGCCGATGACGCCCGCGGACCGGTCGCGAACCTCATAGGACAGGACATTGGCCGTCAAGGACCCCCCGTCCGTGGCGGGCTGGACGCCGGTGATCTGCAGGACCACATCGATCTGGGCGCCCTGGAGATAGGGAACGCGATCCTTGATCCGTTGCGCCTCGGCGGCCGGCACGGCCCAGCGCTGGGCCTGCTGGCCGTTGGCCAGCCGCAGGGTCACGGTCCGGGAAAAGCCCCGGAAGGTGTAGGTGGATCCCGGAGCCAAAGCCTGGACGATGAACTCCCCGTAGGCCGGGTCATAGTCGCTCAGATTGGAATTCACGGTCAGCCGCAGGCGTCCGATGCCGCGCACGTTCGCCTGGGCCGCGGCGTAGGCCGCGCGGAGTTCCTCGCGGCGCGCGGGCTTCTCGTCGGCAGAGCCATACCGGACCTGGCTGTCCTGGCCGATCCAGGTCTCGATCGGCGGCGTCAGCCCGGCGAGGTCATAGTAGAGAAAGACCATCGTCTGTTCGTCCGGATTGACCAGCTCTCCGGTGCGGCCCGCCAGGGCGGGTGAAGGGGGCTGCGCGGCGGCCTGGGGCAGGGCCGAGGGCGCGCCGGCGGCGGGAACCGCGTCTTTGGGCGAGGCCGGGTCCGGCCCGTCGCCGTTTCCGGCGGGCCGGTCACAAGCGGACAGGATGAGGGCCAGGCCGGCGATCAGGGTGATGCGAGTGTTCATGGTTCAGTTCTCCCCTAGAGTTTGGGCTCGGCGCCCTGGGAGGCGGCGCGCGCGACTTCGGCGTCCCGGCGCGCCTGGTCCCGGTTGGCCCAGGCCTGTTCGACCTCGGTCAGCAGCCGATAGCCGCCGGCCTGATCGATGACCCCGACCGAGAGGCTGTCGGCCAGCGCCGGGTTTTCACCCGAGGCGACCAGTTCCGCCTGCACGACCACGCCGCAGTTCGGGGACAGGTTGCTTCCGGAATCCGGATTGGCCGGCGCCGAACAGCTGAAGAAATAGGGCGAGGTCTCCAGGATCCGTCGCCCGGCGGGGTCATAGGCCCATTTTAGGACCCTGCGGCCGCCTTGGTCGTCGTCCGCGGTCGGCGCGCCGTACTTGCCGGTCAGGGCGGCGACGACATTGGCCATCGTCGGCCTGGCGGCCTCGTCGTATCGCTCGCGTCTGGACGCGGAAATCACCCGCTCCTGCCCCGGCAGGCCGACGGTAGAGACATAGACGCGCGACTGGCCGGGATTGACCGCGTCGGGCTCACGCGCGCCGGCGCTGCGAGCGCTGGCCCGGCGCAGGCTGTCCTGCATCTGCTCCTCGGGCGTGAGGGTGGACTCGGCCTGGGCGAAGGCGCCGGTGAACCCCTTGCGCCAGCTTTCCCCGCCGCTGTCGACATCGAAGCCGCGATATTTTTCCTCGGTCACGACCATCAACGGATTGTCGCAAAGGACGATGTTGGCGGCCTCGTCATAGGTGAGGCCCGGCCGCAGACCGATGACGTCGACGGTCGGAGATCCGGCGGGCGCCGCAGGGGTGGCGATGCGGGCCGGGCATCGCACCCGGCCGCGTGCGGTCTGGGCCACGGCCGCGGCGGAGCCGGGCTCGGCGGCGGCGAGACCGCCGCCTTCCGGAGCGGAGCCGTCGCCCGAGCCGCAGCCGGCGAGACTTGCGGCCAGCAGGGCCGCGATCGAGATTGAGGCGTTCAAACGCATGGCTTTCATCCTTCGTGGAACAGCGGGGGCGCAGGGTGTCGCGCGCCGGGCCCCGGCGGTGTGGGGGACGTCCGGAGCGGGCCTTGAGGCCGCGCTCCATTGGATCGGGTCAGCCCGCACTTCGGGCGGCGAGCGGATTCTTCAGCACGCCCATCCCTGCGGCGATGAGGGCGGCGCCGGCGATCAGGCAAAGCCAGGCCCCGGGGCCGACCTCCAGAAGGGCGTCGAGCGAGCCGCTCATGGCCGAGCCGAAGCCGGAGGATTTGACCTTGTCGATGATCGCGCCCTTAAGGAGGAAGGGCAGGGCCCCCGCGAACAGGGCGGCCGCTCCGGCGATGATCGGCGACGGGCCCGCCGGGCGCCCGGTCAGGATCAGGAAGATCACGCCGATGGCCGTTAGCGGCGCCGCGAAACGAAGCCACAGCAGGGACCCGGCCAGACCCAGCCCGCCTTCCTGGCCCATCAGGGCGCCGGCGGAGGCCATGAGCTTGGGCACCTTGTCGATGTTCACCAGCGTGGTGGTGAGCTCGGGCGCCGTGAGCGCCGGCAGCAGGAAGGCGACGAGCACCACGGCGGCCGCCGCCGCCGGGACGGCCGCATGCTGGCGCGCAAGGGATTGAAGGCGGTTGGCGGCGCCGCTCGTCTTCAGGGCGTCCAGATCGACCGCGGCGCCCAGACCGCCCATGGCGGAGATGGCGGGATAGATGTCCCGCGCGCCGTCTTCAGCCGCGTCGAAATCCACCGCCGCGCCGGCGGACGGTCGGCGCTCGCCGCGCCAGTCCGCCGGACCGAACCGGAAGCGGCTGCCCGCCTCATTCACAATGACGCCCGATCCGTCGGCGTCCACGCCCAGAACTCGACCCCGCATGCGCTAGCCCTCCATGAGCCCGGCCGCCCCGATGGCGGTCCGGATGCGCTGGAGGATGGGCCGCCGGCGCGCGCGGGGTCCCAAAGCCGATCTAAAGAAAAGCTGAAGCGTGGCTCAGCCCCGCAGGGCGGCCTTCAGCCGTTCCTGCCGCTGCAGGGTGAAGCGATCCCGATTGTCCGTCAGGCCGGGCTCCGCGCGCGCTAGCAAGGCCCGGGCGTCGTCGCGGCGTCCCTGCGCCCAAGCGATCTCGGCCAGCAGCAGGTCCAGTCCCGCCCCCCAGTTCGGATCGCCGACCAGCTGGGCGACCGCGGTGCGATCGATATCCGTCAGGAGCGGCGCGGCTTCCCGGTATCGGCCGGCGATGATCAGACAGTCCGCCAGGGCGGCGCGCACGCCGTTCTCCAGCGCGGGCGCGCCGGTCCCTGACACCCTCACGGCGGCATGGGCGGCGCGGATCAGCGCGAGTCCTTTGGTGGTGGCACCGGCCCGGCAATAGTTGACGCCCGTGTCGGTGCGGCCGGCCACGGCGGTGAAGGACCCCGCCCCGTCCTTGGCCTCGGCGGCCCGCCATAGCCGGTCCCCGTCCGCCGCGGCCTCGGCGTACAGGCCGAGGGATCCCAGCGATTGCTGCCGCGCGGCCAGCAGCAGAAGCGTGTGCCGGTGATCGCGCCCCAGTCGCCGCTCCATGGCGGGCAGAAGCGCATTGAAGGCGTCCACCGCGGCCTCGTAGCGGTGCATCAGCATTTGGGTTTGGGCCAGGTTCAGGCGCAGCAGAAGCGTGTCGGGGTGGTCCGGACCCTGGATCTCGGCCATCTCGCCCACGAGCCGCCGGAAGATCGGCTCGGCCTCGGCGGCTTCGCCCATTCGCAACAGCATGAAGGCGTGCCGCTGGGCGATGTTTATCCTCTGGACGGGGGTGAAACGGGTCGGGTGGGCCTCCGCCCAGTGATGGGCGGCGGCGAAGCGCGCCAGGGCCTCGGGACCGTCGCTCTTCGCCAGGGCGATGTGGCCGAGGGCGGCGTCGCGCCAGAATCTCAGCTCGTTGTCCGGACCGGTCGCCTCGATCCGGGCGTCCTCGGCCCCGACCCGGCGCTCGGCGCTGTCCAGGCTGCCTTCGCGCGTGGACAGTGCTTCCGCCGTCGCCCATTGCAGGCGGTTGATGATGGCGTCGTCGCTGTGCGCCTGCCCGGCCCGGCGGTACTGGCCGTCGGCCGAACTGTAGAAGTTGAAGGCGCGGGGGTAGTCTGATCGCTGGTCGAAGGCGCGGGCCAGCGAGGCGTGCAGGCGCGCCGCGATCAGCGGCTGGCCGGCGAAGCGTTGGTCGATGACGCCGCTGGCCCGGACGATGGCCTCGACCAGGGGCTCTTCGGCCTGGGCGGCGCGAGTCGGATCGGGACTGCCCAGAACGTCGTCCGCCAGGAAGGCGTAGCTGGCCTCGCTGAGCGCCAGGGCTCGACGCGCTTCGTCGCGTTGCTGCAAGGCCAAGGCGCCGCCGCCCACGGCCAGAACCAGCCCGCCCGCGACGGCGCAGACGGCGGCGATCACCGCCGGACGCCGCGCCCGCCGCGCGCTTTCGCGAGCCTCCAGCGTCTGCAGCCTGGCGGCCGCCTCGACACGCTCGGCCTCGGCCGAGCGTCGGTCCGGTAGCGTCGCCAGCCTGTCCGCCAGCGACCCGGCGTCGCGCAGGCGCTGGGCCGGATCGCTGGCGCTGGCCTCGGCGATATCGGCGCGCAAAAGGTCATCGTCGATCCGGTTCTCCCAACCGGGCGCGAAGGTCTGGTCGAAGTCCCGGGTTGTCAGCTGGAGAATGATCAGGCCCAGGGCATAGACGTCCGAGCCGACGCTCGGCGCCTCGCCCCGGAGCAGTTCGGGCGCCATGTAGGCGCGCGTACCACCGCGGCTGGAACCGTCCGCGTCATCGTCGAGATCTCCGGTGATGTTGAGGCGCGCCAGGATCGCCGCGTCGAGCAGCCGCCCGTTGCCGAAGTCGGCCAGGCGCACGACCGGCCGCCCGTCGGGAGCGGGTGACACCAGGATGTTCGACGGTTTCAGATCCTCGTGCAGGACGCCGGCGCCGTGGGCGGCGGCGACAGCGCGACAGAGCTTCTCGGCCAGATCGAGGCGGAGCGCCCGGGTGTCGGCGTCGGCGTCAAGTCCTGACAGGAAGGACTGAAGATCCTCGCCCGCGTCCCGGCTCTCGATCCAGTAGGGTCGGTGATCGAAATTCCATTCCAGTAGCTCCACGGCGGGTTGGGCGTCGCCCAGAGCCCTGCGCAGCACGCGGTACAGGGTCGCTTCCCGGCGCAGCGCGGCGAGCCGGTCGCCGCTGTCAGCGAATTTGAAGACCCGGGTTTCGCCGGATTTTTCATGGACCGCGCGCCAGACGTCGCCGGCCTCGCCGTCGCCGAGCGATTGTTCCAGACGCCATTGAGGTCGGCCGGGCGCGGGGTCTCCGGGGGCGAAGTCGAACCGGACGGCCGGCTGGACCGGGGCGTCAACGATCTGGACCGCCGAGGTCAGCCTGTAGCCGATCTTGGGGACGGTCTGGATCAGCCGGCCGCCGGTGTCGTTCAGCGCCTTGCGCAGCTTGGAGACGGCGGTGGTCAGCGAGGCCTCGACCACATGGACCTCGGGCCAGACCGTGTCGAGGAGCTCCTCCCGCGTCAGGGTCTCGCCCGGATGCAGCAGAAGTTCCAGCAGGACGAGGAGCGGCTTGCCCTCCAGCTCGACCTCCTGTCCGCCGACGATCAGCTTCCAGCCCGGTTCGTCGAACACCGCGTCGGCGAAAAGCCAACGCCGACGCCGGCCGCTTCTGTTCTGCGCGTTGGTCTGCACCGCCATCCCTGCCCTGCCGCGATCTCCCGGTCCCTGAGGTGACTGTAGCCGCAAACCCCGGGCCGGCGCCAAGAGCGGGTCCTCTGGCCCCGGACTGCGCAACACCGACAGGCACGGAGCGCTACGCTTGCGCCGTTCCTACGCTCAAGGGAGCCACGGCGCGCGCGGGGCTGCCGTGCATTCCCGGAGGCCGAAGGCGGTCCGATGATCCCCGCGCAAGGCTCCCTTGCCGTCGCGTCGGGCCAAACGACCGATCTATGAGTATCAGAGGTCCTTCGACACCTGACGGTCGCGCGATCCGGAGGTCGGACCGCCGTCCAACGCGCCGTTCATGGGCGCGTCGCGGGTCAAGTCCCCAAGATGGACGCCTGGACAGGCCCAATGACGGGACTGTCCCGCGGCGTCAGGCGACCCGGGTGCCCGGCTGGGCGTAGACCATGTTGCGATAGATGAAGTCCTCGACGCCCTCGATCGAGGTGTCCGCGCCGGTGACCGGGGCGTGGATATCGCTGTACTCGACCCCGCAGGGATCGTCCGGGCCGAGGCCGAGGTCGTCTCGCTTGCGCTGGCTGCAGGGCGTGCCGCGTCCGATCCGCGTGGTTGCGACACTGATGGTCGTCGGCGTGCGCTGACCGATGTATTCGGCCAGAAGACCTACGGTGTCGCCAGTTCAAACCGCGGCGTCATGGTGGCCGACGACGTGAACCTGGTGGTGACCGCCGCATGGATGCAGGACACCCAGGGACGAACCTGGCCGGACGGCGTCGTTCCGGACGAGATGATCCAAGGGAATGCCGAGGCCGTACTCGACCGCCATCGCCTGGTTGAGGGCGCAACGGACCTGCGCAACGACTGCGGACGCGGGCGTTGATCCGTGATCAGCGCCCTCCTCGCCCTGGCGCTGGCGGGCTTGGCCGCTGCCCTTGGCCGCGCGTTCGCAGGAGACCCTGCGGCCACGACCCACGACGCTCTGTAGACGTCGGACAGGTTGGATGCTGAATGGATCCGTCCGGCGCGAGCGGCCACGCCCACTCCGGCCTGTTCGACAAGCGCTGCGTCGGGACCCTAGCGTTCGACCCGGCCGGCGATCTCGTCGTCGGGGCGCGGCGTTACCAACGGCCGCGGCTGGGGTTGGAGCGATCCAGTTCTGGGTGATGGCCGATAGATTGGCCGGCGCCTGGTCGTCCGCAACGGGTGGGGCGCGGACCATGGACCGAGTGGCGGCGACCCGCTCTCTACTCCACGCAAAGCCTGTCTTGGCCCGCTGGCGCGCCGTCCTGACCTGTCCCGAGGCGTGTCCGCCGTTTCGAGCACGGCGACGGTGAGCCACCCATCCAAAGCGCGTGATCGCCAGCTCAACCGCCTTTACGCCGAGCTGTTCAGTAGGGTCGTTTTTTCGCTTCTTACCCGGTGTCTTGGTCATGCGTCATCGCGCGACAAAGCGGCGGTTGTTGCCTCTGCTATCGCCCCTGTCTGACATGCTTTGTAGTGAGCGCGTCATCGATCTCCCCACAATCGCTTGCGTAAACGTGCGCGCGACCAGTCCATGCACCCCATATCGTCGGGGCGGCAACTCTTGGAAGAGCGCGGTTGGGGCTATCCCCAACTGACGCGCGAAAACTTCAAATATTTGACGGTGCGGCGGATTCGAACTGACTCCGTTGACGGACGAACTGCGCCAGGCATGCGCTAGAGCGAGCCGGAGGCGGAAGGTAAGCTGGGCACCTTCCGAATGTCCGATTTCGGCTCGCGAAGAAATGACCGCTCTTGGCGCTGTGCTGACATCGGCTAGGTATCCGACCTGAAGGTCCGCTACGGATGGTAAGCGGACCTTCGGCGTGAGGCTCATCAACTCATTTGAAGGCGGTAGGGTCGTCGATCCCGGCGACGGGGCGGTTCAAGCCCCGTTCTTCTCATGCCACGCTCGCCGCGCACGACGTACGTCCGCCTCGCTTTGATGCGGATCCCGCCAACAGGACACGTATTCTGGCGGCGCCACCGTGCCGTCTAGCGCATTCATCGGCGGCGAATGCATCGGCACGCCGCCCAGCGCTGAGCAACGGTCCTCCGGGTCAGTGGGAAGTTCCGGCAAAGTGCTGCAAACGGCTAGGACGACGCCAAGCACCGAGAGCCCCAAGGCGCGCTCGTTCAGGAGCTGCGGGGCTGAGGTCTGCTTGGCCGTTTCCATGGAGCGATGATGCTGCGGTCAAGTCATGCCCGCAATGAGTCGGAAGCGGACTTTCAATCATCGCACGCGCCGAACCAACGATTCCGGAGCGGACGCCAGCGACGGCTGGCGATCCACGCAGGCCTAGAAACATGAGCCGCAGACGGGCGTGTCAGGACTGCTGTTCTGGTGTGCCGGGAACTGCAAATTGCATATGACACAAACCGGATCAGTCGCTGTGGGCCGGTAGGCCTCGGCGAGTCGGCGCCGCGTGGTCCGCTGCTCTTCGTCAGCGTCCCTTCGCGCTCTCTCAGCGCGCCGCTCTTCATCCGTGAACCCTGGCATGTCCGTGCTCCCGCGAAGGCGAGCAGACAGTCCGCGACGCGAATGCAAATGTCGAGACATGGCCCACCGGGGCTGGTCCGGGCAGGACGCCTCGCGCAGCCCGGGCGGCGGGGCAAGTTTGCTGGACGCCTCGGGCTAAGGATGCGGGCCCGCCGTTGTAGGCGGGCCCCTGCCGATCAGGACGGAGAGATTCCGGAAGGCCGACCCCGCGTCTTCCAGAGCGACCAGAACACCCCGGCAGCCAGGATCAGTCCGGTGATGGCCAGCGACCATTCGGCCGGGAACTTCTCCCAGCCCAGCAGATCCGCGACGAAGATCTTGCCGCCGATGAACACCAGCAGCACCGCCAGCGCCTGCTTGAGATAGGCGAAGCGATGGATGATGGCGGCCAGCGCGAAATACAGCGCCCTCAGCCCCAGGATGGCGAAGATGTTCGAGGTGTAGACGATGTATGGGTCGGTCGTGATGGCGAAGATCGCCGGCACCGAGTCCACCGCGAAGATCACGTCCGCGATCTCGATCATCACGAGCGCCAGGAACATCGGGGTGGCCCAGAGCGCCATTTTGCCACTCTTCGGATGGCGCTCCCGGACGAAGAATTTCTGGCCGTGCAGCTGAGCGGTGATGCGCATATGCCCGCGCATCCACTTCACCAGCGGGTTGGCGCCGACGTCGGCGTGGCCGTCACCGGCGAAGAACATCTTGATCCCGGTGAAGATCAGGAAGGCGGCGAAGATGTACAGCACCCAGCCGTACTGGCTGACCAGCGCCGCGCCGGCACCAATCATCAGGGCGCGGAGCACGATGACGCCCAGGATGCCCCAGAACAGCACCCGATGCTGAAGGGCCCTTGGAATGGCGAAATAGCCGAAGATCATCGCGATGACGAAGACGTTGTCCATCGCCAGCGACTTCTCGATCGCGAAGCCGGTCAGGTATTCCATGCCGGGCCGGCTGCCCAGCTCCCACCAGACCCAGCCGCCGAACGCGAGCGCGATGGCGATGTACATGCTGGACAGCAGGAGGCTTTCGCGCACGCCGATCTCGTGCTGATCGCGATGCAGCACGCCAAGGTCCAGCACCAGCAAGGCCAGGACCACGCCCATGAAGGCCAGCCACATCCAGGCCGGCTTGCCCAACCAGTCGGTCAGGAAAAAAGTCATAAGGTCCATCAGGACACCCCTTTGTTCAAGGAGCGACCCGCGGTGCGTGCCTCTGAGGATCGACCGGAGAGGGGTCGTCGCGCACCGAGATCACTCGATGCGGTCCGACATCACGTCTGCCATCAGACGTCAGAGGGGCCCGGTCCGCCGCCTCGAACTTTAGCCGAACTGATCGCGTCCGGCAATCCGGCCAGCAGGGGGGCGGCCGTGACCCTTTCAGGAACCAATGCGCCCGGTGGCGAAGGGTCCGGCGCCTGAGGGGCGGCCCCGTGTCGCTCTTCCGGCTTCAAAACCGCCAAGGGGCTGATGTCCTCCATCGGTGCAACAGGCCTCTGCCTTGGGCCTCGCGGAAGGCGATGGTCGTTCGGCGCGGGGCTTCACGGCGGACGAACGCGCGGCGGGTGGGTACCGGCGGCAAACTGGCGCCCCGCCCGCCGGTGGAGCGCTGAAAGGGACCGGCAGCGCGGCGCGGCGGGGTTTCCGGGCTGAAGGAGCAGCGGGGGCGCACGGCCTTGGCGCGTGGGCGCTCCCGCTCTTGAACGCGGCGACGATGTTCCCAAATCGACCCGCCGAAGGACGAGGGGTGTCCTTGGAAGACGAGAGGGAGAGCCATGCTGAAGGTCATCGTTTCGCCCGTGGACGGAGGGTGGACGGTGGATGTCGAGGGCGTCGACAACCCGATGATGTTCGCGAGCGGGCGCGCGGCGGAAGACGCGGCGCGCGAACTGGCCCTGAAGCTGGCGGCGGCCGGCTCTGACGTGGAACTGGAGCTGCGTCTTCGAAACGGAGCGCGGGCGGCCCGCTTTGTTGTCCTGCCGCCCGTGGCGCATGAGGACCGGCCCCTGATGCTCGACACGCACAGGCAAGCTGCACTGGCCTGATATCGCTGGTGGGCGGACAGCCGCTCCGGGGAGGGCGCGGCTCCGGAACCCCACAGGAGGGGAACGAAAAGCGAACATTCATGTTGCGCGCGACGTGAGAGACCGTCAGGAGTTCAGTCCCCCGGGGTCGTGGCGCGAACGGGAAGCCGAGGATGAAGACGACAGACGCGGCCCGGCCGCAGTCCCTGCTGGACGCTTGTGCAGGCAGGCGGGGAGAAAGTGTGGGCGGGGCGCGGTCGGACCTGCTTGAACCGCCGGCGCAGGCGAAGGCGATCCGGCCGCGCCTGGTCGAGCAGGGCGTGTGCGGTTTGCAACCGGGCCGGCCCCGGCGGACGGCGGCGCGCTGACATGCCGACGGAGCGAATCCTGCACTACCGGCGCGCGCGGGCGCGACTCGAGGACGGCGGCTACACCCTGTTCTGCATCGTCACCGGGAATGGCGAGCTGGCTCCGGCCCTGGCCTTTCGACGGCCGGACCAGTGTCCCGACTTCGCGGGCGAGGAGGCCTGGTTTCGCGTGCGCTGGTTCAGCCGGCGGAAGTTCGAGGTGATCGAGCAGGTGTCTGATCGGACCGGCGCGCGGCTGGCGGAGGTCGACCATGGGGCGCAGTGACGACAGGCGAATGGCCCGCGAGGACCTGCCGGCTGAGGGCGGACCCGGGCTGATCGTGCGGTGCGCCAGTCCCGGCTGTGATCACGCCGCGGTCCTGGATCCGCGCCCCCTGTTCGGGGGCCGTCGAAACTGGCCCCGCGAGGGCGCCTCGACCCGGTTCCGCTGCGTCTGCGGCGGGCGGCAGACCGTGATCCAGCATACCGGTCGAAGCGTGGATCGATACGGCCCGATTGATCGGGCGTCGCTGGCGCTTTGGTACTGACCCCATGGGCCATAACCCGCGCTTTCGGCTGTGGCGCAATGAAGACTGGCGAGGGTACTGCCCGACGATCGGCGACATGGAGCGGCGGGGTTGGTCACTGATCGCCCGCTGCGCGACCTGCGACCTGAAGATGGAGGTCAGGATCGGGGTGGTGATCGGGGCCAGGGGGCGCGGCTGGACCCCTTGGGGGAAGACGGCGCGCTGTCGGCGGCTGCATTGCGGCGGCCGGATGCACCTGCGCGCTTATTCACCTCGGGCAGGCGAATATGTGGACATAAGCCGTTAGACGCGGAGCGCCGACAAGATGCCGAAGCCTGGAGCGATCGCGACGAGCGTTCCCGGCGAGCCCCCTGTGCCGGGCAGTAAAAAAAAGCGCCGGCGACAGGCGGAGCTGTCGAGCCGGGGCGCCAAGGCGGGGGAAGCGAGCGAGAGCCGCTCCCGGCAAGAACTCCGGAGCTCGAAACACGGTTCCGGCGTCCGGACGCCCGCAACTGAAAAGCCCCGGCGCACGTCGGGGGCCAACCTTTCCGCGCCGGGGCTGATACTGACGGGGGTGTCTTGCGGAAACCCTCGCAGCGGCAACCGTGACAGCACGACTCGGTTCCCTTGAAAGCAGGGCGGCACGGCGTTGAACCTCCCGCCTGATCCAACCGCCGCCGTTCGCGTTGACTCCGCCTCGACCCCTTGAGGACGGACCGGATGCGCGGGCAGCTGGAGACCTATCGGAAGAAGCGGCGGTTCGGCGAGACGCCGGAGCCGAAGGGGGCCAAGGGGCGGAAGGCGAAGGGCGCGCCGCTGCGGTATCTGATCCAGCGGCACGCGGCGACACGGCTGCACTATGACTTCCGCATCGAGTTCGACGGGGTCCTGAAATCCTGGGTGGTGACCAAGGCGCCGTCGCGCGATCCGGCGGTGAAGCGGCTGGCGGTCGAGGTGGAGAATCATCCGCTGGACTACGGCGGCTTCGAGGGGACGATCCCGTCGGGCAACTACGGCGCCGGGACGGTGCAGATGTGGGACGCCGGGATCTGGACCCCGCAGGCGCCGGAGACGCTGGAAGCGGATTTGGGGACCATGCGGATGCGGTTGTTGGTCTCGGGATTGATGAGGTGAAAGCGCACGTCATTGGCGCTGGTGGTGGCGGTGTAGAGCGCCACCGGGCAGCTGACGAGCGACAGCTTCAGATGGCCTTGCCAGGTCGGGCGGGCAACCATGATCGAGCCTCCGCTGATGCCCGGAGACGCAACGCCAGGCGCCGACTGGCGTTGCAGGCCTCGTGGGGCATGATCGTGCGCCGGGGGCGGCCAGGACTGACCCCAAGTGCGGGCGTCCCGGCGATGTCGAGGAATCCTCGGGGCTCCCGTCGCGCCGTCGGCGCGTCCGGGCGTCAGCCCAGGGTCCGCACCTTGACGTCGCCTTGGCGGCGCAGGGGCATGACGACGGTTCGGCCGCCCATCTGCTGGAAAGCCAGGTCGACCCTACCGTCGCCCAACTGGAGGCCGGTGACGTTCAGCCGATCGATCCCGGACGGCAGGACCGGATCGTCGATCTCGACCACCCCCTCCACGGCGTCGATGTTCACTCCGAGCGCGGACTGCAGCATCAGGAAGACCGAACCCGCGGCCCAGGCCTGCGGCAGGCAGGCGACCGGATAGGCGATCGGCGGTTCACCGGTCATGCGCTCGAAGCCGCAGAAGAGTTCGGGCAGGCGCATCTGGAAATGGCTGGCGGCGGCGTAAATCTCGTTCAGCAGCAGGGCGACCGCGCGGCGTTCGCCGTACCGGGCCATGCCTGCCGCCGCCATGGCCGTGTCATGCGGCCAGACCGAGCCGTCGTGATAGCTCATCGGATTGAAGCGCGGCTGGCCGGTGGCCAGGGTCCGCACGCCCCAGCCGGAACGGAACTCGGCGGAAAGCATCCGCCGCGAGACCCGCCGGGCGCGCTCGGGCGAGGGCAGGCCGGTGAACAACAGGTGGCCGGCGTTCGAGCCGATGGCCTGGCATTGCTCCCCGTCGCCGTCCAGGGCGATGGCGTAGAAGCCCTGCTCCTCCATCCAGAAACGGTCCTCGACCAGCGTCCGGGTCGCCTCGGCGCGGGCGGCCCATTCGTCGCGGCGGTCGTCACCGATCACGGCGGCCAGATCGGCCATCGCGCGCCAGGCGGCGAAGGCGTAGCCCTGAACCTCCAGAAGGGCGACGGGGCCCTTCGGGAAGCGGCCGTCGGCATGGAAGATGGAGTCCTCGCTGTCCTTCCAGCCCTGGTTGGACAGGCCGGTGTCGGCCCCGCGCTGATAGCTGATCAGGCCGTCCTTCCGGATGTCGCCGTAGTCGGTCATCCAGCGGGTCGCGGCGATCAGGTTCGGCCACAGCTCGCGGATCAGGCCGAAGTCGCCGGTGCGTCGGGCGTAGGCGCCCGCCAGCGCCACAAAAAGGCAGGTGGTGTCGACCCCCCCATAATAGAGGCCGAACGGCACCTCGCCGAGCGCGCTCATCTCTCCGCGGCGGGTCTCGTGCATGATCTTGCCGGGGGCGCTGTCCTGGAAGGCGGAGACCTCGGTCGCCTGCCGTTTCGCCAGATAGGTCAGGACGCCGCGCGCCAGCGACGGGTCCAGCCACAACATCTGCCAGGCGGTGATGATCCCGTCGCGGCCGAACGGGGTCGAGAACCACGGGATGCCCGCATAGGGGTAGGGGCCGGTGGGCAGGTCGGTGGTCAACAGGGCGACGTCGGCGCGGCTCTGGTCCAGCCAGTCGTTGAAGCGCGGGCTGCGCGGTCCCCTGAGCGATGCCCCGCGACGACGGCGCCGCCGCATCGACAGGCGCGCCTCGATGGCGTTGAGCCGGAAGCGGGGCTCGTCCGGCTGTTCGCAGCGGTCGCCGCCGCACTCGATGTACAGGTCGACCCGCCGCCCCTTGGGCAGGCTGAACATGAAGTCGGCCCGGGTCCCGTTGAGCCGGGCAGGCGGTTCCGAGAAGGCGAGGCAGGCGGCCCGTTGCATATCGTCCAGCCCGGTGTAGCTGAAGGTGACGCGGCGGCCGTCGCTCGTCGGCGGCGCGGCGATCCCGTGCCGGAGGCGCGGCGTGCCCCGGACCTGGAAGATGTCGGCGAAATCGGCGGCGAACTCGAACGACAGCGGCAGCAGCACGTCCTCGACACCGTGGTTGACCATCCGCACTCGCTCGAACATCCGCCGGTCGCGGATGAAGCGTCGCCGTTCGATGTGCAACACCCCCGCCGGGGCCGAGCGACCGCCCATCGGCGGCAGGGGACGGTTGGTGGTGTGGCAGATGAAGAAGACGTTGTCCTGGCTGACGCCGGAACTCAGCCGCGACGGGCGCGCGCCGCCCACGGTCATGACGAAACGGGACAGCAGCCGGGTGTCATGGTCGAACAGGCCGTCGGCGCCGCCCTTCAGATCGCCCCAGTGATCGGCGACGCAGAAGGTGTCGGCGTCCTTGAGGGCCATCAGCTGCTCGAGGCCGTCGACCTCGCCGCTGTCCGCCGCTGTGGTCTGCACCGAATAGGCGTCGTCCATGAGGGCTCCCGGTTCGTCGGTCTCGCAGATGCGAACGCGTGACGAAGGGGGCGGGTTCAGGCCGACGCCGCGAAACTGCGTTCTTCGTCCAGGGGGCGCAGCGGGGTGACGACGTCCGCCAGCGGCGCCTCGGCGAACGGGCGGCGGGCCAGCAGATCGCCGTAGACGTCCAGGTAGCGGCGAGCCATGGCGGTGGCCGAGAAGCGCAGCTCGAACCGGGCGCGGATCGCCTCGCGGTCCAGTTGCTGGGCGCGGCTCGCGGCGGCGACGGCCTGTTCCAGCGTCTCCACCAGGAAGCCGGTCTCCCCGTCCTCGATGATCTCCGTGGTCGAGCCGCAGCGGAAGGCGACCACCGGCGTGCCGCAGGCCATGGCCTCGATCATCACCAGCCCGAAGGGTTCGGGCCAGTCGATCGGGAAGAGCAGGGCCTCGGCGCCGCCCAGGAAGGCGGACTTCTGGTGATCGCCGATCTCGCCGATGAACTCGACGAGCGGATTGTTCTCGACCATCGGCCGGATGACCGTGCCCCAGTAGGCCTGATCCGCCGCATCGACCTTGGCCGCGATCTTCAGCGGCTTGTTCAGAGCCGTCGCGATCTGGATGGCCCGGTCCGGGCGCTTCTCCGGCGAGATACGGCCGAGGAAGGCGAGGTAGCCGCTCGACTTCGGGCTGAAGGCGTAGAGGTCCGACGGCATGCCGTGATGCACGGTCGCCTTCCAGCCGGCGAAGGGCAGGGGGCGGCGCTGATCGTCGGAGATCGAGACCAGTCCGAACTGCGGCCAGCGCTCGTAAACACCCGGCAGGTCCTTCAGGTCCAGCCGGCCGTGCAGGGTGGTCAGCGTCTTGTCCACATACCGTTCGAAGAACGGGAAATGGATCATGTCGGTGTGGAAATGGATGACATCGAAGTCATCGGCGCGCTTCAGCACCTCAGCCAGCATGCTCATGTGGGCGGCCAGGTCGGACTTCAGCGGAGCGGGATCCAGCCGGATCGCCTGATCGCGGACGGGGATCAGCCGCGCGCGCGTCTCGGCCTCGGCGGAGGCGAACAGGGTGACCTCGTGCCCCAGATCGACCAGGGCGTCGGTCAGATGCGCGACCACCCGTTCGGTGCCTCCGTACAGGCGGGGTGGAACGGCCTCGTACAGAGGCGTGACCTGCGCGATCTTCATGGCGATGCTCCTGACCCACGCAGCGGCGTGACGTCTGAACCGCCCAACCTTCTCGCAAATGCGAAGTTCCGTGAGCGATGGTATTTTTTCAGCGGAACAGTCTCTTAGCGCAGATGTCCTGTCCGCTAGACGACTCTTGAGGCGGATCACGACCCATCGCACGCGACGTCGTCCGGTCCGGCTTCGGCGGTCCGAAAACGGGCGCAGCGCCCGCCGGCGCGTCATTCCCATGGCCGACCGGTATGGCCTGTATGAGGATGGACGCCGGCGTAACTGCAAGCCGGTCACTGCGGATTCATGGGCGGCGCTGCTCTTCAAGCAGTTGGCGGGCCGACATGATGGCGCGCTCCGGGGCGATGTCGCAGGACGCCACGACGTCGTCGATCCGCGGCTTCCGAAGCGGCGTGATGCGGGTCGCCGCCATGCCCCAGTCGGAGAACATCCGCTCCCGGATGGAGGCTCTCAGGACGACCTAGATTCCGGTGTGGCGCGGGTCGGCGCCGATACGGGCCAGTGTTCGGTCGAGATCCTGAGACGCGCCCTCAAGAACCTGGAAGAACCGGCCTTCGCCGACGACCAGCACCCCGGTCAGCCCATCCCTGCGGTTGTTGCGGTCCGAAACGGCAAGAATCTCCGCAAGCAGCTGCAAGGCGAAGTCGGGTCGGGTGGCGTCGCTGCGATAGGCGACGCGTTGAAGTTCCAGATTCATGACGTACGCCCCTCTTGGACGCTTAGCGCTTGTCCAGGAGGGCGGTTCCTGTGTTCGGAAACGGACACCTTCAGGCGGCGGCACGCCGGAGGAGCAAGCTGACGCTGCTTTGTTTCAAGACGCCGGCAGCCTTTCGTGAACGCACAAGCGCGCTGACCACTGTCGTAGCGCACGGGTTATCGTGGGGAGGGTCGGCGCGGTCAGCGTCGCTCCAGCCAGTCCGGCAGGCGACATTGGATCGCACGGGGCCGATCGAGCATTCTGACGGACGATGAGATCGATCGCCTTCATCGGGGCCGGCCCGACCACGCTCTACACCCTGAGTGAACTGCTTCGTCTCGGTGCGAGGGGCGGGCGTTTCGTGGTGTTCGAGGCGCGGTCGTCAGCGGGGCAGGGGATGCCCTATCGGGCGGACTGGAACGACCCCGCCATGCTCGCCAACATCGCCGGCGCGGAGATCCCGCCGCTCGCGCAAACCCTTCTCAGCTGGCTGCAGACACAGGCCGCGCCCGAACTTTCGGGGCTTGGGGTCGACCTTGGCCGGGTTGATGACCGGACATTCGTCCCCCGTCTCGCGCTCGGACGCTATTTCGAGGCGCAGTTCGAGACGATCGTGGCCGGGCTGCAGGCCCTGGGCAATGTGGTCGAGGTCAGGACGGGGCAGCGCGTGGCGGATATCAGCCGCCGCCCAGACGGGATGCGCCTGACCTGCACGACGTCGCGTCCCGGCGATGTCACGCAGGCCCTGTTTGACCAGGTGGTCCTGGCCACCGGACATCAATGGCCTTCGCCCTGTCTGGCCCGACCGGGGTGTTTCCGGAGCCCCTGGCCGGCGTCTGCCCTGGCGGTCGTCGGTCCGGTCGACATCGCCGTGCGCGGCTCCTCCCTGAGCGCCATCGACACGGTCTTCGCCCTGGCGCAGCGTCATGGGACCTTCGTCACCGGCCCGGACGGCGTCGTCTACCGGCCGGGTCCGGGGTCTGGCTCCTTCAGGGTCACCCTCATGTCCCGCAAGGGCTTGCTTCCGGAAGCGGACTTCTACTTCCCCCTTCCGCATGCGCCGACGGACATCTGCACGCCGGACGCTGTCGACAGCCTGATACGGGAAGGGCGTCAAACCCTGCTCGACGATGTGTTCGACTTGGTTCGAGGGGAGCTGGAGCTGGTGGACCCGGGCTACGCCGCTGCGCATTGCCCGGAGGGAAGCACCGTGGAAACTTTCGCGGAAGCGTATTTCGCCGAACGCGTCGCCTGTGACCCGTTCACCTGGGCGCGTCGCAATCTGGCGGATGCGCGGGCCGGCCATGCGGCCCGGTCCGCGGCGCCGTGGCGTGACGCCCTGCTGCGGCTGCATGAGATCGTCGCCAGGATCGCCCCGTACCTCGACGACCAGGCGTTCGAGCGGTTCTCCGGAACCCTGAAGCCCGTTCTGGTCGATGCGTACGGCGCTGTCCCGCATGAATCGGTGGAGCGTCTGCTCGCCTTGCATGACGCCGGCAAGCTGGCGATCATCGCGCTGGGCGAGGATCATGCGCTTGATTTCGAAGGCGTGACCTCGGGCGTGCAACTGATCGGGCCGGGCGTTCGCCGGCGCTTCCCGGTGTTTGTCGATGCGACGGGACAGAAGCCGCTGGGCGCCTTGGAGTTCCCCTTCCTGACCCTGCTCCAGCAGGGGATCGTCCGCGACGCCTTTGCCGACGGGGAGGGCCCGGCCCGCGGCATCGAGATCGACGAGTGCTTCCGGGTCGTCGCGCCGGGGCTGGAGCCGGACCGGCTCTATTGCCTCAGCCTGCCGTTTATCATGGGCCGACATCCCTTCGCGCAGGGACTGACCAGTTCGCACGCCATGGGACGGGTCGTGGCGCGCCGGCTGGCCGCGCTTCTGTCCTCGGGGGCGGGCAAGGTCGACACATGGGCTGCGGTGGCGTAGGCCGACCCGGATGAAGCTGTTCGCGATCTACGTCGGCGGGGAACACCCCGGGGCCAATATCGAGGTCCACGACATGCGCTTCGTGGTCGCCGAAACACTTGCCGACACCCATGACCGCCTGCGGGCGCAGTGGTGGGGCGCACCGGAAAGCCTGCACATCGACTGCTGGGCCGAGATCACCGCCGCGGACGGCTACAAAGTCTTTCTCAGCTCCGAGCCCTTCGCCGGGCCGGAGCGGCTCTACTACGTCAACCTCGGCGGCTACGATCGCCGCGCGTTCATCGAGCAGCATCGCAATGTCTTCGTGGTGGCGAAGGATCTGCCGGCGGCGAAGGCCCGTGCGATCACGATGGCGACGGGGTGGAAGGACGCCCACCGCGACGAGATCTATGAAGCGGAACAGGCCTTTTCCCTGGACACGGATGTGCAGGCCCGCGGGCTGCACATTCACCTGAAGCCTCTGGGCCTCTCCGCCCAGCCCGCCTTCCAATGCCGGTATACGCCCCTGCGACGAGGCTAGGCGGCCGCCGCGCTTCCTGGCCCGGCGTCGCTGTTCGGGCTCGGTGCCCGGCCTTAGGCCACCCGGGTTTCGTCCTGATCGAACATCATCTTGAGGCGGCTGATCAAGGCGGCGCCGTCGTTGCGCTCCAGTTCGGCCAGGGCGTCGGGCGGGAGGGGCGCCCGCGCCATGGACCAGCCGGGAAAAAGGCGGTCCTCGACCGGGCGCCGGTCCAGGATCCTGATGTCGACGTGCCGGGTGTCCCGCGTCAGGCAGTCCAGCAATGTGTCGAGCTGTCGACCGGGCCCCTCGAGCACCTGGACATAGGTGCCCTCCGAATAGGCCAGCACGCCGGTGATCCTGTGGCGCGCGTTGGCCCAGATCGAGACCGGCAGGATCGCATCAAGGTCCGCCCTGAGCCGGGACGTGTCGGGACGGCTGCGATAGATCAGGCGTTGGAGGTCGGCGGTCGGGGACGGCGTCATCGGGGTGAGGCGGTCGGTTGCGGGGTCGGGTGCGCGTAAAGGTCCGGCAGCCTGATCCGGTTCCCGGGGGCTGATGGGGCGCGGCGCGGCGTCGCAGGGGCTTACGAGGCGCCTGCGGGTCCAGGCCGGTCGGCGGCGTCGGCCGAGGGGATACGGGGCGCCGGGGCCGGTCCGCGGCTTCGGCGCACGCCGATGACATCCCCCATCCGCCAGATCGTTTCGCCGAAGACCACCCTGCCTTCGGCCAGCGTGATCCGCAGGCGCGTGGGGGTCGGATCGGTCGGGTCGAGCAACCGCAAACGTGCGCCCAGGGGGTCGAGCTGAAGAAGCTGCGCCGGCGCGGCGCCGGTCGCACAGGCGCTCACCACACAGGGTTCCGCGCGGCGTTTGCGGCCCATGAGGCGGCGATCGGGACGGGCGACGGGAAAGCTCATGTCCGGGACCTTGCCGGTTCGGGATCAAGATCCGCTTAAGCGGCGGGGTTAAGCCGGCTTCAGGAGTCGTCGTCTGTAGTGGGGGACGCCGCGCCCAGCGCCAGGCGGGTGCGTTCGTACTCCTCGAGAATTCTCTGACGCCGCGCGTCTCCGAAACGGTCCAGCGTCCGGTACGGCATGGCCAGGCGGTGCAGGCCTGACAGCCGGTCGCGATTCCGTTCGAGGAACCCCCAGTACAGCCTGTTGAACGGGCATGCCCCGTCGCCTTCGCCGGACTTCACGTCGTAACGGCACGCGCCGCAGTAGCGACTCATCCGGTTGATGTAGGCGCCGGACGCCGCATAGGGCTTGGAGCCGACGATGCCGCCGTCGGCGAAGGTCGCCATGCCGCGGGTGTTGGGCATCTCCACCCACTCGAAGGCGTCGGCGTAGACGGTCATGTACCAGTCGTCGACGGCGTCGGGGGCCACGCCCAGCATCATGGCTAGGTTGCCGGTGACCATCAGCCGCTGGATATGGTGGGCATAGGCGTGCGTGCGGCTGTTGGCGACGGCGTCGGCCACGCAGCGCATGTCGGTTTCCCCGGACCAGTAGAACCAGGGCAGGGCGCGATCCGCGTCCAGGGCGTTGCGGGCGCGGTACTCCGGAACCTTGAGCCAGTAGACGCCGCGCACGAACTCGCGCCAGCCGAGGATCTGACGGACGAAACCCTCGACCGCGTTGAGCGGGGCCCGTCCGGAGGCATGGGCCGCCTCGGCGCGCCGACAGACGTCCAGCGGGTCCAGCAGGCCGAGATTGAGCGAGGTGGAGATCAGGGCGTGCCACATCCACGGCTCGCCCTCGAGCATCGCGTCCTGCCAGTCGCCGAACCCGGGCAGGACGTGGTCGATGAAGGCCTCGAGGACCTCCTCCGCCTGGGCCGCGCTCGTCGGCCAGGCGAAGGCCTCGAGCGTTCCGAAATGGTCCGGGAACAGGCGCGCGACGTCGGCGATCGCCTCGCGCGCCACGGCGTCCGGAGCCGGGCGCGCCCGGGGCGGAGGACGCAGGTCCTGCGGCGGGCGCTTGCGGTTGTCCGCATCGAAATTCCACAGGCCGCCCACCGGGTCCGGCCCATTCATAAGCAACCCGGTTGTGCGCCGCATGACGCGGTAGAAGTCCTCCATGCGCAGGGTGCGCCGGTCCTCCGCCCACCGGCGGAACGCGCCGTGGGTGCAGATGAAACGGCTGTCCTCCAGGACCGTGACCGGAACCGGCGCGGTCGCGGCGAAGGCCTGCAGGGCCTGCGCCAGGCGCCATTCGCCGCATTCGGTGACGACCACCCGGTCGAAGGCTTCGCCGGCGAGCGTGCGCTGCAACTCGCCGACGATGGAGCCGCTGTTGTCGGGATCGTCGATCCGCACGTACCGGACATCCAGGCCACGGGCTTCGAGTTCAAGGGCAAAGGTCCGCATGGCCGCGAACACCAGGGCGATCTTCTGCTTGTGATGACGGACATAGGTCGCCTCGTCGCGGACCTCCGCCAGCAGGATGAGGTCGGTTGCAGGGTCGACATCCCGCAGGCCGGCCAGGCCGGCGGACAACTGATCACCCAGCACCAGCCGGAGGGTGCGCATCGCGGTCATGTCCGGCTCATTCCGCCTGTCGGCCGGCCCTGACCCTCGTGAGCGCATCGCGCGCGCATCAACGAAGGCTGGCCCGGGCTGCCGACCGCCCGGGCGTGCGGTGCGGGAGCGTCTCGGAGACGGCGGCGGAGCCGGGAGCGCGCGATGAAGGGCGCGGGCATGAGGATCTCCTGGGGTCTGGAACGTGAAGGACCGGGGGCGGTCTCCGGAACCGCCGCGCGCGTGTCGGCGTTGCCGCGTCCATGAGAAAACCGATCCGGACCCTGTTGATCGTCGGCGCGGCGATGGTCGCCCTCGGCGGGTACGCCGTCCTGCAGCGCGGCCCCGTCGGCAATCCGGCGGTGCCGGCCCCGACGAAACCCGTGGACGTCGAGCGATACTCCGGCCTCTGGTATGAGCTGGCTCGGTACGAGAACGGCTTCGAGCGAAACTGCGAGGCCGTGACCGCCCGCTACGCCCTGCGCGAGGACGGCGAAGTCTCCGTGCTCAATACCTGCCGCAGGGGCGGCGTCGACGGTCCCGAAAGCCGCTCCGAGGGACGGGCGAGGATCGTCCAGGACAGCGGCGGCGCGCGCCTCAAGGTGTCCTTCTTCGGCCCCTTCTACGTCGGCGACTACTGGGTGCTCGACCGGGCGGACGACTACGCCTGGTCCATCGTCGGCGAACCGTCCGGCCGCTACCTCTGGCTGCTCAGCCGGACGCCCGATCCGGATGCGCGGACCCGTGCCTTGATCACGGAACGCGCGCGCGCCCTCGGTTACGATATGGACCTGGTGCGCTGGACCCGTCACGAGGGCGTCGATTGAACCGGCGCGGCGCCCGGCGGGCGGGCGCGTCGACGGCGCGCGTCCGAAACCAATCTCAAACGGGAGGGGCGCGGCGCCGGACACGGACGGCCGCCGCGCGCTGACGCGCGTTTGCTCCGGAACTCTCTGTCGTGTCGGCGTCACCAGGCGATCGGCGCGCCGTCCCACGCCAGGAAACGGCCGCTGTCGGCGGGGCCGAGCCCGTCCATGACCGCGACCAGCGCCTGCGCCGCCTCTTCGGGCGCCAGGGTCTTGCGGCCCGGCTGTCCGGCGACGAAGGGGGCGCTCAGGGGCGTCCTCACCGTGCCGGGGTGAAGCGCCACGCAGACGCCGAGCGGATGGGTGCGGCGCAGTTCGACGGCGAGGGTGGCGATCATCATGTTCAGGGCGGCCTTGGAGGCCCGGTAGCCGTACCAGCCGCCCAGGCGGTTGTCGGACAGGCTGCCGACCCGCGCCGAAAGGGCGGCGATCAGGGCCGGCCGGTCTCGGGGCATTCGGGGCGCCAGGTGCTTGGCGATCAGGGCTGGACCGATGGCGTTCACCTCGAAAAGGCGGGCGAGCGCCTCCGGGCGGATGTCCCGCAGCGCGCGTTCGGGCGCCAGGCCCGGCGCGTGCAGCAGTCCGGTCGCGATGACGATCCGGGTCGGCGTCCCGAGCGCGTCGATGGCCTCCGCCGCGCGGGCGATATCGTCCTCCCGGGTGATGTCGATGTCCAGGAAGATGCTGTCCGGGGACTCCAGCGGCGGCTCGGGCGGACGGCGCCCCAGGCCGACAAGGCGTGTGTCGGGATGATGCCGAAGGAGCGCGGACGCCAGGGCGCGGCCGACCCCGCCGGAGACGCCGACGACCACGGTGATGTCCCGCGACGGCTCCGGAATCGTGTGGATGAGGGGCATGACCTTGGTACGCCCGGCGGAGGTCACCGGATGCCGTGCGCGGTGGGCAGGGCGCGGATCAGTCGCCGGCCCCGGAGGGCGCCGGCCGATCGGCGCTCCAGAGGAAGAGGAAGTCGCGGTTCTCCGCCCAGGTCTGGCCGAGCACCCTGTCGCCGTCCAGGCAGGCGGCGGTGTGATAGGGACCGACGCCGTCGGTGGTCCGGAAGGCCACGCAAAGCCGCCCGTGAGAGCTCGTCCAGCGGCCCGCTTCGATGTCGCTGTCATAGAAGCTGCCGCTCAGCCGCCCGTCGGGCAGAAGGTCGAGCCTCATGGACTTGAAGTACGGCTCATCCGGCCGCGCGGACAGATCCACCGACCAGACGCCGGCCAGGGCCCGGGTCTCGGCCTGGGCCACGGTCTGGGCTTCGGCGGGGGAGGTGGTCAGGAGGAGAAGCAAGTTGAGCAGCAGGGTGTTGCCGGACAAGGGGCGGCTCCGTGGTTAGGGGCTTTCGGTGGAACGAAGTCAGACGGCCTGGTCGGTGATCCAGTTACGCGCGGCGGCCTTCTGCGGATCATGGCCACGGATCAGGTCGTCGACGGTCGTTCTCACCGTCTGGTCCGGTTCGATCGGCGCATCGGGTTGGGGCGTCTCGGTGAAGCCGGCGATCAACGGCAGGTCGACCTCCAGGCCGGAGAGGGGCAGTTTCAGGAAGAAGAAGGCGCCGCCGTTGATGCCCCGGCGGTTGCCGCCGGTCGGCTCCCCGATCAGGCGGGCCAGGCCGCGGGACTTGCAAAGCTGGGCGAAGCCGAAGGTCGCTGAACTGTTGGACGCGTCGCACAGGACCGCGACCGGGCCGCGGAAGCGGCGTCCGGCGGGGCGGATCACCGACGCCGCGCCATCGTCGTCGAAACGCGTGAGCCGGTAGAAGCCCGGCCGCTGGCGGCTTTCCACGGCCTGCTCGCCCCAGTCCAGGAAGCTGCGATCCCAGGTGTCGAGATAGGGATGGAGGGCGTCCGGGGCCCTGCGATAGCGAACCCAGCGCTGCTGGTCGGGCAGGGCCAGATCGGCGTCGATCAGCCGGCTGACGACGAGGTCGCCGCAGTCCAACCCGCCTTCATTGCCGCGCAAATCGACAATCAGGCCTCGCGCGCCGTCACCGGCCAGATCGTCCATCACCCCGCCGAGCCAGGTCCGCCAGTCGAAGCTGGAGTTGTAGAGCGCCCAGCCCGGCATGGTCAGGACGGCGACGCCGTCCGCGGTCCGCTCCAGCGTCCAGGGGTTGGCGTCCCCGGCGGCGGTCGCCGACGGTTCGCGCCCGGCGCGTCGCTCCTCCAGGGTCAGAAGGCCGGCCGTGGCGACCCGGCCGTCGCCCAGGGTGAAACGGGCTTCGTCCTGCAGCGGCAGCAGAAGGGGCAGGTGGATGTCTAAGGTCTCGTATCCGTCGTCGCCGCGGACCTCCATCAGGCTGATCCGCTTGGCGTCGTTGCCGCCGTCAGCCCGAGCCAGGGGGATCAGGCCCCGCAGCAGCGCGCCTGTGTCCACGCCGTTGATAGACCGGACTTCCACGCCGACCGGGAAGAGATTCAGCCCTGTGTCGTCCCGCGTCACGATCATCCGCCGGTCGAGCCAGCGGAAGCGAAAGGGGACGAGGGTGCGGCCCGGGTACATCGCCTGCACGATCTCCGGCCCGGCGTTGTAGGGGCTTGGATAGGTATGACCGCAACGGACGGCGGCGGTGACCCGCGTCAGGGACAGGAGGCGGGCGCGGAAGTCGCCCGGCTCCGCCCATGACCTGGCCAGCCGATCCAGGCGAGCGCTCATCTGCTCCGGTGTGTTGTAGCGATGGAGACCGGGATGGAGGCTCTCCCAGGCCTGCCGAAGGATAGCGATGTCGGGGCTCCAGTCCCCCCCGATGTCGGAACGATCTGCGGCCGCGAGCGCCGGGGCCACGGCGGCGAGGCCGAGCCCCGAAGTCAGTTGCAGAAGGCGGCGTCGGGTCGGCGGTGTCATCTCGGCCTCGCGGAAAGATCGGCAGATCCTTCCACTGCGTCACTCGGTCCGCGCCTCACTTCCGGTGCGGGGGACGGAAAAGCAGGATTTGAGACGTTTGCGCGATACTGCGAGGGCGACACACCGAAGTGGGCCCGGAAGGCGCGATTGAAGCTGGCCTTGGACGCAAAGCCCATATCGAGCGCAAGGGCGAGGAGGTCGCCGCCGTCGCCGTCCCGGATCGCCGCGGCGACGCCTTCGGCCCGCATGCGGTTGATGAAGGTCGAGAAGTTCAGCCCCAGGCCGAGGTTGATGACGCGGGACAGGCGACCGGTGTTGGTCCCGATACGATGGGCGAGGCCCGACAGCGAAAGATCGGGTTCACGCCACCAGTCCGCAGCGCGGACACGGGCCTCGACGGCGGCGGCCTCGCAGGCCCAGTCAACAGCTGAGCGAGCCGAGCCGGTCGAGGCCAGAGCGTCGGGAGGCGTCTCGTCGCCCCGGGTCCCCGGGCTTCCCGGCGAAAGAAGCGGAAGCGCGGAAAACCGGCGGCCCTCGACGCCGAGATAGACGCCCAGAAGGCCGAGCCCGAGGTAGAGACCGGTCTCCTGGAAATAGTTGATGCCGCCGGACGCGAGCGACCACAGCCAGAACCCCGCCTGGAGCGCCACGCCGGCGGACAGGGCGGCGAGGACGAGTTTGAGCCAGGTCAGGGCGAAGCGGTCGTCGTCGCTGCGTTCTTCGACAAGGCGGCGTCGGAACGCGCCGATGCAGGCGGCGGTGGCCGTGGCGTAGGCCGTCAGGCTGATCACCGCCAGCAGGTCGAAGATCGGAGCGATCCAGATCCGATGCCCACCCGTGTACCAGGCCCATTTGAGGTCCAGGGGAAGCAGGAAGGCCGTGGCGAGATAGGTCCACTGCAGTCCGGGCAGAAGGAAGTGGACGCGGACCGGTCCGGATCGGGGGCCCGACGCCAGTGTTCTTGCGTAGAGGTACAGGAACGGGCCGAGCGCCGCAGGCAGGGCCACCGGCAAAAAGGTCAGTCCTCTCCAGGCATCGAAGGCTCCGGCGAAGCCCAGGGCGTAAGGCAGGAGGCAGCCCGCGATCGTGATCAGGGCGCCCGCCAGATAGCGGTCGGCAGGGCGTGCCCGGCCCTTGCCGGCTATGGGGGCGGCGAGGAGAAGGCACTGGAGAATGGCCGCTCCCAGAAGAGCCGAGCGCCAGCCGATGCGGAGTCCGACGTCATCCATCCCGCGAGACTAGTCTGCTCGCTTAGGTCGGAACAGCCGCCGGCGGCGGCCGGGAATCTCCGGGGGGCGGGCGCACCTGCTCCGGAGCGCGCGGCTGACGGCGCGATGCGCGGAACCGGATCAGGGTGTTCGGAGTTCGGTGCGCCGAGCTGGATTGCTCGGTCGAAAAAGCGAAGCCTGAGAACTCGCCTGTCGCGCCGTGGCTTCCAAGAGTGTGGAGGTTTCTCCGGATGATGGAAGAGATTTTCGCGGCTCCCCTGGATGCGGATGGTCGGTCCGGTGTTGTGGTGATCGAACTGCCGTCAGGCGTCAGGATCAGGCTTACGGCGGAGGCCGCGGAGCAGACGTCCCTTCGATTGCTTGAGGCGGCCACGCTGGCGAGGATGCCCTCCCGGTACCGTTGACGCCTTCGGTATCGACACCGCCGTACAGATGTCCTGCCCTTCCGCCACTCCGAAGCGGGTCGGAACTTGATCTTACATCGCCTTGCGTGGCCTCCAGGACGCTAGGACTTCGTTCGCGGCGCGACCCATCGAGGGGCCGGGGAGGCAGGGGCGCCCGAACGCGGGACGTTCGGGAACGCTTTGGAGAAAGTCGGCTTTAACCCTCCCAACAACGGAGGATTTTGCCGATGCAAACCGGAAATGACCATTCGATCAAGACGCTCAACGACCTGATCGAGACGACGCTGGACAGCGTGAACGGTTACCGACATGCGGCTGAAGGCGCGAGCGATCCGGAACTGAAGGCCCTGTTCAATGAGCGGGCCGACAAGCGTCAGGAGCTCGGTCGTCGCCTGCAGGCCGAGGTGCGCAGTTTCGGTGGCGAGCCCGAGGATGACCAGTCGCTCCTGGGCAAGCTTCACAACAAGTTCGCGGAAGTGCGCGGCGAACTCATGGGACGTGACGACCGGGGCGTGGTGGACGAGGTCGAACGCGGCGAGGATTTCATCAAGGCGCGCTTCGAGCGCGCCACCGAGGATTCCAAGCTTCCCGACGCCGTCCGCCAGCGGATCATGCAGGACTACACGACGATCAAGGCGGACCACGACCTGATCAGCGGTCTCAAGCATCGCTGGAATTAAGTCGCTGGACTGCCTGACCGGACCGATCTCCGGGAAGAACGGCCGGGTTCGCTCTGCGGACCCGGCACAGGTCCACTAGTCGGTGTGTGGTTCCGGAAGGCGCCGAGCCGGGCCCGGCCAGCGGAGCCGGGCGCAAGCCCCGAAGGTCCTAACCTGAGCGACATCCTCCGCGTGGTAGAACCGCAGAATTTGGGCAAAGCAGCGGCGAAGGGCCGTTGGAGAAGTCCGTCGACCGGGCCAGCTAGGTCGCAGCCAACTTCCTGTGGGCAAGGCAAAGGGGTGGAAAGCAGACGTTCTCCCTCTTAGACTCGACATACAGGAGAACCCTGTCATGGCCTACTTGGTCGCCGTGCAAGTCGCCAACGGTGACTGGCACGCCCATATCGTCGCTCATCCCTCTCAGCGATATCGAGGCGACATTGACGTCCTTGGGAGGACGGTCCCGGCCTATTGCTTCGTCGAAGTTTGGGACGGTGTCCGACGAGAGGATGCAGTACGCTTGGCCCACACCTTGAGGGGCGTCCCGAAAGGGAAGCGGCGAGACGCGATCTTGGAGGCGGCTCGCCCTCTGCGGCTTTCGGCACGGGGTGGGACCATCCGGAACGACTGATGCGCAGCGGGCCTAGCACAGTCCCAGCTGCTGGGGCCGAAACTGGGCACTGGCCAGCCGAACCCTGAAGCGGTCGCTTCCAGATCAATCCAGGCCGTCATTGGCATTGCCGCGAAGAACCGGAAACCTGCGGATGTGTTTGAAGGTGACGCGTAACGTTCGAGGGGCCATTTGACCATGACACCGCCGTCCGCAGAGGGTTCAGCTCAAGCAGAACAGGACGCGGAACGTATCGCCGGGGCTGTCCTGGGCCTGGACAACTCGACGGACCCCTTCGTCGCCGCGGTGCGCGCCACGCGGATGCCGATGATCATCACCGACCCTCGCCAAGACGACAATCCGGTGGTGTTCGCCAACGACTCGTTCTGCCAACTGACGGGCTATCCCCGTTCGGAAATCCTCGGGCGGAACTGCCGCTTCCTGCAGGGGCCGGAAACCGATCCCGAAACGACCCGCCGGATCCATGAGGCGGTTAAGGCGGTTGAACCCATCGAGATCGATATCCGGAACTACCGAAAGAACGGGCAGCCGTTCTGGAACCGCCTGCTGCTCGCTCCGGTGTTCGATGCGGACGGGAAGCTCGCCTACTTCTTCGCCAGCCAGGTCGATGTCACTCTCGAACGGGAACGACTGGAAGGACTTCAGTCAGACAATGCTGCGCTCAACGCAGAGCTCACGGCGCGCCTACACATCGACCACGAGCGGGAGCGGGAATTGGATCTCGCCATGCGCGCGGGCGGACTCGGCGCCTGGAGCGTCGATGTGCGAACTCGCACTCTGGTGGCGTCGGAGGCCTATAAGACGCTCATGGGTTGGCCTGCGGATCAGGTTTTCACCTACGAGGATCGTCAGAGCCTCATCCATCCGGAAGATCGGGACGCGGTGCGCGCCCAGAGTGACGCGACGATAGGCGCGGGCGCCGATTACCATATCGTCCACCGGGTCGTCACGCCGACCGGCGTGACCCGTTGGATGGAGGCCCGCGGGCTCCTGATCCACGATGCCTCGGGCGAACCTCTGCGCATCGCCGGAGTTACAACCGACATAACCGAGCGGGTCCGCGCCGAGCGGCTCCGATCCGCCCTGATGGAGCTCGCGGACGCCCTGCGGGACACCGCCGATCCGGACGACCTGACGCACGCGGCCTGCACGATCGTCGGCCGGACCCTGGAGGTCGATCGCGTGGGCTTCGGCATGGTGGACCGCCGCGCCGAGACCATCACCATCCAGAGAGACTGGAACGCGCCGGGTATCCAGAGCTTGGCGGGCACGCTCAACTTCCGGGATTATGGCAGCTATATCGAGGACTTGAAGCGGGGCGAGACGGTGGTGTTTGACGACGCTCGCCTCGATCCGCGGACGCGGGAGACGGCCGCCGCGCTGGAGGCCATTTCGGCCTTGGCGGTCGTCAACATGCCGCTGCAGGAGCAGGGTGAGACCGTCGCCTTGTTCTACGCCAACAACGCCATGCCCCGCATCTGGCTGGAGGATGAACTGACCTTCCTGCGCGATGTCGGCGAGCGGACGCTGGCGGCGCGCGAACGGCGCAGGGCGGAGAGACATCTCGCGCGCCTCGCCGAGTCTCTGGAGCGCACTGTCGAAGAGAGGACGGCCGAGCTGATGGCCAGCGAGGCGGCCCTGCGCCAGGCCCAGAAGATGGAGGCGGTGGGGCAACTCACCGGCGGTATCGCGCACGACTTCAATAACCTCCTCACGGCCGTCGCCGGAAGTCTGGAAATGGTCGTGAAGCGGGCGGATCAGGGCCGAATGGAGGATGTGAAGCGGTTCGTCGAGGTCGCCCGAACCGCGACCGAGCGCGCGACGGCCCTTACCCACCGCTTGCTGGCCTTTTCGCGTCGGCAGACCTTGGAACCAAAGGCTACAGACGTCCTCGCTCTCACCAAGGGCATGCAGGATCTGGTACGACGCACCGTGGGGCCGGGCATCGAACTCCGCACGGTCGCCATCGACCCGCCGTGGCCGGTGTTGGTCGATCCCCACCAGCTTGAGAACGCGCTGCTCAACCTGTGCATCAACGCCCGGGACGCCATGCCCGATGGCGGCGCATTGACGATCGGAATCGATAATCTCTCGCTCGGAGATCGAACCCTCCTCGGACCGGACTGTGCACCCGGCGACTATGTGCGGATCAGCGTCACCGATACGGGGGTGGGCATGTCCCAAGAGACGATCGCTCGCGCGTTCGACCCCTTCTTCACCACCAAGCCGCTCGGCCAGGGCACCGGCCTCGGCCTGTCCATGATCTACGGCTTCGTGCGTCAATCCAGCGGACAGGTGAGTATCAGCTCGCGGCCGGGTGAGGGGACCCATGTTTGCATCTATCTCCCCCGGCATCACGGTGTTGTGGAGCCCGTACACAGACGAGGCGAGCCACCCCTGAACCACGACGAGGTGGCTGAAAGCCGGGGCACGGTCGTAATCGTCGATGACGAACCGGATATCCGTATGTTGGCGGCCGAAGCCCTGACGGACGCCGGCTACGACTTCGTTGCTGCCGAAGACGGGCGATCGGGCCTTGCCTTGCTCAGGACCACGCCAGGGGCGGTGCTGCTGATCACCGATGTCGGCCTGCCGGGCGGGATGAACGGGCGACAGCTGGCCGATGCGGCCCGCAGCGAACGCCCCGACCTCAAGGTGCTCTTTGTCACCGGTTACGCAGAGAGCGCCGTGCTGAGCGATCGCGATCTGGAACCGGGTATGCACATCCTCACCAAGCCGTTCGAGCTGGCGACCCTGACCCGGCGGGTCACGGACATCCTGCGCCCTGACCTCTCGCCGAAGACGCTTGCCGTTGACGAGCAATGATTTGAAACAGTTGAGGGGCGCGGTCCGAGAGCTATTCTCTGGTGCATGACATTCCGTATCGAAGACGGCTTCCCGGGCTCCAAGGCCTTTCTCAACATGCCGGCGCTGCGCATCCCCTCTGGCTGGCGAGTCGGCTGGAACGTCCTCTGTTCGGAGATGGAGCACGACCTCACGGGCATTGGAGGCTCCACGCTCTACACCGCCACCAATGAGAGCCGGCGCTTTAACATCGACGTCGCCTTCCGCCCCGAGTTCGATCCCGAGGGCCACTTCGAACTCACCGTCGTCTACTGCCCCTGGCCACGCTCGGAGAGAGGACGGCGTATCAAGGACCAGCCGCTGTCATTCTTGGAAGGGCAGGTCGTCCATTCGTTTGAGACCCAGTCCTACAACCAATTGATTCCGGAGCTCGAGTACTGGATTGCTCGCTGCAGCGTCTGGGAGATCGAGGGCCACTGATAACAAAGCCCCACGCGTTCCTGGAAGCCGTCCAACCGAACATCCGCAATGGGTCGAAAGCGGACGATCAGCTAGTTGTGTTGACGAGGTCCGGTTTCCGGCGGTGAGTGAATGACCGCTCCTGGCGCATTTCTGCCCAAACTCACGTGGCCCGCCCCTCGTGCATGATGGCCATGACGAGAGTCTTGGCCTGGTGGGCCTGTGATTGGCAGTGGGGGCGAATTCCGGTCTGCGCGGCCATCAGCGAGCACAGCAGGCCGCTCGAAAGATCAGCGATTGGGGTCTTCTGGGCACTGCGCCTTGTGGCGATCACGCGGAGTTTTCTCCAGCCACCTTAGGATGCTTGAACCGACAGCGAGAGTGGCGACGAAGACAAGAACGATGATGGGGGACAGGGCGTCGAACAATGGAGCCTCCACGCGCCGACGATACCCTAACGACCGCGCGATGGCCAAGTTCAGTCGAGCGCCTAGAGGCCGAAATTGGCCCCCAAGAGAGATCGGTGGGGCGCATCAAAGAGATGCGATGCGGCTCCCATGGGAGCATGGAGGAAACGTCTGTTCGACGTGCACACACTACGCACACCCGCGTTCCGATAAGCTATTGAAAAAACAAATCAAAAAAATGGGGGAGCGTAGTCCACTAGTGGTCCACTTTATGCCCTTCGAGGAAAGCGTCATTAGAAACAGACACTTGCGGTGGACCACTAGTGACCCGCCGTCCCAGATTGCCGTCGCATCGACCGATTGGCTTGTGCGTCAAATCTAGGTCAAGCTTATCCTTTTTCGCCTCCCTCTGCCGGTTCAGGCCCTACGACGAGGGGGCTGCCTTCAGTGCTAAGCGTGCCAACGAACACGTTTCTGTTGACGGCGATCAGAAACGTGTCCATGAACACGTTCATGAGCGCTTATTTTTCCGGCTGGCACCTCGCACCTGCAGTCTTTACCGCTTCGGATGTCGACAGGATGGCCAACGTTCGGCCTGCAGCTCAACGCGACTGGCGTCGCCGTGGCCTGCTTCTCGCGCCTGATGGATGGGCGCGCTACAGGCCAGCCGACGTAGCGCAAATCGCTGTTCGTCAAATCCTGGGCAGCCTTGGACTTCCCCATCTCAGCGAGCGTCTAGTTTTGGATGAGGTCGTTTCGGCAGTTCTGGCTTGGGCAGCAACTTATCCAGGAGCAGTCGATTATCGTGCCGCAGGCGAAGTTGGCCGTAGCCCGCCATCGCAGCCCAGTCTGCGGTTTTGTCTTGCGCTACCAGACAGCTCGTCGGCAGACGAGCTTGAGTTTCTGATTTTTCAGAGCGGCTCAGACCTCGAGCTTTGGCACGACGCCCAACCTGACCCTAGCTCTTGTCTTCACGTCATCGACTGCAAAAGGCTAGGAGCTACGCTTGTCCAGCGTGCAAACTGCCCTCTCTGGAAGGTCGTAGAAGGACCGTCCAGCGACGAGGTTACGGCTGCTTTGAACTCTGCAGGACGCGGCGACCCTGAAGCGCAGGCGGCTCTGAGCTCGATCGGCCTGGACTGGCGAGTTCCATCGGAATGACTATTGCAAGCCTCGCTGACGGGGAGATGTAAGGATGGCTCGTTCCCGCCCGGATCTCCCTCAAAGTTTGCCGCCTCGCGGTCTAAGCCGAGAGTTTGCGAGTATCTACATAGGCGTCAGCGCCAGTAAATTCGATCAGTTGGTGTCCGACGGACGAATGCCTGCTCCGAAGCGGATCGATGCTCGGAAATTGTGGGACCGTGATGCGCTTGATCGGGCATTTTGGGCACTGCCCGATGATGGCGGCCCTGAAGGCCACAACCCGTGGGACGTCGCGGCGTGATCAAGCGACCGCGCAATGTCAGCTACTACTACGATCGACATGGAAAGATGCGCTGGCGGTTCCGCAAGAAGGGAACGCCCGAGAGCCAAACGCGAGAGCCATTCGGGACTGAACTCTGGTGGTCATGGTATTCCGATGCATCAAAGGCCAGCCCGGTTGCGGTCAATGCCCAGAGGACAAGGCCGGGATCGATTCATGCCCTCGCCGTGGCCTACTACGCCTCCGCTGATTTCCAACGGCTGAGCGCAGCGACCCAGCGAACTTACCGGGGGATTCTCGACCGCTACCGGGACAAGTATGGCGACAACCCAGTCGCCTTGCTGGAAGCGCGACATATCCGCGGACAAATGGACAAGCAGGCAGCGACGCCGACGGCTGCCAACAACATGCTGAAGGTGCTCAGGGCGGTCATGCGGTTCGCGCTTGCGCGCGGTCTGGTTCGAAATGACCCGACGGTGGGCGTGAAAATGCTGCGTTATAGGACCGAGGGTTTCCACACCTGGACAGAGGGAGAAGTCGCCGCATTCGAGAAGCGATGGCCCTTTGGGACCAAGGAGCGACTGGCCTTCGACCTGTTACTCTACACAGCGCAGAGATCTGGCGACGTGCGACAAATGACGCGGCAGCAGGTGCAAGGAGGACGGGTGACCGTCCGGCAGGAGAAGACCGGGCAGCTCGTCGACATTATCCAGCATCCGCAGCTCAGGGCTTCGCTTGCGGCCTTTCCGTCAGAGCATCTTGTTCTGCTGACGACGGAACAGGGCAAGCCATTCACCGCAAAGGGCTTCGGCAACTGGATCAGCAAGGCGGCCGAGCGAGCGGGGTTACCTCACTGTTCGGCTCATGGTCTTCGCAAGGCTGCGGCTCGGCGACTTGCCGAAGCTGGGTGCTCTGCGCACGAGATCATGGCCATTACCGGCCATCAGACCCTCAAGGAAGTCGAGCGGTACACCCGCGAAGCAGGGCGCCGGAATCTCGCCGATAGCGCCATGGAGCGCATGGGCAAGAGCACACAAGCAGAACAACCGTTGTCTAACCCCGGCTTCGCGGTTAGACAAAACTTGGAGTAAATAGTTGAAATTGATGAAGAAATTGACGGGTGTGGCGGACAGGGTGGGATTCGAACCCACGGTAGGCTTCCACCTACGGCGGTTTTCAAGACCGCTGCCTTAAACCACTCGGCCACCTGTCCGTGTCCCGTGAGCGGACACGCCGCATACCCTCAAACGCCCCGTTAACCAAAGCGGAAATGTCCGCGTGGCATCACGATCCCCACAAGGATCGGGATGATGACGGCAAGACTTCTGAAGGGCGCATGCATCGTGGCGCTGCTGCCGCTGATGGCGGCCTGTGCGACCGGGGCGCGGTCGACGGGCGGGGCGCGCATTCCGGTCGTCACCGATCCGGCGCCGATCGTCTCGGGCACCATGCGGCCCTACCAGATCCGCGGCCGCTGGTACCGGCCGGCCGAGCAGCCGGGCTATGACGAGACCGGCCAGGCCTCCTGGTACGGGGACCAGTTCAACGGGCGGCCCACCGCCACCGGCGAGCGGTTCGACATGTACGCCCTGACCGCCGCCCACAAGACCCTGCCGCTGCCCGGACTGGTGGAGGTCACCAACCTGGCCAACGGGCGCAGCATCGTGGTGCGGATCAATGATCGCGGGCCCTTCGTGGACGGCCGGATCATCGACCTGTCCCGCGGCGCCGCCGACCAGCTGGGCATGCTGCAGCAGGGCGTGGGCGAGGTGAGGGTGCGCTATCTCGGGCCCGCGCCGCGCCTCGGCTCGGCCCAGCCGCTGCAGTACGCCGCCGCGGTCCCGCCGGCGCCCCCGGCGCCGCGGCCCGAGCCGGCGCCCGAGGTCGGCGCCTACTGGATCCAGGCGGGGGCCTTCAGCGACCGGCGGGCCGCGCGTCGTGTGGCGGATCGTCTCGGCGACCGGGCCACCGTCGACGTCGCCTCGCGCGGTGATTCGCCGGTTTATCGCGTGCTGGTCGGGCCCTGGGCCGATCCCAACGCCGCGGAAAGCGCCCGTCAGGCCGTGGTCGCACGCGGATATGCCGACGCCCTGTTGATATCGGGCCGCTGACCCTTGCCTCAGTCGGCGGGGTCGCCATTGTGCCCCCGTGACCCACGGCAGATTCATCACGTTCGAAGGCGGCGAAGGCGCCGGCAAGTCCACGCAGGTCGCCCGGCTGGTCGACCGGCTGCGCGAGCGTGAGGTCGATGTCGTTCGGACGCGGGAGCCGGGCGGCTCGACCGGCGCGGAGGAGATCCGCAACATCGCCCTGAACGGCGACGCCGGCCGCTGGTCGCCCCTGACCGAGACCATGCTGATGTTCGCCGCCCGCAGCGACCATCTGGAAAAGACCATCCGCCCGGCGCTGGAGGCCGGCCGCTGGGTGGTTTGCGACCGCTTCGCCGATTCCAGCCGCGCCTACCAGGGCGCCGGCGGGGGCACGCCCGCCGCCTTCATCGAGACCCTGGACGCCGCCATCGTGGGCGAGACACAGCCGGACCTGACCCTGATCTTCGACCTGCCGGTCGAAGTGGGTCTGGAGCGCGCCTTCGGTCGGGGGCTGTTCGAGACCCGGTTCGAATCCAAGGGGCTGGAGTTCCATGAGAGACTTCGCCGCCGTTTCCTTGAAATCGCGAAGGAAAAGTCGGATCGGTGCGTGGTGATCGACGCGGTCGGCGATGAGGATGCGGTGGCGGCGCGGGTCTGGGCGGCCGTGGAGGGGCGGCTGCTGTGAGCGAGCATCCGCGGGACCGTTTCGATCTGATCCCGGACGCCGCCGCCGAAGCCGCCTTCGTCGATGCCCAGGCGCGCGGCCGCCTGCACCACGCCTGGCTGCTGTGCGGGGTCGAGGGCTCGGGCAAGTCGACCTTCGCCTATCGCGCCGCGCGCCGCCTGCTGGGTGCGGCGCCCGATCCGTCGCGGGGGCCGCTGGGGTCCGATCCGTGGGACCCGGTCTCGCGGCAGATTTCGGCCCAGTCGCATCCGGACCTGCTGGTGCTGGAACGGCTGGTCGAGGGCGGCAAGACCAAGAAGTCGATCTCGGTCGATCAGGCCCGCGACCTGCCGGAGTTCTTCTCCAAGAGCCCGTCCCAGGCCCAGTATCGCGTCGCGATTATCGACGCTGCCGACGACTTGAACCTGAACGCCGCCAATGCCTTGCTGAAGGTTCTTGAGGAGCCGCCGGAGCGCGGCGTGCTGTTCCTCGTCACCCACGCGCCGGGCCGTCTGCTGGCCACCATCCGCTCGCGCTGTCGGCGCCTGGCCTTCCCGGTCTGGCCGCAGCACGCGCTGGAGGAGATGGTCCGCAACCGGACCGGCGTCTCGTCGGCCGAGGCGGCGCGCATCGCGGGCATGGCGGGCGGCTCGCCGGGGCAGGCGCTGGCGCTGGCCTCGGGCGCGACCCTGGAAGCCGACCAGATCGCCCAGGACTGGGTAAACGCCGAGCATGTCGACCGGGCCGAGGCGCTCGCCATCGCCGACAAGTTCCGCGGCGCCGAGGGGCAGGAACGGTTCGAGACCCTGATGGACCGGCTGATCGCCGCCGTGAAGGTGCGGGCGCTGGAGGAGGGGGTTTCGGGCGCGCGCTGGGCCGATCTGTGGACCCGCCTGTCCGAACTGCCGGACCGGACGGCCGCCATCAACCTGGATCGCGCGGACGTCCTCGCCGGGGCGCTGGCGGACCTGCAACGCACGAAGGCCGCGCGCGGATGATCATCGACAGCCACGTCAACCTCCACGCGCCCCAGTTCGACGAGGACCGCGATGCGGTCATCGCCCGCGCCCGCGAGGCCGGCGTCCAGCTGATGGTCGAGATCTCCGACAAGCTGTCGACCTTCGAGGCGACGCACGGCCTGGCCATGGCCCATGACGACATCTGGTGCACCGTCGGGGTCCATCCGCACGAGGCCAAGGACTACACGGACCTGACCGCGGCCCGGCTGGTCGAGCTGGCCGGGCGCCCGCGCGTGGTCGGCATCGGCGAGTGCGGGCTGGACTTCCACTACGACCTCAGCCCGCGCGAGGAACAGGCGGCGGTCTTCCGCCAGCATATCGGGGCGGCGCGCCTGACCGGCCTGCCGCTGGTGGTCCACACCCGCGAGGCCGACGACGTCATGGCGGCCGTCCTCGAGGAAGAGCAGGCGAGGGCGCCGTTCAAATTTCTCATGCACTGCTACACCAGTGGTCCGGAACTGGCTGAACGCGCTGCGAAACTGGGGGCGTGGTTCTCGGTCTCCGGCATCGCCACCTTCAAGGCGGCGCAGGAGGTGCGCGACATCGTCGCCGTCATGCCCGCCGACCGGATCATCGTCGAGACCGACTGCCCCTATCTGGCGCCGATCCCGCACCGGGGCCGCCGCAATGAGCCGGCCTATGTCGGCCATGTGTTGGACAAGCTGGCCGAGATCCGGGGCTGGTCGCGCGAGGAGGCCGAGGACCGCACGACCCGCGCCTTCTTCGATCTGTTTGATCGCATCCCCCGGCCGGAGGGCGTCTGAATTGTCGGGCGAGCTGGAAGTCGTGATCCTCGGCAGCGGCTCGTCCGGCGGCGTGCCGCGGGGGGACGGCGACTGGGGCGCCTGCGATCCGGCCGAGCCGAGGAACCGTCGAACCCGGTGCTCGGCCCTGATCCGGCGGCATGGGGCGGACGGCGCGACCAGCGTTCTGATCGACACCTCGCCCGATCTGCGCGCCCAGATGCTGGCGGCGGAGGTCCGGCATGTGGACGCCGTCCTCTACACCCACGATCACGCCGATCAGACCCACGGCATCGACGACCTGCGGGTGTTCGCCATGCGGTCGCGCCGCCGCATCCCGGCCTACATGGACAACGCGACCCGCGAGGCCCTGACTGACCGGTTCCGCTACATTTTCGAGATGGTCGAGGGATATCCGCCGATCCTCGAGCCGCTGGACATCCCGCCGCACGGCGCGCCCTGGTCGGTGTCGGGCGCGGGCGGCGCGGTTCCGGTCGTGACCTTCGACCAGGCGCACGGTCCGATCCGGTCCGTGGGTTACCGGTGTGGTCCGGTCGCCTATTCCAGCGATGTGTCCGATCTGGACGACCGGGCGATCGAGGCGGTGCGCGGCTGTGATCTCTGGATCGTCGACGCCCTGCGCTGGACGGCGCATCCGACCCACGCCCACGTCGACAAGACCCTGGACTGGATCGCGCGGGCGCAGGTCAGGCGCGCCGTTCTGACAAATTTGCATATTGACCTTGATTACAACGCCCTGTCGGCGGTTCTTCCGGACCATGTCGAAGTCGCATTCGACGGCTGGAGCGCGCGGCTGGGGCTCTGACGCGGAGTTCGCGATGATGAAACGGCTTGTTCCCGCATTATGCGCCGCCGCGGTCCTGCTGGCGGCTCTTCCGGCGGCCGCGCAGACCTTCACGCCCGCGGAGGGGGACTTCGTCGCCCGGGACGCCGTGGTCGCCGGGCAGGCGCTGCCGGAGCTGCGTATCCACTACCGCACCCTCGGCACGCCGCGCCGCGGCGCCGACGGCCGGGTCGAGAACGCCGTGCTCCTGCTCCACGGCACCGGCGGCACGGGCGCCCAGTTCCTGTCGCCCCAGTTCGCCGGCGAACTGTTCGGGCCGGGCCAGCCGCTGGATGTGACCCGCTACTACGTCATCATGCCGGACAACCTGGGCCACGGCGCCTCGTCGAAGCCCTCGGACGGCCTGCGCGCCCGCTTCCCGGAGTACGGCTACACGGACATGGTCGAGGCCCAGCGCCGTCTGCTGGTCGAGGGGCTGGGGGTGGATCATCTCCGCCTGATCCTCGGGACCTCCATGGGCTGCATGCACGCCTTCGTCTGGGGCGAGGCCCATCCCGACTTCGCCGAGGCCCTGATGCCGCTGGCCTGCCAGCCCACCGCGATCGTCGGCCGCAACCGCCTGTGGCGCGCCATGCTGCAGGACGCGATCCGCGCCGATCCGGCCTGGCAGGGCGGGGACTACGCCAGCCAGCCCGTGCAGGGGCTGCGCACGGCGGTGGACCTGCTGGTGCTGGCGGGCGGCGCGCCCATGCCGTTGCAGGATCAACTGCCGACCCGCGCCGCCGCCGACGAATGGCTGCAGGGCCAGATCAGCCGCCGCCTGCCGGCGCTGGACGCCAACGATCTCTGGTATCAGGTCAACGCGTCCTGGGATTACGACCCGTCGGCCAACCTTGAGGCGATCACCGCGCCGGTGACCTGGATCAACTCGGCCGACGACTTCATCAATCCGCCCGAACTGGGCCTGTCCGAGCGGTTCGCGCCCCGGCTGCGCAACGGCGTCTATCGCCTGATCCCCAACAGCCCGGAGGGCAAGGGGCACGGGACGCACACCTGGGCGCGGTTCTGGAAGGACGATCTGATCGCCCTGCTGGCCCGGTCCGAATAGGGCGAGCCCTCAGGCGTGCTCGGCCGCGTGAGCCGGGGCGTGATCGTGATGATCATGTCCATGGTCGGCGTGGTCGTGGCCGTGCGAGTCCGCCGTCGCGGCCGCGGCGGTCGCTTCCGGCGCATCCTCGTCCAGGAAGTAGACGCGGCCGCTGGACATGTCCTTCACGGCGGCCACGACCTTGATCTTGCCGGTCGCCTCGGCCTCGGCCAGGGCGGTGTCGGCGGTCAGCAGGCGGGCGACCACCCGGCGGGCGTTCTCCTCGACGGCCAGCCGGGCCTGATCCGGGCCGCCCATGTGCCGGGCGGACAGAACGGCGGGCAGGATCGGCACGATCATTTCTTCCAGCGAGGGGTCCAGTTCGGCCCGGCCGTCGACCACGGCTTCCGCCGCCGCCACGGCGCCGCAGCCGGTGTGGCCCATCACGACCACCAGCGGACACTGCAGGTGCTTCACTGCATAGACGATCGAGGCCAGTCCGCGACGGTCGACGGTGTTACCCGCGACCCGGATGATGAACAGGCGGCCCAGGCCTTGGTTGAACAGGATGGTCGGCGGCGTCCGGCTGTCGGCGCAGCCCACGATGGTGGCGATCGGATGCTGGCCGCCCTGAAGGGGCTCCAGGTCCTGCGCCGTGACGTGGCCCAGCCGGGTGTCGCCGCTCAGGAAGGCCGCATTACCGGCTTTCAGCAGGGCCAGGGCCTCGGCGGGCGTCGGCGCGGGCTCGGGCGTGTGCGCCGGTTCGGGCGGCACATCGACGGCGACCGTCTCGGGGTGATGCGCCGCCTCATGCGCATGGGCGGCCTCGGCGGCCGCTTCCTGCGCGGCGATGACTTCAGGCTCGGGCTGAGGCCCGCCCGTCGACACGTCCGGCTTCTTGCGGCGGCCAAACCAAAGGAAACCCATGCCATCCCCCCGAATGCGGTGCTTCGTTAACCTTTCTGAAGAACCTGGGTATTCGCCGTCAAGGGGGATGCGGTGACGCTTCGATGAAGTTTCCGGTTCCGGCCTCGTCGAGCCTTGCGGACGCCTTGATCCGGGGGCGGCGGTTTCGTACGGCTGAAGCCTGTCTGGGGGGACGCCGATGAAATCCGCCGTGTCGCGCGCTGTCGGCGCCGGTTTGTTGCTCTGCCTTTCCGCGGCGTCGGCGCTGGCGTCCGACCGGCCGGTCAGCATCCTCGCCAGGGCCGGAGGGTCTCTGGCAGAGCGCGAGGCGGATCAACTGCGGTGCGAGGCGCTCGCCCAGCGGGCCCCGCAGACGGATCTGCCGCAAGGAGGCGACCTGGCCAGCGCCATGGGGCGGGGCGGGCACGCCTACGGACGACCGCCGGTCCCGCAGGTCCAGGGGACCACGATCGGCGGCCTGATGAATGTCGTACCGGGCGCGGTCGAGCTTGAGCGGGCGCGCGATCTGGCGGCGGAGTTCTGTCTGTCGAACCTCGGCTATGCGCCGGTGTTGCTGACGCCGGAGGAGGCCGACGCCTTCCGCCGGCTGCACGGGGGACGCAAGCGGAGCTGGGAGGAACAGTTCCTGGCCTCGCCGGACACGGCCGCCCGGATCGCCGCCCTGCGCGCCTCACCCGCGCGCGACCTGCCGAGCTATCGCGCAGAGCCGGAGACGCTCGGCGGGATCCGCATCGATGTGCGGTCCCTGACCGCGACCCCGGGCGTCGTCCAGCGGGGCGGCGTGGCGGCGTCGGGCGCCGCCGCGCGCTGGCGGACCGCGGAAATCGTGGAGCCCTTCGAAGCGCGGATCAGCTCCGGCGTCCTGACCGCTCCGGCCGGCGTCGTGTTCCATCAGGTCGATTTCCGGCCCCAGGCCGAGCCCCTGTTGCGGGATCCGGCGGCGACCTGGTGCGGTCCGCTGACCGAAACCAACCGCGTCGGCGCGCAGGCGACCGAGGTGTGGTGCTTCACGCCGCAGCCGGACGGCTACACCCTGTTCCGGGCCACCGGCCATGCCTGGCAGGCCGGCGTCTATAATCACGGGCCCGTCTTTGTCGGCGTGCGTGAGCCGCTGGTCCTGCGCGAACGCGAGACCGATGCGATGAGCCTGGCGTTCGACATCCGGGTCAGTTCGCTGACCGCATCCAACGTGATCCTTGAGGGCGTGGTGCGTCACGGCGACGAACAGGTCGTCCTGTGGCGGCAGCAGATCCCGATGCGGGCGCGGGCCACGCGCAGCCTGCCGCTGTGGTCGCGGCGGCTGCACCTGACGCGCGTGGAAAGCGGCGTCACCGTCCTGCTGGACGACGCGGGAACCGGCGAGGGGCCGCGCCGCTAGGTTCAGGCGCCCAGAAGTCGCGCGGCCTGCGGGGCGAAATAGGTCAGGACGCCCGCCGCGCCCGCGCGCTTGAACGCGTGCAGGCTTTCGAGGATGGCGCGGTCTTCGTCCAGCCAGCCGTTGGCCATGGAGGCGCGCATCATCGCGTACTCGCCGGACACCTGATAGGCGAAGGTCGGCAGGTGGAAGGTCTCGGACACCCGCCGGACGACGTCGAGGTACAGCATCCCCGGCTTGACCATCACCGCGTCGGCCCCCTCCGAGATGTCCATCGCCACCTCGCGCAGGGCCTCCTCGGTGTTGGCGTAGTCCATCTGGTAGGTCTTCTTGTCCCCGCGCAGCTGCTTCGCCGAGCCCACGGCGTCGCGATAGGGGCCGTAAAAGGCCGAGGCGTATTTGGCCGCGTAGGACAGGATCAGGGTGTCGTGGAAGCCGTTGGCTTCCAGCGCCTCCCGGATCGCATAGACCCGGCCGTCCATCATGTCCGACGGCGCGACAATGTCGGCCCCGGCATGGGCGTGGATGAAGGCCTGCTCGGCCAGGCGTTCTAGGGTGGCGTCATTGACGATCCGGTCCCCTTCCACGACGCCGTCGTGGCCGTGGTCGGTGTAGCAGTCCAGCGCCACGTCGGTCATGACGCCGATCTCGGGCGCCGCGTCCTTGATCGCCTTGATGCAGTCGGGGATCAGGCCGTCCGGATCGGTCGCGCCCGTGCCGACGCCGTCCTTGATCGCGCCGTCGACGTTGGGGAACAGGGCCACCAGCGGGATGCCCAGATCGCGGGCCTCCTTCGCGGCCTCGGCCGCCGCCTTCGGGCTCAGGCGCGACACGCCCGGCATCGAGGCCACCGGCGCCCGGTCTTCCTTGCCGTCGTGCACGATCAGCGGCCAGACGAGGTCAGCCGGCGTCAGCGTGGTCTCGGCCACCAGACGGCGCACCCAGGGGCTGGAACGCAGGCGGCGCGGACGGGCGTAGGGGAAGGCGGCGGGCGGGAAGGGCTGGGTCATCCGCCGGACTTAGCGCGCCGGACCGGAAAAAACAGGCCATGGACAATTTTTCCGCGCTCGCGCCCGATGCCAATCCCGAGGGTGACGACGGGGAAGGGCTTGGCTAGAAGCGGCGCGAACCGGCCCGCCAGAGGCTGACAGACTGACGGGAGTGACCCATGGACTTCGCCCTCACCGACGACCAACGCGCCATTCAGGAGGCCGCCCGCGCCTTCGCCGAGGCCGAGCTGGCCCCGCACAGCGCCGAGTGGGACGAGACCAAGACCTTCCCGGTCGACGTCATGCGTCACGCCGCCGAGATGGGCTTCTGCGGCATCTATACCGGCGAGGAGCACGGCGGCATGGCCCTGGGCCGCGTCGAGGCGGCGCTGATCTTCGAGGAGCTGTCGCGCGGCGACGTCTCCACCGCCGCCTTCATCTCGATCCACAACATGGCGACCTGGATGATCGACAGCTTCGGCTCGGCCGATCTGCGCGCCCGCTATGTGCCGTCGCTGGTGACGATGGAGAAGATCGCCAGCTACTGCCTGACCGAGCCGGGCTCGGGCTCCGACGCCGCCGCCATGCGCACCACGGCGGTTCGGGACGGCGACCACTATGTGCTCAATGGCTCCAAGGCCTTCATCTCGGGCGCCGGGACCTCTGACGTCTATGTCGTCATGGCCCGCACCGGCGAGCCGGGCGCCAAGGGCATCTCGGCCTTCGTCGTCGATCTGGGCACGCCCGGCCTGTCGTTCGGCGCGCAGGAGAAGAAGATGGGCTGGAACTCCCAGCCCACCGCCATCGTCAGCTTCGACGACTGCCGCATCCCGGCGGAGAACCTGCTGGGTAAGGAAGGCGACGGCTTCCGCTACGCCATGATGGGCCTCGACGGCGGTCGCCTGAACATCGCCGCCTGCTCGCTGGGCGGCGCCCGCCTGGCGCTGGAGACGGCGCAGGACTACGTCTCGACCCGCAAGCAGTTCGGCAAGGCCCTCGCCGAGTTCCAGAACACCCAGTTCAAGCTGGCCGACATGGCCACCCAGCTGGACGCCTGCCGCCTGATGGTCCTGCGCGGCGCCTGGGCCATCGACACCGGCCACCCCGAGAAGACCAAGTGGTGCGCCATGGCCAAGCGCTTCACCACCGACGCCTGCTTCCAGATCGCCGATGAGGCCCTGCAGCTGCACGGCGGCTACGGCTATCTGAAGGACTATCCGCTGGAGCGCATCGTCCGCGACCTGCGCGTCCACCGCATCCTCGAAGGCACCAACGAGATCATGCGCGTGATCACGGCGCGCGAGATGCTGCGGCAATAGCCGAGGTGACGGCGTTCTGAAGCCGTGCCAACCTCCCGCACGGGAGGACTGTCACATGAAAATGCTCGCCGCCGTCGCCTGCGCCGCCGCCCTCATCACGACCCCCGCCGTCGCCCAGGAGACGGCGCTGGAGGAGGTGGTCGTCACCGGCTCCCGCATGATCGAATGGGACCCGGATGACATTCCGGCCGTCCAGCTGTTCCGCCGCGCCGACAACCTGATCGCCTCGGTCCGGGTCGTGAACGACACCCGCGAGGCGGCCGGCCGCCGCAGCGAACTGACCCAGACCCTGCGTGCGATGGCGCGTCAGGCCGCCGGCCGGGCCGACATCGACCTGTCGATCGAAACGGACGGCGTGCTCGTCCCGCTGACCGAGGACATGGTCTCGACCCTGACCCTTGGCGTGGACGGCATGCGCAGCGACACCAGCGTCGCCACCCTGATCGTCAAGACGCCGATCAGCGCCACCGATTCCCTCGATTCCGCCTCGGGACGGCTTGAGGCCTTTGTCGAGGCGGTGCCGACGACCGGGCGCTCGGAGGTCGATATCGATGACGACTGGCAACTGTCGATCATCGATCCGCCGCAGTACCGCGCGGCCATTCTCGCTCTCATGGCGGCCGACGCTGAGCGGGCGGCGGGCGCCTTCGGCGGCGGGTATCGGGTCGAGGTCACCGGCATGGAGAACCGGGTCACCTGGCGCCAGTCCGGTCCGCTCGATCTGGGCCTGTTCATTCCCTACAAGATGACGGTGGTTCCGGCGCCCTGAGGCTGGACCCGCCCGCCGGGCCGCCGTATCAGCCCGGCATGACCAGCGAAGCCGAAATCCTCACCCGCGTCTCGTCCGGCGTCGGGATCATCACCCTGAACCGGCCCAAGGCCCTGCACGCGCTGAACCGCGCCATGTGCGACGCCATGATCGAGGCGCTGCTGGCGTGGCGCGAGGATGAGGCGGTGAAGTCCGTCCTGATCGACCATTCGGGCGAGCGCGGCTTCTGCGCGGGCGGCGACATCCGCATGATCGCCGAGAGCGGGGCAGGGGACGCGTCGGAAGCGAAGGCCTTCTTCCGCACCGAGTATCAGCTGAACCACCTGCTGTTCGACTATCCCAAGCCGGTGACGGCGCTGGTAGACGGCATCGTCATGGGCGGCGGCGTCGGCATCTCCGAGCCCGCCACGGTCCGCATCGCCACCGAGCGCACCACCTACGCCATGCCCGAGACCGGCATCGGCCTGTTCCCCGATGTCGGCGGCGGCTGGTTCCTGCCGCGCCTGCCGGGCCAGACCGGCGTCTGGCTGGCCCTGACCGGGGCGCGGCTGAAGGCGGCGGACACCGTCTTCCTGGGCATCCACACCCACTATCTGCCGACCGATGCGCTGGAGGCCTTCCGCGCCATCCTGTCGGCCGACCCGGCCTATCCGATCGACGTCGCCGACGGGCTGGAGGACGATCCCGGCGAGGCCCCGATTGAACAACATCTGGAAGCGATCGACCGCCTGTTCGCCTTCGATACGGTCGAGGAGATCTTCGCCGCCCTGGAGGCCGACGGGTCCGAATGGGCGCTGGCCCAGCTGGCCGTGCTGAAGACCAAGTCGCCCCAGTCGCTGAAGGTGTCGCTCCGCCAGATGCGCACCGGCGCGACGCTGGAGACCTTCGCCGACAACATGGCGATGGAGTACGCCCTGGGCGGCCGCGTGGTCCGCACCCACGATTTCCAGGAAGGCGTCCGCGCCGTCATCGTCGACAAGGACAACGCGCCGAAATGGTCGCCCGCCGACCTCTCGGGTGTCACGGACCAGACGCTGGACGCCCTGTTCGCGCCGCTGCCGGACGATGAAGCCTGGACGCCGCTGGCCTGAGCGCGGGAAGCCCTTGCATCGCGGCGGGCGAGGCGTAGCTTCGCCTCCGCAAATCAGGGGTCATCCATGCTGAGAACCACCGCCGTCGTCGCCTGCGCCGTCGCCCTGTCGGGCTGCGTGATCATCGCCAGCGACACCAGTGAACGCACGGTGGTTCACGCCGGTCCGGCCGCCGCGGCGTCGGTTGCGCCCGAGGTCCGCTACGCCGACGCCCTGTCCGACAGCCGCCGCCTGCCCGAGGAGGTCGCCCGCGACCCGCTGCGCAAGCCCGCCGATATGCTGGCCCTGATGGATCTGGGGCCGGGGCACGTCATCGCCGACATCCGCCCCGAGGAAGGCTATTTCACCCGCCTGTTCGCGCCGGTGGTCGGCGCGGGCGGCCACGTCTACGCCTTCGTGCCGAACCAGACCGCGGGCCGCGAGAACGCCTTCGCCGACACCCTGGCCTCGACCTATCCGAACACCAGCCGGGTCACCGGCCAACTCGAGACCATGACCTTCGACCAGCCGCTGGACGTGGTCTTCATGGGCGAGGAATACCACGACTTCACCATCCCCCGGTTCGGCGTGGATGTGGCCGCGATGAACCGCCGCGTCTTCGAGGTGCTGAAGCCCGGCGGGCTGTACGTGATTCTGGACCATCAGGCCGCTGACGGCGCTGGCATCTCGGTGGCGGGCAGCCTGCATCGCATCGAGGCCGCCGATCTGCGCCGCCAGGTCGAGGCCGCGGGCTTCATCTACGAGGGCGAAAGCACCGCCGTGCGCGTTCCTGGCGACGATCACACCCTGTCGGTGTTCGACCCGTCGATCCGCGGGCGCACCGACCGCTTCGTCTACCGCTTCAGAAAGCCCCGCTGAGACGGGGCGAACACCGGAGGAGACCTGTCATGCGTCGTCTGCTGCTGTCCGCCGTTTCGGCGGCCCTGATCGCCGGCGCCGCGCCGGTCTGTGCCCAGTCCGCCCCTGACTACGCGGCGGCCCTGGCCTCGCCGGTGCGGACCGATGAGGATCGCGGGCGCGACGCCGCCCGTCATACCGCCGAGACCCTGGCCTTCGCCGGCGTGCAGCCGGGCTGGAAGGTCGCCGACATGATCATCGGCGGCGGCTATTTCACCCGCGCCTTCGCGGCCGCGGTCGGTCCGGACGGCCATGTCACGGCCTGGCAACCGGACGAGTTCATCGGCTTCCAGGCCTCCTACGGCGAGGCGCTGACCGCCGCCGACGCCCTGCCCAATGTGGACGGCGTCCACACCGCCATCGGCGCCCCGGCCTTCCCGTCCGGGCTGGATCTGGTCTTCACCGCCCAGAACTACCACGATCTGCACCTGCGCCCCTTCGCGGCGGACACGGCGGCCAAGGTCAATGCCGCGGTGTTCGCGGCGCTGACGCCGGGCGGCTACTACGTCATCATCGACCACGACGCGGTCGCGGGTTCGGACCTGTCGGTCGCCCACACCCTGCACCGGATCGACCGGGCGACCCTGATCGCCGAGGTCGAGGCCGCGGGCTTCGTGCTGGACGGCCAGAGCGACATCCTCGCCAACCCGGCCGATCCGCGCACCGCCAATGTGTTCGACGCCTCGATCCGGGGCCACACCAGCCAGTTCATGCTGCGGTTCCGCAAGCCCGCCTGAAGCAGCGCTGGCCTTCGACGCCGACCCCCGCTAACCCTCCCTCAAAATCAAAGGGAGACGCGCCATGACCAACACCATCGCCTTCATCGGTCTGGGCAACATGGGCGGGGGCATGGCCGCCAATCAGGCCAAGGCGGGCCACACCGTCCTGGCCTTCGACCTGTCGCAGGCCGCGCTGGATCGCGCCGCCGCCGCGGGCTGCACCCCGGTCGCCAGCGTCACCGAAGCGGTGAAGGGGGCCGACATCATCATCACCATGCTGCCCGCCGGGCCGCATGTGCTGAAGGTCTATTCGGAGCAGATCATCGGCGCCGCGCCGTCCTCGGCCCTGCTGCTGGACTGCTCGACCATCGACGTGGACACCGCGCGCAAGGTCGCCGGTCTGGCGAAGGAGGCGGGCTACGCCTTCGCCGACGCGCCGGTCTCGGGCGGCACCATGGCGGCGGACGCCGGGACCCTGGCCTTCATGGTCGGCTGCGATGAGCCGGAGTTCGCCCGCATCGAGGCGGCGCTGGAGCCGATGAGCCGCGCCACCTTCCGCGCCGGCGACCACGGGGCGGGGCAGGCGGCCAAGATCTGCAACAACATGATCCTCGGCATCACCATGCTGGGCACCTGCGAGGCCATCGGCCTGG
>NZ_DASWWG010000110.1:0-14008 GCF_036400995.1 Brevundimonas sp.
AGCGGATCATCGCCCTGTTCGACGGCGCCGTGGTCCCGTTCGAGATCGACGGCATTCAGAGCGGCGACACGACCGAGGGCCACCGCTTCCTCGGCTCGGGCCAGCCGTTCTCGGTCAAGGACTTCGCCGACTACCGCCAGAAGCTGGAGCGCGAGCACGTCCTGCTGGACGTCGCCGACCGCAAGCTGCGCATTCTCGAAGCCGCCCAGAAGGTCTGCGCTGACAAGGGGCTGGCTCTGGTCGACGATGATGGCCTGCTGGACGAGGTCGCCGGTCTGGCCGAATGGCCGACCCCGATCCTGGGCGACATGGACCCGCAGTTCCTGGCGCTGCCGCCCGAGGTCGTGCGCCTGTCGATGAAGGTGCACCAGAAGTATTTCGCGGTCCGCGACCCGGCCAAGCACGGCCTCGCCCCCCACTTCGTCGTCGTCGCCAACGTCGAGGCTTCGGACGGCGGCAAGGCCCTGGCCGCCGGCAACAGCCGCGTCCTCTCCGCCCGCCTGAACGACGCCCGCTTCTTCTGGGACGAGGATCAGAAGGTCGGCTTCGAGCCCTGGCTGAAGAAGCTGGAAGGCGTGACCTTCCACGCCAAGCTGGGGACCCTGGCAGAGCGCGTCGAGCGCATCGCCGCCCTGGCCCGCGAGATCGCGCCGCTGGTCGGCGCGGACCCGGATCAGGCCGAACAGGCCGCCCGTCTGGCCAAGGCCGACCTCGCCTCGGGCATGGTCGGCGAGTTCCCGGAACTGCAGGGGATCATGGGCGGCTACTACGCCCGCGCCTTCGGCCAGCCCGATGCGATCGCTGACGCCATCCGCGACCACTACAAGCCGCAGGGCCCCTCCGACACGGTCCCGACCGCCCCGCTGACGGTGGCCGTCTCGCTGGCCGACAAGCTCGACACCCTCGTCGGCTTCTTCGCCATCGACGAAAAGCCCACGGGGTCGAAGGACCCCTTCGCCCTGCGCCGTGCGGCGCTGGGGGTGATCCGGCTGGTGCTGGAGAATCAAGCGCGGCTGGGTCTCGTGGAAACAGTGGCCGCTACTCTCCAAGGAGTGCTCGAAGATGCTTGGCGTAAGCGGCTGAGCCCCGGTTTCGATGAGGAAGCCATCAAGGACGCCTTCCATCAGTTCGAAGGCACCGAGCTCTGGCTGCAAATCACGGAAGACGTGAAGGGTATCAACGCCAGAGACGATTGGGATCGTTTCACGAGACAAGAGGCGAAAGACTACGGCAGCCACTTGATCGAGGCTGTCCTCGCCTTCTTCGCCGACCGCCTGACCGTCCTCCTGCGCGATCAGGGCCAGCGCCACGATCTCGTGGCCGCCGTCTTCGCGCTCGGCGACGACGACCTCGTCCGCATCGTGCGTCGGGTGGAGGCGCTGGCCGCCTTCCTCGCCACCGATGACGGCGCCAACCTGCTGGCGGGCTACAAGCGCGCGTCCAACATCCTCAAGGCCGAGGAGAAGAAGGGCGCGCTGCCGACCGGCATGGTCCAGACCGGCCTGCCGAACCAGCCGGAGGAGGAGACCGCCCTGGCCTTCGCCGCCGCCGCCGCCGCGACCGCCGTCGACGCCGCGCTGGAGACCGAGGACTTCGCCGCCGCCATGACCGCCCTGGCCCGCCTCCGCGCCCCGGTCGACGCCTTCTTCGAGAAGGTCATGGTCAACTCGGACGTGGCTGCGGAACGGGACAACCGTCTGAAGCTGCTGGGACAGGTCCGCTCGGTCATGGGCCGCGTCGCCGACTTCGGCCAGATCAACGGGTAACTGCATCTCACCGACTCACCTCTCCATTCGCCTCCAAGCGAATGGAGAGGACAGATCGGCGCGCCAGCGTCGATCAGGTGAGGGCGGCTCCGTCAGGGCAGGAGATGCCTCGAACACCGGTGTCTGCGGGCCGACCGCCACCCACCGCGCCGCCCCCTCCTGACCGCTGCGCGGTCTGTCCTCCCCATCGCCTTGAAGGGGCGATGGAGAGGTGAGGCTCAGCGATACCTCGGCTGGTCCATGAAGGCCGTGTCCAGCCCGTAACCGCCGAACCGCGCCAACCGCTCGGTGATCCGCCCATGCCCCGCCGGAGCATCCCCGATCCGGTCGCCCTCCGGCAGGAAGGCGTTCTCGGCCCGGAAGGTCCAGGCGGCCACCTTCAGCCCCGCGGCATGCGCATCCCCGATCAGCCCCGTCGGCGCGCCCGGCTCCGGCTCGATCATCGCCGTGTCGGCCCCGATCCAGCTGGCGTAGGCCCGAACCCGCGTCAGCCCCTCCGGCGTCGCCATCTCCGCATAGGTCAGGTCCGGCCGGTCCGTGGGGCCGCCCTCCCGGGCCATCAGCTGCAGCAGGGGCGTGTCGATCCGCGCGGCCAGCCGCTCCAGCGGCCCGACCTCGAAGCACTGGACCAGCACCGGCGCGTCCGCTCCGGTCAGCCCGTGCCGCTCCAGCACGGCCACGAAGGCGTCCTCCATCGGCAGGCCGATCCCGGCGAAGTAGGCCGGATGCTTCAGCTCCGGCGCCACCCCGATCCCGGCCTCCGCCGCGATCGCCAGCACCTGCTCGAAGGTCAGGATCGGCTCCTGCCCGTCAAAAGCCGTCCCGCGCAGTTCCGGCAGCCGCTCCCGCGCCCGCAGGGTCATCAGCTCGGCCAGGGTGAAGTCCTCGGTGAACCAGCCGGTCACCGCCTGTCCATCGATGGTCTTGGTGACCCGCCGGTCCGCGAACTCCGGCCGGTCGGCGACATCGGTCGTGCCGCCGATCTCGTTCTCGTGGCGGACCACCAGAACCCCGTCGCGGGTCATCACCAGATCGGGCTCGATGATGTCGGCGCCCTGCGCGATGGCCAGGTCATAGGCCGCGCGGGTGTGCTCGGGCCGTTCGCCCGAGGCGCCGCGGTGGGCGATGATCAGCATATCGGCCACGGCGGGGCTCGCGGTCAGGAGGAGCAGGGCGGTCAGCATGGTCCGGAACATCGCGCAGCGATAGCGCCGCGCCACGACACCCCGGTGAAGGCTACGCCCCCAGGATCCAGCCTTCTTCCTGCTCGACCTTGGCGATCAGCGCCTCGTCCGCGCCCTTGGGCGGGCCGAAGGCCTTGGCCAGATCCCCGGCGTCGTCCATCTTCGCCAACGCTTCGGCGGTGACGCGGACCTGGGCCTGGTCCTTGTATTCGCCCGGCTCGGGCTTGGCGTTGAACATCGACGGCCACACCTCGACGACCACGGCCGACAGGGGCTCCACGTCCGCCGCGTCCAGCGTGCGCCAGCCGGTGCCGAACGGCCAGACGGCGCCCGACGGGCCGAGGGCTTCCAGCAGGCGGCGGACCATCGGAACGCCGGTCAGGGTCTGGCCGCCGACCGCGCCGGCGCCGTGCATCTGCCAGACCGACTTCGGCTGAAGCTTGCCCTTGCGGGCCGCGTCCTCGGTGGCGCGGAACTCGGGGATGTCGGCCCCGGCGCCCGCGGGCGGCTTGGTCGTCGTCAGCCAGCGCTGGGCCTGCTTGGCGGGGGCGCCCCAGAACGGCCAGGCCTCGTCGGTCATCAGCCGGTTCATCTTGGCCGCCACCTGGTAGCGGTTGTTGGTGTTGTCGGCCTTGTCCACGACGTTGGCGGCGATGAATTTCCACATCGCCGACCACGGGGTCCCATCCAGCTTCAGGCGCGCGGCCGTGCCGACCGGATAGCCGAAGTTGAAGTCCAGCCCGACCAGCACCCGGTCGCCCCGCTTGCGGTGTTCCGAGATCAGCTTGTTCAGCAGGGCCTCGCCCTCGGCCCGCGTCGCGACGTTGTGGGTCTCGGTATACAAGCGGAAGCGGACGTCCCGCTTGGCGACGCCGATCCAGACCGACTGATCGCCGAGCTTCTTCGTCTCGGCGGCGGTCCAGTCGGCAATGATGACGGCGTCGAACAGGCGGGCCACGAGGGGCTCCTTCAGGCTACTCGGTAAACAGGTGGGGGCTTCCTAGTCTCCTCCCCGTTGCGCAGCAATGGGGAGGGGGACCGCGAAGCGGTGGAGGAGCTCTGTCCGCGCGCCCGGTGAAGAGCCCCTCCGTCTCCTCGCGAGGCTCGGAGCCACCTCCCCACTTCGCGGGGAGGAGACTATCCTTTGAGCAGAGCTTCCAGATGCGACAGCCAGCGGCGGCCCAGGCGCAGGGCCTCGCCGGGAGAGCCCGTCTGGACGGGCGCCGTGGCGTCCCACAGGGCCAGCTCGAACTCCGGGTGCCGGGCGTCCGCGAACATAAGCCGCAGCACCACCTGCTCCGCGTCGGGGGCCAGGATGTCCAGCGACTTGCGGGTTTCGCCCCGGCGAACGCGGGCGACGACATGGCCGTCGACGATGATCTCGCCGCCCTCGATCTCCTCGAAGGCGTAGACCAGACCCGCCGCGCCCCGGTTCCACAGGACGGCGACCTGCCCGCCGTCAAAGTCGAGCCCGGCCGCGCGCCCTTCGGCCGGGGACAGGGCCTCGGCTTCGGGCGCGGCGCCGAGCGACTTGAGCAGCGTCCGGCGCATCCGCCGCACGGGCTCCATCCACCAGACCAGCAGCAGGGCTCCGGTGGTCAGCGCCGCCGCGGCCAGCGCCACCAGCAGGATGACCCGGAACACCTCGCCCAAGGATCAGTCCTCCAGCTCGACGACCACGGGGACGTGGTCGGACGGCTTGTCCATGTCGCGGGCGTCGCGATGCGTCTCCACGCCCCGGAACCGGTCCGCCGCCTGCGGCGACAGCAGGTGGAAGTCGATGCGAATGCCGTGGTCCCGCTGCCAGGCGCCCGCCTGGTAGTCCCAGAAGGTGTAGGTCCCGGGCGGCTGCTTGCCCAGTTCGCCGGCTTCGCTCAGGCCGAGGTAGCGCAGGGCTCGGAAGGCGGCGCGGCTCTCGGGCTGGAACAGGGCGTCATTGACCCAGGCCTTGGGATCCTTGGCGTCGTCCGGCGTCGGAATGACGTTGTAGTCGCCGCACAGGGTGAAGGCCTCTTCCTGCGCCAGCAGGGTGCGGGCGTGGGCCTCCAGCCGCTCCATCCAGCCCAGCTTGTAGGCGAACTTGGGGCTCTCCACCGGATTGCCGTTGGGCAGGTACAGGCAGCCGACCCGCACCGGGCGGGGGCTCTCGATCAGCGCCTCGATGTAGCGGGAATGGACGCCGTCATCCTCGATGCCGGACTGATCCTCGCCCGGCAGGCCGCGCCTTACGTCGGACATCGGGAATTTCGAGAGCAGGGCGACGCCGTTGTAGGTCTTCTGCCCGTGAACCTCGACGTTGTAGCCGAGGCTTTCAAAGGCCTCGCGCGGGAATTTCTCGTCGATGCATTTGATCTCCTGGAAGCCGACGACGTCCGGCCGGGCGGCCTCCAGCCACGCCAGCACGGTGGGCAGGCGGGCGTTGACCGAGTTCACGTTCCAGGTGGCGATGCGCATGGGGCGGAAGCTAAAGCGCGTCGCGGGGCGAGGGAAGCGGCAACGAAAAACGCCCCGGAGTCTCCTCCGGGGCGTTCCGATCGGCTTGCGCCGGGTCTTACTGTTCGGTCGCCGGGGCGGCCGGAACCTGGGTCAGGGTGCAGCCCCCGCCGATCCGCTGGGCGGCGGCGCAGGGATAGATCTGCTGGGTCTGACCGGCGGTGTCGAGGCGGGCGATGTAGCCCTCGCCCTCGGCGGCGCACTTGGCTTCGAAGAAGCGGCCGTTGGCGTTCGAGCCCATCAGACGGACCTGGGTCACGTCACAGCCGGCGGCGGTGGTGCCGGCCAGCTTGGTCTCGAAGCCGTTGGCCTGCTCCAGCGCGGTGGTGAAGCGGCAGGTCCCGCCCATGGCGTTGATCTGCAGGCAATCCTTCAGATCCCAGCCGGTGGCGGTCTTTTCCAGCCAGTAGCCGTCGGCGTCGGCGCAGCCGACTTCGTAGACCATGTTGTTGTCGTCGCTCTTGCCGATCGCGGCGGCCTCATCGACCGTGCAGGTGGCGCCGGCGGAGCGGGCCCAGTTGCCGATGACCAGGACGCCGTTCTGGTTGGCGGGGCTGACGCACTGCTGGCCGACGTCGGCGTTCGGGTCGCGCGAGCGGGCGATGGCGGCGGTGCCGGCCAGCTCGATGCAGCTGAAGGCCTGCGGCGGGGTCGAGGCGATCAGGATGTAGCCTTCGGCGTTGTTGCAGGCGACCTCATAGACCTGCGACTCGGTGATGGTGCCGGGGTTGGCGGCCTCGGTCATTTCGCAGGTCAGGTTGTTGGCGGTCAGCTGGGCCTGGGCCTCGGCGCGGATCTGCTCCGGCGTCTTGGGGGCGGCGGGCTGGTTGCGCTGCGGACGCTGGCGGTCGCGGCGACGCGCGGCCTCTGCGTCACGGTCGTTCTGGTCGCCGCCGATGCGGCCGGGCAGGACCTGCTCGCCGCGCGGGGTGCGACCGCCGCCGCCGACGGTGATCTGGGCCAGGGCGGGCTCGGCCGCCATGAAGGCGGCGGCGAAAGCCATCGCCGCCATGGCAAGCATCTTCTTGGTCAACACGGGAGAACTCCGGAAGGAAAACGTCGGCGACACCCTTGGCGAGGGGCTGGCGCGGGGTCAAGGCGAGAGTGCCGTCACGCTGGACGCGGACGGACGGTTCAGGCTATCCCTCCTGCGTTGCGATTGGAGACGGACTTGGCGGACGGCGTGATCCCGGCGGAGATGGAGGCGAGGCCCGCCGAGCGCGGCCTGACCTATCCGTTTGCCGGACCTCCGGCGTCCGGTGAGGCGATCGCCGTGACGCCTGACGTGCTGTGGATGCGCGTCGCCATGCCCATGCAGCTGGATCACATCAACGTCTATGCGGTGCGCGACGGCGACGGCTGGGCGGTGATCGACTGCGGTCTGGCGATCAACGGCACGAAGGACGAGTGGGAGCTGCTGCTGGCCGGTCCCATGGGCGGAGCGCCGGTGACGCAAGTCATCTGCACCCACATGCACCCGGATCACATCGGCCTGGCCGGATGGCTGTGCGAGCGCTTCGACGCGCCGCTGGTGATGACCCGCCTCGAGTATGTGATGGCCCGGATGCTGCTGGCCGACACCGGCAAGGAGGCGCCCGAGAGCGGCGCGGTCTTCTATCGCGCGGCCGGTTGGGATGAGGCCCAGATCGGCCGCTACCGCAAGGAGTTCGGGCGTTTCGGCATGGCGGTGTCGCCGCTGCCGGCCGCCTACCGCCGCATCCGCGAGGGCGACCGCCTGACCATCGGCGGGCGGGACTGGACGATCGTCGTGGGCGAGGGGCACAGCCCCGAACACGCCTGCCTCTGGCGGGAGGATGACGGCGTGGTCCTGGGCGGCGACCAGATCCTGCCGCGCATCTCGTCGAACGTGTCGGTCTGGCCGACGGAAGCAGACGCCGATCCGCTGGGCGACTGGCTGGTGTCGCTGGAGCGGATGAAGACCGTCTTCCCCGATGACGTCCTGATCCTGCCGTCCCACGGCGAGGTGTTCCGTGGGGTGCAGACCCGGCTGGACGCGCTGATCCGGGGACACCGTGTGGCGCTGAAGCGGCTGGAGCGCAGCCTGCGCGAGCCCAAGCGGGCGGTGGATGTGTTCCCGGCCCTGTTCGCCCGACCCGTCGGCGACGGCGTGCGCGGCATGGCCACGGGCGAGGCGATCGCCCACCTGAACTACATGCTCCTCCAGGGCGCCGTCGTTCGCGAACGCGATGCGGACGGCGTCGACTGGTGGCGCGCTATCAAAAAAGGGGAGGAGGCGGCATGACCGACCACATCAAGACCGAACTGGCCGGCGGCGTGCTGAGCGTCACCCTGGCCCGGGCCGACAAGAAGAACGCGATCACCCAGGCCATGTACGCCGCCTTGGCCGAGGCGACCGAGCGCGCCCGGACGGACGACGCCGTGCGGGTGCTGGCCTTCCGTGGCGAGGGCGACAGCTTCTCGGCGGGCAATGACATCGGCGACTTCATCGCCATCGGCTCGCAGGCGGGGCAGCCGACCGACATGCCGGTGTTCCGGTTCCTCAAGGCCCTGGCCGATCTGGACAAGCCCGTGGTGGCGGCGGTCAAGGGACGCGCGGTCGGCATCGGCCTGACCCTGCTGCTTCACTGCGACATCGTCGTGGTGGCCGAGGACGCCCTGCTGTCGGCGCCCTTCATCAATCTGGCGCTGGCGCCGGAGGCGGCGTCGTCGATGCTGCTGCCGGCCGTGCTGGGTCATCAGCGCGCCTTTGAGATTTTCGCCCTGGGCGAGCCGATCGACGGCCGGACGGCGCTGGCCTGGGGACTGGCCAACCGAGCGGTTCCGGCGGAACAGGTCGAGGCCGTGGCCGCCGAACTGGCCGGCAAGCTGGCCGCCCGCGCGCCGAACTCCATCCGCAAGACCAAGCGTCTGATGCGCGACGCCGAACGCCTGTGGGACCTGATGCAGCGCGAGGGCGAAGCCTTCGGCAGCCAGATGAAGAGCCCCGAGGCCATGGAGGCCTTCATGGCCTTCACCCAGAAGCGCGCGCCGGATTTCTCGAAAGCCGGTTGATTCCCGGCCGCGCGGGCCTTAGGTGCGCGCGCTCATGAACCACGCCGCTGACCAGACCCAGGTGCGCATCGACGCCGAAACCCCCGCCGACATCGCGTCGGTGGAGGCGCTGGTCATGGCCGCCTTCGGGCCGGGTCGTTACGCCAAGACGGCAGAGCGTATCCGCGAGAAGGCGGACATCGCGGCCGGCTTCGTCGCCCGCGAGGGCGGGAAGGTGATCGGCGCGGTGCGTCTGTGGTCGATCACGGTCGGCGATCAGCCGGCGCTGTTCCTCGGACCTATCACGGTTTCCGCCGACAGCCGGAAGGGCGGATTGGGTGCGGACCTGGTGCAGGCCTGTATCGCCCATGCGGGCAAGACCGGGATCCTGCTGGTCGGCGACGCCCCCTATTTCAGCCGGTTCGGCTTCCGGCACGCCGGCGGGGTCTGGCTGGAAGGCCCGGTGGATCGCCGCCGGGTGCTGTGGCTGGGCGACGGCGAACCCGCGGGCGTCGTCCGCGCCGCCTGACCGGGTTTGCAGGCCGGGGCGAACACCCTAAGTCTGACGACATGGCGAGCGCCGGAAAGACGACAGAACTGGCCGCCGTGGCCGAGGCGGTGAAGCAGGCGCCGGGGCGCGGCCTGCCGCCCGTCCACCTGTGGCATCCCGAACATTGCGGCGATATCGACATCGTGATCCGCCGCGACGGCGTCTGGATGCACGAGGGTTCGCCGATCGGTCGTCCCGAGCTGGTGCGGTTGTTCTCGACCATCCTGCGCAGGGACCCCGACGGCTATGTGCTGGTGACGCCGGGCGAGAAGCTGTCGATCACCGTCGAGGACCTGCCGTTCCGCGCGGTGGCGATGGAACGCCGGGGCGATGCGCTGGTCTTCACCACGGACGTCGGCGACGAGGCCGTGGCCGGGCCGGAGTTTCCGCTGGTCGTCGAGACCGACCCGGAGACCGGCGAACCGGCCCCGCGCGTGCGGGTCAGGGCCGACCTGTGGGCGCGGATCGCCCGGCCGGTCTTCTACGAGTTGGTCGAGATGGCGGACGAGGCGAATGGCGACCTGATCGTGCATTCGGCCGGCGCGGCTTTCGGCCTCGGGTCTGTGTCCGCATGAGTCTGGTCAGTCTCCGCGAACGTCTGCTGGGCAAGCTGACGCCGCCGTCCGACTGGTCGGCGGACGCCGCGCCCGCGCGCTCGGACTTCGACCTGAATCCCGACAGCCGCCTGACCGGGCGGACCCTGCGCCCGGCTGCGGTGCTGATCCCGATCATCGCCGGCGAGGCCGGAGCGACGGTGCTCATGACCCGGCGCTCGGACAGCCTGGCCAGCCATACCGGCCAGATCGCCTTTCCGGGCGGACGTCTGGACCCCGGCGAGACGGCGGTCGAGGCCGCGCTGCGCGAAGCCTTCGAGGAAGTGGCCCTGGACCCGTCGGTGGTCGAGGTGCTGGGCGTCGGCGACGCCTATGAGACCGGGACCGGCTTCCTCGTGACGCCCGTCGTCGGCTGGCTGACGGAACCGCCGTCCGTGACGGCCTCGCCGGACGAGGTGGCGGAAGTGTTCGAGGTGCCGTGGAGCTTCGTCATGGATCCGGTGAACCATCGGCGGGACTCCTACCAACTGGAGGGGCAGCCCAAGCGCTGGTTCTGGGCCATGCCTTATCAGGAACGCTACATCTGGGGCGTGACGGCCGGCATCCTCAGGAACCTGTGCGCCCGGCTGTACGGCGATGAGCCGGACCGCATCGCCGCGGCCGGCGAGGATGCGGCATGAGCGCGCTGGCCGCACAGGACTGGCTGACGGCGCCGTCGACGCGCTCCGTGATCGCGGCACTGGAGGCGGCGGGCGGTCCCGGCTGTGCGCGCTTCGTCGGCGGATGCGTCCGGAACGCCCTGATGGGGCGGCCGATCGACGACATCGATATCGCCACCACTCTGAAGCCCGAGGAGACGGAGGCGGCGATCCGTGCGGCGGGGCTGAAGGCCGTTCCGACGGGCATCGCCCACGGCACGGTGACGGCGGTCGCGCAACGCCGGCCGTTCGAGATCACGACGCTGCGCCGCGATGTGACCACCGACGGGCGCAACGCCACGGTGGCCTTCACCGACGACTGGGCCGAGGACGCCGCTCGCCGCGACTTTCGACTGAACGCGCTGTACGCCGATCACGAAGGCCGGGTGTTCGATCCGACGGGAGAAGGCGTGGCTGACGCGGCGGCGGGCCGGATCGTGTTCGTCGGGGACCCCCGCACCCGTATCCGGGAGGACTACCTGCGGATCCTGCGCTTCTTCCGGTTCTTCGCCTGGTACGGGCGCGGCGAACCGGATGCGGCGGGGCTTGAGGCCTGCCGGGATCTCGCGTCCGGCATGACCCGTCTCTCGGCCGAGCGGGTGTCGAAGGAACTGATGAAGCTGCTGGCCGCCGCGGACCCGCGTCCGGCCATGGCCGCGATGATCGGGACGGGCGTCCTGGCGCAGGTGCTGCCCGAGGCGGGCGATCTGGCCCTGTTCGATGCGGTCGTGGACCTGAGCGACGATCCGGTCGTGCGTCTGATGACCCTGTTTCCCGTCGACGCGGAGGCCATACGGACGGCGGCCGAGCGCCTGCGCTTGCCGAACAGCACGCGCGACCGGCTCGTCGCGTCAGCGGTCGCGGCTCCGGATGTCTCGCTGGCGATGACGGACGCGCAGGTGCGCGCCGCGGTCTACCGATACAGGGGACAGGCAGTCTCCGACGCCGTCCTGCGACGGGCGGCCGAGGCGCCGGGCAGCGACGCCGCGCGCCTGCTGTCGATCGCCCGGACCTGGGTCCCGCCGCGCCTGCCGGTGGGCGGCAAGGAGGTCGCCCGCCTCGGCGTCGCGCCGGGTCCGGAGACGGGGCGTCTGCTCAAGGCCTTCGAAGCGGACTGGATCGCCGACGATTTCCCGACCGGCGGACACGCCGAACGCCTCGCGGCCCTGGTCAGCGCGCGGCGCGCGTAAACTCCGTCACGACCGGGCGGTGGTCCGAGCCGTTCGGACGTCCGGTCCGCCGGCTGAGGAAGGCCAGATCGGGCGAGCGCCAGACCTGATCGATGGTCATGCCGAGCGGCGAGGGGAGGTCGCTGGGCCAGGTGCCGGGGAAGCCGGCGGCCGGCAGCATTCCGAGTTCTTCCTTCATCTGCCGTCCGATCCGGCCGTTGGAGACGCTGTTGAAGTCTCCGGCGATGATCACGGGCCCGTTCAGCGTTCGTCGGATATCGCCCAGCGCCATCGTCTGGCTGATCTGGCCCCACTGGTACTGGAACGGCCATGGCCGGGTCAGATGGACCCCCACGACATTGACCTCGCCGAGCGGCGTCTCGGCGACGGCGGTGACCGAGTGCAGGCCGTCAGGCCGGTTGGCGACCTGCCGCAGCGGCCAGCGCGAGGCGATGATCGAGCGGGACGGGCCGCGGGTCTCGTCCAGCCGCATCGACCCGGCGCGATGGGGGTAGCCCTCCAGCAGCGTGTCCAGATCGCCGAGCGCGCCCTGTCCGAGCTCGATCAGGACGACGATGTCGGGGTTCGCCGCCTCTATGGACCGGCGCATCGCGGCCACGTCGTCGTTCAGGTAATAGACGTTGGCCGAGTAAAGCCGGATGACCGGAGCGCCCGGCTCGGGTTCGCCCGGCTCGGGGAACCACTGCGGCGCCGCGCAGACGAACATCATCAGGCTGGCGATGAAAGCGGCCCAGACCGCCTTGCGCAGACGCAGCAGGCTGACGAGCACGGTTGCGACAACCAGCGCGATGAACAGGGGGGCGGTGAACTGGGCGAAAATGTCGACCCAGCGATGACCTATCCGCGCCTGAAGCAGGCTGGTCAGGATCAGGGCGCCGGCGAAGCCGACGACCGCCAGCCCGTCCAGCCAGGGACGGAGCGTCGCCCACAATGACGAAGCCTCTTGCGCTTTATGGTGAACGCCGGTCTCCATGGCGCGTTACGGTCTCGCTTTCGGAGGATGGAATGGCCCGACGGACCCTCGGCGATATCGAGAAAATCTGGAGCAATGTCGAGACCGTCAAGAAGCTGTCCGACCGGGTTGTCGGCATCGGCCCGTTCGGCGTGGGGATGGATGGTCTGCTGACCTGGATCCCGGTGCTGGGCACGGCCTACACCTTCGGCGCCGCGGGCTGGCTGGTGATACAGGCGGTCCGGGCCAAGGCGGCGCCCGGGACCATCGTCCGGATGGTCGGGTATCTGGGCCTGGACACCGTGACCACGGCGGTCGGGGAGGTGCCCTTCCTCGACTTCGTGCCCAGCGTGGCTGACGTCCTCTTCCCCGGCCACCTGATGGCGGCCAAGGCGCTGCAGAAGGACATCGAGAGCACTCACTGGGTCGAGGCCCGCGAGGCGGACGCCAAGGCGTCGGGCGATCACGACCGCCATCTGGCGCGGGTAAAGGCCGATCCCAAGCTTCGTCGGGTGGTCTACCTGCACGACTGAAATGCGCGGGAGTTAATGTTGAGCCATCGTATCGTCGCCGGTCAGGGCGTTGATGCGAAAGGCGAAACGCTCCGGGCCAGCGTCATGAGCCCGCCTGAGGAAGGGCCGCGTCCACACTGATCTCCGACGATTGATCGCGGAGATTTCGATGAGTGACGACGAAAGCGCCCGGCTGGGCCTGCCCTATCTGGCGGCCGGGCAAATGCAGAAGCATGTGACCGTCAACGAGGCGCTGACCCGGCTGGACGCCCTGGTCCAGTGCCGGGCCGCCAGCCGGACCGTCGCAACCGCACCCGCCGCGCCGGAGGACGGCCGCCTCCATATCCTGCCCGAAACGATCGACGGCGAGGCATGGAGCGCGTTCGCCGCCGGCGATCTGGTGCGGGCCGAGGCGGGAAGCTGGGTCCGGCATGATGCGCCGGAGGGGCTGCTGGTCTGGATCGGCGACGAGGCCGGGTTCGTGGTCCGTGAGGGCGACGACTGGACGGCGCTGGGCGCGCGTCTGGGCGGGATCGGGCCGATCGATCGGCTCGGGCTCGGCACGACCGCCGACGAGGCCAACCCCTTCGCGGCGAAGCTGAACAAGGCGCTCTGGGCCGCGCGGGAGGTCGCCGAGGGCGGCGACGGCGATCTGCGTCTGACCCTGAACAAGGAGGCGGCGGCCGATGTGGTCTCCCTGCTGCTGCAGTCCGGCTACGGCGGTCGGGCCGAGCTCGGGCTGATCGGGGATGATGACTTCGCGCTGAAGGTCAGCCCGGACGGCGTCGTCTGGCAGACGGCACTGGCCGTCGAGCGGGCGACGGGACGGGTGAGCTTCGCCCGGGGCGCGGGGCGGCGCGAGACGACCGCGTTCACGGCCGGTGGCAGCTGGACCCCTCCGGCCTGGGCGCGGACCGTCGAGGCGGTGGTCGTTGCCGGAGGCGGCGGGGGCGGCGCGGGCGCTTTCGGCGGCTCCGGGGCCCGCTATGGGGGAGGCGGCGGCGGGGCGGGCGGTGTCAGTCGCGCGATCTGGCCCGCGGATCAGCTGGCGGCGGGGCTCACGGTCGTCGTGGGAGCCGGTGGCGCCGGCGGCGCGG
>NZ_DASWWG010000111.1:0-23427 GCF_036400995.1 Brevundimonas sp.
GTCAGTGTCGACTGATAAACCCCGAAGGGTTATCGCCAGGACACCGCCGCCTGCGTTTCTCTTTCCAGATCAACGATTTCAAAGACCCGAGCCACCGAAGCAACCCAACCGTTTAACGCCCCGGTCCGCGGCGGAGGCGGCTATCTAGAGAGAGCCGATCCTCATGTCAACCGGGCTTTTCAGCCTTTTTGCGGAGAGAAGATCGAGACCTTCAGACCGCAAAAAACCGCTGGAGGAGAGCCGAGAGGCTGACCCCCAAGTTCGTTTCCGACGATTCGATTGGAGCGCGGAACCTAGCCAAACCACCCCGGAGAAGCAAGACCCTTTCGGCTCTTTTTTCCCGGTGGAGCCTGAAGACCGAAGTCTCCGTGGCCCCGGCGGCCGGCCCGTTTCCGAGCGAGGCGGCGATATACGCAGCGGCTTTCCGGACCGCAACCGGATTCCGGTCGATTTCCGAACTTTCTCACCGACTCCCGGTCATCGGACAGCGTCCGGTCCGGCGGTCATCCCGCCGCGATATAGGTCCTGAGGGACTCCGCCTCCCGCGAGGCCTCGGCGATCTGGCATTTCACCACGTCCCCGATCGAGATGACCCCGACCAGCCGCCCTTCGGTCAGCACCGGCAGGTGACGAATGCGACGGTCCGTCATTCGCTCCATCAGCACCGCGACGGTCTCGGCCGGCCCGGCGAAGACCACCTGCCCGGTCATGAAGTCGGACACCGGCCGCGCCAGGCCGCCCTCCCCGTGCCGCGCCACGGCCCGGACCACATCGCGCTCGGACAGCACCCCGACCACGCGGTCATCCTGACAGACCATCAGGGCGCCGACCCGCAACCGCTCCAGCTCGACGCAGGCCTCCCCCAGGCTCAGCCCGGGCGGGATGGTGAAAACGGCGCTTCCCTTGTCCTTGAGAATTTCGGCGACCAGCATGGCGGCGTCTCCCCTTCCCTTGAGAGCGCGGCCGCGGCGGGGCCGCATCAGACGGCAGGATCACCCGGATCGGGTCGGGAAGCAAATACCGGCCGCCCCCCGGACGATCCGCCTCCACGGCCCGATCACCGGGAAACCGGAGCCCGCCGGCCAAAGGGCGGACCGTCCTGCACTCTATAGAGACACGGCATGGAGGCGACGCCCCCTCCGGCGCGCCGTCCTCCAGGCCTCCGCCGACGCAGACCGGCGCTCTGGCAAGTCATCCTTAATAACCATGTCCCAGATTGGCGCCCGGAGCGCCTGGCGCTCCATAAACCGTGTCTCGTGGGAAAACGCCGCCATGCCCGTCAGGATCGAGGTCGCCGCCCCCGTCACCCTTGCCGCCCTTGTGCTCGCCGGCGCCGCCGCAGCCCAGTCGGCCGGGTCGTCGGGTATGGGAACCTACACCGCCGGCTACGGCGGCTCGCGCTACACCACGGCCCAAGCCCAGAGCGGGTCGACCCGGGACGCCAACGGCAACCGGCTGATCGTCAACGGCATCATCCAGACCGGGGCCAGCGCCTATTCCAGCACCTCGGGCGGCGTGGGCTATGCGGGCTCCGCTTCGGGCAACGGCCAGACCATCGGCGGCTCCACCGCCATCGGCAACAGCCTGAACGTCGTCGTCCAGGGCAACCACAACACGGTCATCGTCAACTCCAGCCAGGTCAACAACGGCAATGTCACCGCCGGAACCGACCTGAACGGCACCCTGAGGCTTCCATGAGCGGCGGACGATCCCTGCGTGTGATCAGGACCCTCGGCGTCGCCTGCGCGACGGCCGCCCTGCTGGGCGGTTGCATCTCCTCGAGCGCCGGGCCGCGCGGCACCTACGCCACGCCGATCGGCAATGCACCGGTGACCGCCAACCCGAGCCCCTACTCCGCGGCGCTGGTCTGCATGGCCGACTACGCCCGCCGTTACAGCCTGCCCTCGCCGCGCATCGCGGTGGGCCGCATCGCCGACTACACGGGCACGGTCTCGGCCGACGGCGGCCGTCAGGTGACCGGCGGCGCCTCCCTGATGGCGATCACCGCCCTCGGCAAGGCCGGCGCGCGGCAGGTCGAACGCTATGACACCTCCGTCTCCGAGATGGAGCTGCGCTACGCCAACAACCGCCTGATCGGCGACGAGGGCGCGGGCGGAGCCGAGGACATCCAGTACCGCCGGATCATCGCCGGTTCGGTGCCCGGGTCCGACTTCTACATCGTCGGCGGCATCACCGAGGTGAACTACAACATCCGCTCGGGCGGGTTCGACATGGCCGCGGGCCAGGCCTCGACCGACACCCCGCTGTCGGCGGCCTTCGCCGGCAAGGCGTTCGTGATGAACATCGCCATCGACCTGCGTCTGGTGCAGACCACGACGCTCGAGGTGGTCGATGTGGTCTCCTACCAGAAGCAGATCATCGGTCGTGAGATCTCGGCCGGCGTCTTCGACTTCCTGAACGGCAACGTCTTCGACATCTCGGCGGGCGAAGGCGCGCTGGAGCCGGTGCAACTGGCGGTCCGCGCCCTGGTGGAGCGCGCCGTGGTCGAGTTCATGGCCAACCTGTACGGCGCGCCGGGGCCCGAGGTCTGCCTGCAGGCCGGCCAGGACCCGCTGGCGGGCACCGTCAGCATCACCGGCGGCTACTATCCGGCCTATCCCAACACGGACACCAACAATGGTCAGACCCGTGCAGATCCGTCTCGCTGGCACGATCGCCGCGACGGTGATGTGCGTCGCAGCCGCTACTGAGGCCGCCGCACAGACGCCCCCGCAGGACGACAGCATCGTCCTGAACAACCAGCTGCAACTGGGCGACGTCTTCGCGGACCAGACGCTGAATGTCGTCGACTCGCAGGATCAGGTTACGGTCGGGACCACCGCCAACGGCAACGCCGCGTCCGGCGCCGTGGAGAACGGCAGCGTCACCGTCCGCTCGACCCAGGACATGCGCGGCGACGCCATCGCCACCACCTCGGTCACCCTGGGCGGCGACACCTCGGGCCCCGTCGCGGTCCAGTCCAACGCCGGCGGCAACTATCTGGCGGTCAGCGGCTATGACGCGAACGTCACCGTCGAGGCAACCCAGCGCAACACCGGCGCGCTGGTCGGCGCCCTGACCGAGGTCGGCGACGAGAACGCCCGCCTGCTGGCCGGCGGCGTGGTGTCGGCCACCGCCACCTCGAACACCGTTTCGCTGTACGGCGAGGGCAGCGTCGTCCAGGGCACGGTCGAGCAGTCGTCCTCCGCCACCGTGCGCGCCTACAGCCGTCTGGACAGCCAGTATGTCCCGGCCGCCGCCGAGGTGCAGGCCCAGGCCATGGGCAACGCCATCGGCGTGAACAGCGGCCAGACCTCCGGCCAGGACCTGGCCTTCGACCAGACCTCGACCGCCGACTTCATCGAGGCCGAGGCCAGCGCCAACACCGGCAACGGCTGGGATCTGGCGGCCCGCGCCCGGGCGGTCGGCAACTACGCCAACAGCTACAACTCGGGCGGCTCGGTCGTCACCGGTTCGGCGCAGGACAATTCGTCCTTCATCCGCTCGGCCGCCACCACCACCGCCTACGACTACGGCCGGGCCCAGGCCTATGCCAGCGGCGCGGGCAACCAGCTGTCCGTGGGCAACAACGACATCTACGTCGAGATCGACAACAGCCAGATCAACACCGGCGGGGTCGAGGTCACCTCCACCTTCCAGGGCACGAACGGCTACGACGTCTACGTCGGCGCCGAAGCGACCGGCAACGCCGTCACCGGCTATGCCTGCTCTGAGTGCCAGGGCTATCTGGAAGCGCGAAACACCCAGACGAACTCCGGCGACGTTTCGGCCCAGGCCAACACCGTCGTCAGCGGCTCGAACCGTTCGGTGATCTCCAGCGCCACGGCGACCGGCAACTCGGCGACCTTCTACGTCTCCCGCCCGACACATTAAACTTCCGTAACTTGAGCCGTTTCGCCCCGTCGCCGAAGGGTTGCGGCGGGGCGTCGGCGTTATTTCAGGATCGCGGTCCCTCCAGATTTGCCGGCGCGCCCGTACGGGCTTCGAAATGCGCCTTCGGAGAGTGACTGACCCATGCGTTCCGCCCGCCGTCTTCTTCTGCTCGTGGCCGCATCGGCCGCCGCCCTGACCGCCGCCGCGCCCGCGCTGGCGCAGCAGGTCGCGCCGACCGACCCCTTCGCCCAGACGACCAGCGACATCCCCGCGGATTCCAACGTCCGTTACGGCGTCCTCCCGAACGGCATGCAGTACGCGATCCTGCGCAACGCCAGCCCTCCCGGACAGGCCTCGTTCCGCCTGCGCATCGACGCCGGCTCGCTGATGGAGAACGAGAACCAGCTGGGCCTGGCGCACTTCATGGAGCACATGGCCTTCAACGGGACGACCAACATCCCCGAGAACGACCTGCTGCGCATTCTCGAGCGTCTCGGCCTGGCCTTCGGCGCCGACACCAATGCCTCGACCGGCTTCGACCAGACCCTCTACATGCTGGAGCTGCCGCGCACGAACGACGAGACCGTCGACACTTCGCTGCGCATCATGCGTGAGCAGGTTTCGGAAGCCCTGATGGCTCCCGATGCGGTCGACGCCGAACGCGGCGTCATCGAAGGCGAGGAGCGCCTGCGCAACACGCCCGGCCTGCGCTCGATCAAGGCCCAACTGGCCCTGCTCGCCCCCGGCCAGCGCATCTCGCAACGTCTGCCGATCGGCGACCTGAACATCATCCGCACCGCGCCGCGCGAGCGCTTCGTGGAATTCTATGAAGCCTACTATCGCCCGTCGCGCGCGACCTTCGTGGCCGTCGGCGACTTCGACGTCGACGTCATGGAAGCCAAGATCCGCGCCGCCTTCGAAAGCTGGGAACCCAAGGCCGCCGATGGTCCGGAGCCTGACCTGGGCACGGTCGCGCCGCGTCAGCCGGGCACCAGCATCCTGGTCGAGCCGGGCATCCAGTCGAACATCCAGCTGAACTGGACCAAGGCGCCCGATCTGGATCCGGACACCGTCGCCGAGCGCCGCGACAACCTGCTGCGCAACCTGGGTCTGGCGGTCCTGAACCGTCGCCTCGGCGAGATCTCGCGCGGCGACAACCCGCCGTTCACTTCGGCCGGCGCCAACCAGTCGACCCTGGCCGACAGCGTCGAGATCGCCTCGATCTCGGCCAGCTTCAATCCGGGCGGCTGGCAGGCCGCGCTGGACTCGATCGAGCAGGAGCAGCGTCGTCTGGTCCAGTACGGCGTCTCGGACGCTGAACTGCAGCGCGAGATCACCGAGTACCGCACCGCGCTGGAGAACGCCGTCGCCGGCGCCGCCACGCGCCGCACCCCGGCCCTGGCCAACGGCATCGCCGGCTCGGTGAACAGCCGCTCGGTCTTCTCCTCGCCGCAGACCAACCTGGACCTGTTCAACGCGGCCGTGGAAGGCCTGACGGCCGCCCAGGTCAACGAGACCCTGCAGTCGGTCTTCACCGGCGGCGGACCGCTGGCCCTGGTCGTCACCCCGGTCGAGATCGAGGGCGGCGAGCAGGCCGTCACGGCCGCGCTGGAGGCGTCGCGCCGCACGCCGGTCTCCGCTCCGGCGGCCCAGGCCGAACTGCAATGGCCCTACACCCAGTTCGGAACCCCGGGCGCGGTGGCCCAACGCCGCGAGATCGCCGAAGTCGGCGCCACCGTCGTGACCTTCGCCAACGGCGTGCGCCTGACTGTCAAGCCCACGGACTTCCGTGACGAGCAGATCCTGGTCAGCGTCCAGACCGGCATCGGCGAGCAGAGCCTGCCCATTGATCGCGCGACGCCGCAGTCGCTGGCCAGCTTCTTCGTCGCGCCGGGCGGCCTGGGTCGCCTGACCTTCGACGAGATGAACCGGGTCCTGAACGGCCACGTCTACTCGGCGGGCTTCTCGGTCGGCAGCGACAGCTACGCCTTCTCGGGCGCCACCCGTCCGGCGGACCTGAACCTCGAGATGCAGGTCCTGACCGCCTACCTGACCGACCCCGGCCTGCGCGCCGCGCCGTTCGAGCAGATCAAGGGCCTGTTCCCGCAGCTCATCGCCCAGCAGATGGCGACTCCCGGCGGCGCCTTCGGCATCCAGGCTTCCGGCCTGCTGGCCAGCGGCGACAAGCGGGAGACCCTGCCGACCGCCGAGGAGGTCGCCTCCTGGACCATCGCCGACGCCCGCGCGGGCATCGTCAGCGGCCTGAGCACCGGTCCGATCGACGTGGTCATCGTCGGTGACGTGACGGTGGACGACGCCATCGCCGCCGTCGCCCCGACCCTGGGCGCCCTGCCCCGCCGTGGACCGGACGCCGCTCCTGCGCCGGGCGCGACCGAGATGCGCTTCCCGGCCGGCACCCCGACCCCGGTTCGCCTGACCCACAACGGTCCGGCCGAGCAAACCCTGGCCTATATCGCTTGGCCGACCACCGACGCCGTCGACGACCGCACGGAAGCCCGCCGCGTGTCAATCATGAGCGAGGTTCTGAAGCTGCGCGTCCTGGAGGTCATCCGCGAGCAGCAGGCCCTGGCCTACTCGCCGGGCACCGGCGCCAGCGCGTCGGACACCTACCGCGGCTACGGCTCGGTCTCGATCCGGGCCGAGATCGCCGCGGACAAGGTGGACGCCTTCTATGCGGCGGTGGATTCGATCGTCGCCTCGATGCGCGACAATCCGCCGAGCGAGGATGAACTGAACCGCGCCCGCCTGCCGGTGATCGAGGCGCTGCGCCGCAGCCAGGCCGGCAACGAGTACTGGCTGGGCCAGCTGTCGGAAGTCGCCGAGAAGCCGGGCGATGTGGAACAGACCCTGAGCCACATCTCGGACCTCGAGGCCGTCACTCCGGCGGACGTTCAGGCGCTGGCGCGCCAGTACCTGCGCGACGACACCGCCTGGAAGGCCATCGTGGTCTCGGCCCAGGCCCAGCAGTAGGCGACAAAAAAGGCCCCGGTCCTTGGACCGGGGCCAGTTTCGCTTCTCAGGATCGCCGACGGAGAGCCGACGACCTCACGACTCTAGTCTCTCCCGCCTGACGGCAGGCTGAACACGCCGTTCAACGGATCAGAAGACCCGCCCGCCGACGCCGCCGTCCAGGTTCAGGACGCCGCCCGTCACGGCCATGCCGGACTGTTCCACCACTTCCTCGCGGTAGGCGGTGTAGGTCTCTTCCCGGACCCAGGTCAGGATCTTCACGCCCGCGCCGTAGCGGCGTAGCAGCGAGCGCTCGTTGCACTCCCGCTCGGCCCGCTGGGCCCGGCATTCGAGGTTGCCGCCGCCGTACCAGAGCGCCTCGCCCTTGCGGCAGCTGATCGTTTCGCCGTGGTCGAAGCGAACCTCGCCCTCGTATTCGGCCCAGGTGTACTGCAGGGCGGTGCCGGCCAGGCAGCGGTACAGCTCGCCCTCATAGCCGCCGTCGACCTCCCGGTCCGGACGGACCTGCGAGGCGGGATGCGGGATCGCGCGGTCGTCGATGCAGACGGCCTGGATGACCACCCGCTTCTCCCAGCGGCGGCGCGATTCATAGGGGACCCGCACCACCTCGCGGATGCGCGCGCCCTCGACGTTCAGGCCGTTGATGGTGGTCGGATAGGGCTGATCCACCGTGACATAGGCCGAACCGCCGCCGCTGACCCAGACGGAGCCGCCCGCACGGGCGTTCAGGCCCACATTGCCCCGCGCGGTGGCGTTCGCATTGGCGCCGGCGTTGACGTTCACATTGACGTTCAGGTTGCCGCCGCCGCAGCAGGACGGGGGCGGAGGCGGCTCGCAGCACACCGGCGGGGGCGGAGGCGGCGGCGGGGGCGGCGGCTCGCAGCACGGCGGCGGCGGCGGCGGGCAGCCGCCGTTGCACTGGGCCGCGGCGTCATCGGCGACCGCCGACAGGGCCAGGAAGCCCGCCGCGGCCGGCAGCCAGGTCATGATCCGCACCCCCATGGGCCGACCTCCAGATAAGTTTGCGCACGACCCGCGAGACGCGCGGATCGCTCCAGCGGACATCAGAACCCCAAAAGCCTTGCATTTCCGTTGCCTTCACGGCCCGGGCCTTGCGGCGTTCCGTCCCGAGGCGAATGCAGTGTTTCATCCCGATACGCAGTTTCTGATCGACCACTGGACCGGGCTCGCCCGCGCGGGCGCGGTTCGCGGCGGGATTCCGTCGCGTGGTGCCCTTCGCCCGGAGGCGTTCGGGCGGCGTCTTCCCCGCGCCTTCCTGGCGGATCGCCGCGACGGCCGGAGCGTTCTGACACTGGCCGGGACCGGTCTGGAAACCGTCTGGCGTCGACCGCTCGCCGGTCAGGACCTGACCGACCTGTGGACCGCGGGGTCCGTCGATCTGGTCGAACAGGCGGTCGCCCAGGCGGTGCGCGAGGCCCGGCCGGTTGTCGTCGCGGCCATGACCGACGCCGAGCCCGCTCTGGCGCTCGAAATGGTCGTCGCTCCGCTCAGAGGTGCTTCGGAACGGCCTGACCGGGTGCTGGGCCTGTTCGCGCCGACGACTGCGCTCACCGCCGGCGCCGAGGCGCCCCGCCTGATCGCCCGCGTCGCCGTCGCCGCCGGCTCGCCCGGGCGACCCGCGCTCAGCCTGGCCGCCGTCGAGGGCCGCCGGATCGCCTGATAGCGGTGACACGATTTGACGTGCCTTTTGTTCGGGGCTGGACATAACGTCGCGAAATCGCCCGTTCGAGGCGAGTCACGGCCGTTCGGGGGGACGCCAGAATGCACATGACCACCACCGAGATCTTCCTGATCGCCATGCTGTTGATCTTCAGCGTGCCGTATCTGGTGTGGCGGGTGTTCAAGACCGACTACTGGGCCCCGCTGGTGGTCGTGCAGATCATCGGCGGCATCCTGCTGGGACCGGGCGTCCTCGGAGCGGCCTTCCCCGAATACTACAGGTTCGTCTTCAACAAGGACGTCATCACGGCCCTGAACGGCATCGCCTGGTGGGCGGTGATGATCTTCGTCTGGATCGCCGGCATCGAGCTGGACCTGAAACAGGCCTGGAAACACAAGGGAGAGACCGGGGTCACCGCCGGACTGGCCCTGACCGTCCCCCTCGCCTTCGGCGCTCTGGCCGCGCTCGGCATGCTGGCGGTCAGCCCCGCGTGGGCGGGCCCGAAGGGCGAGACCTGGCAGGTGGTGCTGGGCATAGGCATGGCCTGCGCCGTCACGGCGTTGCCGATCCTCGTCCTGCTGATGGAGAAGATGGAGATCCTGCGCCAGCCGCTGGGCCAGCGCATCCTCCGCTACGCCAGCCTGGACGACATCGCGATCTGGGGCGTGCTGGCCCTGATCCTGCTCGACTGGGAGCGGATCGGCCGTCAGGGCGCCTTCCTCGTCGGCTTCGCGGCCGCCACCGTCGCCATCCGCATGATCATGGTCCGCATCCCGCAGAAGGACCGCTGGTACGTGTCCCTGATCTGGCTGGCCGCCTGCGGCTTCGCCGCCGACTGGGCCGGCCTGCACTTCATGGTCGGCGCCTTCCTGTCCGGCGCGGTTCTGGACAGCGAGTGGTTCGACCAGAAGCAGATGGACCAGTTCCGCAACCACATCCTGCTGGCGGTCATGCCGGTCTTCTTCCTGTCCACCGGCCTTCGGACCCAGTGGGACGTCGGCGGCCTGATGGTCTTCGGCGCGGCCGCGGTGCTGCTGTTCGCCTCGGTCGCCGGCAAGCTGCTGGGCGTCCAGATCGCGGGCAAGGTCCTGAAATGGGAGAAGGGCGAGGCTTCGATCATCGGCTGGCTGCTTCAGACCAAGGCCCTGATCATGATCATCTTCGCCAACATCCTGCTGGACAAGGAGGTGATCACCAACACGACCTTCACCGCCCTCCTCCTGATGGCGATCGGCTCCACCATGCTGACCACGCCGGTCGTGGCCCCGCAGCTGAAGAAGCTGCGCGGCCTGCTGACCAAGACGGGCTAATCCAGCTCGGTCAGATCGGTGACGTAACGCTTCCAATTCTGGACGTAGTGCTGCGCGGAAACGCGCAGCGCTTCGATCTGGCCCGGCTCGAGTTCGCGGACCACCTTGCCGGGCTGCCCCATGACCAGGGAGTTGTCCGGGATCACCTTGCCTTCGGTGATCAGGGCGTTGGCGCCGATCAGGCAGTTCTTCCCGATCTTCGCCCGCCCCAGCACCACCGCCCCGATGCCGATCAGGGTGTTGTCCCCAATCTCGCAGCTGTGGAGCATGACCATGTGCCCGACGGTCACGCCGTCCCCGATGGTCAGGGGTTCGCCGGGGTCCGAATGCAGGACGCTGCCGTCCTGGATATTGGTGTCGCGACCGATGGTGATCGGATCGTTGTCACCCCGCACCACCGCGCCGAACCAGACACTGGCGCCCGGCTTCAGAATCACGTCTCCTGTCACCACAGCATTAGGCGCAATCCAGTATTCGCCCTCCGGGGGAAGCTGCGGTTTCTTGTCCGCCAACGCATAGATCGTCATCGAAACATCACCTCATCTTTGGCTTAATCAGCGCTTTAAGCCTTCGTAAACCACGCTAGCATCAATCTGTTGATGCGATTCGAGGCCGCCATTTCGGCCCCGGATCGGTAACCGGATCAAGCCCGGTCCGGTCAAGCTGGGGGAACGCTGTGGCGCGTTCGGTTCGGCGGCTGCGGCCGCTGGAAGTTGGATACTCCTCCGACCCGGGCGGGTGCTGCGCATCCTCTCCTTTCCTCCCCACGATCGTTCGAGGCGGTGCTTTCGCGGCATCGCCTTTTTTCATGCCCTGGAGGCGTCCATGACCAAGCGTTCGGCCCTGAAGCGTCAAACCCGTGAAGCGTCGCGTGAGTTCGGAGTGCTCGATACGAGCCAGTTCATCCAGGACGCCAAGGTCAGGCGGTTGCCGACCCATGCCGGTTGGTCGCCGCATCCCTCGAATGACGAACGCGACCAGGCTTATCTGAAGACGCTGAAGCCCAAGTCGGACGGCCAGGCCGAACTGATGACGATGATCGATCATCACAACCTGGTGCTGGCGCTCGGTCCCGCGGGCACCGGCAAGACCTATCTGGCCGTGGCCAAGGCGGTCGAGGCGCTGGAGGCCGGCAAGGTCGGCCGCATCGTCCTGAGCCGTCCCGCGGTGGAGGCGGGCGAGTCGATCGGCTTCCTGCCCGGCGACATGGAGGACAAGCTGGCCCCCTATCTGCGGCCCCTCTACGACGCCCTGTCCGACCGCCTCAGCATGAAGCGGGTCAAGGCGCTGATGGCCGAAGGCCTGATCGAGATCGCCCCCATCGGCTACATGCGCGGCCGCACGCTGAACAACGCCTTCATCGTCGTGGATGAAGCCCAGAACTGCACCTACACCCAGCTGAAGATGCTGCTGACCCGTCTGGGCTGGCACTCGACGATGGTGGTGACCGGCGACCCGCAACAGTCCGACCTGCTGCCGGGCATCTCGGGACTGGCGGACATCGCCGAGAAGCTGTCGGCGGTGCCGGACATCGGCGTGGTCAAGCTGGCGGAACGGGACATCGTCCGCCATCCGCTGGTGGCCAGCATGATCGGCGTCCTCTGACGCCAGCCTCCGCCTGAAACGGAAAAGGGGCGCCGGATCGACCGGCGCCCCTTCTTCTTTGGGCCTGCCTCAGATCAGCGAGGTGACCGGCGGCGTCTCCTTGGCCGGCGGCTTGGGCTTGCCGCCCAGCCGGTCGATGAAGGCGAAGACGAACGGGTTCAGCGAAATCGACAGCAGGGCCGCCGCGAGGATCAGGTTCTGCGTCTCGGGCGCCATGCCCCCCAGGTCGACGCTCATCTTGGTCAGGATGAAGGAGAACTCGCCGATCTGGGCCAGCGCCGCCGCCACCGTCAGGCTGGTCGCCTTGTCCAGTTTGAACGCCGTGGTGATCACCAGTGCCGCGATCGACTTGCCGATGATGATGATGGCCAGAACGCCCAGAACGCTCAGGGGGCGTTCGATCAGGATATGCCAGTCGAAGAGCATGCCCACCGAGACGAAGAACAGGACGGCGAAGGCGTCCCGCAACGGCAGCGACCGCTCGGCGGCGTTGTGGCCCAGCGGAGAGCTGTTGAGCACCAGCCCCGCCAGGAAGGCGCCCATGGCGAACGAGTGGAACAGGGCGTAGGCGACCCAGGCGATGCCCAGGGCGATGGCCAGGACGCCGAGGGTGAACAGCTCGCGGGACTTGGTGTGGGCGATGCGGACCAGCACCCACGGCAGCACCTTGGCGCCCACGACCAGCATGACGGCGGTGAAGGCCGCGACCTTGAACAGGGTCCAGCCCATGGAGGCGGCCAACTGCCCGCCGTTCACCTCGACGCCCGGCTGAACCACGATCAGCGGCAGCACCACCAGAGCGATGACGATCACCAGATCCTCGACGATCAGCCAGCCCATGGCGATCTTGCCGACGTCGCCCTTGACCTGTTTGCGTTCCTCCAGCGCCCGCAGCAGCACAACGGTGGAGGCGACAGACAGGGCGAAGCCCATCAGCAGCGCTTCGACATCGCCCATGCCCAGCAGGCGGCCCAGCCCCCAGCCCAGAACGGTCGCGGCGGCGATCTGCACCAGCGCGCCCGGGACGGCGATCTTGCGGACCTTCATCAGGTCGGCGAGCGAGAAGTGCAGCCCGACCCCGAACATCAGCAGGATCACGCCGATCTCGGCCAGCTGGGGCGCCAGTTCCTGATCGGCGACGAAGCCGGCCGTGTGCGGCCCCACCACAATGCCCGCCACCAGATAGCCGACCAGCGGCGACAGCTTCATCCGGTTGGCGATCATGCCGAACACAAAGGCCAGCACGAAGCCCCCGACCAGTGTCAGGATCAGGCTGTCAGCGTGGCTGGCGGCAGTGGTGGCGTGCTGGGCCACGTCGGCATGCGTCATCGGCGCTCCTTCAGGTGCGTGCGGGGAATCCTTGCGGGTTGAAGCTGGACATTTGGGGCCTCAAGGCCGGTCGAACAAGCTGAAACCACCCCGCCGCGACCCTGTGCCACGACAAAAAGACCCTTCGCGCGGCTGACCGGGGCTGCTAACCCGGACCGCTCATTTTCTCAGCGACCCGAATGAAAATCCCCCGCATCGCCTACGCCGCCTACGGCTTCGCCCTGATCGTCGTCATCCTCGACCAGTTGACCAAGGCCTGGATCATGTCCGGCCTGGACCTGATGGAAGTCGGCCGGGTGCCGGTCCTGGCGCCGATCTTCAACTTCACCTGGGTCGAGAACCGGGGCGTCAGCTTCGGCCTGTTCGGCGACGGCTCGGCCCGCTGGGTGCTGAGCGTGTTCTCGGTCGTGGTCGCCGCCGGTCTGGGCTGGTGGGCGCTGAAGGCGGACCGCCGTCTGCTGATCACCGCCATCGGCCTGATCATGGGCGGGGCCATCGGCAACGTCATCGACCGGATTCGCTTCGGCTACGTGGTCGACTTCCTCGATTTCTCGGGCACCGGCGTCTTTCCGTGGGTGTTCAACATCGCCGACAGCGCCATCACCGTCGGCGTGATCCTGCTGATCATCGACAGCCTGCTCACCGACCGGGCGGCGAAGGTTGGCCTCGCCGCCGAAAAGTCGTAATCAACCGCTTCCACTAGGGTTTCCGCGCGCGCCTTGTCGGCGCGCCGCACCGGGATTGATCATGCGTCTTCGCACTACCGCCGTTCTGACCCTGGCCGCCTCGGCTCTCGCCCTGGGCGCCTGCACGAACATCCAGCAGAGCATCGGCCTGTCCAAGGTGACGCCGGACGAGTTCCTGACCGTCTCGACCGCGCCGCTGACCGTGCCGCCGGAGTACGGCCTGCGCCCGCCGGCGCCGGGCCAGCCGCGCCCGCAGGAACTGGCCCCCGAATCGGCCGCCCGTCAGATCCTGCTGGGTCAGCGCCAGTCGGTGACCCGTTCGCCGGGCGAACAGCTGCTGGTCGCCCAGGCCGGCGGCGATCGCGCCGACCCCCTGGCCCGCTACGTCGTGGACGACGAGTTCGGCGACCTGACCCACAAGGAAGAGAGCTGGGCCAACCGCATCATGTTCTGGCGCCGCGAGGATCCCTCGACCCAGACCGCGATCACGGCCCAGACCGCTGAAGGCGCCGTCACCATCGACGCCGCCAGCGAATACGCCCGCGTTCAGGCCCTGACCGGCGGCCGCGCCGGCATCAGCATCACGCCGCGCCGCGACACCGGCTTCAAGCTGCCGGGCCTCTAAGGGCTCGCGACAGCTGCACAGAATCAGGCCCGGACGTTCGCGTCCGGGCCTTTTTCGTTGCTCAGGACTTGGCCGCTCCGGCCCGCAGACCGCGCTCGGCGATGGCCACCACGCCGACCCCTGCCAGGGTCATGGCCGCCCCGGTCAGGATCTGGGGCGTCAGCACATCGCCCAGCCAGGCCCAGCCGATCAGGATCGAGACAACCGGCGTCGCCAGCAGATAGGGCGTCACCCGCCCCGCCGGCCTCTTCTGCACCAGCCAGAAGACCAGGGTCGTGGCCAGAACCGACGACACGATCCCCGCCCAGATCAGGCAGGCCCAGATCAGGGCGTCGGCCCGCTGCAGCGCCTCGACCTGTCCCCGCTCGAAGAAGGCTGAAGCGAAAGCCAGCGTGGGCAGGGCGACGAGCGCCAGCAGTCCCTGCATCTTCAGCGGCGGAATGGAGGTGGTGCGGCGCGCGATGACGGTCGTCAGGGCCCAGGCGCCGGCGGCCACCACGCCGACCGCGACACCCTTCCAGTCCTCGATGGCGTGGGCGTCCAGCGTCATCCAGGCGACACCGAGGAAGGCGACGCCCATGCCGATCAGGGCGGCCCGCGACAACTTCTCGCCCAGCAGCAGGAAGGCGAACAGGGCCGTGAACGGCACCCACAACTGTGTCGCGACGGAGACCGGGCTGACATCGTGCGCCAGCCAGAAGGCCAGATAGACCAGCCCGTAGTGCAGCGGGCCGCCGATACAGACGATCAGCAGCAGGCTTTTCCAGTTCGGGAAGGGCGGACGGACAAAGGGGATCAGGCAGGCCGCGGCGATGGCGAAGCGCAGGGCTCCGGTCATCAGCGGCGGCAGGACCTCGGTCGCGACCTTGGCCGCGGCGTTGTTGACGCCCCAGATGACGACGATCGCCACGATCGCGGCGATCTCGAGCGGGCTGAGCGGGCTGTGGGGCTTGTCGGGGGTGATCACCCCGACGCTATCGCACGTCCGGCCGCCGGGACCACCTCAAGAACCATGTCCCGACGTTTCGTCGTCAGGGCGCAACGCGGCGTTCGACCCGACGCAGCATCGGCGCGCCCTCGACCTGGGTGACCAACATGTCGCCGGCCCGCGCGTCACCGTCAGGCGCATCCAGGATGTTGCACTCGAACGCCTGGAAGGGTTGCCCGTCCCGGAGCATCAACAGGATGCCGGGCCGCGGCCAGCGGACGGTGTAGGTGACGCCGTCCATGGCGTCCGCCTGGTCCAGGGCGTTCTGGATTTCACTGTAGGAGCCCTTGGGCCGGTTGGAGGCCATGTAGATCAGGCTGACCTGCCCGGCGGGGCCGACGGTGTAGCGGGTCCACTCATGCGGAGCGCGCGCATAGAAGGCCTCCACGCCCGGCTCGGCGGCCCGGATGGAGACGAGGCTCCAGGTCCCCGCGATATTGTCCGGGCCACAGGGCGCGGCGGCCGCCGGGACGACGGCGCCGGCCAGGGTCAGGGCCAGGGCGGCGACAGAAACCGGAAGTCGCTTCATGCCGCCCTCCCCGATCAGAACGGGATGTCGTCGTTCAGGTCGTAGCTTTCCTTCGGGCCCGACGGCTTGTTGGCGCCGCCGGTCGAGAAGCCCGACGAATAGTCGTCGTCGCCGCGACCCCCGCCGCCGTAACCGCCGCCGCCCGAGGCGCCGCCTTCAGCGCGGCCGCCCAGCATCGTCAGCTCGCCGCGGAACTTCTGCAGCACGATCTCGGTCGTGTACTTCTCGACGCCGCCCTGCTCGTACTTGCGGGTCTGCAGCGCGCCCTCGATGTAGATGGTCGAGCCCTTCTTCAGGTAGTTCTCGACGACCTTCACGATGTTCTCGTTGAAGACCACCACCCGGTGCCACTCGGTCTTCTCCTTGCGCTCGCCGGTCGTCCGGTCGCGCCAGGTTTCCGAGGTCGCCAGCGACAGGTTGGCGACCCGCTCGCCCGAGTTGAGGGTGCGGATTTCGGGGTCGCGCCCCAGGTTGCCGACCAGAATGACCTTGTTGACGCTGCCCGCCATCATCGAGCTCCTTTAGCTAGCTGGCCCACCGCGCTTCGCGCTGATTCAGGCCTTTCACATCTGGCCTAGCGCGCTTTCGCGCCGCCGGGGCCGTTTTGTCTTCGCCATCCACAGAACTCGGACGGAAGCCGGATTTGTTCCATCTTTGTTCCCGCCTGTCCAGTCATGCGCCGGACCGGGCAGGACGGGGATCGTTACTGGCCGGGAACGACCGGCGCCTGCTCGATGGCGCCGGGCACCGCCAGACGACCGTCGCCGGTGCGGGCCAAGGCCATGAAGCGCGAGCCTTCCAGGCTCTTGCCGAACCAGACGCCCGCCCGATCGATGAAGATGAACTGCCCCTGATAGGCCCCGGTCACCTCACGACGGTTGCCGCCCAGATTGAGGAAACGCAGGCGCATCTCCTCCAGCCGCGCGGCGCAGAACTCGATCTGGGTCTGGTCGCGCGCGACGACGTTGAAGGTCGGCGGCTTGCCGTCGACGCCCGGCTCGACGGCGTAGCAGACGCCTGGCTCGGAGGGGGCCTCAACACCGCCCGCGCAGGCGGACAGGGCGACAGCGCCGGTGGCGAGGGTCAGCAGGAAGAGAACGCGCTTCATCAACGAAGTCCCGGGAACTGGCAGCTGCGATCCTGATCCGCGAGCGTGCGGAAGCGGTTGTTGTCCGGCGACTGTTCGACGCGGCGCGGCACCAGACGCAGGGTGGTTTCGCCCCAGCGGCCGTACAGGGCCTCGCCCGGACGGACGCAGGTGCCCGCGTACAGCTCCTGCACGCACTGGTTCAGGCTGACGCCCGACGACACCATCCGCCAGTCCGAGCCGGTGTAACGCAGGCACTGGGAGCCGCTGGCCGCCTGCACCGTCGGCTGGGCGGGCTCCGTCGACTCGACCGGGGTCGCGTCAGCCTTGGGCTCGACCAGTTCCTCGGGCGGCGCCGCGGGCGGCGGGGTCAGGGAGGCGGTTGGCGCGGCGACCAGCGCGCCGGTGGCGTCGACGCCGACATCCAGGGCGTCGGTGGCCAGACCGTTGCGGCGGGCGCAGTCGGTCAGGGTCGCCATGCCGACGAACTGGCCGTCGACGTAGCAGCGCAGCTCACGGGTGGAATCCAGCCCCGGGGCGTCGGCGACGGCGACGGTCAGACCGCCCTGGGACGCAGGCGGCGGCTCGGCCGGGCCTTCGTCCCGACCGCCCGACACCATCAGACCGATGATGATGGCGATCACGACGGCCACGGCGGCGCCGATCAGGATGAGGATTCGATTGTCCTTGGGCATGCAGGGCTCGCGCGAATTGAGCGCCCAATAACCCCGCCGAAGCGGGGGCCGTCAACGCCTTATGGGCGCGACCTAGCCGCCGGTCAGGCGCGAAAGCGCCGCCTGATAGTTGGCCAGTTGGGCCGTCAGGTAGGCCGGAGCCGTGCCGCTGACCGCCGGGGTGTTGGATTCCGGGGACAGCCCGCGATAGGCGTCGCGGATCGCCTTCATCGCCGCCTGGATCTTCTCACCGGCCGCCTTGACGGCGTCGGCGTCGTTCAGGGTCAGGTTGGTGGGCAGCCCGAGGCCGAAGGTCTTGGTGACGTCATCGCCGCTGGTCCGGCCGATATAGCCCTGCGACAGGCCGAGCCCCGCCAGCGCGTCCCTGCCGGTCTCGCCCGAGGTCAGGACCGCGCCCTTCACGCCGTCACGCGCCGAGATCGACAGCCGCTGCAGACCGGTCCGCAGGGCCGTGGCCAGGTCTCCGGGCTCGGCGTCCTTCGCGGATTCCGAGGACACCGTGACCTTCAACTTCATGTTCGAGGCCTGCTCGATCTTGCGCGCAAGCGTCTGCAGGGTGTCCCGCGCCTCGATGGTCACCGCCACGGCCCGCCCGCCGTCGGCAGGCGAGACATAGAAGCGATCCCCTACCCGCAGCGAGGTGGCGTTGACCAGGGTCTTCGACTGGCTCTGCTCGATCTCGCCCTGCGGCAGGCCGAGGCGGTCCAGCACGCTGGCTCCGCCCTTGGCGACCGCCAGCGTCAGTGGCGAGGCCTGGGCGTTGTCGCCGTCCCACTCGCGACGCCACTCGACGGCGCCGGTCGTGGCGTCAATCCGCGTCAGATAGCCCCGGGTGGGATCATCCGTTTCGGCGCCTTCGGCACGATCGGCGACGCCGGTCAGCCAGACCTTCCCGTCGAGGATCTTCATGTCCGCCGCGCTGTCATCCCCGGCCCCGCCGATATAGGTGACCCGGTCCGCGGCGGAGGCCGTCAGGCTGCCGTCGATGACGGCGACAAAGGCGTCCTTGCCGCCATGATGCGCGGACGTGACCGTTCCGGCGTCGAGCGCGGCGTTTCGCGTCGTGCCGCTGATGACGACCTTCCCGTCCACCACGGCCAGCCCGCTGATCTCTCCGCTCGCCTCGCCCAGGTCACGCGTGGCGGTCAGGGTCGGCTTGCCGTCGGTCCCCAGCGCGAACTGGCGCACCACGATGCGGCCGTCCTCGACGCCGGCGGAATAGAGGTTGTTCCCGTCGATCGCGACGGCGTCCACGCCGTCCGTGCCGGCGGTGCCGAACTGGGCCGTCCCGGTCGCTGTCGCGACGACCGGCGCGTATTTGTGGGCCTGCGTTTCGGTGAAGGCCTGGACGTAGCCGTCCCATCCGCCGACGCCGACCGCGCCGGTCATCGACGACTGGGCGCGCCCCGCCACATAGACCGTTCCATTGGGCCCGAAGCTGACCGAGGTCGCCTCATCCGCCGCGCGGGCGCCGCGACGCTGGGTCCAGATTTCCTGTCCCTCGGCGTCGAACACGGTGACGAAGCTGTCGGCCACCGTCGCCACGTCGCCGGTCTTGCCCGCCTCAAGCGCCCCGGTGACCGACCCGGCCACGGCGACGCGGCCGTTCTCGTCAACCGCAATCGCATAGCCGCTGGCGGTGGAGGCCGCGCCCAGCGCCTGGGTCATCACCACCCGACCGGCGGAGTCCAGCTTGATCAGGGCGACGTCCTTCTGCCCCTTGATCGGCTGGTTGTCCGGCCCGGCGGTCAGGTCTGCGACCAGCCAGACCGAGCCGTCCGGCCCGGTCGCGCTGGCGCGGACCGTCTCGACCCCGTCCGGCAAGGCCGTCTGCGAGGCGCGTCCGTCCACCCACTGGGTTTCGCCGATCCCGGCGATGGGCGCCGGGGCGTCGCCGCCGGTGTCGCTCTGGAACTTCAGCATCTCCAGGCCGCCGGCGGTCCCGGCGTTCTGCACCACATAGACCGCATCGGCGGATTCGGCCGGAGTGAAGCTGACCTTCTCGGTCGTCACGCCACGCACCACCAGGGCGAACTGGTCCGGCCCAGCCGGGAGGGTGATCGTCTTGCCGCTGACGGTAATCGTCTTGGGCTCGGGCTTCACCAGCTCCCGCCCGATACGGGTCTCCAGGCCCTGGGCCTCCAGCTTGCCGTTGATATGGTCGAGCACATTGGTCAGCGAGCGGGGCGTCGTCCCCATGTCGTTCAGGTCGATGGCGACATCGACGACGCTGTTGTCGCTCTTGCGGACGGAGATGTTGAACTGGACCTCGCCCGCGAACGCCGGCGACAGGGAATCCGGCGAGCCTTCGTGGATCGGACCGGTCACCGAAACGGCCGCGTCACGGGCCACCGCAGCGGTCGTCTTGCTGGTCGTCGAGGAGGTGCCCTGCACCAGCCGGATGCCGTCCAGATCGGCGGTCGGGATCCATTTGCTGATCTCCGCCATCCCGGCGGCGAAGCGTTTGTTCAGTTGCGACAGCTCAAGCGCGCCGACGCCCTTGGTCCCGGCCCGGTTCACCAGGGCGTTCATCGACTCCAGCCCGGAGTAGAGGGCGAACAGCTTCCTGTAGTCGTTGGACGCGCCCTTCACGTCCAGCTGGGCCGCGCCTTCGTTGATGAAGTTCCGCCCGCCCAGGGCGGCGCGCAGGAGGGCGCTCTGCTCCGGGGCCTTGACGTTCGTCGACCAGGGCGGCGTCGGCTGGGCCTTGGACTGCGCCAGGGCGGACGCAGTCGCGTAGGACGTCGTGGTGGACGACGTCCCGCCGAATAGCCCGAGAAGATAGCTGTTGTTGATCACAGGCGGCTCCCGCGCCTCAGTGTGACGGCTGAGCCGTAACGAGCCCTTAACACCGGCCCGCGGCGGTTCCGGAGACAGAACCGGCGACTCGGGGAACAATGATCCTCCGCGCTCGTTGAAAGCGCGCCTGATACGGAGGAGTACCCGATGAGTGCCTTCGTCAACACCTTGAAATCGTTACTTGCCCTGTACGGCTTCGGGCCGCGCGGCGGTCTGCGCCGGCGACCCGAGCCGATCTCGATCGGACGATCAGGAGGCCGACGCCTCGCCTGACGTCAGCCGCCCTGGAACAGCGACAGGATGATCTGCGGCGCCTGGTTTGCGATCGACAGCGACTGGGCGCCGAGCTGTTGTTGAACCTGCAGGGCCTGCAGTCGGGCGCTTTCCTTGGCCAGGTCGGCGTCCACGAGGTTGCCGATGCCCGACTCCAGCGTGTCGATCAGCTTCGACACGAAGGTATTGTGCGCCTCGATCTGCTTGGCCTGGGCGCCGATCTCGCCGAGCGCCGCGTTCAGCTGGGTGATCGAATCGTCCAGCTTGGCCAGCGCATTGGTCGCGCCCGTCAGGGTCAGCAGGCTGTCGGTCAGCGACAGTTCCAGGATGGAGCCGCCCAGCGACAGGTTCTTCGAGGACAGGGTCACGAAGGCCGAAGCGTCGGCGTTGGCCAGGAATTTGATGCCGTTGGTCAGCGACCCGTTCAGGATGTTGCCGCCGTCGAAGCTGGCGTTGTCCACCGCCGACTGGATCGCCTTCATCAGGGCCTTGAAGTCCGCGTCCAGCAGTTGGCGCGACTGGGTCTTCAGCGAGCTGTCCTTCGCCGCGGTTACCTTTTCCTTCAGCTGGTTCAGGAGGTCCGACACCGACTCGCCCGCCGACAGGGCCACATCGGCGATCGAGGTCGCGCGATCCAGGCTCTGCTTCACCGCTCCCAGCGCGCCGACATCCGCCCGCTGCGTCTGGGCGATGGCCCAGATGGCGGCGTTGTCCTTGGCGCCCTGAACCTTCAGGCCGGTCGAAACACGCCCCTGAACGTCCGCCAGGCGGTTGTTGGTGGTGCTCAGATTCTGCAGCGCGATCTGTGCAGCGACGTTGGTGTGGACGCTATTCGTCATCCGACTCAGCCCTTCGAGGTTTGCACAAGGCTAAGTCGCTAAGGGTGCACACATGGTTAACGCCGATTCACCACGCGTCTTAACCGCGCGGATCGCTCCAGCGCGGCGGATCGGTCTTGAAGGTGGCGTCAGGCCCGGGTGTCGATCACCGCGCCGGCGCTGTAGTCCGCGCTCCGCATCAGATCGACGACCTGTTCGCGGGGAAACTGTTTGACGACCTCACCCGTCAACCGGTCCATCGTCTTGTAGATGAACGATCCGGTTTTCGGACCTTCCTCGATCACCAGACGGTAGCGAGCGACCTGTTCGGCCTCCTGCTGCGCCCTGGCGTCACGGGAATCTCCGCCGGTGGCGACGGACGTATTCGAGACGTCGTACGCGTTTACTGCGCTTACTTTCGCATTGCTTTGCATATCTCCTGCCGACCGGCGTCAACGGCGGCTCCCTTTCAAGGGGACCGGAGCGGTTGGGCGGGATCCTGGGACCCCGCCCTTCCGATCGTTCCTTAGCGGAACAGTCCCAGCAGCGTGGAGGTCGAGGAGTTGGCGATCGACAGAGCCTGCACACCCAGCTGTTGCTTGGTTTGCAGCGCTTGCAGTCGGGCGCTTTCCTTGGCCAGGTCGGCATCGACCATGTTGCCGATACCGGACTCGATCGTGTCCTGGAGCTTCCCGACGAAGGTCAGGTGCGTTCCGAAGGCCTTGGAGCCGGTGCCCAGACGGGCCAGCGAGGCCGACACGTTGTCGATCGAGGCGTTGACGGCAGCCAGGGCGGTGCCGGCCAGGGTGGCCGTACCGATGGTGGTGGTCGCGGTGATCGTGACCTTACCGCCGCCCAGCGACAGGTTCTCGCCGGCGACCTTGATGGTGGTGCCGCCGGTGTTGGCCAGGGCCTTGTAGCCGCCCGTGCCGGTCGAGTTGTCGAGCAGGTTCACGCCGTTGAACTTGGCGTTCGAGACCACGGTCGCGATCTGGTCGCGGATGGCCTTGAAGTCTTCGTTCAGCGCGGCGCGCGCCGAGGTGGTCAGGCTCTTGTCGGTGGCCGACAGGGCCTTTTCCTTCAGCTGGACGAGCAGGTCAGAGACCGACTCACCGGCCGACAGGGCCACGTCCACGGCCGACTGACCGCGGTTCAGGCTGTCCTTGACAGCGTTCAGGGCGCTGACTTCCGAACGTTGCGAGGTGGCGATGGCGAAGACGGCGCCGTTGTCCTTGGCGGACGAGACGATCTTGCCGGTGTTGATGCGGTTTTGAACCGTTTGCAGTTCGCTGTTGGTGACCGACAGGTTCTGCAGGGCGATCATCGCGCCCGCGTTCGTGTTAACGCTATTCAGCGCCATGGCACGTAGTCCTTCTTTCAAGGTGTCCGACGCCATTTTGGCTGCCGGGAGCATTTTGCTCGACAGGCCTCGGAGCAAGGATGGGACCAGTCTCATTTCGGCCATGCCAGACCGGCGATCATTGTTTTTGTTGCGTTAGTTCCTGTTAAGCACGTCCGGCGCCCGGCAAGGATGGCCGAGCTCCCGGCAGAATGTGCCGGGTGAGCAGGCAAAAACTGCCGGGTCCGCCGCTCAATCCCGGTTTCGCCGCCGGATGGACCAGAGCAGACGCAGGCCGGTGACCAGCTGGTGAGCGGTCGGCGCGACGAGGTAGAGCACCATCGTGAGGGCCAGCAGTCCCATCAGCGCATCGGTCAGGCGCGGCGCGGCCTCCGGCGGAATGGCCGGGATCAAACGCCACAACAGCAGCCAGGCGGCGCCTGTGGTGGCGAACACATACAGGCGTCGCCAGAGCCAGCGCCCCTCCGCCAGGGGCGACGGGCGCGATCCCGCGGGGTCAGCGCTGCTCATCGATCATCCTCCGGATCATCGAAGCGCCAGCCGTGACGCCGCCACCCGAAGTCGGACGCCGCCATCAGCTCATCCCTCGTGAGCCGCTCCGGAACCTCGCGGGCCTCCGGGTCCAGCAGGTCGGCGTCATCAAACGCCGGGTCGAGTTCCGTCATGGTCCTCATCCCTGCGCCGTCAGCCAGACCACGCCGGACGCGCCCGCCCCGCCCGCACCGCCCGCGCCGGTCCCGGCGCCGCCCCCGCCGCC
>NZ_DASWWG010000112.1:0-4505 GCF_036400995.1 Brevundimonas sp.
CCGGCGGCGGCGGGGGCGGCGCGGGCTCGGGTGGCGGCGGCGGCGGCGGATCAGGCGACGGCGGCGGCTGTGATCTGGTGCGCGAGATCCAGAACGCCCTTCGCGACGACGCCGAGGTGCGCGCGGCGGTGACGGCCGCCCATCGGGCCGCCGGCTCGAACCGGGCCCTGCTGGTCTGGGACGGCGACTGGCGCCAGACCCCGGGACAGGCCGGCAAGGGGCTGGCGGGCGTGCGTCAGGCCATCGCCCTGGAGGTGGCCTTCGCGCCCCAGGCCTGCCGCCGCGAGGCCATGCGCGGCATGGTGCTGTTCACCCTCGGCGACGGCCCGGGCGCCGCGCGCGTGGCGCTGGGGACCGGCAGCTGGCGATGGAGCGACCTGCTGGGCTCACGGTGACGCTGCCGTAAATCGGTCTTGAGCCGGTCGCGGTGCGGACGCGTCCCCGCCCTAGAGGCGCGCCCGGGCGAGGCAGGTCGCGAGATGAACGGCGGACAACAGGACCCTCAGGTTCAGTTGGGCCCGATCGTTGCATACCGCGACAGTCGAGGTTGCTCGACAGGGTTGTGGGGCTGAACGTGAAAATCGCTATACTTGCAGGGACACGTCCCGAGGTCGTCAAGCTGGCGCCCGTGCGCGCGGCGCTGGCCGCAAGCCGGGACCTGGAGCCGGTGTGGATCTCCACCGAGCAGCAGGGCGCGCTGAACGCCCAGGCGCTGGAGACCTTCGGCATCGCGCCGGAGTTCCGGCTGGCCCCGCCGTCCCCCGAGCGGACGCTGGGCGGCCGTTTCGCCCAGATCATGGACCGGCTGGACGAGGTGCTGGGCCGCCTGCAGCCCGGGCTGGTGCTGGTCCAGGGCGACACCTCGACCACGGCGGCGGGGGCGATGGCCAGCTTCGCCCGGCGCATCCCGATCGGCCATATCGAGGCGGGCCTGCGGACGTTCGACCTGGATCAGCCCTTCCCCGAGGAGGGCTGGCGCTGCGTGGTCGGCCAGCTGGCCGAGCTGCATTTCGCCCCGACCGAGGCCGCGGTCCGGAACCTGCTGCGCGGGGGCGTGTCCCAGCACCGGATCCATATGACCGGAAATACCGGAATCGACGCCGTCAGGCTGTCCGGCGCCCGCGTGACGCCCGCCCCGCTGACCGGCGGGCTGCGGCGCGTGCTGGTGACCGTGCACCGGCGCGAGAACTGGGGTCCCGAATTGGAACAGATTCTGGCCGCGCTTGTCCTGCTGCGGGACAGGGTGGCCGATATCGAGGTCGTTTTCGCCGCCCACGCCAACCCGGCGCTGCGCGGTCGGGTGGACGCCGCCCTGCAGGGGCAGGACCGCATCCGCATCGTCGAGCCGCTGGACTACCTGGGCTTCCTGTCGCACCTGAAGAGCGCCAGCCTGGTGCTGTCGGACTCCGGCGGCGTGCAGGAGGAAGGGCCCGTGCTGGGCGCCCCGGTGCTGGTCCTGCGCGACACCACCGAACGCGCCGAGGCGATCGAGGCGGGCGTCGCCCGTCTGGTCGGCACGCGCACGCGGGATGTGCTGGAGGCCGCCGCCCACCTGCTGACCGACGAACCCGAGCGCATGCAGATGGTGCGCGCCGTCAGCCCATTCGGCGACGGCTTCGCGGCCGAACGCATCACCGACATCATCTCGCGCTGGAGCCCGTCGAAGGCGCCCGGTGGCGAACAGATCCGGGCGGCGGTCTGACCATGTCCCCCGTCGCGGCCGCCACCCTCGGGTACTGGCTGACCTTCCTGGCGGCGCACGCGCCGACGGGCGCGGACCTGTACGCCGCCGCCCTGGCCTACTGGGCCTTCCTGCGCTGGGCGGTGATGATCTCGGCGGTGCTGATCCTGATCAGCTCGCTGGACGACCTGCTGATCGACCTGGCCTACTGGTGGGGCCTGCTGGTCCGCTTCTGCAGCTTCTGGGACCGCCCGCCGCCGCAACGGCTGCTGGAGCGCGAGCCCGAGAAGCTGATCGCCATCATGGTGCCCGCCTGGCAGGAGTCAGACGTCATCGCCAGCATGGTGGCCAACACCAACAACACCTTCGACTACAGCCGCTACCACATCTTCGTGGGGGTCTACGCCAACGACGCCGACACCCGGCGCGAGGTCGAGAAGGTGCGCCAGCGCTTCCCGAACGTGCACCGCGCCGAGGTGCCGCACGACGGCCCGACGTCCAAGGCGGACTGCCTGAACTGGATCATCCAGAACATCCTTCTGTACGAGGAGCGGACAGGCGAGAAATTCGGCGCCTTCCTGATGCACGACGCCGAGGACGTGGTGCATCCGTTCGGGCTTAAGACGGTCAACTGGTTCGTCGACGAGGCGGCCATGATCCAGATGCCCGTGCTGTCGATGGACCGCAAATGGAACAACCTCGTCGCCTGCCACTACATGGACGAGTTCGCCGAGTTCCACACCAAGGACCTGCCGGTCCGCTCGGCGCTGGCCCGGATGACCCCGTCGGCGGGCGTGGCCACCGCCTTCCACCGCCGGGCCATGATGGCGCTGGTCGAGGAGAAGGACGGCCAGCCGTTCAACACCGACAGCCTGACCGAGGACTATGACGTCGCCCACCGCCTGAGCGCGCTCGGCTACCCGTCGCAGTTCGTGCGCTATCACGCCCGGACGCCGCGCCAGCGGAAGGCCTGGTTCCGCAAGGGGATGGTGGACATCCACCGCCGCGAGCTGGTGTCGACCAAGGAATTCTTCCCGCACAAATTCTTCTACAGCGTCCGCCAGAAGGCGCGCTGGACCCTGGGCATCTCGATCATGGGCTGGGCCCAGCTGGGCTGGTTCGGCGGGCTGGTGAACCGCTACTACCTGTTCCGCGACCGCAAGGCCCTGTTCACGGCCCCGGTCGGCATGTTCGGCTATGTCATCGTCATCCAGCTGCTCGGCATGCTGCTGGTCGAGAAGATCTGGCCGGAGGCGGTGAACCTGCCGCCCGTGATCGATCGCCACTGGGTATGGGTGATCGTGACCATCAACTTCTTCTTCCTGGTCAACCGCATCCTGCACCGGGCCTGGTTCACCGGGCTGAACCATGGCCTGAAGCACGTCCCGCTGACGCCGATCCGGATCGTGACCTCGAACCTGATCTCGTTCGGCGCCTTCTGGCGGGCCTCGCGCCAGTACATCAGCCACCTGATCACCCGGCGTCCGATCGCCTGGGACAAGACCCAGCACGCCTACCCGTCCCTGTCCGAGCTGCAGCAGGGCTCCGGCCGGCTGGGCGAGACCCTGCGGTTCTGGAACCACGTCAGCGAGGCCGACCTGACCCGGGCGCTGGAGGCGCAGAAGTCCGGCTACCGTCCGCTGGGCCTGCTGCTGCTCGACCTGGCGGCGGTGGACGACGACCATCTGGCCGAGGCCTTCGCCGAGCGCGGCGAGACCTACGCCTCGATCTTCGATCCCTTCCAGATCGACCGCGAGGTGCTGAACCTGCTGACGCCCGCGGAGGCCGCCCGCTACGGCGCCGTGCCCCTGCGGCGGAACGGGTCGGGCATCGACGTCGCCCTGGCCGAACCCCTGCCGCCCGAGCACCGGGCGGCGCTGGAGAGGCGCTTCGGCCAGCAGGGCGTGCGCAGCGTCCGTTTCCTGTTCGCGCCGCTGAGCGACATCGCCTTCGCGATCCGGTTCGCCTGGGGCGACGATCCCTTCCCGGCGGTGCGCGAACAGCTGGCGCGGCTGCGGGCCGCGGGCGGGCTGGACGCCTCGCGCGAAGCCATGCTGTGGCGCTCGGTGCGCGCGGGCTATGCGCGACTGGGCGACATCCTGATCCGTCAGGGCCGCATCACCCACGCCGACCTGCAGACCGCCCTGGCCGCGTCGCGCGCCGACGGCCGCTCGCTGGGCGAGACCCTGACGCGGCTGCGCATGGTCTCGGCCGCCGACATCGAGGCCGCGCTGAAGGACCAGCGCAGCGCCCGCTGGCTGAACGAACAACTGGCCGAAGCGCTGAAGAGCGCGCCGGTCGATCACCGTCACGAACCCGTCTGACCCCTCGAGGCCCCGCCGTGAACCGCTCCCTGCTTTTCGCCTCCGTCGCCCTGGCCGCCGCCGGCGCCGCCGTGCTGCCGCCCGTCCAGGCCCATGCCCAGGACGGGGCCCAGACCGTGACCCCAACCGCCGGCGGATATGCCGAAGCCACCACCGCCTATCAGGCGATGAACGCCGGCCGTCCCGGCGACGCCGTCGAGCCCGCCCGCCGGGCCGTCAGCGCGGTGCCCGACAATCTGGAATGGCGGCTGCTGCTGGTCGACGCCCTGATTGGCTCGGACCGCAACGCCGAGGCGCTGGCCATCCTGCAGCCGGTGGCGGGCAGCTGGGATCACCGGGTGCAGACCCGCCGCGCCGAGACGGCCCGCGTGACCGGCGATCTGGCGCAGGCCGCCGAGGCCTACGGCCTGGCCGCGCCGCTGGCGCCGACGGCCGAGAGCCGCGCCTATCTGACCCGGGCGCGGGCGCAGGTTCTGGTCCGGCTGGGCCGCGCGGCCGAG
>NZ_DASWWG010000113.1:0-3219 GCF_036400995.1 Brevundimonas sp.
CTGACTCTTTGGCGACTCCGGGAGCGTCCGCTTTCCGGTGTGAGCCAAAGTTTGTTCTGGGGCATTGCAGCCTCGACCTTAGCGCGCTCGACCGATGGTCGTCGGCGGTTGGGCGGAGAGTTCCTGCCGAAATCGTAGAAGTGTCGCTTAGGTTGGTGAACGCTGCTGATTGTGGTTCACGGCCTCTGACGAAGGCCTCGCAGGCGCGCTGTCAGGTGCCAGTGAATGAGCGGGAGCCGAAGACGCATCATTCTGCATCTCGTCGCAGCACGTCATAGCCGCGTCCGCAGCCATGTCCTTGCAACAATCGCAGCCTTCGGCCGCCAGAGCCGCGCCCGCGCTCAGGGTCAGGATCGCGCCGGCGGCGGCCAGCAGGTTGGAAACCCTCATCGTCGTTCTCCTAGTGAACCATGAAGCTGACGGAGCCGGACATCTTGTGGCCGTCCGGGCCTTCGGCGGTCCAGGCGGCCGTGTAGTTGCCCGGCGCGAGGCGCGGAAGAGCCACGCCGACGGTGGCGGCGGCCGGCGCGGCGGGGACAGTGACGTCGACCGGAGCCTGCCCCTCGGCGGAGAGGGCGACGGTCTTGAGGACCATGGCGTGGGGGAAGGTGACGCTGAACCGCTCGGGCGAACCCTGGGTCATCGCGCCATTCGCAGGAACGGTCGTGATGCCGGATTGGGGCGCTGCGGCCTGGGCCGGCATAGCGTGACCCGCATGCGGGTCCTGGGCGGCGGCGGTGCCGGCGAACGCGAGGGCGGCGGTGACAACGAGAGTGCGGATCATCATGGGGTGGTCTCCTTCGGTTAGAACCAGGCCTTGAGGCCGACGACGAAGCGGGTGTCGTCGGTCTCGCCGCCTCGGGCCTCGATGTAATCGGCGGTATCGCCGAACGCGCGGCTCCACTCGATGCCGACATAGGGGGCGAACTCCTTGCGGAATTCGTAGCGCAGTCGCAGGCCCGCCTCGATCGAGGACAGGCCCGAACCGATCTCCAGTTCCGGAATGTCGCTGGCTGAAGCGTCGATTTCGAGGCGGGGCTGAAGGATCAGGCGCTGGGTGATGCGCTGGTCGTATTCGGCCTCGACGCGGGCGGTCAGGTCGCCGTCGGTCGACAGGAAGGCGGCGGCGTCGACTTCCCACCAATGGGGCGCCAGGCCCTGCAGGCCGAGGACCAGATGCGTGGTGTCCTCGCCGTCGGGCCGGGAGTCCTGACGCACGCCGGCCTGAACGTCCCAGAAGGGCGTGACCGCGCGGCTGTAGAGCGCCTGGACTTCAGCCTCCTCGAGCTCGCCGCCGAAGTCGCCTTCGCCCTCGGACTTCCACCAGAAGCGATTGATGTCGCCGCCCGTCCAGCCCTGGACGTCCCAGAGGTAGGTCTCGCCGTCGTCGCCGAAGCCGGCTTCGAGGCGATCGAGAATGACGGCCGTGGTGCGGACGTCGCCGTTTTCGTGAATCAGGGTCCGGCGAGAGGCGGCCATGGCCTCGGCGCCGAAGACGAGATCGGCGGCGTGGGCAGGGCCGGCCAAGGCGGCGGCCGGGAGCGGGTCCTCCGGAGGACGGCCGGGATTGTCGGAGCTGGTCGCCACATCGGGCGGCCCCATGCTCATGGTCGACATGTCATGCCCGGCGTGAGGGTCGGTCTGCGCGGGCGACATGGCCGACATGTCGTGGCCCGCGTGCGGATCAGCCTGGCCGGGCGTCGCCGCCGGCATCTGGTGTCCCGCGTGCGGGTCTACGGGCGCGGGCTGCGCCGGCATCTGGTGGCCTGCATGCGGATCCGCGGCGGGCGGCGTCTGCGCGGGCGGCATGACGTGACCGGCGTGCGGATCCTGCGCCGGTCGGGCCGGCGCCTGTGGCGTGGGCCGCGGTGCTGGCGCGGGGCGCGTCGGCGCCGCGGTCGCCGGCATCGTGTGGCCCGCGTGAGGGTCCTGGGCCTGGGCGCTGAAGGCGCTGGCGGCGAGCACCAGCGGGGCGAGGGCGACGGCGAGGCGGTTCATGACGCAGCTCCGTCCATGGGCCGCACCGTCACAACATTGAACATGCCGGCGTGCATGTGCATCAGCATGTGGCAGTGGAAGGCCCAATCACCGGGCGCGTCGGCGGTCAGATCGAAGGTCACCTTGCCGCCGGGCGCGACGTTGACCGTGTGCTTGAGGGGCTGGTGCCCGGCCGGTCCGCCGGTCACCAGTTCAAAGAAATGACCATGCAGATGGATCGGGTGGGCCATCATGGTGTCGTTGACCAGGGTCACCCGCACCCGCTCGTTGCGCTCGAAGCGGATCGGTTCGACCAGTTCGCTGAACTTTCGGCCGTCGAAGCCCCACATGAACCGCTCCATGTTGCCGGTCAGGTGGATCTCCATCGTCCGAGACGGGGGGCGCGGGTCCTTGTTCGGCTGGAGCGACACCAGGTCGGTGTAGACGAGGACGCGATGATCGACGGTCGTGAGACCGATCGGACGCTCACCCAGACGGTTGGCGGGGTCCATGGCGATCGCATCGACGCCGACGCCCACCGCCATGTCGGGCGGAGCGTTCTCGGGATCGCGCATGTTCATGCCCGACATGGACATCCCGGCCATCTCGCCGGCTGCGGGCGCGTTCTGGGTCGGAGCGGCGTGGTCCATGCCGGACATCGCGTCATGGTCCATACCGGACATGTCGCCCATCGCGCCGTGATCCATTCCGCCCATGCCCATGTCGCGCATGGTGAGGTTCGGGACCTCGCGCAGGGGAGGGACCTCGGCGGTCATGCCCAGGCGCGGCGCCAGGGTTGCCCGGCCCATCCCGGACCGGTCGATGGCTTCGGAGACGATGGTGTAGGCGCGGTCCTCGGTCGGCTGGACGATGACGTCGTAGGTCTCGGCGACTGAAATCTGGAACTCGTCCGTCTCGACCGGGCGCACGTTCTCGCCGTCGGCCTGCACCACGGTCATCGGCAAGCCCGGGATGCGAACGTTGAAGATGGACATGGCCGAGGCGTTGATGATGCGCAGCCGCACCCGCTCGCCGGGCCGGAACAGGCCGGTCCAGTTCTCCTGCGGCCCATGGCCGTTGATCAGATAGGTGTAGGTCGATCCGCTGACGTCGAGGATGTCGCGCGGGTCCATCCGCATCTGGCCCCACATGCGCCGTTCCTCCAGGCTCATGCGGTCGCTGCCGTCCATGAGCCCCGCCAGCGTGGTGCGCTGCTGGTTGAAGTAGCCCGGGCTCTTCTTC
>NZ_DASWWG010000114.1:0-15637 GCF_036400995.1 Brevundimonas sp.
TCAACGGCGGCGTGATCTCGCTGGACGGCAAGGGTGAAACCGAGCTGGCCCGCCCGACCGCCGACGGCGTGCGTGAGCCGCTGAACCGTCGCGCCACCATCGGCATCAACTTCCGCTAAACCCGGAAGTCGCCGAGACGGCCTTCGACCTCAAGCAGGCCGAAGGCCGGTAGGTCAGACAAGAAGACAGAGCCGCCGGTCTCCGAAAGGAGGCCGGCGGTTTTGCTTTGCATGACGCTGTGTGACGTTTCGTCCGTGAGGCCGCATATTCCCTCGTCGGGAGAATTCCGGACCGCCCGCCCGGCCGATCCAGCCGGGGCTTGAAAATCATCCACAATTTGTGCGGCGCAACAGGGTGTGTCCCGGGGGCCACCCCCGGCCGCTGTCATATCACTGTCACATCAGTGTCGTCCCACTTTATGACGTCGCGCCTAAGGGGGGCGTGATTTCGACCGGCCCTCGCCGGCCGGTGGGCGCTTTCGCCCAACTCATCGGGGATAGATGACTATGACGAACCGCAAACGCGCGTTCTGGGCGACCACCGCCCTCTTCAGCGGCCTGCTCATGGCGGGCGCTGCTTCGGCCCAGTCGACGGGTACGGAAGCCACCGAAACCACCAACCTGGGCGAAGTGGTCGTCACCGGCACGCGCGGTCCGCGCAACATCGACGGCCTGGCCGTCGCCGAGACCGTCGCCAAGACCCGTAACACGGTCACCCAGGAGTTCATCTCGACCCAGACCCCGGGTCAAACCATCCTGCAGACCCTGAACCTGACCCCGGGCCTCAGCTTCACCAACGCTGACCCGTACGGTTCGTCGGGCGGCAACATCCGTCTGCGCGGCTTCGACGGCAACCGCGTGTCGCTGACCTTCGACGGCATCCCGCTGAACGACACCGGCAACTACGCCACCTACACCAACCAGCAGCTGGACCCGGAACTGATCGAGCGCGCCTCGGTCAACACCGGCACCACCGACGTCGACAGCCCGACCGCTTCGGCCACCGGCGGCACCGTGAACTACGTGACCCGTCGCCCGGCGTCGGAATTCGGCGGCTGGGGCCAGGCCTCGTTCGGCGACTTCGACTACCAGCGCTTCATGTTCCTGATCGACACGGGTGAGATCACCCCGTTCGGCACCACCGCCTGGTTCGCCGTCTCGCGTCAGACCTACGACAAGTTCAAGGGCTTCGGCGACCTGCAGAAGACCCAGTTCAACGGCCGCATCTACCAGCCGCTGGGCGACAACGGCGACTTCGTCGCCCTGTCGGGTCACTACAACGAGAACCGCAACTATAACTACACCGGCCCGAACCTGGGCAACGCCACCGGCACCGTCCTGCCGGACGTTGAAACCAGCCCGTACGGCTGGGAGTACGACTTCGACCGCACCTACATCGCCCCGACCGTCCGCGCCGGCGTTGCCGACAACGACGCCAACGGCACCAACTTCTACGGCCTGCGCGTCAACCCGTCGAACACCGGCAACATCCGCGGTAACTCGCGCTTCACCCTGGCTGAAGGCCTGGTCCTGACGATCGACCCGTCGTTCCAGTACACCCTGGCCAACGGCGGCACCCAGCAAGCCGTCCTGTTCGAACAGGACTCGCTGCTGCGCGGCACCACCGGCGCCGGCGGCGTTGACCTGAACGGCGACGGCGACATCCTCGACCGCGTCCGCGTCATGACGCCGTCGAACACCAACACCCACCGCTACGGCGTCAACAGCTCGCTGATCTGGGACCTGGACGACAACAACCGCATCCGCGCCGCCTATGCGTATGACTGGGGTCGTCACCGCCAGACCGGTGAATACGGCTACATCAACTTCTCGAACCCCTCGAACCCGCGCTTCCGCGACTGGTTCGGTGGCCGCAACGACGAAGCCAACCGTATCATCAACCGTAACGGCTACTTCCTGCGTTCGCGCGACCGTCTGTCGTACGCCGAACTGAACCAGTTCTCGCTGGAATACCGCGGCCAGTTCCTGGACGACGCCCTGACCGTCACCCTGGGTGTCCGCGCGCCGTTCTTCAAGCGTGAGCTGAACCAGTTCTGCTACTCGCAGAACGCCTCGTCGAACGTCCGCTGCACCTCGGAAGTGCCGAACGCGACCCTGGCCAACGGCAACGTCACCTTCGCCACGACCGGCACGACGCAGTACATCGCGCCGTACACCCGTGAACTGAAGTACGACGACATCCTGCCGAACCTGGGCGCCACCTACCGCTTCGGTGAAGGTCACTCGGTCTACGTCAGCTACGCCGAAAACCTGTCGGCCCCGCGTACGGACAGCCTGTACACGATCGCCCGTCTGGCCGACGGCTCGGTCGGCAACCCGACCGTGCAGCCGGAATCGACCCAGACCTTCGACATCGGCTACCGCTTCTCGTCGCCGACGATCGTCGCCACCGTGGCCGGCTTCGCCACCAACTACGACAACCGCATCGTCAACACCTATGACGAAGACCTCGGCACCTTCGTCGACCGTAACGTCGGCGCCGTCGAGCTGAAGGGCGTCGAAGCCTCGATCGGCTGGTCGCCGATCGAACAGCTGAGCCTCTACGCCTCGGCCTCGTTCATGGACAGCGAACTGCAGGACGACTACGTCCTGAACTCGGCTGGCCAGATCGCCGCCACCGCCGGCAAGGAACTGGTCGAGACCCCGAACGAAATGTTCTCGGCTCGCGCCCAGTACGAAGTCACCGAGTGGTTCCAGGTCGGCGCCCAGGCCAAGTACACCGGCGAGCGCTGGCTGACCGACGTCAACGATATGAAGGTTGACGCCTTCACCGTCGTCGACTTCGACGCCCGCGTCGACTTCGAGCCCTTCGGCTACGAAGGCACCTTCCTGCAGCTGAACCTGACCAACGCGTTCGACGAGGAATACTACGGCGGCCTCGGCACCCGTACCTCGGCGACCCCGGGTCAGCCGGGCTACGGCATTCCGTTCGGCCAGATCGGCGCTCCGCGCACCTTCGTGGCCACCCTGCGCGTCGCCTTCTAAGGCTCACGCAGTCCAGACTGGGTTGGGGGGCGGTCCGGCGACGGGCCGCCCCTCTTCTTTTTTGGGCGCTATCGCTCGCGACGCGGTCGCTCGCTGCTTGAGCGCGAGGGGGCGCTATCGCTCGTCGCGGGGTAAAGGCCGGGTCCCTGTTTCGGCTTCCCGCGTTGAAGTCGGGGGCCGGGGTGTCTATCTGGCGCGGCTGGCCCGCTTTCGCCGCTGACAAGGATTGTTCTCGACCATGACCACGCCCGTTCCCGCCGAATGGTCGCCGCACCGCGCGATGTGGGTCGGCTGGCCCAGCCACGGCGAGCTGTGGGAGGACAACCTCGAACCGGCGCAGGCCGAGGTCGAGGCCCTGGTCCGCGCCCTGGCCGGTCCGGGCCGCGAGCAGGTGAAACTGATGGTCGGCAAGCCCGAGGCGCTGGATGACGCCCGCGCCCGCTTCGCCGACGTGGACGGGGTCGAGGTCATCGACGGCCGCTTCGGCGACATCTGGCTGCGCGACACCGGCCCGATCTTCGGCGCCGGTTCGACCCGCGCCGCCGCCTTCCGCTTCAACGGCTGGGGCGGCAAGTACGACCTCGAATACGACGACACCGTCGCGACCCAGATCGGCGAGGCCTCGGGCGTGCCGCTGGACCGCAACGACTTCATCCTCGAGGGCGGCGCTCTGGATCACGACGGGGAGGGGACCATCCTCACCACCCGCCAGTGCCTGCTGAACCCGAACCGCAACACCGGCTGGACCGACGACACCGCCGGGGCCGCGCTGGCCGAGGCGCTGGGCGCCCGCAAGGTGCTGTGGCTGGGCGACGGCCTGCTGAACGACCACACCGACGGCCACGTCGACAACCTGGCCCGCTTCGTCGCGCCGGGCGTGGTGGCCTGCCCGGTCGCCTGGGGCCGCGGCGATCCCAATGACGACGTCTACGCCGAGGTCGCCCGCGCCCTGTCGGAGATGACCGACGCCGAGGGCCGCAAGATCCGCATCCTGCCCCTGCCGTCGCCCGGCTTCGTCGGCGATGAGGACGAGAAGCCGATCCCGGCCAGCCACATGAATTTCCTCATCGCCAACGGCGCGGTGATCGTCCCGACCTATGGTGACGAGACCGCCGCCCGTCTGGTCTGCGAGGGCCTCAAGACGGTCTATCCCGACCGGGAGATCATCCCGCTGCCCTCGATCGCCATCCTGACCGGTGGCGGTTCGTTCCACTGCATCAGCCAGCAGGAGCCCGCCTAATGGCCCGCACCGTCACTGTCGCTGCGCTTCAGACCTCGTACGGATCTGAAGACATCCAAACGAACATCGACAAAACCGTTGCGCTCATTCGCGAAGCCGCCGGGCGCGGCGCGCAGGTGATCCTGCCGTCGGAACTGTTCCAGGGTCCGTATTTCTGCGTCTCGCAGGAGGAGAAATGGTTCGGGACCGCATATCCGTGGCGTGAGCATCCGGCGGTCGTCCAGCTTCAGCCGCTGGCGAAGGAACTGGGCGTGGTCATCCCCGTCTCGATCTTCGAGCGCGAGGGGCCGCACTACTTCAACTCGCTGGTGATGATCGACGCCGACGGGACGCTGATGGGCGTCTATCGCAAGAGCCACATCCCCGACGGCCCCGGCTATCAGGAGAAGTATTACTTCCGGCCCGGCGACACCGGCTTCAAGGTCTGGGACACCAAGTTCGGCCGCATCGGCGTCGGCATCTGCTGGGACCAGTGGTACCCCGAGACCGCCCGCGCGATGATGCTGCAGGGCGCCGAAATCCTGATGTATCCCACCGCCATCGGCACCGAGCCGCATGACGACACCCTCGACACCGCCGCCCCCTGGCAGCGGGCCATGCAGGGCCACGCCGTGTCCAACGTCGTGCCGGTCATCGGCGCCAACCGCATCGGCCATGAGCAGGTGACGGACGCCGGCCAGACCTTCTACGGCCACTCCTTCATCGCCAACCACCGCGGCGATCTGGTCGAGAGCTTCGGCGCGACCGAGGAGGGCGTGCTGGTCCACACCTTCGACCTGGACTTCCTCGACCGCCACCGCGCGGCCTGGGGCTTCTTCCGCGATCGCCGCACCGACCTGTACGGCGCGCTGGCGACGGGCCGCCCGGCCTAGTCCCGGGCGCGCCGGTCCGGGGTTTGCCGGGTCGCCCAGCGCTCGGCGGTGCAGGACGGGTTGGTCAGGCCTTCCGCGAGGGCGGCCTCGACCTCCCCGCGCGCGGCCTCCAGATCGGCGGCGAAGTCCGGGGTGGCGGCGATCCGGGCGTACAGGGCCTGACCGATGCGTTCGCCGTCCGCGACGTCGCCGCGCCAGTTCATCCGGCAGACCTCGCGGCTCTGGCCGATCTGGCGCCCGACATCCCGCAGGGCCGTTCCGCGATCCGGGGCCAGGGCGGCGAACATCTCGCCATAGGCCGCGCCGACGACGGCTCCGTTCGCGGGCCAGGACGGGCTGTCGCGCATCGCGTCGGTGACCCGCTGGCAGGGCTCCAGCGCCCGGTCCGCGGCGATCGGGCGCGCCCGGGGCGAGGCGGCCGACAGGCCTCGGGTCAGGGCGTCCGCATCCACCAGCAGCCGGTTCATCAGTCGGGTCAGCGCCGGGCGCTCGCGTTCGTTCAGGCGCGTGCCCAGGGCGCAGTCGAAATGCTGGGCGGCGAAGGGGGCGCGCAACTCAGCCTGGGCCGTGGCCAGCCACCAGCGGTCCGTGCCGGGGGCGAGGCCCGGCGGCTCCGCCGTCCAGGACAGGGTCTGGGGCGACGGCGAGAAGGCGCCGGCCAGTCCTCCGACGGCCTCGGCGTCCAGATAGCCTTCCGGGGGCAGGGGAGCGGGCGCCACGCGGCTCAGCGTGCTGCAGGCGCCGGCGATCAGGACCAGCGCCGCGAGGGCGCTGTGACGGATCAGCCGCCGGTCCACGACAGCAGCACGTCGGTCGGTCCGCCTTCGACGGGCGTGGCCACGACGTTCAGCAGCTTGGCGCCGCCGTCGCCGGCCGAATAACCGCGGGCGTCGTCCCGGCTCAGGCTGTTGATCGGCTTGAGACCCGAGGCTTCCGCCCGCTGGCGATAGAAGGCGACCACCTCGTCGGGCGTGGCGTCCGTGGTGAACTCCAGGATGCCGCCGGGGCCCGCCGGGCTCATGCCCGGGGTCACGGCGCCCTTGGGCTCGCCGCCCGGATAGATCACGGCGTACTCGGGCGCGCCCGCGGCGGCCGGGGCGCCGGTCTCGGCGGTCGTCGGCGTCTGCGAGGGGCCTGCGGCCGCATCGGCCTCGGACACGCCTTCGGCCGGGGTGGCGTCGACGGGCGCGCCGGCCTTTTCCTCACCCCTGTTGCAACCGGTCATGACGATGGCCGCCGAAAACGCGGCGGCCCAAAGCATGCGCTTCATCCCGTTGTCCTTGAGACAGATTTTGTTGGCTCTACCGTGGCCCATGCGTGCGGCGGCGGCAAGGCGGCATCGGGTCCGTTCGGCGACGGAAGGTGGCGAGGATGTCAGCCTTTGGTTCGCCCCGCTTCGCCTTCGCGGGCGAGGGCGGCGTTGATGACATCCTGATCGGGATCCTTCTCGGACCCCGTCGCCGCGCCGCCCTGCAGGGAACCCGCGCGCGTGTCCGAGCCCATGTCGGACCCGCTCAGCGCCTCGATCAGGGCGTCGGGCGTCCGGCCCAGATCGGGCTTTTCGCCCAGGTCATCGGCTTCCTGCGCGTCCTGGGTCTGTTGGTGCTGTTGCTGCGTCATGGCCAAGCTCCTTCGTCAGGCAAAGCGGACCAAGGGGCGCGGAGTTCCGTCAGCTCGGGCAGGACAGGTCGCCCTCCACGCATTCGCCGAGGCGGCGCAGCTCAAGGGTACGGTCGTCTGTCAGGCGGGTGATGCACATGGCGTGGATCATCGGATAGACGCTGCCGCCTTCCACGGACGACGCTTCGTAACGGCAGTGGCTGTCGCGGAAGGTGATCCAGCTGCGCTGGGCGTCGCGCAAAAGGGTGCGGGAGCCCGGAGACAGCCGCGCCCGGGTCGCGGCGTACTGGGCGTTCAGGGCCTGATCAGCGCGGCGCGCGTCAGCCAACGCCGCCTCATTCATGTCCCTCTGCGACTGAGCCATGACGACGGAGGGCGTCAGTCCGAGGATCAGCATCAACAGGGCGGACTTCAGGGCTTGGGTCATGGTGTCTCCGCGGGTCACGGGAGAATGCGAGGTCCGCCGGTCGGCCGCAACGGGCAAGAAAAAGGGGAGGCCCTTGCGGAGCCTCCCCTTCATGTCCTGGACGTGAGCCCGGGCTTACTTGCCGAACAGCTTGGCCCAACGCGGCTTGGTGCGGCTCTTCCAGGCGCCGCGGTGATAGGCGTCCGAGCCGATCAGCGGCACCACGGTCGTGGCTTCGGCGAAGACCATCTGTTCGAAGGTGGTCGAGACCTTGCCCCACGAGGCGGCTTCCTTGAGCGTCGACGACGAGCAGGCGCCGTCGCGGACGTCGGCGACCGTGATCTGGACCGCGTACTTGTGCATGTCGGCTTCCACGCCGAGGATTTCGGCGCAGACGACGGTGTCCTGGGCGAAGTTCTTGGGAACGCCGCCGCCGACCATGAACAGGCCGGTGGTGCCCGCCGCGATCTTGATGTCGGTCAGTTCGCGGAAGTCCGCCACGGCGTCGATCATCAGGTAGGGCTTGCCCTCGGCGATGCGCTCCTTCTGGTGCTTGACCAGACCGAAGCCGGCCGAGGAGTCGACGAAGGCCGGGCAGAAGATCGGCACGCCTTCTTCATAGGCGGTCTGGATCAGCGAGCCGGGCTTCTTGGCGTTGCCTTCCGACAGCCACTTGCCCATTTCCCAGATGAACTCACGCGACGAGTAGCCGCGCGGCTCCAGACGGTTGCAGATCTCCAGGATCGTGTGATCGCAGGCTTGGAGCTCTTCCTCGTCGATGTAGGTGTCGTAGATCCGGTCGATGTAGTTGTCGCGCAGGACGTTGTCGTCCACCGGGCCGGCGGCCTGATAGTGCTTGAAGCCGAGGGCTTCGAAGAAGTCCATGTCGACGATCGAGGCGCCGGTGGCGACGATGGCGTCGGTCATGCCGAACTTCACCATGTCGCGGTACACGTGCATGCAGCCGCCGGCCGAGGTCGAGCCGGCGAGGATCAGCCACGGCGAGCAGTCCTTGTCTTCCAGCGCCATGTTGAAGATGTCGGCGGCGCGGGCGGTGTCGCGCGACGAGAACGACATCTTGCGCATGCTGTCGATGATCGGACGGGCGTCGAACGAGGTCATGTCGACGTGCTCGACCGTGTTCTGCAGCAGCTCGGCCTTCTGGTTCGATTGAACGGGAGCGTTCATTGCAAGGGTTTCCCTTTGGTTTTGAGCGCCCGTCGTTTGGATAAAGAACAGCGGCCCGGACGGAGCGACGGGCCGCTGTTGTATGGAACGCGTGAGCGACGCTTTCGCGTCAGCGTGACTGTTACCGGCGCGACTTCTTGCGCTGGCCCGCCTTGCCCTTGGGACGCGACAGGCGAACGACCTTGCGGGCCTGCTCTTCCGCCGTGGTGCGCACGGTCGGGATGGAGCGCGGCGCCAGGCCGTACAGCGAGGCCATCGGGGCGTCCTCGACCACGGCGATGTCATGCTCGCCATAGCCGTTGAAGCCGGTCGTCATGGCGACGCCGTAGGCGCCGAGCATGCCGATCTCGATGAAGTCGCCTTCCTGCACGTCCGACGGCAGCCAGAACGGGCCCGGCATGTGGTCGATCGAGTCGCAGGTCGGGCCGTAGAAGCGGAACGGCTTGAGGTCGTTCGCGCTATCGCCGTCCCGGACCAGCTTGGTCGGGAAGGGCCAACGCGAGTGGGTCGCGTCGAACAGCGAGCCGTACGAGCCGTCGTTCAGGTACAGGGCGTCGCCCTTGCGCAGGTCGACGCGGCACAGGACCGACGAGGACTCGGCGACCAGCGCGCGGCCCGGCTCGCACCACAGTTCGGTGGTGTGGGTGACCGGCATCTCGGCGAAGCCGCGATGGATGGCGTCGGCGTATTCCTGCATGTCCGGCGGGACCATGCCCGGGTAGACCGAGGGGAAGCCGCCGCCGACATCGACGATGTCGACGATCACGCCGGCGCGGCTGATGGCGCGGCCGACCTGGGCCATGGCGGCCTCGTAGGCGGACGGGCGCATGCACTGCGAACCGACGTGGAAGCTGACGCCCATCAGGCCGTCCTTGACCGCCTGGCGGGTGGCCATCAGCAGGGCCGGGGCCTGATCCGGCGACACGCCGAACTTGCCCGACAGCGAATAGGCGGCGCCGTCGGCCGACACGCCCATGCGCACGACCAGGTTCAGGTCGGAGGCCTGGCCGGTGGCGTCGAGGATCTTGGCCAGCTCGTCGTGGCTGTCGAGCGAGAAGGTGCGGACGCCGTGGTCGAAATAGGCCTTGGTGATCGCGCCGCGGCTCTTGACCGGGTGCATGAAGGCCAGACGCACGTCGGTGCTGACCGAGCGAACCAGCTCGATCTCGCCGATGGAGGCCACGTCGAAGGCGGTGACGCCCGCGTCGATCAGGGTCTCGATGACCCAACGCGACGGGTTCGCCTTCACCGCATAGAAGACGTCGGCTTTCAGATTATCCTGGAACCAGCGCGCCGCTACGGAAACCGAACGCGGCCGCACGAGGGCGACGGGACGTTCAGGGGACCGCTCGCGGACCAGGTCCAGGGGAAGTTGGTACGTGCGCAATTCACGTAAACCCCTGTAATTGTTAACCCAGACCGGCGTTAGCGGCGCAGCATCAGACCTACGGGGTCCGCCGGAAGGCGCGATATGCGGTCATAAGCCTGTCATGTAAAGCGGTTTTTTCTAGGCGGGCGTTGAGTTTGCGCGGAATTTGTCCGCGTGCGGACCGAGCGTTGCGGGCGCTCTCATGACACAGGCGTAACTTGTCGCTCCGCCGAGCGCTGATACGGTTCGGGCCTTCATTTCGGGGTACTGAACCATGCGCCGCGCCGCCCTTCTCGCCGCCGTCTTCCTCGCCGTCACGCCCTGGCAGGCCTCGGCCCAGGTTCCGGCCTCGGAACTGGCCCGCAGCGTCGACATCCCGTTCGAGGAGTTCACCCTCGACAACGGCCTGCGCGTCGTCGTGCACACGGACCGCAAGGCGCCCGTCGTCGCCATCCACGCCTGGTACAATGTCGGCTCCAAGGACGAGCCGCAGGGCCAGACCGGCTTCGCCCACCTGTTCGAGCACATCGGCCTGTTCAATCCGACCGAGAACGTGCCCGGCGGCCTGATGGAGCCCCTGCGGGCCATGGGGGCCACCGACTGGAACGGCACCACCTGGTTCGACCGGACCAACTTCTTCCAGACCGTGCCGACCTCGGCGGTCGAACAGGCGCTCTATATGGAGAGCGACCGGATGGGCCACCTGCTGGGCGCGCTCAGCCAGGAGCGGCTCGATAACCAGCGCGGAGTGGTCCAGAACGAGAAACGCCAGGGCGACAACCAGCCCTACGGCCTCGTCTATTACACTGTGCTGGAGACCCTCTTCCCCGAGGGCCACCCCTATCGCCACTCGACCATCGGCTCGATGGCCGATCTGGACGCCGCCAGTCTCGAGGACCTGCGCCAGTGGCACCGTGACAACTACGGGCCCAACAACGCCGTGCTGGTGCTGGCGGGCGACATCGACGTCGCCACCGCCCGGACGCTCGTGAACCGCTACTTCGGCCACATCCCGCGCGGCGCGCAGAACGAGCCGGCGCAGGCGGACATCCCGACCCTGTCCGCCCGCGTGGACAAGGTGCTGCACGACCGGGTGCCGAACACCCAGCTGGGCCGGACCTGGGTGGTCCCGGGTCTGGTGTCGGAGGAGGCCGCCTCGCTGGACGTCGCCGCCAGCATCTTCGGCGGTCTGGCCAGTTCGCGGCTGGACAACGCCCTGGTGCGCGGTGACGAGACCGCCACCTCGGTCAGCGCCGGCTATCAGCCCTTCCAGCGGCTGGGCATGTTCGACCTCGACGTGAACGTGAAGCCGGGCGGCGACGCCGACGCCGTCTCCGCCCGTCTGGACGCTCTTCTGGCCGAATATATCGCCAACGGCCCGACGGAGGCCGAGGTCGAGCGCGCGGTGACGCGCCGCATCGCCGGGGTGCTGCAGGCGCTGGAGCCGACCGGCGGCTTCACCGGCAAGGCCGTGACCCTCGCCGAGGGCGAGCTCTACGCCGACGATCCGGGCTTCTACCGCCGCCAGCTGGCCGCGTACGGGGCGGTGACGCCCGCCTCGGTCAAGGCGGCCATGCAGCGCTGGCTGACCCGTCCGGTGCTGGCCATCCGGGTCGAGCCCGGCGAGCGCGAGGCCTATGTCGAGGCCGCCGACACCCGTCCGCCGCCCGCGCCGGCCCAACCCCTGCCGATCACCCCGCGCGCGCCGATGCCGCCCGTCGGCGAGATGCGGCCGCTGGCCTTCCCCTCGACCGAGCGTCTGCGCCTGTCGAACGGCATCGAGGTCGTCTACGCCCGGTCGACGACGGTGCCGATCACCCGCATCGCGGTGGAATTCGACGCCGGTCTGGCCGCCGACCCGGCCGATGAACTGGGCACCCAGAGCCTGATGCTCGGCCTGCTCAAGGAAGCCGCCGGCGACCGCGACGCGGCCCAGATCGCCGAGCGCGAGGAAGAACTGGGCGCCGGCATCAGCGCCAACGCCTCCATGGACCGGACGGTCATCAGCCTGACCTCGCCCAGCGCCAACCTCGATCCGTCGCTGGCCCTGATGGCCGACGTCATCCGCCGTCCGGCCTTCCGCCCGGCGGACATCGAGCGTCGCCGGGCCCAGCAACTGGCGGCCATCGCCCAGGAGCGCAGCTCGCCCAACGGCATGGCGGCGCGCGCCTGGCCGGCCCTGGCCTTCGGCCCTGACCATCCGTACGGCCGTCCGATGACCGGCCTCGGCTCGCCCGAGACCGTCGGCGCGGTCAGTCGCGAGGACCTGCAGGCCTTCCACGCCCGCTGGATCCGGCCCGACACCGCCCAGATCTTCGTCGTGTCCGACAAGCCCCTGTCCGAGATCGCGCCGATGCTCGACGCTCATCTGGGCCAATGGGTGCCGCCGGCCTCGCCGCACGGCGAGAAGAATTTCGATGCCGCCGTCCCGGCCGCCCAACCGCGCATCGTCCTGATCGACCGGCCCCAGTCGCCGCAGTCGATCATCCTCGGGGCCATGGTGCTGCCGACGACCGGTCATCAGGACCGCGTGGTGTTCAACGCCGCCAACGAGGCGATCGGCTCGGGCTTCCTGTCGCGCATCAACCAGGACATCCGCGAGACCCGCGGCTGGTCCTACGGCCTGGGCGGCAGCGCCTCGGGGCTGGAGGAGCAGGTGCCCTACCTGATCTCCGCCCCGGTGCAGGCGAACCGCACCGGCGAGTCGGTCCAGGTGCTGATCGACCAGTATCACGCCTTCCTGACCGACCGGGGCGTGACCCCCGCCGAGCGCGAGCGGATCATCAACGCCAACGTCCGGCAGCTTCCGGGCCAGTTCGAGACCTCGGCCGCCTTGCTGAACGCGCTGCGCTCCAACGCCCTGTACGGCCGTCCGGACGACTACTGGACCACCCTGGCCCCGCGTTACCAGGCGCTGGACCAGGCGGCCCTCGACGCCGAGGCCCGTCGCCTGCTGGGTCAGGCCCCGTTCGTCTGGGTGATTGTCGGCGACGCTGCGACCGTTCGTCCGCAACTGGAGGCTCTCGGCCTTCCGGTCGAGGTTCGGGCGGCGCAGTAGGGGTGGGTCGGGGCGTGGTTCCGGCGCCGTTCCGCTGGACGAAAACGACGCAGGCGTGCCATTAAGACTTGCCTCGCGGGCCCTGCCGGGTCATGCGGCGCGCCCTCGCAACCGCATCCCCGCGTGCTCATGACCTCAGCCCCCGCAGCCGTCGCGTCCGTGAAGGACGTGTCCAAGACCTTCGGCGCCCGCAAGGCCCTGAACGGCGTGTCCGTCGAGGTCGGCGCCGGCGAGATGGTCGCCCTGATCGGCCCGTCGGGCTCGGGCAAGTCGACCCTCCTGCGCTCGATCACCGGCCTGCAGTCGATCGATCCCGGCGGCACCATCGCCGTCTTCGGCGAGGTGGTGCAGAAGGACGGCCGCGTGACCGGCAAGGTCCGCGCCGCGCGCCAGAAGCTGGGCATGATCTTCCAGCAGTTCAATCTGGTCGGCCGCCTGTCGCTCTTCTCCAACGTCATGCTGGGCGCGCTCGGTCGTCTGCCGGGCTGGCGCGGCTTCTTCGGCGTCTGGCCGTCGGCGGATAAGGACACCGCCATGGCCGCCCTGCACCGTGTCGGCGTGTCCGACTATGCGGCCCAGCGCGCCAACACCCTGTCGGGCGGTCAGCAGCAGCGCGGCGCCATCGCCCGCGCCATCGTGCAGGGCGCCCAGGCCATTCTGGCGGACGAACCCGTCGCCTCGCTGGACCCGGTGTCGGCCCGCAAGGTGATGGAGCTGCTGGTCGAGCTGAACAAGCGTGACGGCCTCGGCGTCATCGTCACCCTGCACCAGGTCGACTACGCCATCCGCTACTGCGACCGGGTCATCGCCCTGCAGAAGGGCAAGGTGGTCTATGACGGCCCGTCGACCGGTCTGGACACCGCGCGCCTGATCGAGATCTACGGCCCCGAATTCGAAGACGCCTTCTGGGAAGCCAAGGCATGATCCACGGCGGCCGGGCACGCCGCATCGGCGCCGGCGTCCTCGCCGTCGCCGCCCTGGCCCTGTCCGGCCTGGTCCTGTCCGGCTGCGAGAAGCGCAACGCCGGCTCCGACAGGCCCGCCGAGGAAATCAGCTTCTCCATCCTTTCCGCCCAGGGCCAGGCCTCGGCCGGCCCCCTGTGGCAGCCGCTGCTGGACGACCTGTCCAAGGCCATCGGCGCGCCGGTGAAACCGCATTTCGCCTCGACCTACGCCGAGCTGGTCAAGGACATGGAGCGGGGGCAGGTCCAGGCCGGCTGGTTCTCGGCCCAGCCCGCCATCGACGCCATCCGCGACGCCGACGGCGAACTGATCGCCCGCACCGTCAGCCCCGAGGGCCTGGACAGCTATCGCGCCACCCTGATCGTCAAGGCGGGCTCGGGCATCACCCTGGACAGCGTCATGGCCTGCGGTCGTCGCTACAGCTTCGGCCTGGGCGACGCCCAGTCGACGTCCGGCACCCTGGCCCCGCTGACCTGGCTGTTCAATCCGCGCGGCATCGATCCCGAGCGCTGCTTCTCGACCGTCCGGTCGAACAATCACGAGCGCAACGCCTATGAGGTCGCCTCGGGCGTGCTGGACGTGGCCACCTCCAACACCGTCAGCGCCGCCGCCCTGCGCGCCCAGAACCCGACTCTCGCCGAGCAGATCGAGGTGATCTGGCAGTCGCCCCCCATTCCCGAGGGCGGCATCATCGTGCGCGAGGACCTCGATCCGGCGATCAAGGAGAAGATCCGCAGCTTCTTCCTGACCTACGGCCAGGGCACGGGCGTGGAGGCCGAGCGCCAGCGCCGCGTTCTGGCCAACCTGCGCTATTCGCGGTTCAACGCCGCCGACGACGACTATCTGGATCCGGTCCGTCTCATGATGGCCGAACAGAGACTGACCACCGCCCGCGCTGAACGGGACGCCGCCGGCGTCGCCGCGGCCGAGCAGGAACTGCAGGGCCTTCGGGCCAATCGACGCGAGGTTCAGCCGTGAACCCCCTTCAGACCACCCCCGCCGCCCGTTCGGGCGCGTTCCGGAAAGCCATGGGCATGAGCCGCCTTCGTACTGTCTTCGCCGCCGTTCTGGCGCTCGCCGTGGTCGTCCTCGGCCTGACCTCGGTTCCTTCCGCCGCCCAGGCGCAGGAGCGTCCGCAGAAGCTGGTCTTCACCATCCTGTCGGCGGAAGGCCAGGCCTCGTCGGGCCCGCTGTGGCAGCCGCTGCTGGACGATCTGGAGCGCGCCGTCGGCATCCCGGTCGAACCGATCTTCGGCTCGAACTACAGCGTGCTGGTCGAGGCGATGAGCGCCGATCAGGCCCAGATCGGCTGGTTCTCGGCCCTGCCCGCCGTGCAGGCCATCGACCGCGCCGGCGCCGAGGTGATCGCTCGCACCGTCGATCTGGAGGGCAAGGACTCCTACACCTCGTCCCTGATCGTGAAGCGCGGATCGGGCATCACGGTCGACGACATCGTCCGTTGCGGCAAGCGCTACGACTTCGGCATCGGCGACGCCCAGTCGACCTCGGGCACCCTGGCCCCGATGACCTTCCTGTTCAACGAGCGCGGCGTGGTCCCGGCCCAGTGCTTCAAGACCGTGCGCTCCGCCAACCACCAAGCCAACGCCTTCGCCGTCGCCACCGGCGTCGTCGACGTCGCCACCTCGAACACCGTCAACACCGTGTTCCTGACCCGCCAGAATCCGCAGGTGGCGGCGCAGATCCAGGAGATCTGGCAGTCGCCGCCGATCCCCGAGTCGGGCATCGTCGTCCGCGAGGATCTCGATCCGGCCCTGAAGGAGAAGATCCGCAGCTTCTTCCTGACCTACGGCCAGGGCGAGGGGGTCGAGGCCGACCGCCAGCGCCAGGTGCTGGCCGGGCTGAACTATTCGATGTTCCGCGCCGCCGACGACAGCTACCTGGACCCGGTCCGCGAGA
>NZ_DASWWG010000115.1:0-117657 GCF_036400995.1 Brevundimonas sp.
CCGGCCCACGGCACCATCTGCGACGCCCTGATGACCGACCGGCCGGGCGAGCTGACCTTCCCGATCAATCGTCGCCTGTCGCGCGTCGAGACGGTGTCTGACGCCGAGGTGGCCGAGGCCGTCCGCTACGCCTTCCGCGCCCTGAAGCTGGTGGTGGAGCCCGGCGGCGCCGTCTCGCTGGCGGCCCTGCTGGCCGGAAAGGTCGAGGCGAAGGACCGGACGACGGCGGTGGTGCTGTCGGGCGGCAACGTCGACCCCTCTCTGTTCGCCGAGATCATCGAGGGGCGGTTCGTCGGGAAGTAGGCGACCACCACTCCCGACACCTTCCAATCCTGCCAAATCCTGTCATCGGACCCTGCCATCCCGCGCAAGGCTGATGAGGGCGCCTTTAAAGCCCTCCCCCTCGACGGGGGAGGGTTGGGTTGGGGGTGCGTGCAGGTTGCTTGAGAGCGACCTCGGAAGGCGCGGTCGACCTCTCTGAACGCGTCCACCCCTCAGAAACCGGTCTGCACCCCCATCCCCGACCCTTCCCCCGTCGAGGGGGAAGGGAGATGCGCAGGTCCGACAGACCCCACGACCAAATTTGACGCAGCGCTCGATTAGACTGCGATCACTCGGGTCTTTGACAATCAAACAATCTCGCCATCCGCGCTGCGCCCCAGCTCCCACGGAAAGCACATCGCGAATGTGTCAGGAGTATCGGGAAGACAGGGTTTCGGCATTTTCTCCCTGACAGGGTCCCCCGACGGCGTTTCCTCTCCAGACAGGGGTTTCGATAATGGACCCGCCCGGTTAGCGTGGCCTCAAAACCGGAGGAAACCATGCCCAAGCCGTCAGACCTGCAGTCGCTCATCGGCACCGAGATCGGCGTCTCGCGCTGGTTCTTGGTCGATCAGGCGAAGATCGACGCCTTCGCCGACACCACCGAGGACTGGCAGTTCATCCATGTGAACCCCGAGCTGGCGAAGCAGACGCCGTTCGGCGGCACCATCGCCCACGGCTTCCTGACCCTCAGCCTCGCCTCGGCCATGTCCTATGACTGCGTGCCGCCGCTGGATGGGGTGGTGATGGGCGTCAACTACGGCTTCGACAAGCTGCGCTTCCTCGCCCCTGTGCCCGCCGGTTCGAAGATCCGGGGCCGCTTCAAGCTGCTGTCCGCCGAGGACAAGGGCGGCGGCCGCTGGCTCATCAAGCACGAACTGACCGTCGAGATCGAAGGCGGCGAAAAGCCCGCCCTGATCGCCGAATGGCTGGGCATGCAGATGGTGGGCGGGGCCTAGGTCAGCCCTCGCCCAGGCACCGCAGCGCGACCTCGAGGTTGCGCAGGCCGTCCTCGCCGGTGACTGCGGGAGTCTCGCCGGTGCGGATGGCGTGGGCGAAGGCCTCGAGCTCCTTCTTGAGCGGCTCGTTGGGCCAGCTCATCACGCCGCGGGTCGAATAGCTGCCGTCCGGCTGCTGGCCGAAATACTCGGTGACCTGACGCGTCATCAGGTCGGCGACCACGAACTTGCCCTTGGTGGCCACCTGCAGGGTGCGGGTCTTGTACGGCGTGACCCAGTTGGTGGTGATGTGGGCGATCGCCCCGTTCTCCAGCCGGAACTGGAGCAGGGCGGTGTCCTCACGCTGGCCGTGGGTCGTGGCCAGCTGCGGCTGGACCTCGGTGATCTCGCTGTCGGTCAGGTGCCGGATGATGTCGATGTCGTGCACCGCCAGATCGATGACCACGCCGACCTCGCCCATGCGCGGCGGGAAGGGGCCGACACGGGTGATCTGGATGGAGATCACCTCTTCGCCCGCGATGGCGCGCTTCACGGCGTCCACCGCCGGGTTGAAGCGTTCGACCTGGCCGACCATCAGCACCCGGCCGTTGGCCTTGGCGGCGTCGATCATGCGCTGGGCGTCGGCGACGGTGGCGGCGATGGGCTTTTCGACCAGGACGTGGACGCCCTTTTCGAGCAGGGCCACCGACAGGTCGGCGTGATAGCGGTTCGGCGTCGCGACCACGGCGGCGTCCAGACCGGCGGCGACGAAGTCCTCGGCGGTCGTGAAGGCGGCGGCGTCGTACAGGCCGGCCACGCCATCGGCGGTGGCGGCGTCGGGGTCGAACACCGCTGACAGGTTGAAGTCGCGGATGTCCGACAGGACGCGGGCGTGGTTGCGGCCCATGACGCCGACGCCGGCCACGCCGACCTTGAGCGGGGTCTGTTGAACGGTCATGCGGATCAGCCCTTGAACGATGCGACGGCGGCGATGATGCGGTCCTGGGTCGCTTCGTCCAGATCCGAATGCATCGGCAGGCTGAGGACGCGGTCCTTCAGCCGTTCGGTGACCGGCAGGCCGCCCGCGCCCTGCGGGAAGCGGTTGTAGGCCGGCTGCAGGTGCATCGGCACCGGATAGTAGACGGCGGTGGGCACGCCCTGTTCCTTCAGGTGGGCGATCAGGCCGTCGCGGTCGTCATGCTCGATCGTGTACTGGGCCCAGTTGGAGATGTTCCCGGCGGGCACGTCCGGCACGGCGCCGACATGGGGGCGCAGGCCTTCGTTGTAGCGGGCGGCGATGCGGTTGCGCCACCCGATCTCCTCGCCGAAGACCTTGAGCTTCTCGATCAGGACAGCGGCCTGGATGGTGTCCAGACGGCTGTTCATGCCGATGCGCATGGCGAGGTATTTGGGGTCGTGGCCGAAGGCGTCGGCGCCGCCCTTGAGGTCCTTGGCGACGACCTTGCCGTGAACGCGATAGGAATCCATCTCCTGCGCCAGGTCGTCGTCATTGGTGAGTACCGCGCCGCCGTCGCCGTAGCAGCCCAGCGGCTTGGCCGGGAAGAAGCTGGTGGTGGTGACGTCGGCCCATTTGATCGGATGGTCGCCGTTGATCGTGCAGCCGAAGCCCTGGGCCGAGTCCGAGATCAGCTTCAGGCCGTGCCTGTCGCAGATGGCGCGGATGGCCGGATAGTCGGCGGGCTGGCCGAACAGGTCGACGGCGATGACCACGCGCGGGGTGAGGCGGCCCTCGGCCTTGATCGCCTCGATGGCGGCTTCCAGCTTCACCGGGTCAATGTTGTAGGTGACCGGATCGACATCGACGAAGACCGGCTCGGCATTGGTCCAGGGCACGATCTCGGCGGTCGCGGTGAAGGTGAAGCTGGGGCAGAAGACCGCGTCGCCGGCGCCCACGCCCCAGGCCATCAGCGGCAGGACCAGGGCGTCGGTGCCGTTGGCGCAGCCCAGCGCATGCTTCGCCTGACCGAAGGCGGCGAGATCGGCCTCGAACTGGCGGACCTGCGGGCCCATGACCCAGGCGCCGCCGACAACGGCTTCCTGAACGGCGGCCTCGATCTTGCCGGCCAGACGCAGGCGCTGGGCCTGCAGGTCGATGAAGGGAATGCTCATGCTTGATCTCCGGTCGCGGGCGCGCGGGCGGGGCGGCGCGGATTGAACGCGCCGGTCAGGTTGGCCGCTCCCTAACAAATCAGCCCGGTTATCGCCAAATCGCGGCGGGTCACTTCGGGTGAGGGATTGCAACGAACCGCCGGGGCGCCTTATCCCGACCCCCATGTCGACCGGCCACCCCGCCGTGTTCCTCGACCGCGACGGCGTTCTGATCGAGGACACGGGCTATCCCCATCTCGAATCGCACCTGCGCATCATGCCGGGCGCGGCAGAGGCGGTGCGGCGGCTGAACCGGCTGGGCTATCTGTGCGTGATCGTGACCAACCAGTCCGGCGTCGCGCGGGGCCTGTTCACCGAACAGCAGATGCACGCCTTCAACGACCTGATCGTGCGAAAGCTGGCCCTGGCCGGCGGGCGGATCGGCGCGGTCTATGCCTGTCCCTACCACTCGGAAGGGCGGGTCGAGGCCTACATCCATCCGGATCATCCGGACCGGAAGCCCAATCCCGGCATGATCCTGAGGGCCATTGCCGAGCATCACATCGACCCGGCCAAGAGCTTCATGATCGGTGACCAACCGACCGACATGGAGGCCGCCAGGCGGGCGGGAATTCCCGGCTTCCGCTTCGACGGCGGCAATCTGGATGACTTCGTCCGCGAGCTTCTCGGCCACTGATCCGTTTTCGTCAGGGTTCGACTGGTGGGTTTTCCCGCCCCGATGAATTACGATCGGCCCTCAGCCTCTCCGGGAGACCGTATGAGTCAGTCCTTCGTTGATCGCCGCTGGACCAGCGCGGATGGTCTCAGCCTTTACGCCCGGGACTATGCCCCCGCGAGCGGACCGGCGAAGCTGCCGGTCATCTGCATCCACGGCCTGACCCGGAATTCGAAGGATTTCGAGGTCATCGCCCCGCTGATCGCCCAGAGCGGCCGCCGGGTGCTGGCGATCGATGTGCGCGGTCGGGGCCTGTCGGACGTTGCCCAGGACCCGATGACCTATCAACCGGCGACCTATGCCCAGGACGTGCTGGCCCTGCTGCAGCAGACGGGGATCGAGCGCGCGGTCTTCGTCGGCACCTCGATGGGCGGGCTGATCACCATGGCGCTGGCCGCGATCCGGTCGAAGGTCATCGCCGCGGCGATCATCAACGACGTCGGCCCCGAGGTGGCGAAGGAGGGGCTGGCCCGCATCGCCGCCTATTCCGGCCAGCCGGTGGACACCCCGACCTGGGCCGACGCCGCCGCCTATGCGAAGCGGATCAATGAGGTCGCCTTCCCGCATTACAAGGACGCGGACTGGGCCGCCTTCGCCCAGCGTATCTTCCGCGAAGGGACGGAAGGGGCGCCGGTGCTGAACTACGATCCGGACATCTCGGTGCCGATCAAGGCGGCGGGCGCCAAGGCGCTGGTTCCGAACCTGTGGCCGATGTTCGGGCGTCTGACGCGTGGGCGTCAGGTCCTGCTGATCCGGGGCCAGAACTCGGACCTGCTCAGCGAGGCCATCGCCACCAAGATGCGCAAGCGCGCGCCCAAGATGGACTTCGTCGAGGTCCCCGGCGTCGGCCACGCGCCGATGCTGGACGAGCCGGAGGCGAAGGCCGCGATCTTCCCGTTCCTGAACGAAGTGCCCTAGGGCGAGGTTCTGGGGTTCAGGGGTCAGGTGTTGGGGGGCTGCGCTGCATCCTTCCCTGGAACCCAGCCCCTGGAACCTGGTCCCTACCCAGGGACATTCGTCTCCAGCTCATCGATCCAGACCTTGGCCGTCGTATCGGACGGCGCGCGCCAGTCGCCGCGGGGGCTCAGAGAACCGCCGGTGACGACCTTCGGCCCGTTCGGCACGGCCGAGCGCTTGAACTGGCTGGTCTGGAAGAAGCGGTAGAGGAATTTGCGCAGCCATCCCTTGATGGTCGGCAGGTCGTATTCGACCTTCTCATCCTCCGGCGTGCCCTCGGGCCAGTGGCCGGTGGCGGCGTCTTTCCAGGCGTTGTGGGCGAGGAAGGCCACCTTGGACGGGCTCAGGCCGAACCGGGTGATGTAGAACAGGAAGAAGTCGTTCAGGGCGTAGGGGCCGACGGTGGCCTCGGTCGACTGGATCTTGCCGTCCCTGGCCGGGACCAGCTCGGGCGAGATCTCGGTGTCCAGAATGGCGTGCAGGACGCGAACCGTTTCGCCGTCATGTTCCCTGGCCGCGACCCAGCGGATCAGATGCCGGATCAGCGTCTTCGCCACGCCGCCGTTGACGTTGTAGTGGCTCATATGGTCGCCGACGCCGTAGGTGGCCCAGCCCAGCGCCAGTTCCGACAGATCGCCGGTGCCCAGCACGAGGCCGCCGTTCTGGTTGGCCAACCGGAACAGATAGTCGGTGCGCAGGCCCGCCTGCACATTCTCGAAGGTGATGTCGTGGACCGGCTCGCCGTTCGCATAGGGGTGCTTGATGTCGGCGAGCATCCGCTCGGCGGCCGGGCGGATGTCGATCTCGTCGCCGGTGACGCCCAGCGCCTTCATCAGCGCCCAGGCGTTCGACTTCGTGCCCACCGACGTCGCGAAGCCGGGCATTGTGTAGGCGAGGATGCCGGTGCGCGGCAGGCCGAGGCGGTCGAAGGCGCGACAGGCGACCAGCAGGGCCTGGGTCGAGTCCAGCCCGCCGGAGACGCCGATGATCAGGGTCTTCGAGCCGGTCGCCTTCAGGCGGCGCATCAGGCCCTGGACCTGGATGTTGAAGGCCTCGTAGCAGTCCTGATCCAGCCGGGCGGGATCGTCGGGCACGAAGGGGAAGCGATCCAGCGGGCGCAGCAGGGGGCCGACCTGCGGCCCGTTCGGCGCGGCGTCAGCCTCGATGTTGATGCGGCGGCTTCGGCCTTCCTCGGGCGTTCGATCCCGCTCCAGCCGGGCGCAGTCGGCGAAGGTGCCGGTGCGCAGCCGCTCCAGACCGATCCGCTCGACGTCGATGTCGGCGACGGTCAGGTGGGCCTCGGTCGAGAAGCGCGAGCCCTGCGCCAGCCGGGCGCCGAGTTCGTGGATGGTCGCCTGCCCGTCCCACGCCAGATCGGTGGTGCTTTCGCCCCAGCCCGAAGCGGTGAACACATAGGCCGAAGCAGTGCGCGCCGAATGGCTGGCCGAAAGCAGGTCGCGCTCGTCGGCCTTGCCGATGACGATGTTGGAGGCCGACAGGTTCAGCAGGATGCGGGCCCCGGCCAGCGCGGCGCGGGTCGAGGGGGGCAGGGGCGCCCAGTAGTCCTCGCAGATCTCGACGGCGAAGGTGAAGCCGGGCCGGTCCTCGACCTCGAACACCAGATCGGTCGTCAGGAGCGCCCAGTCGCCGCCGATCCGCACCGAGCCGTTGACGCCCGCGCCGGAGGCGAACCAGCGCTTCTCGTAATATTCGCGATAGTTGGGCAGGAAGGTCTTGGGCACAACGGCCTGCACCCGCCCGCCCGCCAGCACGAGGGCGCAGTTGTACAGGGCGTCGCCGTGACGGATCGGGGCGCCGGCGACCGCGATCACCCCGGCCATCTGCGCGGCGGCGGCCAGGGGAGCGACACAGCTTTCGACCTGGGCCAGCAGGGCGTCCTGCATGAGCAGGTCGTCGATGGCGTAGCCGGTCAGGCTGAGCTCGGGAAAGACGATCAGGTCCACGCCCTGGGCGCCCGCCTGCTCGATCAGGGCGACATGCTCCAGCATGTTGGCGGTCGGGTCGGTGGTGTGCACGACGGGGGTCGCGGCGGCGACGCGCACGAAGCCTTGGTTGCGGGGAGCGTGGAACGGTTCGATCCGGGTCAAGGCGCGGTCCTCAAGGGTCTTTTGCTCATATAGAGCCAAAGTCGGGCTGCGGCTACGTTAGACCGTGACCTGCGCAACGCCGACCGCTAAACGGGGATCATGACCGATACGCCGAAAAAAGGCTGGTTCTCGCGCCTGACCGAAGGCCTGAGCCGCTCGTCCAAGCAGATGACCGAACAGGTCGTCGCGACCTTCGTGAAGGAGCCGCTCAGCGACAAGGCGCTGGAGCAGCTGGAAGAGCACCTGCTGGAGAGCGATCTGGGTCCGGCGGCGACCGACCGGATCGTCGAACGCTTCCGCGAACTGCGCTTCAGCGCCGGGGCCAATGAGCGCGAGGTCAAGGAGGCGCTGGCCGAGGCCGTGGCCGCCGAACTGATCAACCACGAAGCGCGCTATGAGCCGCTGGGCGGCGACAAGCCTTTCGTCACCCTGTTCGTTGGGGTCAACGGCTCGGGCAAGACCACGACCCTGGGCAAGATCGCCTCGGACCTGACGGCGCAGGGCGCCAAGGTGATGATCGTGGCCTGCGACACCTTCCGCGCCGCCGCGCGCGAACAGCTGAAGGTCTGGGCCGAGCGCGCCGGGGCGACCTTCGAGAGCCGCCGTGACGGCGCCGACGCCGCCGGTCTGGCCTTCGACGCCTACACCCGGGCCAAGGCCGAGGGCTTCGATGTCGTCCTGATCGACACCGCCGGTCGCCTGCAGAACAAGTCCGCCCTGATGGACGAACTGCTGAAGATCGTTCGCGTGCTGAAGAAGGTCGATCCGGAGGCCCCGCACGAGACCCTGCTGGTGCTCGACGCCACCGTGGGGCGCAATGCGCTGGAGCAGGAAAAGATCTTCGGCCGTACGGCCTATGTGTCGGGCGTGGTGATGACCAAGCTGGACGGCACGGCGCGCGGCGGGGTGCTGGTGCCCGTGGCCCAGGCCTCGGACGCCCCGATCAAGCTGATCGGCGTCGGTGAAGGGGTCGATGATCTGCAACCCTTCGACGCCCGGGCGTTTTCCCGGTCTCTCGTCGGACTGGAGGACTGATCATGACCGAAGCTGCGGAACGCAGGGGCTCCACCATCCGGCAGGCGGTCGACTTCGGCGCCCTGCTGGCCTTCATGGCCGCCTATGCGATCAATCGCTTCGCGCGCGGGCTCGACGGCCAGGAGGCCCTTGTGCAGGCGACCTGGGTGCTGGTCGGCGCCTCGATCATCGCCCTGATCGTCGGCTATGTGGCCGAGAAGCGGCTGGCTCCCCTGCCGCTGCTGACCGGCGGCTTCGCCCTGATCTTCGGCGTCCTGACGCTGGTCTTCCATGATCCGACCCTGCTGAAAATCAAGCTGACCATCCAGAACGGCCTTCTGGCGGTGGTCCTGCTGGGGTCGCTGCCGCTGCGCAAATATCCGTTCAAATACCTTCTGGGCGACGCGATCCGGATCACGGACATCGGCTGGCGCGGCCTGACCCTGCGCTACGGCCTGTACTTCGCGGCCGTGGCGATCGCCAATGAGATCGTCTGGCGCACCCAGACGGACGACACCTGGGTGGCGTTCCGCGGCGGGCTCTGGATGGCCTCGGCGGCCTTCGGCATCTGGCAGGTCTTCTACATCATGAAGCACCTGATCAAGGACGAGGAAGACGCCGAACCGGTCTCTCCGGACACGGGCCTCTGAGTGCGAACGGATCGTCCGTCGTCAAACCGTAAAATGCGGCTGCTAGCTCTACCGAAGCAGCCGAGGGGATACGGTTCATGGTCAAGTCCGGAAACAAGCCGAAGCGTGGCGGCGCCCTTGCGGCCTCGCCCAGTCATCTGATCCATCGCGCCCTGCAACTGGCGCTGGACATCTACGCGGAAGAGACGGGTCCGGACGGCCTGACCCAGCGCCAGTTCGCGGTGCTGGAAGCCGTCAGCCACAAGGCGGGCCTGACCCAGACCGATCTGGTCCGCGCCACGGGCATCGACCGGTCGACCCTGGCCGATCTGGTCGCGCGCATGACCACCAAGGGTCTGCTGGATCGCGAGAAATCGACCCTGGACGCCCGCGCCAAGGCCGTGCGCCTGTCGCCCGCGGGCGAGGCCGCGCTGGAAGCCGCCCGTCCGCGGGTCGAGGCCGCGGACAAGCGGATCGTCAGCCTGCTGCCGAAGGGCAAGCGCGACGTCTTCCTGGACCTGCTGGGCGAACTGGCCGGCGAGGCCGACGCCGCCCCGCTGAAGGCCAAGGCCGAAGCCAAGGCCGCCAAGAAGGCCGCGCGCGAGCTGAAGAAGGCCGAGAAGGCCGCCCGCAAGGCCGAGAAGGCGGACAAGCCCGCCAAGGCCCCGAAGGCCGAAAAACCGGCCAAGGTGAAGAAGGACAAGGTGCCGGAGCCGGCCTGAGCGGCGGGCTCGGTTGCGCTAGAGGCGGCGGGCTGCGGAGCCCAGCTCGTGATTAGTGGTTAGTGATTAGTGGGTGGCGGCTTCGGCGCCGGCGCCCTCAGGGCGTGCACCTGCGCGAGCGGCATCGAACCACTAATCACCAACCACTAATCACTTCTCCAGCGCAGAAGAGGGGCAGTGGGCTCCATCGCCAATGGAGCCCAGCCTCCTCAATCCATCAGCTGTTGCGACAGATAGACGTAGTGGCGCGCCCAGCGGCGGGCGTTGGCGACCGGGTCGGCGTCGTTCGAGTGACCGCCGGCGGTTTCCTCATAATAGAGGTGGTCGTAGCCCATATCGCCCAGACGGGCCGCGAACTTGCGGGCGTGGCCCGGGTGGACGCGGTCGTCGCGGGTGTTGGTGGTGATGTAGACGCGCGGATAGTTCGCGTCCGGACGAAGCTGCTGATAGGCCGAATAGCGGGCGATCCAGGCGGCTTCCTCCGGGATGCGCGGGTCGCCGTACTCGCCGATCCACGACGCTCCGGCGGGCAGCTCGTGGTAGCGCAGCATGTCGATCAGCGGGCTCTCGATGACCGCCGCGTTGAACAGCTCCGGATGCTGGGTGATCGACACCGAGGTCAGGACCCCGCCGTTCGATCGGCCGTAGATGCCCAGACGGCGCGGGCTGGTGATCCCCCGTGTCTCCAGATCGCGGGCGACCGCGGCGAAGTCGTCGAAGGCCAGCTGGCGGTGGTCGTTCAGCGCCGCCTGGTGCCAGGCCGGACCGAACTCGCCCCCGCCCCGGATGTTGGCCTGGACGAAGACGCCGCCGTTCTCGAGCCACAGCTTGCCCATCTCGGGCTTGTAGGCGGGCGGGAAGGAGGCCTGGAAGCCGCCGTAGCCGAACAGGATGGTCGGGGCGTGGCCGTCCATCACGAGGGCGCGCGGGCGGACGACGAAGTAGGGAATCTTGACCCCGTCCGACGAGGTCGCCTCGAACTGCTCGACCACATGGGTCGAGGCGTCGAACTTGGCGGTGGCGGCGCGCAGGTCGGTGAGGGTCTCGCCCGTCGCCGTGGCGAGGCTGAGCGTCGAGGGCGTCAGGAAGCCCTGGGTTGAGACGAAGACCTCGCCCCGGGCCCGTGACGAACTGCCGAGGCTGACGGCGACATTGTCGGGCGTGGCGATGTCGCGGCGGGACCAACTGCGGTCGGCGTTCGGGGTGAACACCGCCAGGCGGCCGACGACATTGTCCGAGATCGACAGGACCAGCCGGTCGTCCAGCACGCGCACGTCATTGATCGACTGGCGCTCCGTCGGCTGGAAGATGACGTCGGCCCGGTCGGTGACGGCGATCAGGTCGGGATTGTTCGGGATGGCCAGGCAGCCGTCGCAGATCGAGAGCAGCGTCCCGCCGCGATAGTTCTGGCCGAGGTGGGACCAGTCCTGCTCGGGCGAGAAGATCAGCTTGCCGTGCTGGAAGCCGTGGACGCTGACGCGCTCCGGAAGGCCGAGGCGGAAGGCTTCGCCGTCCCGCAGCTGCCAGGTCTGCGAGCGGAAGGTGTCCAGCGGGCGGGTGATCAGCACGGCTTCGACGGCGCCGTCCTTGTCCCGATAGACGGCCGGGCTGACGCCGTAGCCGCCGTCGGCCTGTTCGCCGCGATAGACCTCGGTCGCCTGCGCCAGCGTCTGGCCGCGCGTCAGGGTTTTGACGATGAACGGATAGCCGCTCTCGGTCAGGGTGCCCGGCCCGAAATCGGTCGCCACCAGAAGGGTGTCGCGATCCAGCCATTCGATCCGGTGCTTGCCCTCGGGCAGGGCGAACCCTCCGTCCACGAACTGGCGGGTCGTGGTGTCGAACTCGCGCACGACCACCGCGTCCTTGCCGCCATCAGACAGGCTGATCAGGCAGCGGGCGTCATCCGGCGCGAGGCAGTCCGCGCCCTTGAACACCCAGTCCTTGCCCTCGGCGCGGGACAGGGCGTCGATATCCAGCAGGGTCTCCCACTGCGTATCCGCCGAGCGGTAGCTGTCCAGCGTGGTCCGGCGCCAGACGCCCTTCGGATTGGTCGCGTCCTGCCAGAAATTGCCGATGCCGTCGCCGAGGAAGCTGGGCGCCGGGATGCGGTCGGTTGCCGTCAGGATGGCCTCGGCCTGCTGACGGAAGGGCTCGTAGCGACGGTCGCCGGTCAGGGCCGCGAGAGCCCGTTCGTTCTCCGAGGCGACGAAGGTCATGGCCTCGGTCCCGTGGACCTCCTCCAGCGCCAGATGATCGTCGGCCGCGCGCACGCCCGCCGGGGTCAGGTCGGCGGGGAAGTGCGGCGGGGTCTGGCTTTGGGCGAAAGCCGGGGCGGCGAGGGCGATCACGGCCACGCCCATCATCAGGGATTTCATCATTGATCCGGGCTCCGATCGACTACTGCTGCGCCGGCTCGTCCATCAGGCGGCGGGTCAGATAGGTGTATTCCAGCGCCAGACGGCGGGCCGTCTCTTGCAGGTTGGCCGCCGCGCCGTGGCCGCCGTCGACGTTCTCGTAGAACAGGACCGGATAGCCCAGCGCTTCCAGACGCGCCGCGGCCTTGCGGGCGTGACCCGGGTGGACGCGGTCGTCCTTGGTCGAGGTATGGATGAAGACTTCCGGATAGGGCTGGCCCGCGCGCAGGTTCTGGTAGGGCGAATAGGCCTCGATCCAGGCGCGCTGCTCCGGAATGTCCGGGTTTCCGTATTCGGCGATCCACGAGGCGCCGGCCAGCAGCTTGTGGAAGCGCAGCATATCGAACAGGGGCACCTGGATGACCGCGCCGTTGATCAGGTCCGGGCGCTGGGTCAGCATGGCGCCCATGAACAGGCCGCCCTGCGAGCCGCCCATGACGCCCAGGTGCGGCTGGCTGGTGATGTTGCGCGAGATCAGGTCCAGGGCCACGGCCTGGAAGTCCTCGTGGGCGCGCTGGCGGTTCTGCTGCAGGGCCGCCTGGTGCCAGCGCGGACCGAACTCGCCGCCGCCACGCGTGTTGGCGATCACATAGACGCCGCCGCGCTCCAGCCACAGCTTGCCGACGGTCGCCGAATAGCCGGGCAGCAGGGAGTTCTGGTAGCCGCCGTAGCCGTACAGCAGGGTCGGGTTCGTGCCGTCCAGCGGCATGTCCGCCTTATGGACCACGAAATAGGGGATCATGGTCCCGTCGGCGCTGCGGGCCTCGAACTGTTCGACGACCATGCCGGTGGCGTCGAACTTGGCGGGCAGGGACTTGATGACCTCGGCCTGGCCGGTCGCGGCGTCGGCCAGGTAGAGGCTGGACGGCGTCAGATAGCCCGAGACGCTGACGAAGACCTGGTCGTTCTGCTCGGACGCCGAACCGACGCCGACGGTGACGTTCTGCGGCAGGTCGAGGCGGGTGCGCGCCCACTCGCCCGAGGCGTTCGGCTCATAGACGTACACCGACCCGCGCACGTTCTCGTACAGGGCCACGACGAGCTTGTTGCGGGTGGCCGAGATGCCTTCGATGGCCTCACGCTCGGTCGGACGGATGACCAGTTGCGCGGGCGTCGCCGGGTCGGCCAGCCACTGGTCGAAATTCCAGGCGATGACGTCGCCGGTGTGGAACTGCTGACCGGACGGCGCGGTCCAGTCCTGATCGGTGGTGACGACCAGCTGGCCCTGGATCAGGGCGTTGATGTTCGACTTGGCGGGCAGCGACAGCTGGGTGGTCGTGCCGTCGGCGTTCAGGCGCCAGGTCTCGCCCTCATAGAAGTTGATCCCGCGATTGATCAGGGTCGCCTTCACCACGCCGTCGGCGTCACGCAGGGTGTAGCCGCTGACCGAGACGTCGGCTTGCTGGCCTTCGAAGACGACCGTCGCCTGATCGATCGACTGGCCGCGCCGCAGCAGGCGGACGGTGCGGGGATAGCCCGAGTCCGTCAGGGTGCCTTCGCCGAAGTCGCGCGAGATCAGCAGGGTGTCGGCGTCGATCCACGAGGCGCCGCCCTTGGATTCCGGCAGGATGAAGCCGTCGGCGACGAAGGTGCGGGTCGTGCGGTCGAACTCGCGGATGGTGACGGCGTCCTTGCCGCCGTCCGACAGGCTGACCAGGCAGCGGGTCTCCTCCGGCGGCAGGCAGGTCACGCCCTTGTAGACCCAGTTCTTGCCCTCGGCGGCCGACAGGGCGTCGATGTCGAGGATGGTCTCCCAGACCGGCTGGCTGGTGCGGTAGCTGTCCAGGGTGGTGGTGCGCCAGATGCCGCGCACATGGCTTTCGTCCTGCCAGAAATTGTCCAGCGTGCCGTCGTGGTTGAAGCCGACGCCGGGGATGCGGTCGCGTGACTGGACGATCTCCAGCGCCTGGGCGTGCAGTTGGGCGTAGCGGGGGTCGGCCTGCAGGACGCCGAGCGAATGGGCGTTGTGGGCGCGCACCCACTCCATCGCCCGCTCACCCTCGACCTCTTCCAGCCACAGGTAGGGATCGGTGGCGTCCGAGGTCGCGAAGCCGCCGGAAGTCGGGGCATTGGCGGAGGCGGGGGCGGTCTGGGCCATGGCTGCGCTCGAAAGGGCGGTGGAGGCGAGAAGCGCGGCGAGCGCGGCGGAACGGAACATATGGGTACTCCCCCGGAAAAGTCGGCGGCACCTTATCCGTGACCGGAGGGTCGGCAAGGCGACGATGCGTCACCTTACGGATTTGTCATGCGACGAAGGGGCCAGGTTGCAGGTTGCAGGTTCAAGGGGAATCGAACAGCGAAGCTCTCCCCTGGAACCAGAAACCTGGAACCTCGCCCCTCTCCTCACGCCCCTTCGTCCGGGATGCACAGGATCTTGCCGCAGGCCTTGCAGTGGACGGCGTCGGGATCGTGTTTCTGCAGGCCGCAGGTCGGGCACGGGTGGCTGACCTTGTGGGGGCGGAAAACGGTCTGGGCCAGCCGCAGGAACAGGGTGATGCCCGTCAGCATGACGAAGATCGACAGCACCCGCCCCCAGTTGCCCGGCAGGGTGATATCGCCAAAGCCGGTCGTCGTCAGGGTGGCGATGGTGAAGTAGAGGGCATCCAGATAGCCGGTGATGCCCGGATGCTCGCCCCGGAAGCTGGTGTAGACGAAGCCCGTGACCACGAAGATGAAGGTCGTCAGCGAGGCGACGGCCTTGGTCACCTCCTCCACCCGGGTGTCGTCGTACTTGTGGCCGATCGTGCGCCAGAAGAACTCGGAATGCAGCAGGGTCCACAGCCTCAGCAGACGCAGGAAGCCGAGATTGAACAGCCAGTAGGGGAAGAGCAGGGTCGCCAGGACGAAGAGGTCGACCCAGGTGGCGGGCTTTTTCAGCCAGTCCTTGATGTCGGTATGGGCGATGGCCCGGCCGGTCAGGTCGGCGATCAGGATCAGCGCGACGACATAGTCGATGACGTAGAAGACGATCCCGGCCTCGTGCAGGATCGGCGCGGCCAGGAAGAAGGCGATGATGGCGAAGTCGATGGCGATGACCGCCAGCCGGAACTTCACCGCCAGCGGCGATGTGCCGTGATAGAGGTAGCGCATCCGGGCGCGCAGCCGCAGGCCCTCGCCGCGCGGCGGCATGTCCGGGAATTGGACGGGCGGTTCGTCCTTCCGGACGGTCTTTCCGACGGTTTTCCGAACAGGGGTGGCGCGTGTCATGGCCCAGCTTAACGCGGTTCTCTCGTCTCGGGTCCAGTCTGGCCCTATATGCGAAGCGTAATGACCCGTCCCTTCCTCAAGATGAACGGCGCCGGCAACGACTTCGTCGTCGTCAATGCGCTTGAAACCCCGTTCTCGCCGACGGTGGAGCAGGTGCGCGCCATCGCGGATCGCGAGGCCGGCGAAGGTTGCGACCAGCTGATCGGCATCGAGCCCAGTGAGACCGCCGACGCCTTCATGCGCGTCTGGAACAATGACGGGACGATGGTCGAGACCTGCGGCAATGCCCTGCGTTGCGTCGGCTGGGTGCTGATGGAATCGACCGGCAAGGATCGGGTGGTGATCGACACCGCCGGCGGTCCGACGGTGGCGACCCGTGCGGCGGGTGGTCAGGTGACGGTCGACATGGGCGCGCCGCGTCTGGACTGGACCCAGGTGCCGCTGGCCGAGGAGATGGACACCCGCGGGATCGAGCTGCAGGTCGGGCCGATCGACGCCCCGCTTCTGCACACGCCGGGCGCGGTCTCGATGGGCAATCCGCACGTCGTCTTCTTCGTCGGTGAGACGCCGGACGACGGCTTCGTGCGCGGTTCGGGCTCGCTGGTCGAGCACCACCCGCTGTTCCCCGAAGGGGTCAATGTCGGTTTCGTCCACGCCCTGACGCCGGATCACATCCGCCTGCGGGTGTGGGAGCGCGGCGCGGGCCTGACGAAGGCGTGCGGCACAGGCGCCTGCGCGGCCCTGGTGGCCTCGGCCCGGCGCGGGGTGACCGGTCGTCACGCCACGGTGGACGTCGACGGCGGTCGCCTGATGATCGACTGGGACGAGGCGTCGGACCATGTCTTCATGACCGGCCCGGTCGAGGTCGAACGGACGGGGCTGCTGTCGGTCTAGCGGATCCGCCGCGCGATCAGCGCCCAGCCGGTCACCGCGGCACAGGCGCCCAGGCCCAGCCAGCCGATCCAGTCCCAGATCCCGTCGCCCAGCAGGGCGCCGACCAGACCGATCAGCGACAGGGTCGCCACGACCAGCGGGATAGCGAAGATGGCCGTCAGGCCGAGCGGGCGGCTCTTCATTTCGCCCCCCGCTTCGCCGACCGGTGCTTGACCCACCACAGGTACAGGCCGCTGCCCAGCACGACGATGGTGATCAGGTCCAGCAGGGCCCAGAGCAGCTTCAGCGGCAGGCCGCCGTAGTCGCCGAAATGCAGCGGCTGCGACAGCGACAGCGTCTTCACATACCAGGGCGCGGGGGCCACCGCCGCCAGTTCGCCGGTGCGGGCGTCGATCAGGGCCGGCGTCGTCAGATGCTCGGTCAGCGGCGTGTCGCCGTGGAAGAAGACGGCGTAGTGGTTGTCGGTCGAATAGTCCGAGCCGGGGAAGGCGACGAACTGCAGGGTCATGCCCGGCAGCGCCTGTTTCGCCCGCTCGACGGCGGCGTTCAGGGAGCTGCGCTCCGTCAGGCTGACCGGAGCGTCATAGGCCGCCGTCAGCTCTTTCAGGGCGTTGTCCTTCCAGTAGGCGATGATCGGCACGGCGAGGGTGTTGACCACCCCCGTCAGGCCGACGACCAGCACCCAGGCCACGGTCACCACGCCCAGAAGGTTGTGGTAGTCGAGCCAGCGGGTCCGCGCGGCCTTGTTCGCCCGCACCGTGCCGAACGGCAGGCGGCGCATGAAGGGGGCGTAGAGCACCACCCCCGACACCAGGGCGGCCACCAGCAACAGCCCCATGGCGCCGAGGAAAAGCATCCCCGCCAGTCCCAGGAACATGTCGGTGTGGAGCTGGAGGATGAACTCCATCACCGGGTGACCGGCCACCAGCGGCGCGGCCTCGCCGGTGTACTGGTCGATGGGCTGGAAGCTGTACTTCCCGGCCGGACCGTCCGGATCGATGCTGGTGACGTTCACGACCGGTCGCTCGACGTCGAAGCTCATGAAGGCCGGAACCTCGCCCGGCTTGCGGGCAAGGGCGACGTCCAGAACCTGGTCGAGGTTCAGCTTTTCAGCATCCGGGGCGACGGCCGCGGCTTCGTCATGGCCGAGCAGGACATGGTCCAGCTCGTGGGTGAAGACGAGCGGCAGCCCCGTGATGCAGAGCATCAGCAGGAAAATGGTCGAGACCAGGCTCGACCATTTATGCACCCAGCTCCAGGCCCGGATCGTGCCCGGCTTCATCCGGCTCAGAAGTCCGTCGAGATCGAGACGCGGAAGGTGCGCGGGGCGCCCAGCGTCAGATAGTTGGCGCCGGGATAGCCGCCGACCGCGACCCACTGATCTTCGTCGGCCAGGTTCTCGACCCGCGCGCGGACCGTCAGCGGCTTGCCGCCCGCTTCGAAGTCATAGCGCACGCCGGCGTCGAACCGGGTCCAGCTGTCTAGCTGCACGGTGTTCAGGCCGTTGACCTCCTGCTCGCCGGTGTAGACCGCGCGACCTTCCAGCGTCAGGCCGGTGACCGCCGGGACGTCCCATTCGACGTTCAGGTTGGCCTGCACTTCCGGCACGCCGATCGGGGCCTTGCCTTCCAGCGAGGCGTTCAGGGCGCGAACGACCTCGGCGTCGGTGAGGGTCAGGCCGCCCAGCAGGCGCAGGCCCTCGACCGGCTGGCCATAGACCGCCAGCTCCAGACCCTGGTTCCGCTGCTCGCCGCCCGACGTATAGGTCGTGCCGTCGAAGAACTCGTTGGGCAGGGTGATGCGGAACAGGCTGACCGAGCCGCCGAAGTCGCCGCCGTCATACTTGACGCCCGCCTCGATCTGCTCACCGCGGAACGGGTCCAGCACCTCACCGGCGTTGGAGACCGGCGTGCCGTTGACCACGGCCGGAGCGGTCTTTCCGGGGATCAGGGCCTCGGCGTAGTTGGCGTAGAGCGAGATCGAACCGGTGGGCTTGTAGACCAGACCCAGGGCCGGGGTGATCGCGTCGCCCTCGTAGCCCGACAGGCGGGCGCCGCTGTTGTAGTCGTAGGTGCTGGTCTCGATCTCCTGGTAGCGCGCGCCGACGATGGCCAGCAGGCGGCCGTCCAGGAAGGACAGCTGATCCGCGATGGCGAAGCTGGAGGTGCGCGAACGCTCGGTCACCAGCGGGTTATCGAGGTCGCCGCCGACGAAGAAGTCCGGGGTGGGGGCGGTCACGGCGACCGGGTTGTAGAGGTCGGTGGCGAAGCCGGCGAAGTTCGAGAAGGCGTAGGCGTTCGCCGATTTCAGCTGGACCTGCGAGGCCGAGGCCACGATGCGGTGACCGACCGGGCCGGTGGTCAGGTCGGCGCGGACGCCGACGTCGCCCGACCAGACGGTGTCCTCGCGGACGTTGTCGAAGCGATAGGCGGTCAGGCTGCCGTCCGGATTGGCGTTCGGGTTGGCCAGGACGTTGTCTTCCTTGCCGCTGCGGCCGCCGAAGGCCGCCCAGACGGTGACGTCATCGGTCACGTCGAACTCGCCGCGGGCGACGCCGAACAGCTGTTCCTCGTCGGTATAGGTCCAGGGCTGGGCGAAGTTGGTGTCGGCCGACGGCGGGGTCGGGACGGCGCCGTTCGGGGTCACGGTCGGGCGCGGGGCCTCGATGCGGTGGTTCTGCCAGCCGAGGTCCGCCGAGAAGCGGGCGCGGTCGCCGCGATGGTCGACGCCCAGGCCGAACACCTGCAGTTCGCGCACCTCGCCGTCGATGTCGCCTTCACCGTCGCGGGCGGCGATGTTCAGGCGGCCGCCCCATTCATTGTTCTGGCCGAAGCGGCGCGAGAAGTCGCCGGCGGCGTAGAGGGCCTCGCCGCCGTCCCAGCCCAGGGTCAGGCGGTTCAGGTCGGTGTCGCCCGCGCGCTTGGGCGTCAGGTTGAAGGCGCCGCCGACGCCGCTGCCGCCCGGGGCCGCGCCGTTCAGGAAGGCGGTCGCGCCGTGGAAGACCTCGACCCGTTCAACCAGTTCCGACGCCACGAATTGGCGCGGCAGGACGCCGTACAGACCGTTCCAGGTCATGTCGTCCGAGTACACCGGGAAGCCGCGGATGACGTACAGCTCCTGGAAATTGCCGAAGCCCTTGGAGACGCGGACCGCCGGATCGTTCTGCAGGATGTCGCCGACGCTGCGGGCCTGCTGGTTGCGGGCCAGGGCCTCGGTGTAGCTGGTCGAGGCGAAGGGGGTGTCCATGACGTCCTGCGAGCCGAACATGCCGACCCGGCCGCCGGTGGCGACCTGTCCGCCCGCATAGGCGGGGGCCTGCCGGACCTGGGAGCCCGTGACCACGACCTCGTCGAGTTCGGTGGTCTGGGCGGTCTGGGCGAAGGCGGGCGCGGCCAGCAGGGCGGCGCCGGCGGCGGTGGACAGCAGGAGGAGGGAGCGCAGGGACAAAGGGATCGCCTTGGGGGAGGGTCGATTGAGAACGGCTCGCACTATCAGTCGCGTTGCAGCCTTACAACCTCGATCGTGGCGGCTGCGCAGCGGCCGTGCGCCGCATGGGCGGAAAACCGCACAAATCGGCCGTCGGGCGTCCGGCTTTCCGGACAGCCGGATCGCCGGGAAGGCGGGGAAGCCTGTTTCGGCGGGTTTGAGCCTTCCCTCGCGTCAGCGGTTGTCCCGCCACGCCCCGCGCACTAGGAACGGGGACAAACCTGACACGCGCGAAGACGCCAGCGGAAACGCCGAGACCATGCCCGACCTGACAGACAAACAGACCTTCTCCGACCAGGACGCGCTGGATTTCCACCGCGTCCCCGTGCCGGGCAAGATCTCGATGGCGCCGACCAAGCCGATGGCGACCCAGCGCGACCTGTCGCTGGCCTATTCGCCGGGCGTGGCCCTGCCGGTGCTGGCGATCGCCGAGGACGCGGACAAGGCCTACGACTACACCGCCAAGGGCAATATGGTCGCCGTCATCTCGAACGGCACCGCCATCCTGGGCCTGGGCAACCTCGGCCACATGGCGTCCAAGCCGGTGATGGAAGGCAAGTCGGTGCTGTTCAAGCGCTTCGCCGACGTCGACAGCTTCGACGTCGAGGTGAAGACCACCGATCCGGACGAGTTCGTCACCGTGGTGAAGAACATCGGCGACACCTGGGGCGGCATCAATCTGGAGGACATCAAGTCTCCGGAATGCTTCGAGATCGAAAGCCAGCTGCAGGACCTGCTGGATATCCCGGTCTTCCACGATGACCAGCACGGCACCGCGATCATCTCGACCGCCGGCCTGATCAACGCCGCTCATATCGCCGGCAAGAAGCTGGAGGACCTGAAGGTCGTCCTGTCCGGCGCCGGCGCCGCGGGCCTGTCGTCGATCGCCCTGATGAAGGCCGCGGGCGTCCGGGCCGAGAACACCGTGATCGTCGACCGCGACGGCGTCGTCTACAAGGGCCGCCCCTCGGGCATGGACCAGTGGAAGGCCGCCCACGCGACCGAGACGCCGCACCGGACGCTGTCAGAGGCGATGGTCGGCGCCGACGTCGTCATCGGCCTGTCCGCCAAGGGCGCGATCACCCGCGAGATGGTCGCCACCATGGCGCCCAATCCGATCATCTTCGCCATGGCCAACCCGGACCCGGAGATCACCCCGGAAGACGTGCAGTCGGTGCGGTCGGACGCCATCATCGCCACCGGGCGCTCGGACTACGCCAACCAGGTCAACAATGTGCTGGCCTTCCCCTACCTGTTCCGCGGCGCGCTGGACGTGCGCGCACGCCGGATCAATCACGAGATGAAGGTGGCCTGCGCCCAGGCCCTGGCCGCGCTCGCCCGCGAGGACGTGCCGGATGAGGTCGCCGCCGCCTACCGCGGCCGCAAGCTGAAATTCGGCCGGGACTACATCATCCCGACCCCGTTCGATCCGCGCCTGATCTGGTTCATCCCGCCGTTCGTGGCCCAGGCCGCCATGGACACCGGCGTGGCCCGCAAGCCGATCGAGGACATGGACGCCTATCGCGCCTCGCTGCGCCAGCGCCTCGATCCGTCGGCGGCCCTGATGCAGAACATCTCGGGCGCCGTGCGCGCGGCCCCGAACAAGCGCGTGGTCTTCGCCGAGGGCGAGGAAACCGCCGTGATCCGCGCCGCCTGGGGCTTCAAACAGGCGGAACTGGGCACGCCCATCCTGCTGGGCCGCGAGGAGCTGATCCGCAAGAACGCCGCCGAGGCGGGCCTGAACTTCGACGAGATGGGCATCGAGATCATCAACGCCCGGATCAGCGAGCGGAACGCCGAATATACGGAGTGGCTGTACGCCAAGCTGCAGCGTCGGGGTTATCTGCGCCGCGACGTGCAGCGGATGATCAACCAGGACCGCAACTATTTCGGCGCGACCATGATCGCCCGCGGCCAGGCCGATGCGATGGTCACCGGCGTGACACGCAACTTCAACATGGTCCTGAAGGAGGTTCGCCGAGTCCTGGATGTGAAGGAGCGGATGATCGGCCTGTCGGTCCTGCTGGCCAAGGGCCGGACCCTGTTCGTCGCCGACACCTCGATCCATGAACTGCCGGACGCCTCGGAGCTGGCCGAGATCGCCATCCAGGCGGCGGCGACCGTGCGCAAGCTGGGCAAGACCCCGCGCGTGGCCTTCCTCAGCTACTCGACCTTCGGCAACCCGCCCGGAGAGCGCGGCGAGAAGGTGCGCGAGGCCATCCGTATCCTCGACAGCAAGGGCGTCGATTTCGAGTACGAGGGCGAAATGCCGCCCGAGCTGGCGCTGGAGCCGGAGCTGCGCGGCGCCTATCCGTTCATGCGCCTGACCGGCCACGCCAATGTTCTGGTCATGCCGGCCATCCATTCCGCCGCGATCTCGACCCGTCTCGTGCAGTCGCTGGGCGGCGCGACCGTGATCGGCCCGCTTCTGGTCGGTCTGGAGAAGTCGGTGCAGATCGTCTCGCTGGGCGCCTCGGTCAGCGAGATCATCACCGCCGCCACCTTCGCCGCCTATGAAGAAGGCGCCGAAGGCGAGGAATAGGGCCTGACGGCCGCCCGGGCCTCAGGCCTGGGCGGCGGCCTTGCGGCGATCCACGGCGCCGCGGATCCATTCCAGCACGCAGAACACTACGGCCAGTAGGCCCAGCCAGGCGGCGATGGCGAACATCGGCGCATAGCCCTGCGCGTCGATCAGCTCGCCCAGCGCCCCGCGACCGAGGGTGCCGATCAGCAGGGCCAGCGAGATGAACACCGCGAACTGGACGGCGCCGAAGGTGCGGTTGGACAGGGCCGACAGATAGGCGACGAAGGCCGCGCCCGCGAAGCCGCCGGCGATGTTCTCGCCTGCGATGGCGACCATCAGCCGGGCCAGCGGCTCGCCGATTTGGAAGCCGGCGAACAGGTCGTACAGGTGCGTCACCCGCATGAAGCCGCCGACGACCGGGGCGCCGAGCGCCAGATCCATCATCAGCAGGTTGGTGGCCGCGGACAGGATCGCGCCGATCAGCAGGCTCCACATCCGGCCGATGATCAGCAGGGCCCAGCCGCCCAGGGCGATCCCGGCGATGGTCATGAAGACGCCGAAAGTCTTGGACGCCAGCGCCACCTCGGCCTTGGTGTGGCCCAGCGCGCCGCCGGTGTCGCCCATGTAGAAGGGGAAGGCGAACGGGCCCCAGACGCCGTCCGTGATGCGATAGGTCAGGATCAGGCCCAGCACGATCAGGGCGCCCCAGCCCAGACGCCCCATCAGCTCGACCAGCGGCGCCAGGATGGCGTCATACAGGGTGTCGGCGAAGGTCGGGGCGGCGGGCGTGGCCGTGCTGTCGGGCGCGCTGCCCTTCCAGACGATCAGGCCGGCCAGGGCGGCGGGCAGGATGACGGTCGCGCCGACGATCCAGGGGCCCCATGCGGCGGTGAACTCGCCCGCGCTGGGGGCGGGGCTGGTGGTCAGGGCGATGACCATGAAGCGCACCAGCATGAAGGCGGCCCAGGCCCAGGCGGCGAGGGTGGCTACCAGAACGATCAGGCGCAGGCGGGGGGAGCCGCGACGCTCGCGCGCGACCGCCGCCAGCGATGACGGCTCGGGCTCGGGCGCGATCAGGGTGCCGATCACCCCGACGCCCATCAGCAGGGCGGCGACGATGAACACGCCGGGCCAGCCGAGAACGGTGGCCAGCAGCAGGGCGCCCGCGCCGCCGGTCAGGGCGGCGGTGCGATAGCCGAGCTGGTAGATGGTCGACAGCAGATCGATCGGGGTCGTTTCGTCGGCGACCTCGATCCGCCAGGCGTCGATGACGATGTCCTGGGTGGCGAAGGCGAAGGCCCCCAGCGCCGCGCCCATGGCCAGCGGCCCCAGCACGCCGGTGCCCGGGTTGGACAGAGAGACCAGCGCCAGGGAGACCGCGATCACGACCTGAAGAATGATCAGCCAGCTGCGACGACGGCCGAACCGCTTGCCGATCACCGGCGGGGTCCAACTGACGGCCGGAGACCACAGGAAGCGGAAGGCGCCGAACAGGCCGATCCAGCTCAGGATGCCGATGGTCGCGACAGGGACGTCCACCTCGGTCAGCCAGGCGTTCAGGGTGCCGATCAGCATGGCGAAGGGCAGGCCGGCCGAGAAGCCGAGCAGCAGCATGGCCAGGGTCCGGCGCTCGCGGAAGGCGGCTTTCAGGACGCCCAGACCCTTGGGGGCGGGGCGAAGGTCAGCGACCTCGCTGGCGGGGGTCTGGCTGTCGGTCATGGGCGCGTCTCCGGACGCCACCCGGCGCCTCAAATCAGACGGCGACCTTGGCGCGGACTTCGCGGTTCGTCCAGCGGGACAGGGCGGCGCGCATCGCCTCCAGCTCCAGCGGCTTGACCAGATGATCGTCCATCCCGGCCTCAAGGCAGGTCTTGCGGTCCTCGGCGAAGGCATTGGCGGTCAGGGCGACGATGGGAGTCCGGTCGCCGCGCGCGCGGAGCTGTCGCGAGGCGGTGGGGCCGTCCATGCCGGGCATCCGCATGTCCATGAAGACGAGGTCGTAACGGGCGCGCTTCATCGCGGCGAGGGCCTCGTCGCCGCTGGCGGCGGTCTCCACCGCACAGCCTTCCCGCTTCAGCAGGGTGGCGGCCAGCAGGGCGCCGACGGGGTTGTCCTCGACCAGCAGGACGCGGGTGCCGGCGAAGCGGCCGGGCACGACGCGGTCGTCGTCGGCGGGCGGGGCCGGGGGCGGTCCGGGGCGCAGGGCGGCGGCCTGGGCGCCCGAGGCGGCCAGCACCCGCTCCGCCACCGAGGCGCGGCGCAGGGGTTTGATCAGGTAGCCGTTGAACCCGGCCGAGCGGTAGCGCGCGATCAGGTCGCGCTCCGAAGGCTTCAGCAGGACGACGGCGCGGCTGTCGGCGGGACGGGCGGCCAGGCCGTGCAGGCTCTCGCGTGCGGCGTGGTCCACCAGAACCACGGGCGCGTCCGGGGCGATGGTCCCTCCGGAGGCGATGATCTGGGCTTCCGCCGACTGGCGGATGAAGGGATCGGGGCTGATCACGGCGACGCTCTGATCGACAAGCGGACAACCGCGACCGACGCCCGGTGCGGCCTCGAAGGCGGCCTCGAACCGGAAGCGGGCGCCGGGACCGCCGGGCCGGTCGGCGACGGTGACGGTTCCGTCCATCGCGGCGGCCAGCTTGCGCACCACGGCTAGGCCCAGACCGGCGCCGCCGAAGCGGGCGGCGTCGCTGGCGTCGACGTGGCCGAACTCCTCGAAGATCCGCTCCCGCGCTTCGGCGGGCACGCCAGGGCCGGTGTCGTCGATGATGAAGGCCAGCCGCGGGGTCTCGTCGGAGCCCCCGGCGCGTTCGACCGCGATGCGGACGCCGCCGTTGGCGGTGAACTTCACGGCATTGCCGGCCAGGTTGAACAGGACCTGCCGCAGGCGGCTCTCGTCCGCCAGGATGTTTGGGGCGTCGGCGGCGACCGACCAGGCGATCTCCAGCCCGCGTTCGTGGGCGCGCGGGCTCAGCAGTTCGGCCACGCTGCGCACGAGGGCTTCCAGATCGACCGGGGCGGCGTCGAACTCAAGCTTGCCGGCTTCAAGGCGGGCGTAGTCCAGCAGGTCGTTGACCAGTCCCAGCAGGTGCTCGGCGGAGGTCCGGGCGGCCTCGGCATAGGCCCTCTGGGCGCCGTCCAGCTTGGTGCGTTGAAGCAGGCCCAGCATGCCGATCACCCCGTTCAGGGGCGTGCGCATTTCATGGCTCATCAGGCGGAGAAACTGCTGCTCGGCCGATCCGGTCGGGGCGGTTGGCAGGGCAGGCTGTTCAGTCCGTCGCCGGGGCATGTCGGGCTCTCCTTGAGACATACCGTGGACTCAAGACGTTAAGAGATCACCACGCGGGCAGCGACGTCTCGTGCGGGGGCGGGATGTCCGCGCGGCGGGCTTCGAAGGCATCCTGGGCTTCGGTGGTGGAGCGACGATAGATCAGGGCCTCGGCGATGTGGCGGCGCAGGACGCCGTCACAGCCGTCCAGATCGGCGATGGTGCGGGCCAGCCTGAGGGTGCGGGTCCAGCCCCGGGCGGTGAGGCCGCCGAACTCCCCGGCCTTCATCAGCAGGGCCTTTCCGGGGGCGTCGGGCGTGGCGAACCGGTCCAGCAGCTCGCCGGAGGCGCGGGCGTTGACGGCCTGATCCTGCGCCGTGTCCGGATCGATCCCGGCGGCGCGAAGGCGGTCGGCCTGCATCTCGCGGGCTCGCAGGACCCGGGCGGCGGCCTCGGCCGTGCCCTCGGCGGGCGGCGGCAGGGCCATGTCGGCGGCGGTGACCGGCGGGGCCTCCACCGTCAGGTCGATGCGGTCGAACATCGGGCCGGAGATGCGGTTGCGATAGTCGCGCTGGCATCTGGGGGCCTTGCCGCAGGCCCCGCGTCCGGCCCCGCCGAGGCCGCACCGGCAGGGGTTCATGGCGGCGACAAGCTGGAACCGGGCCGGATAGCGGACATGGGCGTTGGCGCGGGCGACGATGATCTCGCCGGTCTCCAGCGGCTGGCGGAGGGAGTCGAGCGCCTGCGCCGAGTACTCGGGCAGCTCGTCAAGGAAGAGGACGCCGTTGTGCGCCAGCGAGGCCTCGCCCGGCTTGGCGCGCAGGCCGCCTGTAAAATCTCAGTCTCGACGCGAAACTACTGACCGCGTCGGCCCCGAAAACAGGCTTGAGCTGGAGCCTCACGTCTCTCTCAAGATGCGAAATATTTCTGGAGTCTCCCTAAATATGCGACAGGATGAACCGGTGCAGATGCGCAAACGAACTATCCCGCCGGGGCATCGATCGATCACCGGCCTCCTGCCCTCCCGTTTCCCGAGCGGCCATCTTCCGTTTGAATCTAAGTTGGAGCACGACTTTCTCACGCTCCTTCAGCTCGACCATTGCGTCCATGATGTCGTCACTCAGCCCGTGACGTTGGACTTGATCGTCGGCGGGCAACGGCGCTCGTACACCCCGGACGCGCTGGTCACCTGGCATGACGCTATGGAGAGACCTTTCCCGCAGAGGCAGGTCATGTTCGAGGTTAAACCTTTGACCATCCTTCGTGAGCAGCGGTCGTCGTTGTGGGCGAAGTATCGAGCAGCGAAGCAGCATCTTGCTCGTCAGGGGATCGGTTTTCGCGTGGTGACCGAACGCACTATTCGTACGAGCCGCTTGGGAAACGCAGAGCTGATCGTTCCTGCGCTGCTTCAACCTCACGACAACGAGTTGGAGGCCGGCATCATTCGACTGCTACGCCAACGCGGCCCAAAGCGCCTCGGGGAAATCCGCTCGAAGTTGGAAGACGAGGGCGCAATCCGGGGCGCAGTCTTGGAGTCCGTCTATAATCTGATCGGTATCCGATGGCTTGAATGCGATCTCGATAGGCCGATCACAGACGATACCATTGTGACTTGGTGGGCGGATGCGGCGATGGAGGAGATGATTGCCGGGGCTTAAGCTGGAGGTAGGCGAAAAGGTCTCGATCGGAGGACGGCCTGCAGAGCTGGTCCAAGTCCTTGATCTAGACCGCTATATGGTTCGATTCCCGAGCCGCGAACTCCGCTCCGTCGGTCGCGCCGAAATCGATGACCCGCATTCAGCGGAAACACCAAAGCGCGCATTTGAAGACTATACGGCCGAGGAGAAGGCCGAGGCGTTTCGATGGTTCAGCGCGGTGAAGCCCTTATTGGACGGCGGTCTCCGTAGGGGCGAGAAGACTGTCGCTGCTGATCGCGCCGCTCAGCAACTCGGGTGCAGCCGCGCGACGGTCTACCGTCGGCTGGATCAGTGGGACGGTGAAGATCCCATGACCCTGCTGCCTTACGGAGGCCAAGGACGGGGGACGGGCTCGCGTTTGGAGGAAGCCAGAGAAGCCCTGATGCAGCAGGTGATTCGAACCCACTACCTGCATCGAAGCCAGCCCTCCCCCACAACAGTTTGGAACGACAAGCTACTGCCGGCTTTCGCCAAGGCGGCTTTGCCGCCGCCTGGTCGAGCGACTTTCTACCGACGCATCGAAGAACTCGATCCTCTCGAGGTGATCGAGGCCCGGCAAGGGAAGCGTGCAGCACGGGAAGCCAAGAAGCGCGTAATGGGCAGCTATCCCTTCGCGGGCGCTCCATTGAGTTCGGTTCAGATCGACTACTGGCTGTACGACCTGGAGGTCGTCAACGAGACGACTCGCAACCCTATCGGCCGGCCTTGCCTGACCATGCTGATCGACACGTTCAGCTTCATGCCGACCGGCTACTATCTCTCGCTGGATCCGCCGGGCGCAGCGAATGCCGGCATGGCGATTTTCCACTCCATCACTCGAAAGGAGAAATGGCTCGCCGGGTTAGGCGTCGAAATGGAATGGCCGGTTTGGGGCTTCATGAAAATGATCCACGCCGACAACGCCAAGGAGTTTCGCGGCACTATGATGCAGCGCTTCGTGTCGTTCGCGAACACGAAGCTCGTGAACCGGAAGGTCCATACGCCCCGCTACGGTCCGCACATCGAGCGGTACTTCGGAAAGCTCGCCCAGAGCGTGAAGCATCTCCCAGGCGCCACCGGCTCGAACATCCGTGAACGGGCGAAGAAGCGGGATCCTCGGAAGACCGCCAGCCTCACGCTAGCCGACCTCGAGCTCTACCTGCTCAGCGTGATCAAGGAGCACATCAACACGCCTCGAGCGGAGCTGGGCATGTCGCCGCTCGAAAAGTGGCGATCGTACTTCTTCGATCCTGAGACCGGCCGCCAGGTGCAGAAGCTTCCGCCGGAGGTTGGTGATCTGGACCGACTACGAAAGGAGCTTCTGCCACTTCAGAAGCGGACGCTCCAGCACTACGGAATCCAGTGGGACCTTTTCCATTACGACTCCGATGCCCTCGTCGTTCTGCGCCAGCGGCACGCCAAGACGCCAGACAAGGAATTCATGGTCCGGCGCGATCCCCACTGCCTCTCGGAGGTCTACGTCTGGGACGACGAGGCCAAGATGTATCTTACGGTCCCGCTTCGTAACCCGCGGGGCGTTCCGATGAACATTTGGGAGTACCGTGCCGCCAAGAAGGAAGTTCAGGCTCGGACTGGCAAACGCGCCACCGAGAACGACATCTTCGACGTCCATCGGGAAAGAACGGAGCGTCTAGAGCGCGTGTTGGCCGCTCAGAGAGAAACGCTTCGGGTCCGCCGCGCAGCCCAGCAGAAGAAGCATCACGCGGAAACTCGCAAGCGTCAGGACGCCGTGATCGGGCGGCCGCCTTCCGCTCCCCCCAAGCAGCCACCGGCCAGACTCGGCGACCCTGTTTCGCCGGTCATGGCGCCAGACGATGGCGATGATGTCTTCGAGGATCTCGACAGCTGATGACTGACATCCTGCCGGAAGATGGAGCTCACCTGACTGAGCGAACTCGCAGCTACCTCGCTCTCGCCGGCGAGGATCGCATCTTGCAAAACTGGAGTTCGATCTGGATCGGCCACGACAGCGCTCAGAAGGTTCAGGCGCGCCTGGACATGATGTTGAAGACACCGCCCTCCGCGCGGCCGAAGAACCTGCTCATCTACGGCGAGTCCAACGTCGGAAAGTCCACCATCCTGGAACGCTGGGCCAAGGCGACGAACGCCGCGGCGGTGAGTTCGTTGGACGCGGAGACGCCAGACGCCATGGGCGACTGGGCGTATCTTCCCGTCGTGCAGGTGCAGACGCCGCCAAAGGGAGACGAAGGCTGGCTGTACGACAACATCCTGCGGGCGATGGGCTTTCCGCTGCCCGTCTCATACTCGCCGGCCGCCAAATGTCGGACGGTTCTCAAGCTGCTGGCCAACAATCAAACGAAGGTCGTCATCCTCGACGAGTTTCACAACGCCCTGTCTGGCCGCTTCGACCAGCGCCTGCACTTCAACGTCGTTATCAAGAACCTGACGAACGAGGCGGGCATACCGCTCGTGGTCGCCGGAATCGACACCGTCGATCTGGTCTTCCGCAAGGAAGACCAGCTCCACCGCCGCTTCTCCCGTATCAAGCTTGAGGCATGGGACGACAACGCGGACTGGCGCAAGCTGCTGCGCAGCTTCGAGCGGCTGATCCCCCTCAAGCGGCCCTCCTTCCTCGGCCAGCCCGAAATGGCAACCACGCTCTATGAGGCCTCCTGTGGTCGCATCGGAGATTTGTCAGACGTTCTGCGCGAGGCCGCTTTAGTGGCCGTTTCCTCTGGAGAGGAACGGATCACGCCTGACATGATCCAGACCCTGTAGTCGTTCCGGGGCGTCGGAATGAGCGATGCCCTCCCAACCTGCATGCCATGGCCCTATCGTGGCCGGCCGCAACCAGACGAACTCTTTTCGTCCTGGTTCATGCGAGCAGCCCACGCCATGACGCTGAAGCCTTATGCGTTAGGCCACGCCTCATGGCGTTCGACGCCGCCGCCATTGACCCGTGACATCGACGGATCCGCGAACGAGCTGGTCGTCGCCTTGATGGCGCACAGGACCGTGACGCCGCTCGCCCAGTGCCGGCAGACGCTCCTGTCCGGCTACGCCGGCTATCTCTTCGAGGAGCATCAGCCCTTGGGCCGGACCGCATGGATTCTGCCGCTAGGCGTCAGGGCGAGGACGCGCAACCACCCGGGTCTCCAGTACTGTCCCGCATGCATGGACGACCGACCGTACTTCCGCCGCCGGTGGCGCGTCGCCTGGTCGACCGTGTGCGCCGCTCATGGGGTACGCCTGCTCGATCGATGCTCACATTGCTTGACCATTCTGGCGCCGCTGCGGGCCCGGACGGCGTTCACCTGCCATGCTTGCGGCGTCGCGCTCGCCGAAAACCCACGGCGGTTGGCGAGCGGTGGGATGATCGCCTTCCAGATTGAGCAAGAGCGCATCCTTGATGATGGATGGGCGCAGCTCGGAGAAAGCTGCTTTCCCTACTCCGTTCAATACTTCGAGACCCTCAGACACCTCGCGAAGACAATCTCTAGCGGACCGCGATCCGCGGGCCTCCGGTCCGCCATCGTTGAGCGTTGGGGCGGAGACGCGAGGCCCTTCTCCTTCTCTCGGCTGAAGGAAATCGAAGGCCTTCAGGTCGAAGACCGCTACCGTCTGTTCGACCTTGTCGCGCGCGTCCTGCCGCAATGGCCGGAACGGTTTGTAGAAGCGGCGAACGCCGCGAGGCTCTGGCAATCCTGGGCGCTGCGCGACGATCTTCGTCCACCCTTTGCCTATGCAGACCTTGTTTCAACCCGGCTTGCCCGCCCGCAGTATCGTCCGTCCCTCCAAGAGGTGGCGGCTGCAGCCGCTCATCTGCGTGTCCGTTCGCCCGGCTTTAACCGCCAGGCGCTGGTGCGTCTGGTCGGCGACAGCATTCATGTCGCAGCCGTTTTCGAGCAAGAACGCCGTCGCCGCCGCAAGTCCATGGTCCGGGCCTGCAGGGATGCATTTGCTTAGGCCGCTAGCCGGGGGGCTTTAAGGCGCCCGGCCGCGGATTCAGACCACGACGGGCGATGGTTGGCTGGGGTGGCGGACGCTTTCGCTTCGCTGCTACCAGTTCGGCATGGATATCGCCCGGCTCGCCTTTGTCTCAGTGGACGTCCCAGAGTGGGGGCCGGTCGTCATCGACGCGGCCTCTGGAGCGTTTGAGGACTGGCGGCGCGACGGCCTGAAGGTCGGCCGGTGGGCCGCCGGCGACGCATTTGTCCGGGACATGCTTCGGGAGCGCGGCCGATCCCCGACTGCTGACGACATGCCCCCCGAAAATGGGTCGCCCCTGTCGTCCGAACAGATCGATCGCCTCGGCGAGGCGCAAATCGAGGCCTTCGCTGCGGCTTTCATAGCGGAGGCGCCCTACGCGGTTCGGCCTCGTCTGAAACGGGATGAAAGGGCCAAGATCATCGAGCGGGATCCGTCCGAGGTGGACGGCCTGCTGGTGGTGGGTCCCGATGAGCGGCCCTCAGATGCGCTTCTTCGTCTCGTTCGTCTGCGCGAAGAGGATCGAGCCCTGACCCGAGAAAAGGCTCAGATGGCGCTGCGGCCCGCGTTGCAGGAAGCGACCCGCGCCGCCGAGATACTCAGGATTGCGACGGCATCCCCGTTGGCAGATCTCATCCGGGCCCGGGACCTCGCGTATCCCCTCCTCGCGGCTGTTGAGGGCATCCGCCGGCAGAGCGCGTTGTTTCACCCGGTCACCCGAAATCTGGGTCTGGCTAACCGCGCGAACGCTCTGGTCGGGGACTGGAGCGGTTTGGCTCGCATCTCTCGTCTGGTCGATGCCGACAGGTCGATCTGGAAAGCGGCCACATCAGGACTAGCGTCTTCAAACTATTTGTCCGCAGCGGGGATCGTGGCGGATCTGAATCGCCACCCCCAATGGACGCGCGACCTCAATCGGCTACTCGATCTAGATCTTACGGCCCTCGGGAGGGCCGCCAGAGGCCTCTCCGCCTGGGAAGAGGGCTGGGCCGCCCGTCAGGGGCTTATTCTCACCGGCGACGCGGTCCTGGCCGGACTGGCGCCCGCCGGAGCCGGCGCTGCCGTGGTAAGTCACTACGATACGACGGTCGACGTCGACACGACCCTCGGGCGTGTCCTCCTCGATCTGCAGCGACTGGACGAGGGTGAAATCACACCCGAAGACTTCGCGCAGCGGGTCCACTACGCCATCGACGCCATCCGCCCCCTGCTCAATGCCCTGCATCGAGTGGGGACCCACGGCGCGATCAGCCTGCTCGCACTTCTCATCGCGGTGTTGGCCCTTTTTGTCGGCCCACCCGATGAGAAGGCGCCCCCTGAACCTGTTCCTGCAATTCTCGTCGCCGAGCGAGAAGCGCTGGCTCGTCTGGATGAGATCGTCGAAAGCCATAAGCAGGCTCTGCGCGAGTCCAAAGAGGCGCGCGACTATCGCCACGTCGTGCGCAAAACCACACTGCGGCTCGAGCCTGTGGCTGGGTCGTTGCCAATTCGCACCGTCTTTCCAGACGAGCTCATCCGGGTGCTCGAAGCGAAGGGCTCTTGGGCCAAGGTCGAGGTGCATGAGTACGCCACTGACCAAGTGACGATCGGCTGGATAGCTCGATCTCGACTCGCCTCCACTGACTGACAGAACAAGACGCACCCGCTGTCGGGTCTTGTTACGGCAACGAATGCCGGGGAATGTTTCAACGCCATGACCGATGCCGCACCGCCGCCCCAGCTGGTCCTCGATCTCGACGAGGTGATGGCTCCGCTCCAGGTTGGGGTCAGGCGGGCGAAAGTTTTCATCAGCATTGGTAGCCAGCCAGTGGAAGGCGATCTGGCTCTCGACGCGATGATGGGGCCGCGAACGCACCTGCGTGTGTTTGCAAGCCCGCCAACACCGGAGCAGTCGGCGCAGGTCAAAGCTGAGTACGCCGCCTGGATCACCGACTGCGTCCTGAGAGACCTCGATGTCCATTTTCATCTGTTTCTGGATCGCGTCTGGCTGGTGTTGCAGTTCGCCGCGCACGGCGCGCTGGTGCCGGCTGGTTTTCAGCCTCAGGGCATCGAGCGAGAGACCAACTCCGCTGTTAAAGCGGAACGGGTGATGGCGGCGCTGGGCGAACAAGCCCCCGACGTCTCTCATTTCCGGTGTCTGTCCAACGCCAGAAACGTGCTGGCGCACCACGTCGGCATCGTACCCGCTGATAAGGCCCACCACGACGGCCGCTTGAAGGTGTCGTGGTTGTCGTTGGTGCAGCGCTTCATCGACGAGGATGGCGTTGAGCATCCCTGGGACCAAGAAACTGGGCAGGTGCTGGCGGACAAGCCCACGCGAGTACAGATCTCCTACGACGTCATGGAACGGTTCTTCGCACCCGGCGAACGCATCTCCTTGACGCCGCATGAAGTCGTCCAGATTGCGCTCTTCTATGAAATCGAAGGGGGAAAGCTCTTCGATCGTCTGGTTGGCCGCCTACGTGAGGCCGGCATCCTGCGCGCCGAGCGAGGCGGCGGAGAGCGATAAAGCAGCGACGCTGCCTCGGCGTCACCAGGCGAAGTGAATCGGCGTTGTGGTACAGCAACGCTGTGGAGACAAGCCAAGCTTCGGCCCATCGGCCTGACGCCGGAGGAGCGGCGACCCTTACGGAGTTCGGGTTCCGGTGCTAATCGTATTGGCGCATCGTGAGGCTGGCCAAATGTCTTTGAAGCCCCATCAGAAGTCGATCGCCTTGGTTATGTGGGCTCGCCTGCTCGGTTATGTAGGCTTAGGTTTCTTCGCGCTGGCGTTCGTTTCGCTGTTGGGCTGGAAGCCGATCCTAGCGCACCAGTTCGTCGTTGGGGCCGCGGGCTGCATTCTGTTCTTCGGGCTATCCCTCTGGATATTGCGCTTCTTGCCAGAAACGCCGCCCCCGAGCGGGCCTCATCGGTGAGCTAATCGCGTCTGGCGGCTACGTCCCGTTCAGAAGCTGGGTGATCGGAGTGACCAAGCCGGTGCAATAGGCTTGGGTATTGTTGAACCAGGTCGCATTCCGCTTCAACTTCACCGTGGGGTGCGCCAAGGTCATATCGCTCCAGACCCCCCGGCGCTTGGCGTTGAAGGCTAGGATGTCAGAGATGAACTCGTACGAAAGGAGGGTTCGGGCGGGCGTAAGCAGGAGGCCCAGCGCGTGCCCTTCCGCTACACCCTGCCGCTCCGCGTCAATGACGTAGACGTTGCCCTGAGGGGTGGCGAGGTGCATCACCAGCGCCCGCCTCAAACGACCGTCCTGCATGACCGACCATGTCAGATCGTGGCCGTAGTACGAGGGGGGATAGCGGATCAGTCCATCCTTGGGATCGGCCCCTTCTCCGTACGGGGGCGAGATAACGGAGCAGGGCCACGCCCTCTTTCGACCGAGCAGTTCGACCGCACTGCGGGTGCTGCGCAAGATAGCGTCGGCTTCGCGGACTTCGTCCGGGTAGTCGACGACGGAACTCTGGAACGTCACTGCGGCGACGCCTTGCGGACCGCCTCGTCCCCATGCAGTCGAACCCGTCTCGATCTTGGCATCGCTCTTCTCCTCCACGATTACAGTGGCCTTCCTGCCCGTCCGGTCGACAATGACGTGCTCAAGCTCGAAGCCTGGGTCGTAGCTGGTATGCCCCCCGTGCAGCGGCGTGGCCGTTAGATTGGTGACCGGGAGCCGGTGCGGATCCATCCTGATCCGGTCCGCGACGACGTCGGGAGATTGCCTCGACACGGGCCGTCGCTTCTCCCCAGGCTCAACTTCCCCGCCCCCGCCAGCCAGTTCGACCACGACTTTGCGGAACGCCGGCGGCGGCGTCCTGATCTCGTGGATCCGGGTGACCAGCCGGCGCCAGCCGCCGGACTTGTTGACGTGGGTCCACTCCGTATCGACCGCCCACTGTGTAGGCTGGTCGAACGGGAAGAGGGTCGTCGGAAATCGTGGGGCTCCTTTGGCCTCCGCACGCTGAATTGCGGCGAACACCTGCATGAAAGACCTGCGCATGCGCTCGTTGGTCACGATCCGCGCGATTACTTCCGCTTCGCGCCGGTGGAGAGGTCGGTGCGCCTTGATCCGCACCAGCCCAGGGTCGTCCCGATCCACACCGCTTGCGCCGAGATCGAAAATCCCTCGCTCCTTCGTCGGCCACATGTCCACGCCGCCCTCGACCGCAAGCCGGAGGAGACCGGTCGAAGGACCAAAGACCGCGCGGATCACTTCGATCGCGGGCACGAAATAGGAATGCTCTCCACTCTGGATGCGCCAGACCGGCGCGCTCTTCAGCCCGACCAAGGGGTAGGCGGGTCGGTCATTGGCCCCTCGCGTGGGATAGGCCTCTCCGAGGGATTGATCCGGCCAGGCGGCGAGCGGAGCCACCTCGATGACGGCCGTTTGCGCTCTTCGCTCGCTTGGCGCGGAGACGCCGTCTTTCCAGCAACTCCCGATCGGAAGGCCGGCGACATCACCCAACGGCCGGCGAAGCCAGGTAGTGCGGGCCGCTCCCTGACCTCCGCGGCGCCAACTGGCGTCGGCCAGCAGCACATCGATGCCTTGGCCCATCACAGACGGCTGGACGGGGCCGTACATGATGACTTCCCAGGCCCGACCATCCTTGGGAAACCCGGTGAAGCTGTGCGCCACACCCACGGTCAGAATCTCGCCTCCCCGGCGCAGGCCGTCGCTCTCAGCATGGTCGTACGGCTTGGCGACGAAGCCGACTCGGCCGGGACTTTTTCGCAACGCGGCATGGCCGAGTATTTTCCATGGTTTTTGCCGGCCTTTGCGGCCGATGATTCTCACCTAGCGCGAGACGGTTTCCATTGCACGGCTTGGCGTGGACCCGGACCGGCTCTTGGGTCGGGTCCCTACGTCCAAAAGTGTCGCAGCGGTCGTTTATCGGAACATCCGGTCAGCGAACGACGACGAATCTGAGAAATCGTTTTCTCTTCTTGCAAATAGACTTGCGGCGCAGCTCACGTTTGGGTAGATTCAGGTGAGCGAAGACTATCGCTCGGCAAATAGTGCCTGCATTTTTTGCCCACCTGGATGTAGAGAACGCGATGTCCGATTTGCCCTCTCCTCTCTGGCCTCCGCGAATCTCATCTTCGTTGCTTGAGGTCGATGCTGGAGCGCCGCCCGTGACCATGGCGGAATGGCTTGCCGGGCGAGCGCCATCGCACCTGTCGACCAATACCGGTACGCCGTTGGCGGCGTTTCAAAGCTGGCGGAACTTCAAGGAAGCCTTCGCCCCTGAGCTGATCGGCCAAGCGTTTGAAGAAACCTCCGCCGCGTTGGGGCGACCGGTCCGCAAGAGCATCGACCCCTTCGGAGGCTCGGGGACGACCGCGCTCTCGAGCCAATTCCTAGGCGTCTCCCCGACGACCATCGAGGTCAACCCGTACTTGGCCGACCTGATCGAAGCGAAGCTGGACACGTACGATATCGAGCAGCTTCTGAATGACTACAACTACGTCGTCTCGAACTATGACGACGTCGAGGCGGATCACTTTCCCGGCGCGCCAGCGACATTCGTTGAGCCTGGCAAAGGCGGGCGCTACATCTTTAACCGTGCAGTGGCCGCGCGCATCGCCGGGCTGCGGGAAGCTATCCTTGAAGTCCCCCACGCCCGGAACAGGCGCCTCCTACGCGTCCTCCTGAGTTCAATCGCCATCGAAGTCAGCAACGTCGTCGTCAGCGGCAAGGGGCGTCGCTATCGCCGCGCATGGGAAGGACGTCAGCAAGGCCCAAACCAGGTCGATCAGATGTTCGAGGCCGCATTCGCCCGCGCAGCCTACGACATTCGCCGTTTTCGTAGCCGCAGCTGCCTCGACTACGATTTGAAGAGGGGCGACGCGCGGATCCTCACGCCTGACAGCGGCGACTACGACGTCGCAGTCTTCTCGCCTCCCTACCCCAACAGCTTCGACTACACCGATGTCTACAACGTCGAACTCTGGGCCGGCGGCTACCTGAACAGCAAGGCAAGCAACATCGACCTGCGCAGGCAAACGCTGCGCAGTCACGTCCAGATTCCGCGCTCATACGCCGTCGGCGATCTGGCGTCTCCGACGCTCGATCGGGTCTGCGGCGAACTGGAGCTGGTCCGCGGCGATCTCTGGAACAAGGCGATCCCCGACATGGTGCGCGCCTATTTCGCCGACATGAACGAGATCATCACCCGGCTGGGAACCGCGCTTGTCTCCAACGGCCGCGCTTATCTGGTGGTCGGCGACAGCCGCTACAGAGGCGTTCAGGTTCCGGTGGCGGACATCCTGATCGAGTTGGCCGCTTCGGCCGGCTTCGAGAAGATCGCCGACGAGCCATTCCGGTCAATGCGAGCATCCCCGCAACAAGGCGGGAAGCCTGAGCTGCTGGAATCGCTGATTACGCTCAAGCGGGCGTAGCGTCTTCGTTCAGGGCGCTGGCCTTTCTTCCATGCTCTGACGAGCGCAGGAGATGCCAGCGCCACAGATGCACGCCTTTCTCCTTTGCCCGGTCCGCAATCGGCGCAAACACGTCCTCATCAAGACGAGGTTCCTTGCGCATGTCGTAGCAACACAGCGCCGCACGATTGGCGAAGACGGATTCGCGGTACGAAATCGCCTGTTGCAGACCCTTCTCAAGGGCCGGCTTGATGGTGGAGTGCTTCACCTCCGCGCCATCATGCGTCCGGTCGGTCAAAGCTTTCAGCTCCACCACCCAGATCTTCTTCACGATCCGCTGGCCGTTCGCATCGAGCAGCTTGGCGTAGATCGAAATGTCCAGCCGGCCGTCAGCGTTCGGAACCTCTGGGTCCGCGTCCAGCGGTTTGATGCGACCCCTGAGGTACGTCAGGAGCTTGCCCTGAATCTTTTCTTCTGGCCGTTCCGCCGGCCAGCCGAGCGCTGCGTTCGACCAGACCTTCTGACCATGGCCCTCCGAAACCCGATGCGGCGTTCGCAATCGATCCTCATAGAATCCGTCGAGAACAGCCTTCAGCTCGTCGGGCGTGATCTCATGCGACGAAAGATAGACCTGCTCTACGTCTTCCGGGTCTGATACCCCAGATCGATAGAACGTCGCGCGGGGCGTCTCGTCGCGCCAGTCTACGACGAAAGCCGGCAGGTTGCCCAAGCCGGCCTCCTCGAGCGCCTCATAGATGTTTTCGTCGGGAACGATCCCAAGCGAATAGGCTCGGCTGAGCACTGTGTTCGAGATCAGCACTTTCTGCGACACGGCCTCCTGGCCGTTCGCAACGAGAGGCAGAGGCGTCGTCTCTCGATCCTTCACATCATCGCGCAACGCCGCGCTCCGCAGGAACACCGACACGCCCTTCGCTTCGCCTTTTTCAGACCGCTGCTCGACCAGGTCGGCAACCTTCCTCATGAAGCGATCGATGGGAGTTGTGCCTGCGTCCGGCGATGCCCCGATTTGTTTAGCTACCAGCTCGATCTGCTCGAGATCGACGCCCCCGAACTCAGCCATCGACCCTCCGCTTGAGCAGACGGACGTAGAGGTCGAGCTGTTGGGCCGGCGTGAACCGCTGACCTTCCGGCGCGTAGTTCTGAAACGCTTGGGCCACATTGTAGGTGGGGTTCGCTTTCGCGCCCTCGCCGGCGAAGCGCACAACGCGATCGGTGACGATCGACGGATTGGTCCACGCGGCGTCCGCGGTGGCCGCGTCATCGCGCAGGCCAGGAGCGATTTCGACAAACGCGAAGGCGATCTCGTTGAGAAAGGCCGCGCTGCGACGTTCGTCCGGGAAGGCGGCGATGACCTCCAGAAGAGGCGCCGCGTTGCGGCCCGCGAGGCGGAAGCACGCGCTCAGCTTGTCCGGCCGCTCCTCGTCCGCCTGGATAGACTCGACCTCCACAAGGCCCAAGCCAACGCAAGCATCGAGCTCGGTCTCGAACTTGATCGATCTCGGGCCTTCCTCCGTCTTGAGGACCGCGCCTTCGAGCGGCTCAATGTCCCAGACGGGGCTCAGGACATTGCTAAGATAGACGACGGACTGGAGGTCGCGATCTGAGATCGGCGTCGCTCCCGCGTTCTCCAGAGCCGCGAATGTCTGGAGCACGCGGACGCGAATTGCACAGGTCACATCGGAAAGGCTGGAGCTGGCGTCCATCAGGTCGGACTCCGAGCCATGATCTCATCGACCTTGCGCAAATACTCCGTCTTGAGATCTCTCAGCGCCGCTGTCGGCACGGCCTGCTCAAGGAGGTTGATGACCCGCTTTTCAGGGCGCGGAGCATAGTTGCGCAGGGTATTGGGGATGAACCCGCCCTCGACGATGTTCGAGGCCAGGATGACGCTCTTGCCAGGCTGTGACGCGAAGTCCGCGAACAGGTCCCCCGCCCGCTCGGCAAAAACGGCGTCGACCGAACCCTCCGGCCCATCAACCGCCAGGCTGCCTTGGGCGCCGCCCAGGACGTCGATCAATGCCATGCGGAAAATCAGATCCAGGTACTCGCGCTGCGAGAGAGAAACTTGCTCGATATGGCGACGAACGAACTGGCCTTGGCTGGCGCCGGAGGTCATCTCGATTTCGAAAGCTGGGAACGAGAACACCGCACCTTGCTGGCCGATCTTGCTCTCCCGGGGCGCGTAGATCAGCCGAACCCGCTCGGCGAAGAATGGCTTGGCCACCGCATTGAAGCGGTCCTCAAGCGCCACCCGGATCTGCTCCGTGGCCTCCTTGAGGCCAGCGATTAGGCTGGCTATGCCCTCCTCGGCCTCGATCCGATCCCGACGGAAAATCTCGACTTGTTCGCGCAAGGCGATGAGCCGCCTCTCCTCCTCCTCCATGGCGGCCGCATCTTCCAAAGGAAGCTGCCGCTTGAGGACGCGAATTTGGGCCGAGAACGCCTCGGCGTCGCTTCTCAGCTTTGAAAGACGCTGTTCGACACTCGCCACCGAGGCGCGCAGATCGGAATGACTGCGCGCAACGCGGCTTAGGTGGTCGCGTCGGATCTGCAGGCGCTCGTACGCCTCCTCTGCGACGTCCCGTAAATCGGCAGGGATTTCCGTCGTCGCTGAGTGACGGGGGTTGCCGCAGACAGGGCACCGGCCTTGTGAAACCCTCCGGGCGAGCTCCGCCGCTGTGGAGTGCGCCTCCTGTTCGCATGCAAGGCAGATGCGGTCCGTCAGAAGCCTCAGGAAGATGTACTGCTCCGTCGCCGGCACGCCCGCAAAAGCAGCCTGCAAGGCGTCGTACTTCAGCTTCTCGTACTCGCGGGTGGCATCGTCCACGTCGCGCTCCGCGCGCTTGACCTGAAGGAGGGCGTCGTCTCGCGCCTCTTCCAGGCCCTCCAGCTCCTCGAGCAAAGGGGCCTCGCCCTTGTGCGCTTCGTCATAGCTGGCTTGGGCCGCCGCCAACTTCACCTTCGTCGAGTCGGCGTTCTTGGCCTTCTTCGCCTCGGCCGCACGGCGCGCGGTCACTCTGGCGATGCCGGCGTTGAGGTTTCGCGCAGCGCTGTCGGCCGAAACGATTTCCGCCTCTCTCTTGCGGAGCTCCGCCGACTTGTCAGGGGTCAGAAGCCCACGGAACAGCTCGAACTGCGCCGCCAGGTTCCAGATCAGCGGAAGCCGTTGTTCCGGGAAGAACGTGACGTAGTCGAACACCCGCACGGCATCTTCGAACTGCGCTAGGTTCATCAAGCCAGAAATGGCGGTGCGGTACGCCTCTTCCGTCGTCAGCGTTTGGGACCCCGCTGCGCCCGAATGTATCGCCTCGATCAAGGCGAGCGTCGACAGATCGCGCCGAACTGTGAGAGTGTCTGCGCCGAACGACACCGTCAGCGTCGCCTGCGCGCCGCGGGATTCGTCTTGAACCCGCATGGCGAAAAACCTGGCCGGGACCGGCGTCAGGTCACTGCGGGAACCCGCGAAGCCAGCGTCCCGCAAGCGAACCGCGCCAGCCAGCAGATAGCGCATCATGAGCAGCAATGTGCTCTTGCCGAGGCCATTGACCCCCAGAATCATCCAAGCGCCGTCGTCGAGCGCCAGATCCATGACTTTGTCGCCGGCCGGCCCCGGGTAAAGAGGATAGCCTTCGACCCGAAGGCGCTGAAGCAGCGGAAACCTGATCACGGCCGGAGCTCAGCCGGACACCCATCGCGATGCTTACTCACCCAAGCCCCCCGGTGATCCGACACTACGCGGTCGGTTGCTCATCTTCTGATTGTATAAATAGCGTTGGAATTCTGATCAAGGCACCCTGCCAAGCATCCCGCCGCAGAACAAGCAGGGCAACTCCCACAAATAATGTGATCGTCAGCGGCAGCTCATTGGCCTTCGCGTCTCAGCGCCAGCGGCCCGAGCTCTATCAGCCCGTAGCAGACTGCTGCGTTGAGAGACGCTCAACCGACCATGAAGCGTCGGTCAAACCAACGGCGCTCGGGGCGTTCGCGCTAGATTTGTTTGGTCATTTGAACGTGCTAGCGTCGCGCGTGGGCGGACAGATCGTGAGCATAGGCCGCACGAGATCATGGTGTTCCCCCGAGACCGGGGGGCAGTCCGTGACGTCGTACATCATCAACAGCAACCTCAGCGAACGGCAAATCGAAGCCGACGTCGCAACCTATCTCGGATGGTGCGCGCAGGGCCTTCCATTCAGGCTACTGGACGTCAACGAGCAGGCGACCGGGGCCGATCGACTCTGCGACGTGACTGTTCCCGTCTATCTTCAGTTCAAGAAGTCCCAAGGGCTAAGGCCTCTCACCAGCCTTACACTGGCCCGTCGGGCAAATGAGAGCCCGCTTCAAGGCATCAGACGATTCCGTAGACGTCACGAACTCGCTGACGATCCCACGCTATACTTCCAGCTCCGCAAGAAGGCGGATGGAGCCCATGAGCTGCAGCACAATCTTCTGCTGGCCCACCACCAGCCGCAGACGAGCTACGCCGTGTATGTTGCGCCGCTCTACCTCGACAGAGACCGCTATTACGAAGAGCTTTGTCACGGGCCGAGACTGCTCGATCACCCTTGGGACTGGCGTCCTACGACGATCTGGCATGGCTATCCGGCGACCGGGTGGCTCAGCCGCTTTGATCGACAGCCGTTCTTGCGCAATCACATCTCAATAGCACCCCATGAGAGGGTGGCCTCGCACAATCACTACTACGCGTTCGCTTCCTCCGGCGACCAGGTGAGCTGGCATTCGCCAAGCGCCATTGACGGTGGGCCATTTCGCCTGTCGGACTTCATGTCTGCCCGCCTTCGCGAAATCTTCGTCGGCGACAGCCCGCTACCAGATCCTCGCGCAGCGTGGGGAGCGGCGGCAGCAGCTCTTCAACAGGTCGATATGGCCGCGGCCGACGAATATGAGGCCGATGACGCCTTCGAGCGCCTACGGCAACACGGTCGGTGGCTCTTCAAGAGCTTTGCGATACGGCAAGTCCTCCTCTGCGCTCGAAAAAAGGAGATCGAAGCGATCCGGGAGACGCTGCAGGCCAGGTGAGGTGGGATTGACCGGCGGATGTGTGGCTGACGGCGCCACAGGCGACGGGAACGGTGATCCAGAAGCGGGTTGCGGCCAGCTCGGCTGCATTCAGTCTGTCATTGTTTGGTTGGAGCCACGCCCAGATGCTTCGCTCTTGGAGGCCTGCAGGATGCAGTCGTAGGGCTGCGTCCAACGATCAATCGAGCGGCCGATAACCACGCATCGATCGCAGCCGAGTTCACTCAAAGTCTGCGCAGCGAGTTGAGACATCCGGTCTCGCCGTCCTTCACGCAAGGCTTCGGGGAAGAGATGGAACATGACCGCCGCCTTTCGATCCTCCCCTGGCTTGAGGACAAGACAGCTTAGGTGGCCCTCTTCCCGATATTGCTTTCGCACAGCGTTGCGCAGGGCTCGGAGGTTCACGTCGACCGCCCTCTGCTCGTCAAAGGGTGCAGCTGCAAGGATGTCCAGGCTGGTGGTAGTCCAACCGTTTGGTCGCGTCTCGGCTAGGCGGTCAACGATAGCCGCGAACTCGGCGTGGAGTTGGGCCTTCGGCTTGTGCACAGTGGCGCCCGCGTCGAGCCCCATGAAATAGGCGTCGATCGGCTTCGACAGGCCGGACAGGTTAAACATCGCGTTTCTGTCCAGCCCGCTCAATCCGAAGCCCGTCGACAGGTACAGGCCCAAGAAATCCAGCTCGTCGCCCATCAGATTGAAGGACTTCTGCAGGTGGAAGCGCTCCTGGAGATAGTGGAGAAGCAGCGCAGGACGTTCGAGGATTTCCGTCAGGCAGATGAGGTCGCCGAGGTGGATCGTCGGCGCCAGCACATGCCCCGGCGGCACCCAGCCGGCTTCGATCAGTTCGGGCTCGGCTGTGGCGAGGACTGAGAAGTCGTCGAGGGTGACAGAGAGGCGGATGACGGTGTCCACGCAACGACCATCGATGCCCAGGCTCTTCGCCACCGCCGCCGCCGTCGTGTCTCCGGCTTTGGCGGCAGCGATGATTTCCGCTAGGCGAGCCGACTGGACCGAAGGCTCTACGACCAACTCCTTGATGTGCCTGCGCATGCGATCTGGCCCGCCTCTCAGACCGGGGCCGGTCAGGTGGTGCGATTTAGCTTCCAGGATCAGGACCGTGCGATCGATGACAGCCAGGACGTCGGTCTCATAGTCACGGCCATCAGCCGGCCATTTGGCGTTGGCGCTAACAACTGCGGCCGGAAAGGCTTTGCGCGTCAGTCGCTCGACTTCGCGCTCAAGATAGCTCGCACGCGCTTCATTCAAGGCCTTTGTCAGGCCTGCCGCTTCGGCTTGGGTGCGCACGATTTCATGGATGTGGCTGAAAACGGCTTGGGGCAGACTGGCGTAGTAGCGATCACCTAGGTCGACCATCGGGCGGGTCCAGACCGGGTTGCCGAGGAAGAGGTGGTCGACCGGGGTCGCCTGCAAAGCTCCGGGCTCAAGGGACAGAGCCTTGAGCACCGCTTCCGCTGTGGAGGTTGAAACCCCGGCAAGGGTGGCCGCCTCTTCCGCCGAATGGCTCATCAGGTCCGGCAGGCGAAGTTCGGCGTGCCACATGATGTAGCTGAGCATGCCCTCGCGGGTCATTGCCGGCGGCAGGTTAGCGATGAGCTCCTCCGGCGTACCCGCGAGGTCGGGGAAGTTGCGATAGTACTCCTTGACCAATTGCTTGGCCGTGCCGCCCCGCAGGGTGCGCGCCAGCGCTTTCCACCAGTCCCCCGCGCGGTCGCTGAGTGCTTGGACCAAAGCGTCCGCCACCGTGATTAGGTCCGTGGGGCCGAAACCGATTGCCGCTCGCATAGGCGCATCCAGTGGCCCGTACAGCTCGGTGGAGATGCGTTTGACCTCACCATAGTAGCCCCAGTTCCGCACGGCCTCGGTGTGAAGACGGATTCGCTCCTGCAACGCGCTGGCCGGCGTGGGCTCCCCATCGGAGGTCTTGGGTCCTTCGAGCAGCCGCTTGTAAAAGGCCGTCTGGGACAGGGCTGGCACGGCATCGATCAGGTCCGCCAACTCCTGAGGTGTGCAGAATGACCTGCCCCAGCTCTCCCTAGGGAGAGTCAGCAAGAGCGCCTGGAGCAGTTCGGCATGATGCTGCTCGATGCTCTTGATCATGCCTGTGGTCGAAACGCCATCGGCTCCCGCCACGCCTGTCAGGCCATAAATGCCAAAGGGTGAGAGGACGGTCAGTGGGTTCCTGGTCCTGAATAAATCCAGGATCTTGGTTAGCCGCGCCTCGAAGCCGGCAACGTTCTCCGCAGCCGCCTCGCGGATGGCCGCCCTCAACGCGTCCGGCTCGCCCTTAAACGATAGTGTATCGAACTTGATGCCGGGAATCCGCGATGGACGCTTCTGCTTCGTCCTACGTCGTCGGTTCTGTTTGCGCGCCACGGCAGGCCTTTCGAGAGGTAGATGACGCCTTAAGCCCCGGGCGCGCGGCTACACAAAACCCTGCATCCGCAAGACGCAGGTTCAGCAAGAAACCACAGTCTCGCGCAACAGCTTTACCCACAGTTTCGCATTTACTGCGAGATTTCTCATTCTTGGTGAGAACTTACACCGCCGCCGGTCAGGGCCGCCATGGAGGCGGAGTGGTGCGGCGCGCGGAACGGCCGGTCGCGAGTCAGGGCCCCGCGCTCGATCAGCCCGGCCACCGACCAGACCATGGAGGTCTCCAGCAGCTCCTTGGGCGTCAGGGGCGGCAGGAGGCCGGGCAGGCGCGCCGCCATCATCGACTTGCCCGAGCCCGGCGGTCCGACGAAGAGCAGGTTGTGGCCGCCCGCCGCCGCGATCTCGAGCGCCCGCTTGGCGCTCTCCTGTCCCTTCACCTCGCGCAGGTCGGGCACGCGCTCGCCGCTTCGCATGGCGCCGGGCTCGGGTCGGCGAAGCACCTGCGTCCCCTTGAAGTGGTTGACCAGGGCGATCAGCGAGCGCGGGGCCAGCACCGCCGCCTCGCCCGCCCAGGCGGCTTCCGGGCCATTGGCCTCGGGACAGATCAGGCCCAGCCCCATGGCGTCGGCGGCGACGGCGGCGGGGAGGGCGCCGCCCACCGGCGCGATCCGTCCGTCCAGCCCCAGTTCGCCGATTGCGGCCCAACCCGACAGGGCGTCGGGCGGGATGACCCCCATCGAGGCCAGCAGGGCGAGGGCCACCGGGAGGTCGAAATGGTTGCCCTCCTTGCGCAGGTCCGCCGGCGCCAGATTTGCGATGATCCGCTTGGACGGGAGGGCGAGGCCGATGCCCGCAAAGGCCCCGCGCACCCGTTCCCGGCTTTCCGCCACCGCCTTGTCGGCCAGACCGACGATGGTGAAGGACGGCTGATCTGCCGAGAGTTGCTGGACCTCGACGTCCACCCGACGGGCGTCGACGCCCTCGAACGCTACAGTGACGACGCTGGCGTGCATCGCTCTCTCCCGCTATCCGGGAGAGAACGAAACACGAACCTGCAACCATTGCAAGAGCGCTGTTATCCGGCGCGCCTGGCCTCGATCGCGTCCCACATCAGGGCGGCGGCGTTGACGCCGGTGAAGCGCAGCAGCTGCTGGGCGCCGGTGGGAGAGGTCACGTTGATCTCGGTCAGATAGTCGCCGATCACATCGATGCCGACGAAGATCAGGCCGCGTTCCTTCAGCGTCGGGCCGATGGCCTTGCAGATTTCGAGGTCGCGGGGCGTCAGCTCGACCGGCTGGGCCGTGCCGCCGACGCGCAGGTTGGAGCGGACCTGATCCTTGGCCGGGACGCGGTTGATGGCCCCGACCGGCTCGCCGTCGATCAGGATGATGCGCTTGTCGCCCTTCGAGACCGCCGGGATGAATTTCTGGATCACCAGCGGATCGCGCGAGCCCATGGCGTGGATCTCGACCAGGGCGTCCAGGTTGGGATCGTCGGCCTTCAGCCGGACCACGCCGGAGCCGGCGGCCCCGTGCAACGGCTTGAGCACCACCTCGCCGTGGCGGCGGTGGAAATCGCCCAGAGCCACGGGGTCAGAGCTGATCAGGGTCGGCGGAGTCAGGCCGGGGAACTGGGTGACCAGCAGCTTCTCGGGCGCCGAACGCACCTCGGCCGGATCGTTCACGACCAGGGTCCCGGGATGCACCGTCTCCAGCAGATAGGTGGCGGTGACATAGGCCATGTCGAACGGCGGGTCCTGACGCATCAGGATGACATCGACGTCCTTCGACAGGTCCAGCTTCACTTCCTCGCCGAAGGTCACGTGGTCGCCGACGACCTGCTTCAACGTGACCGGGCGGGCGCGGCAGAAGAGGACGCCGTCCTCCAGCGCCAGGGTGCGGAAGTCATAGACCCAGATCGGATAGCCCCGGTTCTGGGCCTCCATGGCCTGCAGCCAGGTGGTGTCGGACTCGATATTGACCCCTTCGATGGGGTCCATCTGGATCGCGACCTTCAGCATGGGCTGTCCTTCCGGTTGGGAGCAGCTTGGCTAATGGGTGGCCGAGGCGGGGAGCGCAAGCCTTTGGGCAGTGAGCGGGGCCGGTGATTGGTGGCTGATGCCGCTCCGGCCGGTTGTTGGCCTGACAGCGCCGGTGAACGACCACCCACCAATCACCGGCACGGCGTCGCCCTCACCGAGCGCGCGCTGTCAGTTCAGCTGCAGCCGGACGCGGTCGACGGACAGGCGGCGGCTGACCTCGGCGCCGTCGTCCAGCGAGCGGGCGCGGGACAGGGCTTCCAGCGCCCCGGCCAGAGCGCCCTGCTTCTCGCGCGCCGCGGCGACGTCGAGCCACGGACGGTGGTCCTCGGGGTCCAGCAGGGCGCGGCGGACGGCGGACCGTTCCGCGCTCTCGTAGTCCTGGGCCTTGATGGCGCGGATGAAGAGCAGGTTCTGCAGGCGGATCAGGGCCTGCCGGTCGCTGACCGGGGCCATCAGCACATCCAGCCGGTCGGCGACATGGGGCGTCAGGCCGGCGCGCAGGGCGCGGCGGGTCAGCTCTGACGGGAGGACCAGCCGGCCCTGACTGAAGGGATCGACGGCGACGGGGCCTTCGGGCGTCTCGACCCGCAGCAGGAAGTGACCGGGGAAGTCGACGCCCTGGGCCTTCACGCCGGTCCGGCGCGCGGCGTCGATGTAGAAGACGGCCAGGGCCGCCGACAGGCCGCGTCGACGCTCGGCGACGTCGATCACGTCGGTGTTGCCGACATGGTCGAAGTGGATCAGGTCACCGTTCAGCCGCAGGTCGCCGGCCATGGTCTCGGCCAGGGCGTCGTCAGGGCTTTCGCCCGTCATGCGCTCGGACAGGCGTTCGGCGGCGGCGGCGGCCAGCAGGCGAACCGGCTCAGGATCGCGGAACGGGTAGTCGTGAATGGCGCAGGCGATCGCCGCCTCCAGCAGGGGGAAGGCGTCGTCTTCGGCCAGTCCGGCCTCCGTCAGACAGAGCTCCGCTTCGTCGCGTGTCATCACCGCCCCCGGTTCACGCCCGGACGATGGCGCGGAAGGCGGCCGGGAGCCAGCGCCACAATATCGATCCGCAACAGATGTCCGGCCAAGCTGGGTCTTTGGCGCAACACTGCCTGACCGGCCGAGAGGAGCCGTTCATACTGGTCAGAACGAAGGGCCATAAGCGCCTGTTCCATGGTCGCGCGGCGCTTGACCTCGACGACAGCGAGGGTGCGGCCGCGGCGGGCGAGGATGTCGATCTCTCCCGCCCGCGTCTTCAGGCGGAAGCCGAGGATCTGGTAGCCCTTGAGCATCAACAGGGCGGCGGCCAGCCATTCGGAGCGATGACCGGCCCTGTGGGCGAGCTTGCCGAGGCTGACGCGCCAGCCGCGCGGCGTCTTCACGACCTTCGGCGCCCTGAGGCGGTCCGAGGGCCGTTTCGGGCTCACCGGCCCTGTAGCTCCAGCGCCCGCTTGTAGAGCGGCTTGCGGGGCAGGTTCAGCGCCTTCGACACCTCCGCCGCCGCCTCGCCGGGCGGGAGGCGGGTCAGGGCCTCGGTCAGGGCGGCGTCGGCGTCGGCCTCGGAGGCGACTTCGGCCTCGCCGGGGCCGACGACGATGACGATCTCGCCCTTGGGCGACTGGCACCGGGGGTCGACGGCCAGTTCGGACAGCGAGCCGCGTACGCACTCCTCGTAGAGTTTGGTCAGCTCGCGGGCGACGGCGGCGGGGCGGGGGCCCAGCACGGCGGCCATGTCGGCCAGGCTGTCGGCGAGCCGGGGGCCGCTTTCGAAGAAGACCAGGGTCTGGCGGGCGGTGCGCAGCTCCTCCAGCGCGGTGCGGCGGGCGCCCGACCTGGGCGGCAGGAAGCCGGCGAAGGTGACGCGGTCGGCGGGCAGGCCGGCGATGCAAAGGGCGGCCAGCAGGCTGGAGGCGCCGGGGATCGGGTGGACCGGCAGGTTCTCGGCCAGCACGGCGCGGGCGACGACGAAGCCGGGGTCCGAGATCATCGGCGTGCCCGCGTCGGACACCAGGGCGACGACGGCGCCGTCGCGGAGGCGTTCGAGAGCCAGTTCGGCGGCGCGTTCGGAGGCGTGGTCGTCGCAGCGTTCCAGCCTGGCCTTTAGCCCATAGGCCGACAGCAGCTTGGCGGTGACGCGGGTGTCTTCGGCAAGCACCAGATCGGCGGCCGCCAGCACGTCGAGCGCGCGCAGGGTCATGTCGCGCAGGTTCCCGATGGGCGTCGCCACCAGATAGAGGCCGGGCGTTACGGTGCGCGCGGGCGGGGCGGTCGGCGGGAAGACGGACGGATCAGGCATCGGCGGGACCGTGCCTGACAGGCTTGGCCCTGTCAGGGGAAAAATGCCGAAACCCTGTCATCCCGAGACTCCCTGCCCTGATGAAGGGGCAGTGTATCGCGTCGGTGCGTCAGGATTGGTCGTATGCCGCCTCACCTCTCCATCGCCCGCTTCAAGGCGATGGGGAGGACAGATCGCGCAGCGATCAGGAGGGGGCGGCGCACGGGGCGGCGGTCGGCCCGCAGACTCCGGTGTTTGAGATTCTTCCGGCCCCCACCGAGCCGCCCTCTCCTGATCGACGCCGGCGCGCCGATCTGTCCTCTCCATTCGCTTGAAGGGCGAATGGAGAGGTGAAGCGACGCTGCTGTGCGCGGGAAGACAGGGTCCGGCGCCATGGATTGGCAGGGTTGGAGGGTGTCGGGAGTCTCAGGTCAGCAAGGCCTTCAGCACCGCGTCGAGCAGCGGGCGGCCCGTGGCGGTGGCGGCGACGCGGTTGTCCTGGAGGCTCAGGAAGCCGTCGGTGAGGAGGTCGGCGAGGCGGCCCCGGTCGGGCGAGAGGTCCAGCGCCACGAGGTCGGCGACAGAGACGCCCTCGACGGTGCGCAGGCCGAGCAGGAGGCGTTCCTCGGCGGCCTCGTCGGGGGACTGGCTGTCGCGTTCGACCCATGGGGCTTCGGCGGCGACGCCGGCGATGTAGTCGGCGATGCCCCGGTGCGCGACGGTGGCGGTGCGGACGCCGTCCAGCGTCAGGCGACCGTGGGCGCCGGGGCCGACTCCGACGTAGTCGCCGCCGCGCCAGACATGGAGGTTGTGGCTGGAGCGGGCGGCCTCGCCCCGGGCGTGGTTGGAGACTTCGTAGGCGTCGAAGCCGGCCGCCTCGAGCAGGTCTTGCGTCGTCTCATAGAGCTCGGCGGCGAGGTCCTCGTCCGGCGGGACGAGCGTTCCCCGGGCGAAGGCGCGGCCGAAGGCGGTCGTGGGCTCGATGGTCAGCTGGTAGGGCGAGACGTGCTCGAAGCCGAGGTCCAGCGCCTCGGACAGTTCGGCGCGCCAGCCGGGGACGGTCTGGCCCGGGCGGGCGTAGATCAGGTCGATGGACAGGCGGGGGAAGGCGCGGGCGGCGACGGCCACGGCGCGGCGGGCTTCGTCGGCGGAATGGTTGCGGCCCAGCGCCTTCAGCGAGGCGTCGTCCAGCGCCTGCACCCCCATGGACAGGCGGTTGATCCCGGCCTCGGCCATGGCTGCGAAGCGGTCAGCCTCGGCGTCGGTGGGATTGGCCTCCAGCGTGATCTCGATGGGACCGCGCGGGCTCCAGAGGGTCCGGGCGCGATTGATGACGCGGGCGACGGCGGCGGGGTTCATCAGCGAGGGGGTGCCGCCGCCGAAGAATATCGAGGCCAGTCGGCGCGGGCCGGTCAGGGCCGCCTGCGCCTCCATGTCGGTGAGGATGGCCTCGACCAGCCGGGCCTGTTCGTCCGTCCGGCCCCGGTCCCGAACGACGTTGAAGTCGCAGTAGGGGCAGATCCGGGCGCAGTAGGGCCAGTGGACGTAGAGGGCGACGTCGCTGCCGGGGGAGGGGGGCATGGGAGGCGTTTAGCCCGAGGTCTTCTCGCTGTCTCTCCCTCCCCGTTCGGGGAGGGTGGCTGAGCCGAAGGCGAAGCCGGGTGGGGAGGGCCATGCGCCGGGAGCGCGGATGCCTTGCCGAGCCGCCCCACCCTGTCGTCGCTTCGCGTCGACATCCCTCCCCGAGGCGGGGAGGGAGAGGCGCCGGCGCTACTCCATCAGCGCCGCCTTCAGCTTTTCGAACGCGCGAGCCCGGTGGCTCAACGCATCCTTCACGGCCGGGTCGAGCTCGCCGAAGGTCTGCGTCTGGCCCTCGGGGATGAAGATGGGGTCGTAGCCGAAGCCGCGATCACCGCGTGGGGGGAAGGTCAGCAGGCCGTGGACCTGGCCCTCGACCACCACGGCGGGGCCGTTCGGCCAAGCGACGGCGAGGGCCGAGGTGAACCAAGCGCGGCGGTCATCTGAACCGATCTCCTCGAGACGTTCCTCCACCTTGCGCATGGCGAAGGCGAAATCTTTGTCCGGACCGGCCCAGCGGGCGGAGAAAATGCCCGGCGCGCCGTCCAGCGCGGCGACCGACAGGCCGGAGTCATCGGCCAGGGCCACCTCGCCCGAAAGGTCGGCCGCGTGGCGCGCCTTCAGCAGGGCGTTGCCCACGAAAGTGGTCTCGGTTTCGTCCGGTTCGGGGATGTTGAGGCTTCCGGCGGTGACCACCTCGTAATGTCCGCCGAGAAGGGCGGTGATCTCCGGAACCTTGCCGGGATTGTGGGTCGCCGCGACGATGCGCATCCCTTTGACAAGTTTCAGCATTTTGACCTCAAGCGACGCTGTTACGTTTCATTGCACAAGTTTAATATCGTTAAACGATATGTAACATGACTTCCCCCGGTGCACGTCCTATCTATTATCTCAAGAACGGACGCCGCGACGTTCTCCGATCTGGCCCAGATGGGCAAGATCGATGCAGCGGAACAACGAAAGAGGGGTGAAAACATCCCTCGCTCAGGACCAACGGAGAACGACAATGAACACCATGAACGCTTCCTACTTCGTCGAAAAGGTCGGCCACGGCGTGCTGAACGCCTTCCTGCTGGCCGCCATGCCGACCGCCTTCATCGCGACCCTCGTCCAGTTCTTCTGACCGACCCGGTCACGGAGCTTTGACGATCCGCATGACAATCGCGATTAATAAGACCGCGCGTGGGTTCGCCGGACCCCGCGCGGCGATCGCGCCCCGACGTCCGGCCTGAGAAGGACCGGCGTCATGCGTCTCCCGAAACCGTCTTCGCTCGGGTTACGCCTTCCGCGTCTGATGCCGCGCCTGGCCCAGGGCCAGATGACCCGCATGCTCGGCGTCGCCCTGTGGGCCGCCTTCTGGATCCTGGCCCTGACGACCCTGGCCGCGATCCTCCTCTTCATTTTCATGGCTTTCGTACCGCTGGGGCCGATCGGTCTGACCGTAACGACCGCGGACGGCGGAACGAACGTGCCCGTGCCGCGCGCCTACATCCTGTTCGCCATGGGGGCGATCACCGGATACCTCGGCGGCTTCACCCTGATCCTGCGCCACCTGCGGGTGATCATCCGCACCCTGCGCATGGGCGACCCCTTCCAGCCCGCCAACGTGAGCCGCCTGAAGCAGATCGGCGTGATCCTGGCGGTGGTGACCGGCGGCGCCTGGATCGGCCAGTACATGGTCTCGCGTCTGGTGCGCGGCGAGCTGGAGCCGCCCAGCGTCTTCGACCTGATCACCCCCGCCTTCTCGGTGCTGGTCGTCTTCGTGCTGGCGGAGGTGTTCCGCGAGGGCGCGCGCCTGCGCCGCGAATCCGAACTGACCATTTGATGTGGCGCGCGTCCGGAAGGCCCTGCCTTTTCGACCTGACGCGCGCCGGGTAGAGAGCGCTCATGGCTATCCGCGTCCAGCTTGATCGAATCCTCGTCGAACGACGCATGTCGTTGACGGAGCTGGCCGACCGCGTGGGCGTGACCCTGGCCAATCTGTCGATCCTCAAGACGGGCAAGGCGCGGGCCGTGCGGTTCACGACGCTGGACGCCCTGTGCCGCGAACTGAACTGCCAGCCGGGCGACCTGCTGGTCTGGACGCCCGGTCCGCAGGAGAGCGGCGCCGACGAGGACGTCGACGGGACCTCATGAGCCGCCGGGACGACCTCAGTCCCGACGACCGTCGCATCTGGGCCCGGGTCTCGGGCTCGGTGACGCCGAAGGTCGCGAGGAAGTCCAGGCTGATCATTCCAGGCGCCGTGGAACCCGAGCCGCCGGCCGCGCCGCTTCCGAAAGCGGGGGCCAAGGCGACGAAAGCGCCGCCGAAATTCGTCAAGCCGAAGCCGGCGATCGTCCCCGTCGCACCGCCGTCGCCGCCGGTCAGCGTGCGCGGTCGCGGCGCACCCGAGGAGCTGGAGCCGCGCCGCAAGCGCCGCCTGTCGCGCGAACGCGATCCGATCGAGGCGAAGATCGACCTGCACGGCTATGGCCGCTTCCAGGCCCAGGACGCCCTGACCGCCTTCCTGATGGGCGCGCAGGCGCGGGGCTATCGCTCTGTGCTGGTGGTGACCGGGCAGGGGCGTCGCGGCGGCACGGGCGTCATCCGCGCCTCGGTCCACGAATGGCTGGCCGCGCCCGGGCTCAGGACGGTGGTGTCAGGCTTCGCCCCGGCGGCGCGGCATCACGGCGGGGATGGCGCGCTGTATGTGACGATCCGGCGGGGGTGAGAGGTTCTAGGTTTTAGGTTCCAAGGGTTAGGGCGAACGCCGCACTTCCCTAGAACCTAGCCCCTAGAACCCAGAACCTAGCGGAGTGTCAGTCCCGCCTCTTCCGCCAGCGTCTCCAGCTTGACCATAGGGCGCGGGCCCCAGTGGGCGATGACTTCCGAGGCGGCCAGCGAACCCAGCTTGCCGGCGTCCTCCAGCGACAGGCCGCGGGCGAGGCCCAGCAGCAGGCCGGCGGCGTACTGGTCGCCCGCGCCGGTGGTGTCGATGACCTTGTCGACCGGGAAGGCGGGGACGGCGACGCGCTGGTCGCCCGAGATCACCACCGAGCCGTCGGCGCCGCGCGTGACGGCGGCCACCTCGACCATCGACGCCAGACGCGCGGCGGCGGCGTCGAAGTCTTCCGTCTCGAACAGGGCGGTCAGTTCGGCTTCGTTGGCCAGGACGATGTCGGCCGAGGCCTCGATGAAGGCCAGAAGCTCGGCGCGCCAGCGGTGGACGACGAAGCTGTCAGACAGGGTGATGGCGACCTTGCGGCCGGCGGCGTGGGCGGCGGCGGCGGCGGCCTCGAAGGCGGCGCGGGCCGGGGCCGGGTCGAACAGATAGCCTTCCAGATAGACGATGGCCGAGGCGCCGATCAGGTCGGCGTCGATGTCGGCGACGGTCAGCTGGTTGGCGGCGCCCAGGAAGGTGCACATGGTGCGCTGGCCGTCGGGGGTGACGTTGATCATGCAGACGCCGGTCGCGTGGCCGGTCGCGGCGCCGCCCGTCAGGACCGGGGTGTCGAAGTGGACGCCGACGGCGCGGATGTCGTGGGTGAAGACGCCGCCCAGCTGGTCGTCGGCGACCTTGCCGATATAGGCCGCGCGACCGCCGAAGGAGCCGACGCCCGCCACGGTGTTGCCCGCCGAACCGCCCGAGGCTTCGACCCCGGCGGCCATGGCAGCGTAGAGGGCGGCGCTGCGGTCGGCGTCGACCAGCTGCATCGAACCGGCGACGAGGCCCTCGGCCTCCAGGAAGGCGGGTTCGCAGGGGGCCAGGACGTCGACGATGGCGTTGCCGACGGCGAGGACGTCATAGGTGGGGGCGGTCTGGGTCATGGGCGCCCCTTAGCCGAGCGGGCCGCCCGCGTCATCCGAAAAGACATAAGGAAAGCCTTATGTGTCGGCCGTGGTCAGGCTATGCAGGCGGCATGACCCGTATCACCGTCCTGACCCCCGACCCCGCCGATCCGTCCTACTCCGGCCAGTGGCCCGGGGTGCTGGAGCGCCTGTCGAAGGCGCTGGAAGCCGCCGATGTGACGGTGGAGGCGACGCCGTGGACCGACCACATCACCGACGCCTCGGGCCTGACCGGCTATCCGCTGGTCCTGCCGGTGATCGTCTGGGGCTATCACCGCGATCACGCGCGCTGGATGCAGGCCTGCCGGACCTGGGAAGAGGCCGGGGTGCGGATGCTGAACCCGGCCCGGGTGATCGGCTGGAACTCGGACAAGAGTTATCTGGGTCGGCTGGCCGACAGGGGCGTGGCCGTGCCCGAGACGATCTGGGTCGAGGGCGTGACCCAGGCGGACGTTGACGCCGCCTTTGATCGCCTCGGAACGGATGTGGTGGTGGTCAAGCCGCGGGTCTCGGGCGGGGCCTGGAAGACCCTGCGCCTGACGCGCGGCGAGGCCATGGTCGGCGCGCCTGAGGGACCGGCGATGATCCAGCCCTATCTGCCGTCGATCGAGACGGAGGGAGAGACCAGCATGCTGTTCTTCGGCGGCAAGCTCAGCCACGTCGTCAACAAGCGGCCGGTCGGCGGCGACTTCCGCATCCAGGTGCAGTTCGGCGGGCAGTACGTCGCCCTGCCGGAGCCGCCGGCGGGCGCGCTGGCGCTGGCGCAGAAGACCCTCGCCGGGATCGATGAGACCTTGCTCTACGCCCGGATCGACATGGCGCAGGCGCCCGATGGCGGCTGGCGTCTGATGGAGGCGGAACTGATCGAGCCGGACTTCTATCTGGGCTCGGCGCCGGGCGGGGGGCGCAACTTCGCCGAGGCTGTGCGCGCCGTCCTTTAGGGCGCGTTGCTTAGCTCGCTATTTATCATGGCGAAACGCTCGTTTTTCTCCCATCAATTGGTATGAGGTAACGTCGGAATCCGAGCGGTTCCCGGCCGGCGGCCCCTGTCCCCCTTTCACGTGCATCCCCCCGGAGAGCAGTGCCTACGTCCCGAAGCCTCCTGCAACTGAGAGTCGTGAGCAGCGCATCCCAGGCTGCCCGTCGTTGGCAACAGCGTTCCGCCGAGGCTTATCGGGGCGCCGGCCACGCCGGTGCGCCGATGAGCCTGCTGCAGGTGCTGTCGGACGCCCAGCGAGGTCTGACCCACTCGGAGATCGCCGAGCGGATGAAGATCACCGGGGCCAGCGTGACCCGGCTGGTCGACTGGCTGGAAGACGCCGGGCTGGTCAGCCGCCGTCGGCTGATCGGGGACGGCCGGTCCCGGCTGGTGATCATGCAGGACAAGGGGGTTACGGCCCTCGCCTCGTTCGAAAACCTGGCGGGCGCCATGCGGAACCGGATTTTCGACGGTCTGCAGGAGCACGAACTGGTCACGACGCTGAAGGTGCTGGACACCATCGCCAGCCGGCTCATGACCGATCCGGGCCTGCGTCAGGATGAGGAAGCCGGGAGCGACGCCATCCCGAACGGGTGACCGTCCGGCTCAACCCAGCCCGCTCAGGCCGCCTCGCCGAGGGCCGCCAGACCGGCGCGCGACGGGCACAGGTCGTTGATTACGCAGGCGCTGCATTTGGGGCGGCGCGCCGTGCAGGTGTAGCGGCCGTGAAGGATCAGCCAGTGGTGCGCCTTCGGCAGCCAGTCTTCCGGCACGATGCGGTGCAGCTGTGCCTCGACCTTGTCCGGTGTCCCGGCATTGGCCAGCCCCAGCCGGTGCGAGACGCGGAAGACGTGGGTGTCCACCGCGATGGCCGGCTCGACGCCCATCTCGTTCAGCACGACGCTGGCGGTCTTGCGGCCGACGCCGGGCAGGGCCTGCAGATCCTCGCGGTTCAGCGGGATCTCGCCGCCGTGCTTCTCCAGCACGATGCGGCTCAGGGCGATGACGTTCTTCGCCTTGCCGCGATACAGGCCGATGGAGTTGATGAAGGGGATCAGCCCCTCCTCGCCCAGCGCCAGCATCTTCTGCGGCGTGTCGGCGACCCTGAACAGTTTGTCGGTCGCCTTGTTGACCCCGACGTCGGTGGCCTGGGCCGACAGGGCCACCGCGACCACGAAGGTGAAGGGGTTGGTGTAGTTCAGCTCGGTCTTCGGGTCCGGCATGAACGCCGCCAGCCGCTCGAAGATGGTCTCGACCCGGTCCTCGTCCGGCGGCCAGCGCAGGACCGGGATGGCCGCGCCGGTCATCACGGCGGGCCGTTTGGGGGCGGGCTTCTTCGGGCGCTTGGGCGCGGGCGGCTTCATGCCTCTTCGTCGCCGGGGAGCGGTCGCGGATCAAGGCCGAGCGCCGTCATAGCCTGCCGCGCCGCCCGCGCGCCCTCCAGCCAGGCGCCGTGGGTGGTGCCGTAGAAGGCCTCGGCTGTGGCTTCGCCGGCCAGGAAGATGCGGTTCTCGACCGGCGCCTTGAGCTGGAGGCGGTCGCCCGCGTGGCCCGGCATGGCGTGGGAATAGGCGCCGTGCGCCCAGGGGTCGGCGCCCCACATGGTGGCCGCCACAGGCTCCAGCCGCCTGCGCATGTTGGAGCCCAGAAGATGGACCAGTTCCTCCACCGCGAAGTCGAAGAAGCCCGCCGGGCCCTCGGCCTCGAGCCCGCGCGCCAGATCGGCCCCGTAGTAGCCCTCGATCATCGGGCGGCCGAAGGGGCGCAGGTGATAGCCGCCGGTGTCGCCGGTGTCGTTGCGGCCCCACAGCTGGCTGTTCTCGGGGAAGTCCTCGGCCCCGGTGACCGTCATATGCATCTTGGAGGCCAGTCCGAGCGGCACATAGGTCGCCGCCTCGATCAGGGCGGGCAGGGGCGGATCGAACTTCAGGGTCTCGCGGGCGATCAGGTCGGTGGGGACGGTGACGATGACGGTGCGGGTCTCGATGACGCCCCGGTCGGTTTCCAGCCGCAGGACCGGTCCGGTCCGGTCGATCTTGCGCACCGGACAGTCGGTGACGACCGGGATCGGGCGGCCGAGTGTCTCGATCAGGCGGCCATAGCCTTCACGGACGCGATAGTTCACCCCGGTGTCGCGATAGGCGTCGTAGTCGAGGATCGAGACCTCGGCGAAACGGGCGCCGTTCAGGGCGCCGGAGATGGCGTCCATCCGGCCGTTCCAGCGGTTGCCGGGCTCCAGCAGGGCGGAGGCGGGGCCCTCGCGACCGGCGGCGGCGGCCTCGGCGATGCGTTCGTCGAAGGCGTCGTACGCCGCGCGGAAATCCGCGATCTCGGCGTCGGTGATCTCGTGGTTGAAGATCTGGCTCTGCCAGGGCGGCGGCGTGCGATCGAGGGACAGGCCCGCGGTCCCGACCATGGGGACCAGCGGGTTCTCGTCGGCGGAGTGCAGCCAGCCGCAGCCCATATCCAGCCCCTCGCCGCGGAAGGGCAGGGTCCAGGCACGTCCGCCGATGCGGTCCCGCGCCTCCAGCACGGCGACGGTGAGCGGCTGCCCGGACAGGGCGCGCGCGGCCGACAGCCCGGCGGCGCCGGCGCCAATGATCACGACATCGACAGAGGCGGGAAGTGACACGGAAACCTCAGCTCTTACGCGGCGAAACATGACGTGTTGCGGCGCCGAAACAAGGGAGTTGATTTCTGGACAATACTGTCCATTTATGCGCGGCGTTTTATCGCACCTTCCCCCTCTGCGAGTTCCGTCATGGCTGTCAGTCCCGCCGTCAAGAAGCGCCTTCCCCTGATCATCGCCGGTGTGGTGGGCCTCGGGCTCGTCGTCGGCGGGGTCGTCTGGTGGCAGGGCAAGCAACGGTGGGAAGCCACCGACAACGCCTTCGTTCAGGCCGACACCACCTCGGTCAGCCCGCAGGTCGAGGGCTACGTTGTCGAGGTGCTGGTCGCCGACAACCAGCGGGTCGAGGCCGGGCAGGTCCTGATCCGTCTGGACGATGCGGACGCCAGGGTGAAGCTGGCCCAGGCCGAGGCCAATCTGGCCGCGCTGGAAGCCGGGGTCGCCAACGTCGACGCCCGCGCCGAACAGGAGCAGGCCCTGATCGCCAGCCGCGCCGCCTCGGTCGCCCAGGCCCAGGCGCAGGCCGATCTGGCCCGCCAGCAGGTCGATCGCTACGGCCAGCTGGCCGCGCAGGGCTGGGTGTCGCAACAGCGCATCGAGACCGAGCGCGCCAGCGCCCGCACGGCGCAGGCCTCGGTCGCCGAGGCCCAGGCCGCCCTCGCCGCCGAGCAACGCACCGCCGGCGTGCTGGGCTCGACCCGTGAACAGTCGGTCGCCTCGGTCGAACAGGCCCGGGCGCTGGTCGATCAGGCGCGCATCGCGCTGGAGCGCACCGTCATTCGTGCGCCGGTCTCGGGCGTGGTCGGTGCGCGCGGGGTTCGGGTGGGACAGTACGTCCGCCCGGGCGGCGCCATCCTGTCGATCGTGCCGCTGGGCGACACCTATGTGGTCGCCAACTTCAAGGAAACGCAGCTGGACCGCCTGCGTCTGGGCCAGACGGTCGAGATCAAGGCGGACGCCTTCAAGGGCGAGCCGCTGGTCGGCCACATCGACAGCTTCGCGCCCGCGACCGGTTCGGAGTTCGCCCTGATCCCGGTCGAGAACGCCACCGGCAACTTCACCAAGATCACCCAGCGCGTCCCGGTCCGCATCCGCGTGGATCGCCGCGAGGGCGCCGCCCTGCGGCCCGGCCTGTCGGTCGAGGTCAAGGTCGATCTGAAGAGCCAGGGCGGCCAGACCTTCGCTGAATCCGCCGCCGCCCCGGTCCAGACCGCCGCGCGCTGACATCCGCCCCTGATGGGGAAGGTTGAACCATGACGTCCCAATCCGTCGCTGCGGGCGCGCCGCCCGCGACCGGGGAGGCCCAGGTCAACTGGACGGTCCTGCTGCTCGGCTTCGCGGGCATGGTGATCGGCCAGTTCATGGCCATCCTCGACATCCAGATTGTCGCCTCGTCCCTGCCGCAGATCCAGGCCGGGGTCGGCGCTTCGGCGGACGAGATCAGCTGGATCCAGACCGCCTATCTGATCCCCGAGGTCGTGATGATCCCCCTGTCGGGATATCTGTCGCGGCTGTGGGGGACGCAGCGAGTCTTCCTGCTGTCCTGTTCGGGCTTCATTCTGATGAGCGTCGCAGTCGGCCTGTCCGGGTCGGTCGAGCAGATGATCTTCTTCCGCGCCGTACAGGGCTTCGTCGGCGGGGCCATGATCCCGACTGTCTTCGCCGTGGCCTTCACCGCCTTCCCGCCCGCCCAACGGGTGACGGCCAGCGTCATCATGGGTCTGATCGTGACCCTGGCGCCGACCGTCGGGCCGACGCTGGGCGGCCACCTGACCGAACAACTGAGCTGGCGCTGGCTGTTCTTCATCAACGTCCCGCCCGGGATGCTGGTGCTGTTTCTGGTCAGCCGTTACGCCAATTTCGACAAGGGTGATCCGTCGCTGGCCAAGGGCTTCGACTGGTGGGGGCTCGCCCTGATGGCGACCTTCCTGATGAGCCTGCAGTTCGTGCTGGAAGAGGGCGCCAAGAACGACTGGTTCGCCGACGACGAGATCCTGCTGCTGACCGTCGTGACCCTGGTGACGGGACCGATCTTCATCTGGCGGACCCTGACCTACTACAACCCGATCGTGGAGCTGCGGGCCTTCGCCAACCGCAATTTCTTCGTCGGGGTGGTGATGACCTTCACCGTCGGCCTGGCCCTGTTCGGCGGGACCTTCCTGCTGCCCCTGTTCCTGGGGCGCGTGCGCGGCTACTCGGCCGCCGAGGTCGGGACCACCATGGTGGTGTCCGGTCTGGCGATGTTCGCGACCGGGCCGTTCGCCGGTCGGCTGGTCCGGCTGGTCGATCCGCGGGTGCTGATGTTCGGCGGCTTCATGATGTGCGCCTGGGGCATGTGGGACGCCCATGCGGTGACCGACCAGTGGGGCTTCTGGGAGTTCGCCGGGGTCCAGGCCCTGCGCGGCGTCGGCGTCATGATCGCCATGATCGCCTCGCAGCAGGTGACGATGTCGACCCTGCCGCCGCACATGGTCAAGAACGCCTCCGGGCTGGTGAACCTGTTCCGCAACGTCGGCGGGGCGGTCGGTCTGGCCCTGCTGAACACCTCGCTGACCACCAACACCGCCTCGCACATGAGCGAGCTGACCCAGAATGTCCAGAACACCAACGCCGGCATGCAGGGCATGATGGCGGCGATGCAGGAGCGGTTCGCGGGCTCGATCGATCCGGAAGGGGCGGCGATGAAGGCCCTGTACGGGATGCTGCAGAAGCAGGCGACGACGCTGGCGTTCGGCGACGCCTTCGCCATGCTGGCCATCGGCTGCGCCTTCGCGGCCTTCGTCACCCTGCTGGCCAGGCCGGTGAAACAACAGCCGGGCGCGCCGCCCGTCGCCTCGGACGCCCACTGATGCCCCGGATCGTCGGACAGGTCGACGAGACCAAGACCGAGGCCATCCTCGAGGCCGCGCTGGAGCTGTTCAGCGAGAAGGGCGGAGCGGTGTCCATGGAGGCCATCGCCCGCAAGGCGGGGGTCTCTCGCCAGACCCTGTACAACCGCTTCCCGTCGAAGGCCGAGATCGGACGGGCGCTGGCCGCCCGGCGCTCGGACGCCATCAGCGCGCCCCTGCGCACCGCCGGGGACCCGGAAACGGTGTTGACGGCCATGGCAGCGGGCCTGCTTGTGAAGATCTGCGGCGGCGACGGTCGGGCGTCGATGCGGGGCGTGGCGCTGATGTCGCCCCATACGCCGGACATCGCCCTGGCCATCTATGACGCCGGTCCGGCCGAGGGCCTGCGGCGGTTGTCGAAATGGCTGGCCGAGCAGGATCGGCAGGGGCGGCTTTCGGTGCCGGATCCGGATGCGGCGGCGGAGATGTTCGCGGGCATGACCCTCGGTCACGGCCACCTGCGCGGGGTGCTGGGCGTCCCGCAGCCCGCGTTTGACGTACAGGCGAGGGCGCGCGAGACGGCGCGTCGTTTCATCCGGGCCTTCGCGCCCTGAACTTCCCCGCACGGACGATAAGGGTGTAGACCCGCCCCGTTCCCCTGTTCGCGAGTGTCGCCCATGCTGATGCACCTGTCGTCCTGGCCCGAGATCGACGCGCGGCTGAAGACCGTGAAGACGGTGGTCGTGCCGATCGGTTCGAACGAGCAGCACGGGCCGACCGGCCTGCTGGGCACCGACTGGCTGTGCCCCGAGATCATCGCCCACGCCGCCGAGAAGACGGATGAGCAGCTGGTGGTCGCCCCGACCTTCAATATCGGCATGGCCCAGCACCATCTGGCCTTCGCGGGCACCATCAGCCTGCGCCCCTCGACCTTCATGGCGGCGATCACCGACTGGGTGCATTCGCTGAGCCGTCACGGCTTCGAGCGGATCTATTTCCTGAACGGCCACGGCGGCAATGTCGCCACCATCGAGGCGACCTTCGCCGAGATCTACGCCGAGTGGTCGTTCGCCGAGGACCGCCCGCCCTTCGTGCTGAAACTGCGCAACTGGTGGGACCTGCCGGGCGTGAACAGCCTGTGCAACCGCCTGTTCCCGGTCGGGCACGGCATGCACGCCACCCCGTCCGAGATCGCGGTGACCCAGGCCGCCTATCCGGACCGGATCAAGACCGCCGACTACTCGCCGAAGATCGCGCCGAACGGGCCGATCCGCGATGCGCTGGACTATCGCGCCCGCTTCCCGGACGGCCGGATCGGCTCTGATCCCATGCTGGCCAGCCCTGAGCACGGCCAGACGATCATCGATGCGGCTGTGCCGGGATTGCTACAGGACGTGGCGGACTTCTCCGCAGAGGTCTTGCCGTAAGGCCGGGTCAGGCGCACCGTCATCCCATGAGCCCTATCGACGAGGCCGCGCGGGCCGCCCGCGCCGGACAGGAACTTCTGGAAGCGTCGGGCGACGTCATCGCCCGCCGTCTGACCATCATGGCCGAGGCCGTGGCCAATCCGGCCAAGGCCGACATGGCCGAGCTGACGCTGATGGGTTCGGAAAAGCTGGACGCCATGGCCAAGTCGGCCCGTATCGGCCTGACCGGCGCGGCGGTGCTGGCGCAAACGGCCCAGACCGTCGCCGCGCGGGAGACCGCCGCGGCGGGCCGGGCGTTCGACGCCGTCCTGCGGTCCCAGACCCCGGCCGAGATGATGGCCGCCCAGGGCGCCTGGGCCGCCAACGCCTTCAGCCGCTCGCTCGAGCAGGGCTGGGCCATGGGCGCGGCCATGCTGAAGCTGCAGACCGACGCCCTGCAGCCGATCCACGCGGCGGCGACCGCCAACGCGGAACGGCTGAGGAAGTAGCCCTACCGTTCCGGTCTTACCGGAACGGCGGCTCGTCGAAGGCGCGGAGCTTGCGGCTGTGCAGGCGGTTGCCCTCGGCGCGCAGCAGGTCCACGGCCTGGATGCCGATCTGGAGGTGTTCGGAGATCGACCCCTCGTAGAAGCGGTTGGCCTGCCCCGGCAGCTTGATCTCGCCGTGCAGCGGCTTGTCCGACACGCAGAGCAGGGTCCCGTAGGGCACGCGGAAGCGATAGCCCTGGGCGGCGATGGTGGCCGATTCCATGTCGATGGCGACGGCGCGGCTCTGGTTGAAGCGCAGGGCCGACTTGGAATAGCGCAGCTCCCAGTTCCGGTCGTCGGTGGTGACGACGGTGCCGGTGCGCAGGCGACGCTTCACTTCCTCGCCGGGCGCGCCGGAGACGATCTTGGCGGCGTCATAGAGGGCGCGTTGCACTTCCGCGATCGACGGGATGGGGATGTCCGGCGGCAGGACGGCGTCCAGCACGTGATCCTCGCGCAGATAGGCGTGGGCCAGCACATAGTCGCCGATGGTCTGCGAGGGACGCAGGCCGCCGCAGTGGCCGATCATCATCCAGGCGTGGGGGCGGGTGACCGCCAGGTGGTCGCAGATGGTCTTGGCGTTGGACGGGCCGACGCCGATGTTGACCAGGGTGATCCCGTTCCAGCCCGGAGCCGTCAGGTGGTAGGCGGGCATCTGGTGCTTCTTCCAGGCGGCGTCGGCGACGACGGCCTCCGGGTTCGGCGTATCGCGCGTGACCACGACCCCGCCCGAGGTCGAGAAGGTCTCGTAGATGCTGTTCGGATCCTTGATCTGCTCCAGCGCCCAGCGGACGAACTCGTCGACGTAGCGGTTGTAGTTGGTGAAGAGGATGTAGTTCTGGACGTCCTCGACCGGGGTGCCGGTGTAGTGGCGCAGGCGGGCGAGCGAGAAGTCGGTGCGCAGGCCGTCGAACTGGGCCAGCGGGAACTCGTCCTCGGCGTCCCACAGGCCGTCCGAGATTTCATCGCCGATGTGGGCCAGGTCGGTCGTCGGGAAGTAGCGGGCGATGGCGGCCGTCATGGTGGCGTCCAGCACCACGTCCGAGCCGTCCAGCACGTAGGGGAAGGGGATTTCCTGCGCCGACGGCGCGACGTCGAAGGTGGCGCTGTAGTCCTGCTCGAGCAGCGCCAGCTGTTCCTGCAGATAGGAGCGGTACAGTTCGGGCCGGGTGATGGTGGTGGTGTAGACGCCGGGCCGCGACAGGCGGGCCCAGGCGCGGATCGGCAGGCCCTGCGGGCGGTCGCCGAACCAGCTGACCCGGAGTTCGGGGTAGGCGAAGAGCCCCTTGGCCCGCGCCTCGGCGTCGGGACGCTCGCCTGTGGCGAGGAAGGTCTTCACGGCGTCGCGCAGATTGGCGACGGATTGTGCGTAGAGGGTTTCGAGGCGGTCCAGCGCCGCCTGTGCTGTCATCGTATTTGTCATGGCCTCCCTTAACGGAAGAGCGTGACCTTGGCGAGACAGGCGCGCTGAACACCGGTTACGGCGTGTGACGATCCACCTCGACCAGTCGAAGGACGTCGTCCCGGATCTCGAACTTCAGCTCGGCCAGGCCGCCGGTCGGGCAGCAGCCGCCGTCGCGGGAGCGCCACAACGGGCTGACGCCGCGGAGGGTGCGATAGTCGATGCGGACGCCGCTCTGGAGCGTGAGGCCGTCGGCGAGGGCCGGAACCTGATCGGGCCAGGCGCCGGTGTCGATCTGACGCCACGCCGTATCGTCCCAGCGGAAGAGCAGGTCCATGGGGCTGCCGGAGGCCCCCCGGCTGAGGCCGCGCAGGACCAGCATGGAAACTCCGTCCTCATCGGTGACCCATTCCGGGGCTTCGTAGCGCCAGGCCTCGAAGTCCCACAGAACGGGGCGCAGGCGGTCGCCCTCGGGACGGAGCAGGACGATGCCGCCGCCGACGCCGTCCTCGGCGCTGGCCCCCTGCTGGATTTGCCAGTACAGCCGCCCGCCGCCGGGGGCGTCGTTGAGGAAGCCGGCCTGTTCGACCGCGCAGCCCTGATCCAGTCGCAGGTCCAGACAGGCGTCGCCCAAGGTGTCGGGATCGACCCGGAGGGCTGCGGCCTTGCGGTCCGCCGCCAGCCCGGCCTGCAGCCGTTCACGGTAGTTGTCATCCGCCGGATCGGCTCCCTCGCTGACCCAATAGCGGTGCTGCTCCCGCAGGCGCGCGGGCGTCGGACTGGTGCGCAGGGCCTCGGCGAACAGGGCGTCGATCGACGGCTCCTGCGGCGCGGCGGCGAACAGGAACAGGATGACGGGTGCGACGGCGAACATCATGGGGGTTCCTCCGCCCGGCACAGTGCGCGTTCGCGGCGGGCGATCCAGTGACGCCTTCTGACGTCAGACCAGCTCGCGCCGGAAGAAGTCGACGACGTCGTCGAGCACCGGTCCCTTGCGCCGGAACAGGGGCGAGAAGGTCGCGATCAGGTCTTCGTGGGTCAGGTTCGGATAAAGCTTCGCCTCGCACCGGCCGCCGACGGCCCGCATCCGCTCGCACAGGATGGTGGTGTCCTCGGCGTGGACCACCTTGTCGATCACCCCGTGGCCCAGCCAGAGGGGCGGCGCGTCGGGACGGACGAAACTGACGGGCTGGGTCAGGGTCAGGTCCGGCGCCCGGTTGAAGGCGTTGCGCGAGGCGGGGGTGTCCAGCGGGAGGAAGTCATAGGGACCGGCCAGCCCGGCGGCGGCCCTGACCACGCCCGGCGCGTCGACGGCGGCGAGGTACCGGCGATCAAGCGCGATCATCATGCACAGATAGGCGCCGGCCGAATGGCCCAGCACGCCGAGTCTGGCCGGATCGCCGCCGTACTGCGGTGCGATCCTTGTGGTCAGGGCGGTGGCGGCGGCGGCGTCCTCGATAAAGGCCGGGAAGTGAACCTCCGGGACCAGCCGGTAGTCCGCGACCATCACGACGAAGCCGCGCGCGGCCAGGGCCTGGGCGGCCCAGCCGTAGAGGTCCTTGTCCCCGGCGTACCAGCCCCCGCCGTAGAAGAAGACCAGCACGGGCCGGGGCGTGGCGGACGGCTGGGTCGGAACCCAGACGTCCAGGGTCTGCCGGTCGTCCGGGCCGTAGGCGAGGTTGTGGGCGGCGCGGCGGACGCCCCCGTCGCGCGGGCCCAGCCCGTTGAGCAGGCCGAGGGGGGAACAGGCCGCCGCCAGGGCGCCGAGGGTCGGAACGAGGAGGCCGCGTCGGGTCATGCCTGTGCAGATAGGCACGAACAACGGCTGCGCTCCAGATCGTCCGCGATTAACGGGCTGAAGAGATCAGGGCGCCGCAGTTGGCGTCCTCGGCCAGGCCGGGGTCCACGAAGGGCAGGAGGGCGACCAGCGGATTGACGACGGCGCCGAGGATGCCCGCCAGTCCGGCCTGTCCGACCACGGAGCCGGTGTCGACGCCGACGTTCGGCGCGGTCAGCGGGCCCTGGACGACGATGGGCGACCACAGGCGCACCAGCCGGGCCTCCTTTGTCTCCCCGTCGATCCGCAGGTTCATCGTCTCGCTGTTGAGGTCGATGACGCCGGCGCCGCGGGCCAGAACCGGGGTGGTGTCGATGACGAAGGTCTCCGCCGTCGCCCGGCCGCCGGCGACGCGGAAGTCCGCCACGGCGCAGCGCACCTCGACGGACGACTCGTCGCCGCCCAGCAGCCGGAACAGGCCGGCGGTGGCGTTGATGCCCAGCAGTTCTGCGAAGGCCGAGCGCATGCGGCCCTGCGGGACGACGAGGGTGATCTGGCCCTTGGACGCGGCCGCGAAATCGTGGATCGAGGCGCCGGGGCCTTCCAGCCGGGCCCGGCCGAGCGCGCTGCCGGTGACGGTCGGAACGCCGCCCCGCGCCGGGATGATGGATTCCAGCGGATAGCCGCGCAGACGGAAATCGATCGCGCTGTAAGGCACGTCGCGTTCGGCGTTGATCCGGGCCGTGCCGCGCAGTTCGCCGCGATTGAAGGTGAAGGCCACGGGATCGAGGTTCAGGACGGCCTTGTCCAGATCGGCGCCCAGTTCGACCGCGCGAACGTCCAGATCGTTCCGCTTGACCCGGGCGGCGGTGTATTTCAGCGAGCCGTCCATGGTGCGCAGGCGCTCCACGGCCAGCGGGGCGTCGGGCAGCAGGCGCCCGGGGCGGCCGGAGGTGACGACCGTATTGCCGGCCGGGGTCACGGTCGGGGCGGCGCCCATCACGGTGAGCAGGTCGTCGATATCCAGCAGGTTCGAGTGCAGCACGGCGTCGACGCGGCGCCGGTCGCCCGGCTTGTCCACGGTCAGGTCGCCTGAAAGGTCGGACGATCCGACCCGGCCGCTGAAGTCGCTGAAGGTGAATTTGGCGTCGTCCCGGGTCAGGGTCCCCGACAGGCGATAGGGCGGCGAGTTCGGCGTGGTGATGCCGGTCAGCAGGTAGAGATCGGCCAGGTCACGGCCCTGCAGGGTCAGGGTCGAGCGGAACTGGCCCAGGTCGAACGGGCGGGTGATCGAGCCGCGCGCCTCCAGCCGGGAGTTGACCCCGGCCAAGGTCGCCTGGAAGCCGTAGGGATGATCGCGGCGGATGTTGATGAAGGGGCCGCCCCGCACCGACAGGGTCAGGGGCGTGCCGTTGATCGTGCCGTCGCCGTCCAGATGGAAGCCGGCGTCGCCGTCGGAGCCTTCCCGTGCCGTGACCGTCGCCTCAAGCCGGATCTTCCGGCGTTGCTCATCCAGCGAGACCTTGCCGTCCCGGATGAGCAGGCGGTTGATGGGGGGCAGCTTGAGCCCTTCGCCGGTGTCGGGAGCGTCCGGGTTCAGCTTCCAGCTCTGCCGGCCGTCCGCGGTCGAGATCAGCACGACCTCGGGCCGGGTGATGGCCACCAGCGGCAGTTCGATCCGGCCGGTAAACAGGGGGCGGAGGCGCGCGGAGGCCTGAAGATCGGCGACCCTGAGCGTGTCCCTGTCGCGGGCCCAGTCCGGGCCGCCGATGCGCAGGTCCCGCACATGCACGGACGGGGTCCAACTGAACAGCGTCACGTCGAGGTCGCCGTTGAGCTGGATTTCCCGGTCATATTTTACCGAGGCCCAGCGGCCGATCGGGCCGCGCAGCCAGTTCCAGTCGAACAGCATCAGGAAGGCGACGACCGCCAGGATCAGCAGCAGGGTGACGGCGGCCGCGATTTTCTCGCTCCGGCCCGGACGGCGGACGGCGGCGATAAAGGGGTCGTTGTCGCGCCAGCTGCGCAGATGCGCACCGGCCGGGACGAGGGCCCGCTCCCTGAAGGCGGTCCAGTTCAGATTGTCTTTCAAGGGGTTGGGCAAGCGACCGGGCTCCGTCGAAGCCTGCACAACGCACGAGGGACCGGAAAGGCTCAGAGCCCATCGGATCGGGGTTTGTAAAATTTCATACTTCCAACCGTCATATAAGATTTACAAACGACGTTATTCGCGCATTATTCGCTCCGAGTCCTGAGCATTTCAGGCGTTTCTGGAGCCCTGCCATGCGTGCCATTCGCGCCTTTGCGGCCCTCGCGGTCGCCGTTTCCGCCCTGTCGGCCGTCCCGGTCGCCGCCCATGAGGCCGAGCAGGCCTCGACCGCCCGTCCGGTGCTGGTCTGCGCCACCGACGCCGCCACCCGCCGCGCCTTCACGCGCGAGCACGGCGCCGCCCCGGTGTTCATCACGGCCCGTGAAGCCATGGCGCTGCGTCCGTCGGACCCGGCCTGGTCGACGCCGCGCTGCATGACCGCGGTCGAGCACGCCCGGCTGGTCAACGCCTCGGCCTACGCCCGCGCCCGCTGATCCGGGCCACAAACGGCAAGAAAAAAGGGCGCTCCCGCCGGGAGCGCCCTTTCTCTTTGCCCTGAGCGGCGATCAGTTCGCCGGCTTCAGATACTTGTCCAGCCAGCCGAACACCTCGTTGTGCCATTGCAGGCTGTTGGCCGGCCGCAGCACCCAGTGGTTCTCGTTCGGGAAGAAGAGCAGGCGGCTGTCGATGCCGCGACGCTGCAGGGCCGTGAAGGTCGACAGGCCCTGGGCGGTCGGGATGCGGTAGTCGAGGTCGCCCTGAACCACCAGCATCGGGTCACGCCAGTTGGCGACGTGGTTCACCGGATTGAACTGCTCGTAGCCCTGCGGATTCTCGTACTGGGTGCCGCCGTACTCCCACTCGGTGAACCACAGCTCCTCGGTGCCGTAGCCCATGCCGCGGATGTCGAAGACGCCGTCGTGGTTGACCAGGCATTTGAACTCGCCCGGCCAGTTGCCCGCGATCCAGTTGATCATGTAGCCGCCGTAGGAGGCGCCCAGGGCGCAGGCGTTGTCGCCGTCGAGGAAGCTGTACTTCTCCTGAGCGGCGGCCCAGCCCTTCTGCAGGTCCTCGAACGGGCGGTCGCCCCAGTGCTGGCTGATCGAGTCCGTGAAGGCCTGGCCGTAGCCGGTCGAGCCGTGGAAATCGATCATGACGACGGCATAGCCGGCGCCGGCATAGGTCTCGGGGTTCCAGCGGTATGACCAGCCGTTGCCGAACGAGCCCTGCGGCCCGCCGTGGATCAGGAAGGCGACCGGGTATTTCTGCCCTTCGACATAGTTGGCCGGCTTGATCACGTAGCCGTGGACGGTCTCGTTGTTCCAGCCGGCGAAGGTGAACTGCTCGGCCTCGCCGAAGGCGAGGTTGTCCAGCTGCGGGTTCACATTGGTGATCCGGGCGGGCATTTCGCGACCGCGGAAGGTCTTCACGAACAGCTCGCTGGGACGGGTCAGGCTGTCCTGGGCGAAGACGAAGCCCGAGGGCGTCTGCTGGAAGGCCGAGACGTGGCCCTCGCCGGTGATCGGCACGACCGTCCCGCGACGGACGTCGATGCTGAACAGGCGGGTCTGACCGACGTCGCCGGCGGTGGTGTAGAGGGTGCGGCCGTCACGCGACCACTGCAGGGTGTCAGCCGAGCGATCCCAGTCGGCGGCGACCTGGCGGGTCTCGCCGGTCGCCACGTCACGCAGGAAGATGGCGTACTTGTCCGCCTCGAAACCCGGGCGGGCCATGGCGCGATAGGCCAGGGTCCTGCCGTCCGGAGAGAAGACCGGGCCGGTGTCCCAGGCGTCGTTGGCGTCGGTCAGGTTGGTCAGCTGGCCGGGGGCCGAGATCGCCACCTGATAGAGGTCGAAATTGGTGCTCCAGGGCTCGGACGTCCCGGCCTCGCGGGCCGAGAAGACCAGACCTTGGCTGTCCGGGGTGAAGACGAATTCGCTCTCGTCGCCGAAGGGCTTGGAGGGGGTGTCGCCGTCGAAACCGCGGGTGACGTGGACCGGTTGACCCGACCCGTCGGTGTTCAGGACGAACAGGTGGTTCTGGGTCCCGTCATTCCAGGTGTCCCAGTGGCGCACGAACATGCGGTCATAGACCTGACCGGTCGAGGGATCGTCGGCGACGGCCTTGTTGCGATCCACGGTGCAGGCCAGGTCGGCGCAGTCGGGGAAGACGGCGAGCGACACCGCGACCTTCGAGGCGTCGGGGCTGAGGCGGTAGGCGTTCACGTCCAGCGGCAGGCTGGTCACCTGAACCGGGGCCGTGCCGTCGGCTTCGGCGCGCCAGACCTGGCTGGAGCCCGAGCGGCCCGAGAGGAAGTACAGCTTGCCGTCCGAACCCCAGCGGGCGGTGTTGGCGCCGCCCTCGTTGATGGCCAGGCGACGGCCCTCGCCCGGGTTCCGCAGGTCCTGGATGAACAGGGCGCCGGCGCGGCGGTTGGCGGTGACGTCGGTGGTGGTCACCGAATAGACGACCCAGCGCCCGTCCGGAGAGACCTGCGGATCGCCCAGCCGGTTGGCCGAGATCATGGCGTTGTAGTCGAAGGCTTGCTGCGTCTGGACCGAGGCCGCCGGAGCCGGAGCGGCGGCGGGCGCCTCGGCCAGGGCGGGAACGGCGGTCGCCAGCGCGATGGCGGCGACGGCGCAGGAAAGCAGGGAGCGGTGACGCATGGACGGGTTCCTCATGTCTGCGGCCGCTGGCGTAGCACCGCAGTTCTTCCCGTGAAAGCGCTCCGCTTGCCGCTCACTCAGCCGTGTAGTGGGCTGTCCAGTCGAGGATTTCCTGCTGCCAGTCGACCCAGTTGCGCGGCTTGAGCACCCAGTGGTTCTCGTCCGGGATATGGACGAACCGGCTTTCGATGCCCCGATGCTGGAGGGCCGAGAAGGTCCCGAGACCCTGTTCGACCGGCACCCGGAAATCGCGCGAGCCATGCAGGACCAGCATCGGCTTCGACCACTCGCTGACCCAGGTGTTGGGGCTGAACCGCTGGTACAGCTCCGGCCGCTCCCACGACATGCCGCCGAACTCGGAGCTGAAGGTGCCGATGTCCATGGCGTTCATCAGCTGGCCCACGTCGAACACCCCGGCGTGGTTGACCAGACAGGCCCAGGGCTCGTCCCAGCGACCGGCGATCAGATTGACCATATAGCCGCCGTAGGAGGCGCCGAGCGCGCAGGCGCGGTCCCCGTCCATCCAGCTGTTCTGCCGCAGCGCGGCGTCCCAGCCCTTCTGCAGGTCCTCGAGCGGCCGGTCGCCCCAGTGCTCGTTGATGGCGTCGGTGAAGGCCTGGCCGAAGCCCGGCGAGCCGTGGAAATTGACCATCACCACGCCGTAGCCGGCGCCGGTGTAGATCTGGGGGTTCCAGCGATAGGACCAGCCGTTGGTCCAGGGCGACTTGGGCCCGCCGTGGATCAGATAGACGACCGGATAGCGACGACCCTCGACATAGCCGGCGGGCTTGAACACCCAGCCCTGCACCGGTTCGTCATTCCAGCCGACGAAGGTGAACAGCTCTCCGTCGGGCAGGTCGACGCCGGCCAGGGCTTCGGCGTTGGGATCGGCCAGGGTCCGGACCGACCGGTCACTCCAGTCGACGATCTGCGTGGGCGCGTCGAAGGCCTCGAAGGCCATCACCAGTCGACCGTTCTTCTCGTCGAAGCCCGCCGCCGTGCCGCGCTCGTTGACGGCGCGGACGGCGCCGGTGCGCGCGTCGATCTCGAACAGCTTCTGCTGGCCGTTCTCGGCGGCGAGGGCGTAGAGGGCCCGGCCGTCCGAGCGCCAGCGCAGGCTCGAGGCGCCGCGATCCCAGTCCGCGGCGAGCGGACGGGCGTTCGCACCGTCGGCGTCGGCGACCACCAGCACCGGCTGGTCGCCGTAGACGGTCTCGCGCCGCCCGGCCAGCCAGGCGAGACGGCGGCCGTCGGGCGAGAAGACGGGGCTGGAATCCGGGGCGTTGTTGGCGGCGGTCAGGTTGACGGGGGCGCCGCCCGAGACCGGAACGGTCCAGATGTCGGAATTGTTGGTCAGGGCTTCGGTGCGGCCCTGGGTCTGGGTCTGGAACACCAGGATCCGCCCGTCGGGGGACAGGTTGAACTCGCTTTCGTCGCCTTGAGGCCGCGAGGGGGCGTCGCCGTCCAGACCCGCCATCAGGTCGCGGGGGTTGGCGGCGGCGAGGCCTGACGCGTTGAGGTCCAGGGCGAACAGATGGCTGCGCCGCCCGTCGTTCCAGCTGTCCCACGGGCGCAGGGGCAGGCGGTCATAGGCGCGCACCGTCGAACCCGGGGCGGCCTGGGCCTTCAGCCGGTCGCGGGTGCAGTTCAGGTCCGCGCAGTCCAGAAAGACCGGCAGGGCCACGATCAGCGTCCGGCCGTCGCCCGACAGGCGGAAGGCGGTCACATCGACCGGCAGGGTGGTCACCTGGGTCGCGGCCTGACCGTCGCGGTCCATGCGCCAGACCTGGCTGGAGCCGCCGCGCGAGGACAGGAAGTAGATCCCGTTTCCATCCGGCGCCCATCGGCCCGAGGTCGCGCCGCCGTCCGAGGCCGCCAGCCGTCGTGATGTTCCGTCCGCCTCGACCACCCACAGGGCCGTGACGCCGCGATTGCCCGCCCAGTCGGTCGAACGGACGCTGTAGAGGACGCGTTGCCCGTCGGGGGACAGCCGAGGGTCCGAGACCCGCTCGAGCATGGCCAGTTGCGCGGGGCTGAGGCCGCCCGCCGCCGTCCGGGTCGTCGGGGGCGGCGTGTCGGCCGGGGCGGGCGTCTGCGCCTGCGCGAGCCCGCCGAAGCCCAGAGCCAGCATCGCCGCGCCCGCCAGCAGTCCGGTCCTGATGGTCATCTTTCACCCTCCACGCCCGGCCCAAGACCTAACATGCCTGTGGCGCTCGCCAAGCCGCTTGCCGTCGTCCGCACGAGCGGCGACAACCGACGTCGCATGACCGTCGCCGACTCCCTGCCAGCCCGTTCCACGCCGCACATCTGCGACGTGCTGATCGCCGAGCGCGCGCCGCGGCTGACCCGGTCCGCGGCCTGGCCGCTGGTGCGGCCGTTCCTGTACCGGCTGCTGAACTACCGTCAGGCGGTCATCATGGCGGATGCCGTGCAGCCTCTCTCGGGCGCGCAGGCCCTCGACTATATGAGCGACCTGCTGGACCTGAAGGTGTCGGTGCTCAATCCCGACCGGATTCCCGTCGCCGGACGGTGCGTCGTCGTGGCGAACCATCCGACCGGCATCGCCGACGGCATCGCCGTCTTCGACGCAGTGAAGGCGCGTCGGCCGGACGCCATCTTCTTCGCCAACGCGGACGCCCTTCGGGTGTCGCCGCGATTGGGCGAGGCCATCATTCCGGTCGAGTGGGTTCACGAGAAGCGCACCCGCGAGAAGACCCGCGCCACCCTGCAGGCGGCGAAGGAGGCGTTCGAGGCCGAGCGCTGCGTGGTGATGTTCCCCGCCGGGCGGCTGGCCCGGATCGCCAAGGACGGGTCGGTCACCGATCCGGCATGGGCGCCGACCGCGGCCTCGCTGGCGCGCAAATATGAAGCCCCCGTGGTGCCGATCCATGTGGCCGGTCCCTATTCACGCCTGTTCCACTGGTTCGACCGGTTCTCGCAGGAACTGCGCGACATCACCCTTTTCCATGAACTGCTGAACAAGCGGCGTCAGGCCTTCCAGCTGAAGGTGGGCAAGCCGATTCCGCCCTCACGGCTGGATATCGACGCGGGCAAGGCGACCTACGCTCTCAAGGCCTTCACCGAACGGGTTCTGCCTGTGCAGCCGGACGCCGACTTTGCCTGAGCGCCTGATCGATCTGCCGGACGCCGACGCCACCGGACGGCTGGGGGCGGCGATCGCCCCCCTGCTGGAGGCCGGGGAAAGCGTGCTGCTGTACGGCCCGCTGGGGATGGGCAAGTCGACCCTGGCCCGCGCCCTGATCCGGGCCCTGACCACGCCGGACGAGGATGTGCCGTCGCCGACCTTCACCTTGGTCCAGTTCTATGACAGCGAGCCGCCGGTCGCGCATTTCGACCTGTATCGCCTGACCCGGCCCGAGGAGACCGCGGAGATTGGTCTGGACGAGGCGCTCGATGAAGGCTGCGCCGTCATCGAGTGGCCCGAGCGGCTGGGGGACGATCCCGGCGCCTGGCTGGGACCCGACCGTCTCTCCGTCACCTTGGCCGAACAGGGCGACGGCAGGCATGCGACCGTTTTTGCCGCAGGGGCGTGGGAAGAGAAGCTGAAGGATCTGAATGTCTGACCGTGAAGCCCAACGCCTGGAGTTCCTGAAGTCCGCCGGCCTCGCCGATGCGGCGCGCGTTCCCCTGCCCGGCGACGCCTCGACGCGCCGCTACGAGCGGCTGACCACGGCGGACGGACGCTCCCTGATGCTGATGGATCAGGCGGCCTCGGCGGAAAGTCCGCCCGCCGACCCGGCGTGGACGCCGGAGCAGCGGCTGGCCTCGGGCTGGAACGCCACGGCGCGCCTGTCGGCCGGACGGATCGAGGCCTTCGCCGCCGTGGCGGCGCACCTGAAAGCGCTGGGCCTGTCCGCGCCGGAGATCCTCGCGGTGGACGCCGCCGCCGGCCTGGCCGTGCTGGAGGACTTCGGCGACGCCCTGTTCGCGCGGGTGATCGAAGCGGGCGAGGCTGAGGAGCCGCTGTATCTGGCCGCCGTCGAGGCGCTGGCGACCCTGCATGAGGCGGTGACGCCGGAGCAACTGTCGGGCGCGGCGGGCGACTGGCCCCTGCTGGTCTATGACGAGACCGCGCTGCAGGGCGGGGCGGACCTGTTCGTCGAATGGATGCCGAAGCTGGACCCGGCGCTCCGCTTTGATGACGCCGCCGTCGCCGCCTGGCGGGAGGCGTGGCGTCCGGTGGTCGAGCGGGGCGCGGCCGGGGCGACGGTGATGGCGCACCGCGACTATCACGCCGAGAACCTGATCCGCCTGCCGGGCAAGACCGGGGCGGCCATGGTCGGGATGATCGACTTCCAGGACGCCGTCCGCGCCCACCCGTCGTGGGACCTGCACTCGCTGCTTCAGGACGCCCGTCGGGACGTCTCTCCGGCGCTCGAGGCGAAGGCGCTCGATCACTATTTTGGCCTGCGCCCCCACGTCGACCGGACCGCCTTCATGCGCGACTACGCCGGTCTGGCGGCGCTGAACGAGGCGCGCATTCTCGGCATCTTCGCCCGGTTGATCACCCGGGACGGCAAGCCCCGGTATCGGGCCTTCATGCCGCGCATGTGGGACCATCTGAACGCCAATCTGAAGCAGCCCGGCCTCGAGACGGTTCGCGACTGGTTCGACGCCCATGTGCCGGAGGCCAGCCGCCGATGATCGATGCGCCGAAGACCGCGATGGTGCTGGCGGCGGGTCTGGGCACCCGGATGCGGCCCCTGACCAATGACCGGCCCAAGGCCCTGGTCGAGGTCGGCGGGCGGGCCCTGATCGACCATGTGCTGGATCGGCTGGCCGCTGCGGGGGTGGAGAAGGCCGTCGTCAACGTCCACTGGTTTGCGGATCGGCTTGAAAGCCACCTCGCGGCGCGCGACCGGGGACCGGCGATTGTGATCTCGGATGAGCGGGAAACCCTGCTGGAGACGGGCGGCGGGCTGAAGAAGGCGGCGCCGCTGCTGGGGGGTGATCCGGTCTTCGTGGCCAATATCGACAGCGTCTGGGTTGATCGTGGCGACGCCCTGAATCAACTCGCGCGGCTGTGGAATCCGTCAATCATGGATGCGGCGCTTCTTCTCGCGCGACGCGAAGGGTCGATCGGCTTCGAGGGCGATGGCGACTTCTTCCTCGCCGACGACGGGCGACTGACCTTCCGGGGCGAGGCCGCCTCGGCGCCCTACGCCTACATGGGCGTGCATATCTGCCGGCCCGACTATGTGGCGGACGGACCCGACGGGCCCTTCTCGCTCAGCCATTTCTGGCGCCGGTCCGCGGCGGCGGGCCGTCTGTACGGCGTGGTGCTGGACGGCGACTGGATGCACGTCGGCGATCCGCAGGCCCGCGACGAGGCCGAGGCGAAGCTGTCCGGCGCATGAGCCGGTTCGATCCCTTTTCCGGAGCGGGGCCGCGCTGGTACGCGGTGGAGGCTCATCGGCCTTTCCTTGAGGATCTGGCCGCCGGAGTGCTGGACTGGATGGGCGACCATCCGCCCGAGGCCCTGTCGGACGCGGTCATCCTGCTGCCGAACAGGCGCGCCGCACGCGCCTTTACCGATGCCCTGTCCGCGCAATCAAAGGGGCGGACCCTGCTGCTGCCGCAGGTCCGTCCGCTGGGCGATCTGGAGGAGGACGAGCCGCCGTTCGCGCCGGGCGACCTCGAAGTGGACCTGCCGCCCGCGATCTCGACCCTGCAACGGCGGTTCGAATTGGCGCAGATGATCGTGAAGCATCACCGGGAGGTGCTGACGCCGATCCGCGCTCTCGAGATGGCCGAGGCGCTGGCCGGGTTCATGGACTCCTGCCAGATCGAGGAAGTCACGGATCCGGGACGTGTGAAAACCCTGATCGAAGGCGATCTGGCCCAGCACTGGCAGGACTCCGCCGCCTTCCTGACGATCGCCGTCGAGGCCTGGCCCGAGCGGCTGAAGGCGCTGGGCCTGATCGACCCGCAGGAACGGCGGGTGCGTCTCCTGCGCCGACTGGCCAAAAGCTGGACCGACCAGCCGCCGGCCTATCCGGTCATCGCCGCCGGTTCGACCGGAACCGTCCCGGCCGCCGCCGCCGTGCTGGGCGCGGTGTCCCGCGCGCCGCAGGGCTGTGTCGTACTGCCCGGTCTGGACTTTGATCTGGACGCCGGCGCCTGGACCGAGGTCGCGGACCAGCATCCGCAGGGTGCGTTGAAAGCCTTGCTGGGCCGCCACGGCATCGATCGCGCCGACGTCGGCCTGTGGCCCGCAAAGGAGAGTGCCGAACAGGCCGCCGCCGGGCGCGCCCGCCGTCACCTGATCGCCGAGGCGCTGAAGCCGCCCCGCTCGACCGCCGACTGGCGCAAGACCATCGACGCCATGCAGGCGGGCGGCGCCGATCCGATCGGCGCGGGCCTGAACGGCCTGTCCGTCCTCACCGGCCGCACCGAGGAGGCGACCGCCGCCCTGGCCGCCGTGCTGATGCGTGAGGCGGTGGAGACGCCGGGCAAGACCTGCGCCCTGGTGACCCCCGACGCCCAGATCGCCCGCCGGGTGCAGGCGCGCCTGAAGCGCTGGGGACTGGGCGCGGACTCCTCGGCCGGGACCCCGCTGTCGGGGACGCCGACGGGGGTGCTTCTGGGCCTGACCGCCGAATTGGCGGGGGAAGGGTTCGGGGCCGTGGGCCTGCTGGCCCTGCTCAAACATCCGCTCACGACGCTGGGGCTGGAGCCCGACGACCTCCTGGCCGGGCGCGAGGCCCTGGAGCAGTACGGCCTGCGCGGGCCGCACCCGACCGACTTCGCCGCCGTCGGCCGACGGCTGGACGTTTCGGAAAAGGGCGAACCGGAGCGGCCGCCGAGTGAGCGCGATCTGGAACGCATCCCGCTGGGGCGCGCGCTGCTGGCGCGGCTTGAAGACCTGCTTTCGCCCTTCCTCGCGGGGGCGGAGACGCCGCGCGGGGTCGAGGTTTCGGCCCGCCTGTTGACCACGGTGGTCGAAGCGCTGGCGGGCGGGGAGGGGCAGGCCTGGCGCGGGGCCGAGGGCGAGGCGGCGGCACGGCTGCTGGCCGGGCTGATCGAGGACGGCGCGGCTTCGACGCCCATGGACGGCAAGGTCTTCGCCGACCTGCTGTCGCGCCTGATGGAACAAGAGGTCGTGCGCACCGGTGGCGACGTCCACCCGCGCCTGCGCATCCTCGGCGCTATCGAGGCGCGACTGGTCCGGGCGGACCGGATCATTCTGGCGGGGCTGGAGGAGGGGGTCTGGCCGCGGGGCGGGTCGGCGGACCCCTTCCTGTCACGTCCCATGCGCGAGACATTGGGGCTGCCGTCGCCGGAGCGGCGCGTCGGCCTGTCCGCGCACGACTTCGCCCAGGCGGCCTGTGCGCCGGAGGTCATCCTGCTGCATGCCGAGCGGCGCGGGGGGCAGCCCTCCGTGCGGTCGCGCTGGCTGTGGCGACTGGAGACACTCGTGCGCGGCGCGGCCCTGACCTTGCCGGGGCTGCCGGAGGTCGAAGGCTGGGCGCGCGCGCTGGATGCGCCCGATCCATCGCCGCCGCCTTCGCTGAAACCCGCCACGCGCCCTGCGCCCGCGCCGCCCGTCGAGGTGCGTCCCATGCGGATGTCGGTGACACGGGTCGAGGAATGGGTGCGTGATCCCTACGCCACCTATGCCCGCTTCATCCTGAAGCTGTTCCAGATGGCCCGGCCGGACGAACGGGTCGACGCCCGCATCCGGGGCACCGCCATCCACGCGGCGCTCGACGCCTTCGGGGCCGAGTGGGCGGAAAAGGGCGCGGCGAATGGCCCCGAACGGTTCGCCGCCCTCTATCAGGACGAGCTGCTGAAGGCTGGCCTGCCTGAAAGCGCCCTGGCCCGCGAGGCCGTGCTGGGCCGCAACGCCGGGATCTGGGTGACGGACTGGGAAGCGGAGCGTCGCGCCGGTAACCCGCGCATCCTGCAGGAGCGCAAGGCCGAGTGGGCGATCCCGATCGACGGTCGGACCTTCACCCTGACCGCCAAGGCCGACCGGATCGAGGTGCGCGACGGCAGGCTGTCGGTGATCGACTTCAAGACCGGCTCCGCGCCCAGCGCCAAACAGGTCGAAACCGGCTTCTCATCCCAACTACCCCTCACCGCCGCCATGGCGCGCGCAGGCGCCTTTGGGGCAGAGGGACAGGGAGAGCCTGCTGAATTGCTTTATGTCTCTGTTACGGGACGAAGTCCCCCAGCCCGGCTGGAGGAGCGTGGCGGAGAGATCGGCGCGGCGGCGACCACGGATGCCGCACTGGCGGGACTTGTCGAGCGGGTGCGGGATTACTCAAGGCTGGTGCGGGGGTATGCCTCGCGCACGGCCCCGGCCTTCGCTTCGCGAGCGGTGTCCGACTACGACCATCTGGCGCGGGTGGCCGAATGGTCCACGGCCGGCGAAGGGGAGGGCGAGGCGTGACCATTCATGATCCCCAGGCCCCGAATCCCCAGGCTTTGGCCGCCGACCCGACCGTCAACGCCTTCGTCATGGCCAACGCCGGGTCGGGCAAGACGACGACGCTGGTGTCGCGCGTGGCCCGGCTGCTGTTGGGCGGCTCGCGCCCGGACGCCGTCCTGTGCCTGACCTTCACCAAGGCCGCCGCCGCCGAGATGCAGCGCCGCCTCTATGAGCGGCTGGGTAAATGGGCGGTCGCCGCCGACGGCCCGCTGCGGGAGGAGTTGGGCAAGCTCGAGCAGCGCGACCCCGCCTCTTACGACGAGGCGACGTTGTCCGAGGCCCGCACCCTGTTCGCCCGGGCGCTTGAGACGCCGGGCGGGCTGAAGATCCAGACCATCCACGCCTTCTGCGAACAGCTGCTGCGCCGCTTCCCGATTGAGGCGGGCGTGTCGCCGCTGTTCCGCGTCGTCGATGACATCGAGGCCGAAGCTATCCGGTCACAGGCGCGGGACAGGGTGGCGGAGCGCTCGCTGGCCGGTGATCCGGGCCTGTCGGACGCCTATGAGACCATGGCCGGGCGGCTCGATTTTCAGGCCTTCGAGGCCATGTTTGTCCGCTTCGAGGAGAAGCGCGCGGCCATGGCCGCCTGGGTCGCGGCCGACGGCGGCCCGCCGACCCTGATGCAGCGGATCGCCGATCTGGTCGGGATCGAGCGGCTGGAAGACCCGGATGCGGTCGAGCTGGCCGCCGTCACCCCGCCCGCGCTGGACCTCGATAACTGGTTCGCCGCCGCCGGGGCGCTGGCGGGCGGCAATGAGAAGACCGACCGGCCCATGGGGCTGAAATTCCAGGCCGTGACCGAGGCCATCCGCGCCGGCGAGGCCCCCGTGCAGGCGGTGAAACGCCTCTTCTTCACGGCGGACGGCGAGGGCGGTCCGCGCGCGAAGATGGCGACCAAGGCCGTGGATCCGGCCGCCGTCGAATGGCTGGCGGGCGAGCAGGAGCGACTGGTCGAGGCCATCGGGCGGGCGAAGGCGTGCCGGGTCGGCCGGGACACCCTGTACGCTGTGACGCTGGCGGGGGCCTATGCGGCCGAGTACGAGGCGGCCAAGGCCGCGCGCGGCGCCCTGGACTTCGCCGACCTGATCAGCGCGGCGCTGAAGCTGCTGACGGATCAGGAGACCGGCGCAGCCTGGGTCCTGTTCAAGCTGGACGGCGGCGTGGATCACATCCTGGTCGATGAGGCGCAGGACACCTCGCCCGAGCAGTGGGGCATCGTGCGCGCGCTGACCGACGAGTTCTTCCGGGGCGAGGGCTCTCGCGAGAGGGCCGTCGAGCGGACCCTGTTCGTCGTCGGCGACGAGAAGCAGTCGATCTTCTCCTTCCAGGGCGCGGCTCCGGAGCGGCTGTTGTTCGAGAGCCAGAGCTATCGCCGGTTGATCGAGGGCGTGGGGCGGCGCTTCGAGGACGTGCAACTGCTGCAATCCTGGCGCTCGACGCCCGAGGTTCTGGCCTTCGTCGACAAGGTCTTCTTCGACGCCGGACGCGCGCAGGCGCTGAGCCCCGGCCGGGGACTGATCGGGGACCGGGTGGACGCCCGGATCGAGCACGTCGCGGCGCGAGACGACGGCCCGGGGACCATCGACATCTGGGAGGCGGAACAGGAGGACGTGACCGAGGAGCGTCGCGCCTGGGACGAACCCATGGACGCTGGCCAGACCCGCGGCGCCCGCCGACGGGTCGCGGACCGGATCGTGGCCGAGGTGAAGGCGCTCGTGCGCGGCAATGAGGGCGTCCACGACAAGGAGACACGCCAGTGGCGCGCGGCCGACTGGGGCGACGTCCTGATCCTGGTCAAGAAGCGCGGCCCCATGTTTGAGGAAATCCTGCGGGCGCTCAAGCAGGGCGGTGTCCCGGTGGCGGGCGCAGATCGGCTGAAGCTGTCGGAGCATGCCGTGTTTCAGGACCTGCTGGCGCTGGGCCGGGTGGCCCTGTTCCCCGAGGACGACCTGACCCTCGCCGGGGTTCTGCGCAGCCCCCTGTGTGATGTATCGGAAGACGGCCTGTATGAGACCGCCCAAGGTCGGAAGACCTCGCTCTGGCGAGCCCTGCGGGCGCGTGCGGAGACGGAGCCTGATGCGCGCGAGGCGGTCGCCCTGATCGCCGGCTTCCGGGCAGCGGCGCGGGACCGCACCCCGTTCGACCTTTATGCGGGCCTGCTGAACCGGGTCGATGTGCGCGGCCTGACCATCCGCCAGCGCTTCCTGACCCGTCTGGGCGGCGAGGCGGGCGACGCCATCGACGCCTTCCTCGATCAGGCCCAGGCGGCCGAGATTCGCGGCGTGCTGGATCTGGAACGGTTCTGCCACGGCCTGTCGACCCTGACCCAGACGGTGAAGCGTGAGATGGACGAGCCGCGCGGCGAGGTGCGGGTCATGACCACCCACTCGTCCAAGGGGCTTGAGGCGCCCATCGTCATCCTGCCGGACACCATCTTCAGCGAACCCCAGGGCGACGCCCTGCTGGAGGTCGAGGGCGGCGGCTTCCTGTGGTCCGGCTCGGCCAGGGCGGATTGCGAGGCCTCCGCCGCCGCGCGCGAGGCCCGCAAGCGGCGCAATGAGGAGGAGTCCCTCCGCCTGCTCTACGTCGGGCTGACGCGGGCGCGGGACCGGCTGATTGTGGGCGGCAGATATAACGCCCGTGCAAAGCTGGAGAATATCCGCGCCTGGTGGGGTCCGCTGGACGAGGCGGTGAAGGCGCTCGGCGGCGGGGTCCGCGAGATCGAGGGGCCGCATGGCCTGATCCGTCGTTACGGCGCCGATCCGACGACTCACCCCCGTGTCGTGACGGCGGCGAAGACCGAGGTCGCGGCGCCCCGCTGGCTGTTGCGGGGGGCGGAAGAGGAGACGGTCGGCCGGGTCCTGTCGCCGTCGCGGATGAGCGGGCTGGACGGGGCGCCCGCGCCCTCGCCGCTGGCCCGGACCGGGCCGGGCGGGACGCTGGGCCGGTTCCGGCGCGGCGACCTGATCCACCGGCTTCTGGAGCGGCTGCCGGATATCGCTGTGGAGGACCGTCCCCGGGTCGCGGAACGGCTTCTGTCCCGAGAGCGAGACCTCGATGAGGTGCAGCGATCCGAGATGATCGGGGCGGCGCTGGAGGTGCTGGCGGATGACCGCTTCGCCCCGGTGTTCGGCCCCGGCTCCCGGCCCGAGGTCGCGCTGACCGGTCAGGTGAACGGGGCCGCCATCTCCGGGCGGATGGACCGACTGGTGATCACGCCGGATCGGGTTTTCGTCGTCGACTACAAGACCAACCGCCCGGCGCCCGCGCGGATCGAGGACGCGGACCCGGCCTATGTGTTGCAGCTGGCGATCTATGTCTCTATTCTGGGACAGCTCTATCCCGACCGCGCCGTCGAAGCCGCGTTGGTGTGGACGGACGGGCCCGCCCTGATGCCGGTCCCGGGGGCGTTGATGGACGCGGCCCTGGCTGAACAGGGACGTTGATTTGATGCGCGGGACATCCCACATCCGCTGCAACGGGCCGGAATCACCCTAGGGTCGCCGGCTGATTTTGTATGATGCGGCCCCGCGCGGGCCGCCAGGAGACAACCCCCATGGCCACCGTCAAGGTCACCGACGACAGTTTCGAAACCGACGTCCTGAAGGCGTCCCAGCCGGTCCTGGTTGATTTCTGGGCTGAGTGGTGCGGCCCCTGCAAGCAGATCGGACCGGCGCTGGAACAGATCGCCGACGAACTGAACGGTCAGGTGACGATCGCCAAGGTCAACATCGACGACAGCCCGATGGTCCCGTCCAAGCTGGGCGTGAAGGGCATTCCGACGCTGATGCTGTTCAAGGACGGCCAGATGGCCTCGATGAAGGTCGGCGCCATGCCCAAGGGCAAGATCGTCGAGTGGCTGGCTGAGAGCGGCATCGCCGCGAACGGCTGACAACCGCTCCGGGTCCGGTTCAACCGGAATTTGCGGTTCAGGGCGATCGGTGTTCTTCTGGGCGGGTCCAATCCTCCCCGGAGAGACCCACCATGCTGATCGCCCTGCTGTCCGCGACTGTAGCCCTGTCAGGCGGACAGGCCGTGTCCGTCATTTCCGCCGCCCCGGCGCCGGCCGAAGCCGCCCGCGCGGGAGAGCCCAACGAGCGCCGCGTCTGCCGCTTCGAGCGCGCCACCGGCTCCAATCTCCAGCAGCGGGTCTGCCGCACCGTGCCGCGGCAGGGCTTCCAGGACGAGCAGACGCGCGATTTCCTGCGCGCCACCCAGCGGGTCCGGTTCCCGGATGAGGGCGCCGCGTCGACCCCGACCGGTCCGAACAGCTGACCTTGCCCGCTCCGCCGCGGCGGCGGTAGGCTCACCCTTTCCCTGTTTCCGGCTGTGGATTCCCAGTGATGATCACGATCTCGTTCGCCGTCCTCGCCCTGATGTTCGGGCCGCAGCAGGCCGCTCCAGCGACGCAGCAGGAGCCGGCGCCGGCGACCACCCTGCCTACGGTGACGGCGCAGGCGGAAACGCCCGAGGCGGAAACGCGGCGGGTCTGTCGCTTCGAAACGGTGATCGGGTCGAACCGTCGCACCCGCATCTGCCGCGACGTACCGCGTCAGGGTCAGCAGGACGCCCAGACCCGCGAGTTCATGCGCGACAGCCAGCGCGTGCGGATGCCCGACGCCGGCTGATCCGCCTCAGGTCGGCCAGGTCTCGGGCGCCGCGCCCAGAACCTCGCCGGCCAGATACAGCGAACCGCAGATGACGACCCGCCCGGCGCCCAGACGCAGGGCGTGTTCCAGCGCGCGCTCCACCGTGCCGGAGACTGTCGCCGCCAGCCCGTGACCGCGCGCGACCGCCGCGAGGGCGTCCGGATCGGCGGCTGCCCCCTCGAAGCCGACGGTGAAGACGGTGGCGTCCGACGCCTTCAGGGCCTCGAAGAAGCCGCCTGCATCCTTGTTGCCCAGCATGCCGACAATGAGGGCCGTCGGACGTGGGGCGCTGGCCTGTCGGGACGCGAGCGTGGCCGCCAGGGCCCGCGCGGCATGGGGGTTATGCCCGCCGTCCAGCCACAGTTCGGCGTCCGCCGCCTTCGCGGCCTCGGCATAGGGGCCGGCGGTCAGTCGCTGCATGCGCGCGGGCCAGCGGACAGTCTTCAGACCCTCGGCGATGGCCGCCTCTGGCAGATCCAGCTCAAGGGCCGCAGCGACGGCCAGACCGGCGTTGTCGATCTGGTGCGCGCCGGGAAGAGCGGGGGCGGGGAGGTCGAGGAAGCGTTCCTGATCCTGCCAGGCCAGACCGCCGCGCTCGCCCCAGGCGTCGAAATCCACCCCCATAACGGTCAGGGGCGCGTCCACGGCGTGGGCGGCGATCTCGATGGCCTCCATCGCCTCCCGGGCCTGCCGGGCGATGAACCCGCGGGCGCCGGGCTTCAGGATCCCGGCCTTCTCCACCGCGATGCCGCGCAGGGACGTGCCCAGAAACTCCGCATGGTCGAGGTCGACGGGGGTGATCAGGCTGAGCAGCGGGCGCTCGATTACATTGGTGGCGTCCAGAACACCGCCCAGACCCACCTCGATGATCGCCAGGTCGGCCGGGGTCTCGCTCATGGCGACGAAGGCGGCGGCCGTGGTGCTTTCGAACACGGTGGCCTCGCCGGAGATGGACTCGATCCGGTCGAGGATCGCGTTCAGGGCCTCGTCGGTGATCAATTCGCCCGCCAGCCGGATGCGCTCGTTGAAGCGGACCAGATGGGGCGAGGTGTAGACGTGGACCTTCAGCCCCGCCGCCTCGGCGATGGCGCGCAGCAGGGCGACGGTCGAACCCTTGCCGTTGGTGCCCGCGACATGGATCACCGGCGGCAGACGGTGCTGGGGATCGCCCAGCGCCGCGCACAGGGCCTTCATCCGCCCGAGAGACAGATCGATGCGCTGGGGATGCCGTGCGCGAAGGCGTTCGGAGATTGGGTCCATGCCGGGGCTTTTACGCGGCCCGGCGCGTCCCGCCCATCAGCATCGACAGGATCTGGCCCAGAACCTCCGGCAGGTCGCCACGGGCGACGACCTTGTCGACCATGCCCTTTTCCTGGAGATACTCGGCGCGCTGGAAGCCCGGCGGCAGCTTTTCGCGGATGGTCGCCTCGATGACGCGCGGACCGGCGAAGCCGATCAGGGCGCCCGGCTCGGCCAGATGCACGTCGCCCAGCATGGCGTAGCTGGCGGTGACGCCGCCCGTGGTCGGATCGGTCAGGACCACGACGAAGGGCAGTTGGGCGGCCTTCAGTTCCTGGATGGCCAGGGTCGTGCGGGCCATCTGCATCAGGCTGAGGGCGCCTTCCTGCATGCGGGCGCCGCCGGCGGCGGTGTAGCAGACCAGCGGAACGCCGCGCTTCACGGCCTCGCGGGCGGCGGCGATGAAGGCCTCGCCCGCGGCCATGCCCAGCGAACCGCCCATGAAGGTGAAGTCCTGGACGATGACCACGGCGTTTGCGCCGCCGACGGCGCCGAAGCCGATGGCCATGGTGTCCTTGCGGCCGGCGCTCTTGCGGGCGGCGTTCAGGCGGTCCTTGTACGGCTTGCCGTCCGAGAATTTCAGCGGGTCTTCCGGCACGTCCGGCGTGTCGATCGACTCATACCGGCCGTCGTCGAAGGTGAAACGCAGACGCGTCGGGGCGTCGATCCGCATGTGACGGCCGGACGGCGTCACCCACAGGGCATTCTCAAGGTCCGAGCGGTACAGCATTTCGCCGCTGTCCGGGTCCTTGACCCAGAGATTGTCGGGCGTGTCCCGACGGCTGACGATCTTGCGGACGCCGGGCGCGAAGCGGGACAGCCAGCCGCCGCGCTTCTCCTGCTGGGGTTTGTTCTTGTCGACCATTCGGGCGCTTTAGACGGTTTCTGTCGCGCGCGCACCCTTCACGGCGTCGGCGAGGCTGCGCACCTTGGCCAGAACGCGCGGGGCGGCGGGTTCGTTCGCTTCCAGGGCGGCGGCCACTTCGTCCACCAGCACAGAGCCGGCGACGACGGCGTCGGACACCCGCGCCACCTCGGCGGCCCGTTCGGGCGTCTTGATGCCGAAGCCGACGGCGACGGGCAGGCCCGAGGCCTTGCGGACACGCTCGACGGCCGGGGCGACCGATCCGGCCTGGGCTTCCTTGACGCCGGTCACGCCGGCGACGGAGACGTAGTAGACGAAGCCGGAGGTGCGCTCGGCGATGACCTTCAGGCGGGCATCGTCCGAGGTCGGGGTGGCGAGGCGGATCAGCGACACCGAATGGACGTCCAGGGCGTCGGTCAGGGGGCCGGCCTCCTCCGGCGGGCAGTCGACGATGATCAGGCCGTCGACGCCGCTGGCCGCCGCGTCACGGGCGAAGGCCTCGTAGCCGTACGTTTCCAGCGGGTTCAGATAGCCCATCAGGATCAGCGGGGTGTCGGCATCGCCGTCGCGGAAGGCCTTGGCCAGTTCCAGCGTGCCCTTCAGGGTCAGGCCGGCCTTCAGGCCGCGCAGGGCCGCGCGCTGGATCGGCGGGCCCTCGGCCATGGGGTCCGAGAAGGGGAAGCCCAGTTCGATGATGTCGGCCCCGGCGGCCGGGAGGCCTCGCAGGATCTCGAGCGATTCGTCACGGGAGGGGTCGCCGGCCATGACGTAGGCGACGAAGCCGGCCCGGCCCTCCGCTTTCAGGGCGGAGAAGCGGGCGTCGATGCGTTGGGTGGTCATTGGGCGGTCGCGGCGTTGGGAAGGGGCTCGCAGGTCTGTCCGGCCTGGGTGATGACGCCGATGTAGCCGGGGACGCCGGCGACGGGCTCGGGATGCGCGGTGGTGTCCCAGAAGATGATCACGGTCATCCGCTCGCAGGTCCCGGAGGTCTCCGGCTTCTGCATCCAGAGCACATTGTTGTCACCGCGGACGACGACCCAGCCGTGCCGGCGGGCCTCGGCGGCGTAGGCCAGGGCCATGCTGCCGATCTGCTCCAGCGGCGCGGTCACGCACTGCATCGGCAGGCCGCCCGAGACGGAGGCGCTCAGGCCGCCGCAGTCCGGGGACGGCGCGGCGCCGGACGCCGCGGCCGAGGGCGCGGTTCCGGGCGTCTGACCAGCCGTCTGGCCGGGAGCGGGCACGGCCTGGCCGGACAGGGCGGCCGCCAGGGTCAGGGCGACCAGCATCACTGGGCCGGAGCCGCCGGAGCAGCGGGCTGGGCCGCGCAGACGTCGCCCGGGATGGGGGCGAAGGCCAGCCAGGCGGGCGCGGCGGGGGCGGCGACACGGGTGTCGTCGGCGAAGGCCAGCATCTGGAAGCCGTCACAGCCGCCTTCGGGCTTGCGCTTCACATAGATGATCAGGTTCTCGCTGCCGCCCGCGGGCAGCCAGCCCTGGGTGCTGAAGGCGGCGCTGTAGGCGTCGACCACGGCGCCGATGCCGGCCTGGGTGGTGGTCACGCAGAACACGCGCTGCTCGACCAGGGCGGTCTTGCCGCCGCAGGTCGGATCGGCGGTGACCCGCTCCAGTTCGGGAATTTCGACGTTCAGCTGCGGCGCGGCGGGGGCGGCGGTCTGGGCCAGCACCGGGCTCGCGAACAGGACCGCCGCGGCGGCCAGGGTCAGGGTCTTCATGATGGTCTAGAGCTCCACGCCCAGATGCTTCGCCACGGCGAAGATGTCCTTGTCGCCCCGCCCGCACATATTCAGCACGACATCGCCGCCCTTGCCCACCTCTTTCGCGATCTCGCCGACGCGGGCGAGGGCGTGGCTGGGCTCCAGCGCCGGAATGATGCCCTCGAGCTTCGAGCATAGCTGGAAGGCTTCCAGCGCCTCGGCGTCGGTGGCGGCGCGGTACTCGGCGCGGCCGATATCCTTCAGCCAGGCGTGTTCCGGACCAATGCCGGGGTAGTCGAGGCCGGCCGAGATCGAGTGACCCTCGAGGATCTGGCCGTCGTCATCCTGCAGCAGATAGGTGCGGTTGCCGTGCAGGACGCCGGGTCGGCCGCCCTGGATCGAGGCGGCGTGGTCGGGGCCGTCCAGCCCGCGCCCGGCGGCCTCGACGCCGATCAGGCGCACGCCCGCGTCACCGATGAAGGGGTAGAACAGGCCGATGGCGTTCGAGCCGCCGCCGATGGCCGCCACACAGGCGTCCGGCAGCTTTTCCTTGCGGGCCAGCATGGAGGCGCGCGCCTCGCGGCCGATCACAGACTGGAAGTCGCGCACCATGGCCGGATAGGGGTGCGGCCCGGCGGCGGTGCCGATCAGGTAGTAGGTGTCCTCGACATTGGTCACCCAGTCCCGCATCGCCTCGTTCATGGCGTCCTTCAGCGTGCCGCGACCCGAGGTCACCGGCACCACCTCGGCGCCCAGCAGCTTCATGCGGAAGACGTTCGGAGCCTGACGCTCGACGTCGGTCGCGCCCATGTAGACGATGCATTTCAGGCCGAAGCGGGCGCAGACGGTGGCGGTCGCCACGCCGTGCTGGCCGGCGCCGGTCTCGGCGATGATCCGGGTCTTGCCCATGCGCATGGCCAGCAGGATCTGGCCCATGCAATTGTTCACCTTGTGGGCGCCGGTGTGGTTCAGCTCGTCGCGCTTGAACCAGATGTCCGCGCCGCCGTGATACTCGGTGAGGCGTTCGGCCAGATACATCGGGCTGGGACGCCCGACGTAGTCGGTCAGGAAATTGTCCAGCTCGGCCTGGAACGCCGGGTCGGCCTTGGCGGCCTCATAGGCGTCGTTCAGCTCGTGAATGAGCGGCATCAGGGTCTCGGCGACGAACCGACCGCCGTAGGGGCCGAAGCGGCCCTCCGCGTCGGGGAAGCTGTAGTCGTTGGGCAGGATGGCGTTCACGGCGAGGTCTCGGACGGCGATCAATCGGTCGGAAGGGCGGTCAGGAAGGCGCCGATCAGGGTCGGGTCCTTAACACCCGGCGCGCTTTCCACGCCAGAGGACACGTCCACGAGGGGCGCTCCGGTGATGCGGATGGCTTCGGCCACATTGGTCGGGTTCAGGCCGCCGGCCAGGAACCACGGCCGGTCGAACGCGCGTCCGGCCAGCAGGCTCCAGTCGAAGGACGCGCCGACTCCGCCGGGCAGGGCCGAGTCCTCGGGCGGTTTGGCGTCGAACATCAGGTGATCCACGACCGGCTCCCAGTCGGATGCGGCGTCGATGTCGGCAGCGGTGCGGACGGACAGGGCGCGGATGATCCCGGCGCCGGTCAGGGTGCGGGCCTGCACGGCCCGCTCCGGCGTCTCGGAGCCGTGCAGCTGGATCAGGTCCGGCTTCAGGATCAGGGCGATCTCGGTCAGCAGGGCGTCGTCGGCGTCGACGGTGACGGCCACGACCTTCGCCCGGTTCCGCGCCCGCTCGAACAGGGTCGCGGCGTGAAGCGGATCGATGTGGCGCGGGCTCTTCGGAAATACCACCGCGCCGACGAAGGCTGCGCCGCCGGTCAGGGCCGCGTCGAGCGTGTCGGGGGTGGTCAGTCCGCAGATCTTGGCCCGGGTCATGACAGGGCGGTGCGCTCCCCGCGACCGGGGGTCAAGGGCGCTCCGCCGGTTCGCCCGGCCGCCGTAGCGCCGGAGACACGATCCTCATCCCGCGAAGATGGCGTCGATCTCTTCCGCGGTCAGCAGTCGCCATTCGCCCGCGGGCAGGTCGTCGGGCAGGGACAGGCCGCCCAGCCGCTCGCGGTGGAGGGCCTCGACGTGGTTGCCGACGGCGGCGAACATCCGCCGGACCATGTGATAGCGACCTTCGGTGACCGAGACCCGCGCCTCCGTGGGCGAGAGGATTTCCAGACCGGCGGGCTTCAGCGGCTTGTCGTCGCCTTCCAGCATCAGCTCGCCCGAGGCGAACAGGGCGACTTCCGAGCCGTCCAGCGGACGGGCCAGCCGGGCGCGATAGACCTTGGCGACGTGCTTCTTCGGGCTGATGACCCGGTGCAGCAGGTCGCCGTCGTCGGTCATCAGCAGCAGGCCCGAAGTCTCCTTGTCGAGCCGGCCGATGGTCGAGATGGCGGGGTCGCGGCGACGCCAGCGGTCGGGCAGGACGTCATAGACCAGGGCCCCGTCCTCCTTGTGCGAACAGGTCATGCCCAGCGGCTTGTGCAGCAGGATGACGACGCCGTGCGGGGGATCCAGCGGCTCGCCGTCGATCTCCATGCGCGACGGCAGGTCCGGCGTGACCGGTATGCGCTTCGAGACGTCGGTGATGTCCACGCCGTCCAGCACGATGCCGCCCGCCTTGCCCATGCGCGCCATCTCCGCCCGCGAGCCGTAGCCCAGCGAGCCGAGCAGCTTGTCGATACGGCTGGTCGGAACTTTCTTCATGCCCTACCGCCTTTCGGACTACTTGAGGGGGCCACCTACTTCACCGCCTCGAAGACCTTGTAGCCGCCGGTGTCTGCAACCATCCGCACGCGCTTGAAGGCCTCGTTCAGTTCGGCCTCGTAGGGCAGGTGGCGGTTGGCGACCAGCCACAGGGTCCCGCCCTTCTTCAGCATGCCCGCGGCCTGCCGGATGAAGGTCTGGCCCAGCCGCTTGTCCTCGGCGCCGCCGTCGTGGAAGGGCGGATTGGTCACGATGAAGTCCAGGTCGCCCTCGGTCGGGAGGGTGCGGACGTCGGCCTGTTCGATGGTGACGCGGGCGTCCTCGACGTTCTTGCGCGCCATCTCCACGGCCCGGCGGTCGAGATCGTAGAGCCGCAGGGCGGTGACGGCGGGCGAACGCAGGGCCACCGTCGCCAGCGCGCCGTAGCCGCAGCCGAGGTCGGCGCCCGCGCCCTTCAGCGTCGGCAGGGTCTGGGCCAGCAGGGCGGAGCCCGGATCAATGCGGTCCCAGGCGAAGACGCCCGGTTGCGACCAGGCCTCAAGGCCAGGCACCAGACGCGGCGCGCCCGCTTCAATAGCGGCGTCCAGACCGGTCAGGCCGTCCCCCTTGATCACCACGCATCGACGATGGTGCGCCTTGGCGCTTTCGCCGACCTCGGCGCCGAACGCTTCCAGCTCCTTCTTCAGGCGCGAGCCGCCCTTGTCCTTGGGGGCCATGACGTCCAGCCGCCCGCCTGGCTTCAGCGCCTTGAGGGCCAGCGCGAGCGTGTAGCGGCGCTCCAGCACGCCGGGGGGCGCGTAGATCATGATGGCGTCGACCGAGCCCTCGGCCACGCCTTCAAGCGCGGTCGCGCCCGGGATCAGGGGCGAAGTCTGGGTCGCGGCGCCGGGCGGGTCGAACACCGCCGGGGGGCGGCCATGGAGCAGGGTGGTCATTCCGCTCCTCTAGCCGACCCGGTCTGCCGGTGACACCCCGGAACAGATCGGGCACAACCCGCCCATGCTCCCCGACTCAGTTTCCGCTCCGACCCTGGCCGATGCGCGCGCCACGCTGGAGCGCGTCTGGGGCCATGCCGACTTCCGGGGCCTTCAGTCCGAGGTGGTCGCCGAGGTGCTGGCGGGTCGCGACGTGCTGGCGGTGCTGCCGACCGGCGGCGGCAAGTCCGTCTGTTATCAGGTGCCCGCCATCCTGCGGCCCGGGCTGGGTCTGGTGGTTTCGCCCCTGATCGCCCTGATGACCGATCAGGTCGAGGCCCTGAAACAGCAGGGTGTCTCGGCGGCGAGACTGGATTCGGGTGTGTCGATGGACGATCGCTCCGCCATCTGGCGCGCGGCGCGGGCGGGCGAGCTGGACTTGCTGTATGTCTCGCCAGAGGGACTGGCGCAGCCGCATCTGATCGACCGCCTGCATGAATTGCCCCTGAGCCTTATCGCGATTGACGAGGCGCACTGTGTCTCGCAGTGGGGACATGATTTCCGGCCGGATTACCGGACGCTCGGTCGGCTGGCCGAGCTCTTCCCCGGCGTACCGCGCATCGCCGTCACCGCCACCGCCGACGCCCGGACGCGGGAGGATATCGTCCGCTCCCTGCGGCTGGAGGGCGCCAAGGTTCTGGTCGACAGCTTCGCCCGTCCGAACCTGCAGCTTTCGGCGATCCGCAAGGAGAACGGCTCGCGCGCCAAGGCCGATGCGGCGGTAATCGCGCTGGTGCGGGAACGGCGGGGCAAGTCCGGCGTCGTCTATTGCGGCAGCCGCGACGGCTGCGAGCGGGTGGCCCAGGCCCTTCGCGACGCCGGGACCAACGCCATCGCCTATCACGCCGGGATGGACGCCCGGGAGCGCGACAAGCGGCTGGAGCGCTTCCTCGCCGAGGACGGGGCGGTGATGGTGGCGACGATCGCCTTCGGCATGGGGGTCGACAAGGCGGACGTGCGCTTCGTTATCCACGCCGATCCGCCGGGGTCGCTGGAGGCCTACTGGCAGGAGATCGGCCGGGGCGGGCGTGACGGCGAACCGGCCGAGGGCATCACCCTGTACGGCCCGTCCGACATCGCCTGGAGCCTGCGACGCCTCGACGGCCGTCCGATGGCCGAGGAGGTCAAACAGGTCCAGACCCGCAAGGTCCGCCAGCTGTTCGCCATGCTGGACGGCGCGACCTGCCGACCCCAGACGGTGCGGCGCTATTTCGGCGAGACCGGCGCCGACCGCTGCGGCGTCTGCGACATCTGCGGCGATCCGCCGGCCCTGTTCGACGCCACGGTCCTGGCCCAGAAGGCGCTGGCCGCGGTCCAGCGTCTGGGCGAGCGCTTCGGCAAGACCCGGATCGTGGATCACCTGCTGGGCAAGACGAAGGACGTCCAGCCGTGGGAAACAGCCCTGTCGACCTGGGGCATCGGCGCGGACACCGCCCAGCACACCTGGCGGGACGTGGTGGATCACCTGATGTTCGAGGGGCTGCTGGTCGAGGACCCGAACGAGGGCAAGCCGCTGGTCACGCTCGGCGATCCGGAGGCCGTGCGCGCCGTCTATCGCGGCGAGCGGGTCATCGAGGTGCGCCTGACCCCGGCCCGGGTTTCGGCGCCGCGCGAGCGGGTCCGCAACGGCCGGAACGCCGCGCTGGAGACCATGGACGCCGACATCCGCGCCCGGTTCGAGGTGCTGCGCAACTGGCGGCGCGAGCGGGCCGCGGAGCAGCGGGTGCCGCCCTACGTCATCTTCCAGGACAAGACCCTGCTGGAGATCGCCATCGCCGAGCCGGGCGACCTGCATGCGCTGGAGCACATCCCCGGCGTCGGCCAGTCCAAGCTGGAGCGCTACGGCAAGGGGGTCCTGACCGCCCTGGCCGCGGCCGCCTGAATCAGCCCCACGGCCCCCGGCGGGCCGGGGTGTCTTCGGTGACCGGCACGGAGGTGGTCGCCGGCCGCGTGGGGCTCGGCTGAAGTACGGGCTCCGCCACGATCGGGCGCGGGGCGGCCGGGCGTCGTCCCATCTTCACCGCCAGATCCATCAGGGCGCGGACGCGGTTGCCGGTGGCCGGGTGGGTCGAGAACAGGTTGTCCGCCCCCTTGCCCGCCAGCGGATTGATGATGAACAGCTGGCCCGAGGCCGGATTGCGCTCGGCGGTGGGGTTGTGGATGCGGTTGGCGTAGGCCTCGATCTTCTGCAGGGCCGAGGCGAGGGCGTTCGGGTCGCCGGCGATCTCGGCGCCGACGCGATCGGCCTCGTATTCGCGGGAGCGGCTGATGGCCATCTGCACCAGACCGGCGGCCATCGGGGCCAGGATCATCAGGGCCAGGGTCCCGATGAGGCCGCCCGGGCGCTCGCGGTCGTCCCCGCCGCCGAAGAATAGCGCGAAATTAGCCAGCGCCGCGATGGCGCCTGCGATGGTGGCGGTGACCGTCATGGTCAGGGTGTCGCGGTTCTTCACATGCGCCAGCTCGTGCGCCATCACGCCCCGGATCTCCTCGCGGGTCAGCATGTCGAGCAGGCCGGTGGTGGCGCAGACGGCGGCGTTCTGGGGATTGCGGCCGGTGGCGAAGGCGTTGGGCTGGTCGTTGGGGATGATGGCGATCATCGGTCGCGGCATGCCGGCGTCACGCGCCATCTGCAGGGTGTCGGCGACATAGGTGCGCACCACGGCGTTGGGATGGCTCTCGTCCACTGGCTGGGCCCGGTACATCCGCAGCACGATCTTGTCGGCGTTCCAGTAGCTGAAGATGTTCATGCCGCCGGCGACGGCCAGGGCGATCAGCATGCCGGGCACGCGGCCGATCATGTAGCCGACCCCCATGAACAGGGCGGTCAGCGCGGCCAGCAGGATGAAGGTCTTCAGGTGGTTCATTGAAATCCAGCGATGCAGGGTGGCGGGCACAAACCCGCGTTCCCAATTTGCGAATTGCAACGCATTGGCTCAAGGCGAGGATGCTGTGACCGATCATCCCACCCCACACCCCGAAGTCGCCCCCGGGACGACGCCCGAAACCGCGCCCGTCTTCAACGCCGATGTGCCTCACGCCACGCCGGAACGGCCTCTGACCGAGGTGGCCCGCCGCGCCCTGCTGGAAGCGGCGGAACGTCGCGCCGCGTCGGAGAAGGCCGAGCTCGAGACCGAACACGGCGGCCCGCGCGGCCCCGAGCCCACCCGGTTCGGCGACTGGGAAAAGAAGGGCATCGCGGTCGATTTCTGAGGCGGCAACGCCTCCGGGCGAACGGCGTTAACCCTGACGTTCAGGAGACGCCCCGATGACCCAGAGATCGCTCGCCACCCTCATCGCCCTCGCCGTGTTCGCCGGGGGCGGGTCCGCCGCGGCCCAGAGCTACGGTTCGGGCTTCGCGCCCTCCTGGGGCCAGCCGGTCTATCTGGACGGTTGGGGCCGTCCGATCGGCGGTTCGCCGCTGTCGGAGGTCGAGACGCGCTCCTACGTCGAAACCGGTCGCTGGGCTGACGGCTACGAAGCCCGGCCGAGGGTCTATGTCCCGGGACGGGGTCCGGCCTACGGGTACGGATATGATCGTTACCGCGGCTACGGCTCCGGTTACCACTACGGCTACCGGGGACCGGCCTATGCCCCGCGTCCCTACCAGGGCTACCGGGATGAGTGGGGCTATAATGACGACCGCGCCCGCCCGGGGCGGCAGGGCTATGTCGACGGTCGACGCTACGGGTACGACGACGGCCCGGACGTCTATCTCTACGACCGCTGATCCCGGACAGCGTTAATTTCCATCCTGACAGGCGAAACCGCGACCCGGCGCTCCCCCTGTCGGTGCAAGGTCGGGCCAGCCCTGTGCGGCGAGCGCCATAACGGCTCCTGAAACGGAGTCCGTGACATGCGTATGCTTCCCGCCGCGGCCGGCGCCGCCCTGCTGATCCTCGTCGCCTCGCCCGCTTTCGCCGGCGACCGCCGGGGTGGCGGCGGACACCAGCCCCAGCCGCCGACGCCCTGCTGCCACGGCGGGGGCGGCGGCGGTCACCGCCCGCCGGCGCCGCCGCACGGCGGTGGCGGGAACACCAACATCAATGTGAACGTCAACGCCTCGGGCCAGGCCAACGCCTCCGCCGGCGTTTCGGCGCGCGGCTATCTGAACGCCCGGACCTATGACGTCGGCGGCTATCGCGGCGGCTATGCCGGAGGCGGCACGGTCTATGTCGGCGGTGGCTACGGCGGGGACGGCGGCGGTTATTACGCGGGCGGTCCGGCCGTCTATGACGACCGCGTCCTGGAGACCCCCGCCTGCCCTTCGGCGCCGTTCGGCTATGTGGTCACCGGCTTCGGCCGCGACGACTACCGTCCATCGCGCTGCGGCTATCGCTACGACGGCGCGGGCTACGATCGGGGCGGGCGCTACGGCTACAGCGAGCGTCGCGAGGGCTATGCCGAAAGCCGCTACGAGGTTCGCGAGAGCTACAGCGAATACGAAGCCTACGAAGGCGGCTGGGTCAGCGAGGACGGCCGCCGTTACGAGGATCGCCGTTACGACGACCGCCGCTACGAAGACCGGCGGGATTGCAGCTGCGACCGGGACCGCCCCAGCGCGCCCTATCCGCCCGCCTACCTGCCCGAGCCGCCGCGCTATGAGCCGCCCGCGCGGGTCACGCCGCGTCCGCGCGCGCGTCCGGCCCAGCCCTCCCGTCGTCCCCTGCCGCGGCAGGAGTACCGGCAGGAGCCGGGCGAACGCGGCTGATCGCTAGAGGCCGACGCCGTTGATCGACTCGACGATGGCCGAGGCCGCAAGCAAGGGATTTTCAGCGCCGACGACCGGGCGCGCGACGACCAGATGGGTGGCGCCGGCTTCAAGCGCCGCGCGCGGGGTGGCGACACGCTGCTGATCGCCCTTGTCCGCGCCTTCGGGACGCACGCCGGGGGTGACGATCAGGAAGTCGGGGCGACCGGCCTCAATGGCGATCTCGCGCACCCGGGCGGCTTCCAGCGGGCTGGAGACCACGCCGTCGACGCCGCACTCCAGCGCCTGCCGCACCCGCCGCTCGACCAGGGCGGCGGCGTCGAAGCCGTAGCCGATCTCGGTCAGGTCCGCGTCCGACAGGCTGGTCATCACCGTGACGGCGAGCAGTTTCGTGCCTGATCCGGCGGCGTCACGCCCCTTCACCGCGCCCTTCATGACCTGCGGCTCGGCATGCACGGTCAGCAGGTCGCAGCCGCCCTCGGCCACCGCGCGGGCCGCGCCTTCGACCTGGGCGCCGATGTCGTGCAGCTTCCAGTCCTGGAACACCATCTTGCCCGCCGCCTTCAGCTCGTGGGCGAAGGCGACGCCGCCGGGGCGGGCGAGCAGGGTCAGGCCGATCTTGTAGGATGAGACCGTCGCGCCCAGCCGCTCGACCATGGCCCGGGCGGCGTCCAGCGAGGGCAGGTCCAGGCCGACGATCAGGCGCGGGTCGGTGAGCACGGGCGTCATTCGTCGATCTCCTTGCCCGCCGGGGGTGGACGCGCGCGCGCGGGTCGGCCCTTATGGCGGATCGAGTGAATTGGGGGCGAGGGCAGCACATGGACGCGGTCGAACTGGGGGTCAACCTGTTCGTGACCCTGTTCGCGCTACTGGATCCGGTGGGCAACCTGCCGATCTTCGCGGCGGCGACGGCGGGGGCGACCCTGCGCCAGCGGATTTCGGTGTCCGCCCTGATCTGCGCCTTCGCGGCGGCCTTCCTGGCCTTCTTCCTGTTCACGGGCCTCGGGCTGCTGCAGTTCTTCGGCATCTCGCTGGCCGCCTTCCGCATCGCGGGCGGCATCCTGCTGCTGCTGCTCGGCCTCGACATGGCCCGCGAGGACTTCCTCGCCACCTTCGCCGACAAGGATGCAGCCAATGACCTGAAGGATGTGCGCGGCTACGCCCGTCGCCGGTTCCAGCGGCTGGTCGTGCCCTTCGCCATCCCCCTGATGATCGGACCGGGCGCCATCTCGGCCATCATCATCCAGGCGGGCGAGGCCCAGAAGATCGGTCCGACCGGCACGGTCGCGGCCCTGGTCGCCATCGCCGCCGCCTGCGTGGTGTCCTTCGTCAGCTTCGCCCTGACCGGACCGATCAGCCGCATTCTGGGGGATGTCGGTCTGGCCATCGTGGTGCGGGTGCTGGGCCTGATCCTGTGCGCGCTGGCGATCCAGTTCATCCTGATGGGGCTCGGAGAGGCCATTCCGGGCATGATCAGCTCGGGCGTCACCACGCCCTATCCCAGCGGCGGTCACTGACGCGGGAAACGGGGAGGGGGCCATGGACGGATCGGTGGGCGCGAGGTCGTTCCGGACGCCGGAGTCCCAGAGGCTCGACTCCTTCGTCGACGCGGCCTTCGCCTTCGCCGTCTCCCTGCTGATCATCGGCGGGGCCGAACCGCTGCGGTCCTTCACCGATCTGGCCGTGGCGCTGGCCCGCATTCCGGCCTTCGCCTTCGGCTTCGGCCTGATCGTGCTGTTCTGGCTGGCGCACCGGACCTGGTCCAACCTGACGCCGGTCCGCACCGGCTGGACCACGGTGCTGAGCCTCGCGGTCGTGTTTTCGGTTCTGGTGTTCGTTTTCCCGCTTCGTCTGCTGGCGGAAACGGCGACCCATTACATTTCCGGCGGCGTCCTGCCGGGCGGACGGTTGATGTCCAGCCTGTCGGACCTGCGCTGGACCTATGTGATCTACGGCGCGGCCTTCGCGATCCTGTCGGGGCTGAACGCCGGGCTGTTCCTGCATGCGGCGAGAGCGCTGCGGGGCCTCGACGCCGTGGCGCACCGCAACGGCCTGCAATGGGCGTCCACCTGGGGGATCGCCATGGTCACCGGGCTGCTGTCGGCGCTGGTCGCGGCCTCGCCCCTGCTGGGCGTGGCCCCCTGGCTGCCGGGCGTGACCTACAACCTGATCCCGCTCGGCGTCGCCGTGGTGACCTGGCGCAAGCGCCGGGGCGTCTGATCCCTACAGGCCCAGCGCGGTCCGGATGTCGCGCCAGTCGACGTATTTGAAATTCTGCGTGCCGACGTCGTTCACATCGTCCTGGATGACCACGACGCCCTCGGGGAAGCGCTCGCTGATCCGGCCGCCGAGGGCGTCCAGCCCGTCCGTGCCGGTGATCCCGTCCACGCCGTTCCCGTCGGTGACCACGAACCGGCCCTTGTATTCGGGCGCGGCGCCGTCGACGCGCCAGACCGGGAAGGTCGAGTCGCCCTGGCTGGAGCCGATCAGGTAGCGGGCGGCGCCGTCCTCAAGGATGGTCAGGCCCTCGGCGTCCGCGACCAGCACGCCCGGGGCAATCGGCTGGATCAGGGTGCGTGCGGCGCCCGAGGCCGGGTCCAGGCTGTAGCGCCACAGGCCTACGTTCTCTTCGGTGATGTACAGGGCGTCGGTCGCCTCGTCGGCGGCGCAGCCTTCGGAGATGGTGCCGATCTCGGCGCGGCGGACCAGACGGGCCGAGGGCTGGCCGTCGGCGCCGACGGTCAGCACGAACTGACGCAGCTCGCCTTCGTGGCCGACCAGAACGGCGTGAACCTCATCGCCGCGGCGGGCGAAACAGAAGCCGTAGGGCTCGACCACGTCGGTGGTGATGTTGCCCCACAGGCGCACGCCGTTGTCGCCGGTTCCGGCCGGGTCGAAGGCGTACAGGGCGATGCCGGTCTTGCCCGGGGTCCGGTCGCTGGCGCCGAGAACCACCTGCGGGCGGCCGCCGATGCTCAGGCCCTCGACCACGTCGACGTTGTTCAGCAGGCCTTCCGGCAGGAACTGCAGGATCGCGCCGTCCAGACCGTAGATGTACAGGCCCGCCTTCTTGTCGGTTCCGGCCACCCAGCCGCCGACGCTGGCGCTCTTGACGTTGACCGGCGTCGCGGAGGCCCAGACCGCGGGATCATCCGCGGCGTCCTGGCCGGCGGTGCCGACCGACGGGGTCTCCAGCACGGCGTGGACGGGCGCGCCCTCGCCGACGAAGCCCTCGCCCTCGCCCTGGTAGTCGACTTCATGGGTCGCGCAGGCGACCAGCAGGGCCGAGGCGGCCACGGCGGTCATCAGGGTCCGGATCGTCATCGCGCCCTCCTTGAAGCTTGACGGGCGCGCCAGACCACGCGCCGCGGCAGGGGGTCAAGCAACGCACGATGACGGTCCGGCGTCATGTTCGTGACGAACGCTCCGTGGGGCGACCAATCGTCACAACGGCGTTCGAAAATCGCCAAGCGGCATTCGCGAAACCGTCGCGCTGGCGTCGCCGCTACAGCCTAGCTGGCGCATCCAGAGCCGGCGGCCGGGGGGTCGAACCGGACCCATCGGGATGCACCTCATGAAACTCGGACTTCTGCTCGGCGCCGCGGTCGCGCCGCTCGCCTTCGCTCTGGCCGCTCCGGCCATGGCCCAGGACGCTCCGGCCGCGCCGACCACCTCCCTGGAAGAGGTCATCGTCACCGGCGAGCCGGTCATGCGCAACCGCACCGACGACGTGGTGCCGACCCTGTCCTACGACCTGGAATACTTCCAGCGCTTCGAACCGCTGACCGTGGGCGACGCCCTGAAGCGCGTCCCGTCGGTCGCCTTCCTGTCGGACATGCTGGAGTACGACGGCGTGCGCCTGCGCGGCCTCGACTCGGCCTACACCCAGATCCTGATCGACGGCGAGCGCGTGCCCGGCGCCGGTCTGGACCGCAGCTTCTTCGTCGACCGCATTCCGGCCGAACTGATCGACCGGGTCGAGGTCGTCCGCTCGTCCTCGGCCAACCGTTCGGGTGATGCGGTCGCCGGTTCGATCAACATCGTCCTGCGCGACGCTCTGGCCCTGGACGGCGGCTACATCCGCGCCGGCGCCCTGCACTGGGAAGACAGCGAGTACGGCCAGTGGGGCGGCACCTTCGGCGCCGTCTGGGGCGGCCAGGTCGGCCCGGGCCGCCTGCTGATCGGCGGCAACATGCAGGACCGCCGCAACCCGAAGGACAAGTACAGCGTCCGCTACGACGAGCCGGGCGGCACGATCCAGAATACGGAAATCCAGACCGATGTCCGTGACGGCACCGACTACTCGTTCAACGCCGACTACACCGTTGACGTCCTGGGCGGCGAGCTGCGCCTGTCGGGCCTGTTCGTGCGCACCGACCGCTACCAGGACGAGGACTCGCTGGAGTATGAGGACGGCATCGAGGACGCCGCCCACCTGTCGGTCGTCAACGACAACGATCTGGACATCCTGACCGACAACCTGTCGCTGAACGCCCGCTACCGCCGTGAAATGTTCGGCGGCGAGACGACCTTCAAACTGGGCTACGCCTCGATCGACGACGACCAGTACGAGTTCGAGGGCGAGTCGGAATACCTGCGCGACGCCATCACCTTTCCGGACGAGGATCGCTACACCCTCGACGCGACGGACTCGCAGATCCAGGACGAGGAATACTCGGCCGCGATCGAGCACAAGATCGACCTGGGCAACGACCTCGAGCTCGAGTTCGGCGTGCAGTGGAACGACAAGACCCGCGACACCAACATCACCGAGGCCCCGCGGATCCGCTTCAACGTGCCGAACGCCCCGGGCGTGCGTCCGACGGTTCCGGCCTTCGGCGCCTTCACCCCGGTGCTGGGCGGTCTGGGCACGATCGAGGAAACCCGCCTCGACCCGTACATCATGCTGTCGGGCGAGAACGGCCCGCTGAAGTGGGAAGCCGGTCTGCGCTATGAGTCGACCGAGACCACCATCACCGACCTGACCGCCGCCCCGGCCGATCAGGTGACCGACAACGACTACGGCGAGTTCCTGCCGTCGGCCAGCCTGCGCTTCCGCCTGAACGAGACGGACCGGATCACCTTCTCGGCCGCCCGCACGGTTCGCCGCCCGAACTTCAACCAGCTCTCGCCGGTGACGCTGGAAGAAGAGTTCGGCGACAGCGACTTCATGGGCAACCCGAACCTTGAGCCGGAAACCGCCATCGGTTTCGACCTTGGCTTCGAGCGTCGTCTGGGCCGCCGCGGCGTCGTCGGCATCAACGCCTTCTACCGCGACGTCGACAACCTGATCGAGGAAACCAACACCGGCGCCGAAGGGTCGGCCGGTCCGGGCACCTTCATCTACACCGTCGACAACGTCGGCAGCGGCAAGGTGTACGGCCTGGAGTTCGACCTCTCGACCCCGCTGGACTTCGTCGGCCTGCCGTCGACCGGCGTGTTCCTGAACTACTCGTGGCTGGACAGCGAGATCACCGACTTCATCGGTGAGCGCCGCTTCAACAGCCAGTCGGACTATGTGCTGAACCTGGGCTTCACCCACGACATCCCGACCTGGGACCTGGCCTTCGGCGCGACCTACCGCGAACAGGGCGACGCCTACAGCCGCGTCCTGGCCGAGGAAGTCCGCACCACCTACGGCGGCGATCTGGAAATCTTCGTCGAGAAGCAGGTATCCTCGAACGTGGTGCTGCGCTTCACCGGCTCGAACCTGCTCGACTCCTCGAAGGACGAGGTCTTCGACAAGTTCGGCAGCATCGCCGACCAGATCAGCCGCGACTACGACGAGTACGAGATCGAGACCGAAAGCTCGGGCCCGGTCTACCAGCTGGTCATGCGCGTCGCCTTCTAAGGTCCGTCAGCTGAAAAACAGGAGAGGGCCGGGCGGCGACGTCCGGCCCTTTTTCTTTTCCGCAGAAAGGCTAACGGCGAAGCTGGACCGTTTCGAAAAGCCCGGCTAGGTCGCCTTGGGGGCGAAAGGCGGCCGGTGCGGTTCGCCGTTTGCAAGGTGTCTCCCGAACCGGCGCGAGGGCGCCAGAACGGGACAGTCGGGTCGAATGTTTCTCGAAGGCCAGATCAATTGGATGTGGGTGCTGGGCGCGGTTGCGGTCGTCGGCTGGGCGATCGGGCTGGTCGCGCTCTGGTTCGCCTTCAAGAAGCGGGGACAGCACGTCGACGCCTCGGGACAGCTGGATCTGGTCCAGCGCGTGGCCGAGGATTCGCAAAAGCGCCTGTTCGAGACCCTGAACGCCATTCCCGTCGCCCTGGTCGAGACCGACAAACAGGGCAAGTTCGTCTTCGCCAACCGCGCCGCCCACCAGCTGCTGGGGCGTCGTGACGCCGAACTGATCGGCCTGCGTTTCCATTCCGCGACCTGGGGCATCACCTTCCCGGACGGCCGGCCGGTGCCGCCGGATCTCCTGCCCAGCGCCCGCGCGCTGCGCGGCCAGACGGTCAAGGGCTTCCATCACCTGATGTCCAATCCCGCGACCCGCAAGAAGATGCTGGTTTCGGTGACGGCCATGCCGATCGAGAACGAGCTGGGCCAGATCACCGGCTCCACCGCCGCCATCGTCGAGACCGAGGGGCTCCAGACCCCGGAGATGATCGCCCCCGAGACCGTGGTGGTCGAAAGCGACCTGACCCGGCGGGTCTTCGACGCGGCCTCGAGCGCGCTCGTGGTCGTCGCCGCCAACGGCGTGGTGCGTGAGGCCAACCGGACCGCCCTTCTGGTTCTCGGCCGGGACGGCGCGGAGGGCGAGTTCGCCGATCTGTTCCTCGCGGAGGACGAGCGTGTCGAGGGGCGTCAGGCCCTGCGCGCCGCCCTGTCCGCTCCCGCCGGCGAGGCCGAGCCCTTCACGTCCCGAAATGGGGCGCCCGAAGGCATCCGCTGGTCGATGCTGCCCCTGACCGACGCCGCCGGGAAGGTCGACGCCCTGCTGCTGGCCGGCGAACGCGCCGACCCGGTCGTCGAGGAGGCTGTCGTCGAGCCGATGATCGAGGCGCCTGTCGAGGCCATCGCCTTCGCCCCGCCGGTCGAGGCGGTCGCCGGGCCGGAGCCCGCCGCGCCCGCGATCTCGGAGGAAGAGGCTTCGGCCCTGCGCGACGAAGCGGACGCCGCCCGTCGTCAGGCCGAGGAGGCGCTCGCCGCCGCCGCCGCCGCGCGGGAAGACGCCGAGACGGCGCGCGCCGTCGCCCGCCAGGCGCAGCAAGACGCTGAATTGGAGCTGCAGGGTGGTCGTCGCATGGAAAGCGTCGGCCGCCTGACCGGTGGTCTGGCCCATGACTTCAACGCCCTGCTGGGGGTGATGACCGGTGCGCTCGACATGATGCTGCGTCAGGCCGACGACCCCGCCCGGGTTCGCCGCCTCGGGCAGGCCGCCCTGGCCGCGGGCCAGCGGGGTGAACAACTGACCCGCCGACTGACCGCCTTCTCGCAGGGCGACGACGCCCCGGTGTTCCAGACTCTCGACGCGGGGGTCCTGCTGCGCGGGATGGAAACGCGCCTGCGGGCCATGGCGGGCGAGGGTGTCGACCTGATGATCGAGGGCCCGTCCACCGATGCTCCGGCCCGGCTCGATCCGGTCGCCTTCGAGGGCGCGGTGCGCGCCCTGACCCAGAACGCGGTCGAGGCCGTCGGCGCCAAGGGCTCGGTCGCCGTGCGGCTGGAGGCTTTGATGGAAGGCGGGCTGCGGCTCAGCGTTCGGGACACCGGTCCGGGCATGGACCGCGATCTGGCGGCCCGCGCCGTCGAGCCCTTCTTCACCACGCGTGAGGGCGCGGCCGGTCTGGGACTGTCCCAGGCCTACGCCTTCGCGCGGCAGTCGGGCGGCGTGCTGTCGATCGACGACGTCCCGGGGGGCGGCGCCGAGGTCTCGATCACCCTGCCGCAACCGCTCGTCGAGGCGGAGCGCCAGAGCGCCTGACCCGGGGCTGACGCGGGTATCGACGTTCGGCGCGCCGGGTGTAGGGTGGTTAACGCCGTATCCGGAGACCGGTCATGAAGCTGCTGCGTCCTCTCATCGCCCTCGTCATCCTCGCCTATGTCGGATGGCTGGCCTGGCCGCTGTTGTCGCCCCTGCTGGACGGCGGGGCGCCGGACATCGGGGCGCTGGGCGCCGACGTCGACGCCGCCGCGGGCGGCAGCCTGTTCGGCCTGATCCCGGCCTGGGCGCTGTGGGTGGGAGCCGTGGGCCTGTACCTCGTCGCCGCCCTGATGCTCGGCGCGGGCAACGCCCGGGCCTCCATCGCCTACTTCCTGGGCTTTATCGCGGACGCCGTCCTGCGTCTGGCGATGGACCGGAACGGCGGGAGCGACGCCGCGGCCCGCTCATCCGGCCCGACCACCATGGCGGCCGACGCCGGCGGTCTGCCCGTCGATCCCCTGTGGCTGATCCTCGGCGCCCTGTTCCTGCTGGGGGTGCTGGTGGTCGTTGTCGCGCGCCGCCAGCGACGTCACCGGATTCCGGGGCAGCTGTCCTTCTGATACCCAAGGATCGTCACCATATGCCTGTGGACGGTTGACCCCTGCGGTCTTGCCGCTAGGTTCCGCGCGCCTTTCCCGCGCCCCAGACAGAGCATCAGAGAGATCCCATGGCCGAAGCCGCTTCCTACGACGTCGTCATCATCGGCGGTGGGCCGGGCGGCTATAACGCCGCGATCCGGGCGGGCCAGCTGGGCCTGAAAGCCGCCTGTATCGAGATGCGCGACACCTTGGGCGGCACCTGCCTGAACGTCGGCTGCATGCCTTCGAAGGCGCTGCTGCACGCGTCGGAGCTGTTCGAGGCGGTGGCCAAGGAGTTCCCGACCCTCGGCATCGACGTCGGCGCGCCCAAGCTGAACCTGGGCCAGATGATGCAGCAGAAGGCCGACAGCGTCGGCGCCCTGACCAAGGGCATCGAATTCCTGTTCAAGAAGAACAAGGTCGAGTGGATCAAGGGCAAGGGCAAGATCACCGGCCCGGGCGCGGTGGAAGTGACCGCCGCTGACGGTTCGGTCTCAACGCTGAAGGCCAAGGACATCGTCATCGCCACCGGTTCGGAACCCACCCCGCTGCCGGGCGTGGATTTCGTCGAGGGCAAGGTCATCGACTCGACCGGCGCCCTGTCGTTGCCGGCCGTGCCGAAGCACCTGATCGTCGTCGGCGCGGGCGTCATCGGCCTTGAGCTGGGCTCGGTCTGGCGCCGTCTGGGCGCCCAGGTGACCGTCGTCGAGTTCCTGGACAAGGTCGGCGCCGGTATGGACGCCGAGGTCGCCACCGCCTTCCAGCGCGGCCTGACCAAGCAGGGCATGACCTTCAAGATGGGCACCAAGGTCACCGCCGCGAAGACCGGCAAGGACGGCGTCGAGCTGACGCTGGAGCCCGCCGCCGGCGGCGCCGCCGAGACCCTGAAGGGCGACGTGGTTCTGGTCGCCATCGGCCGTCGTCCCTACACGGCCGGCCTGGGTCTGGAGTCGGTCGGCATCGAAACCGACAAGCGCGGCTTCCTGAACAACGACCACCTGAAGACCGGCAAGGACGGCGTCTGGGTCATCGGTGACGTGACCCACGGCCCGATGCTGGCCCACAAGGCCGAGGAAGAGGCCGTCGCGGTCATCGAATACATCGCCGGTAAGGCGGGCCACGTCGACTACGACCTGGTCCCCAGCGTCATCTACACCGGTCCGGAAGTGGCCTGGGTCGGCAAGACCGAGGAGCAGCTGAAGGCCGCGGGCGTCGAGTTCAAGAAGGGCAAATTCCCCTTCACCGCCAACAGCCGCGCCAAGATCAACCACGAGACCGAAGGCTTCGTGAAGGTGCTGGCCGACGCCAAGTCGGACAAGATCCTGGGCGTGCACATCTTCGGACCGCAGGCCGGCGAACTGATCGGCGAGGCCTGCGTGGCCATGGCCTTCGGCGGCGCGGCGGAAGATATCGCCCGCATTTGCCACCCGCACCCGACCCGTTCGGAAGCGGTCAAGCAGGCGGCCATGGGCGTCGACAACTGGATCATGCAGGCCTGATCTCAGGTCCGCAGTTCGTCCTCGATGGTCCGCGTCGTCTGACGGCGCAGGCCGTCGAAGTCGACCGTGCCGTTCGGGAAGTCCAGCGTCACCTGTCGGAACCGGCCCAGCAAATCCGCGCCGACCAGCAGGGCGGGGCGGTCGGCCAACTCCAGCGTGTTGAAGCAATGCAGGTCCGCGAACAGCAGCGGCGTCGGACCCAGCCGCGAGCGTCCCAGCCGGATGTCGCCGACCCGCGCGAGGTCGGCTACCAGATTCTGCCCGGTCACGCCGTACAGCAGCACCTGACGGGCTGAGCGCGGCGTGTCGGCGTGGCGGGTCACGATGGCTCGTCGCAGGGCCTCGTTTCCGATCGAATACTGGGCCCCGCTGTCGATGAAGGCCGCGGTCGGCACGCCGTCGACCAGGGTCTGGGTCAGGATCAGCTGGCCGAAGCGGCCTCGCACCGAACGCACGCCGTCGCGGCGGATACGCGATCCGGTGTCCATGTCAGCGCCGCCCATGATGATGCGGATGCCGCGCATGCTCAGGCTAGCCGCCCGCCGCTCGACATCGAACCCCAACCGGAATCGGCCGAGCACATCCAGCCCCAGAAGGCCGTCCGCGCCCAACTGGTCGGCGGGCAGAACCGGGCAGCGCAGGTTCCTGAACACCAGTCCGCTCAGCAACAGGCGGTCCGCGCGGACGCTCTCGGTCCGGGTGGCGGCTGTGATCCCGTGCACGGTCAGCGGCGCCATCGCCGGCAGGGCCAGCCGCCGGGCAAGAGTATCCGCGATGGAAGTCGCGCCCGCGCCCGTGTCTATGACGAAGGTGAAAGGGCCGGCGCCGTTGATCGTCACACCCGCGCCGACCCGGGTGAATAGATTGGCCAGCAGGGAGATGGATCCCGGCTCGTGAGGTGCGGGCGGGGTTTGCGCGAGCCCTCGCGCGGGCCCGAAGGCGGCCGCGGCGGCCAGTCCGGTCAGTAGAAGGCGTCTATCCGGCGCCGCAGGGTGATCCCGGGACAACGGCGTTTCCCCATTATGTTTTGGGGCACTGTACGCCGATCGCGCGCGCTGGCGAGTCCGTGTTCGCTCAGGCCCGGGGGTGGGCGGCGGTGTAGGCGTCCAGCAGGTGGGCGGCGTCGACGGCGGTGTATTTCTGGGTCGTCGACAGGCTGGCGTGACCCAGCAGTTGCTGGATCGAGCGCAGGTCAGCTCCCGCACCGAGCAGATGGGTCGCGAAGCTGTGTCTGAGGGCGTGGGGCGTGGCGCTGGCCGGCAGGCCCAGCCGTCCGCGAAGGCGCTGCATGGCGGCCTGAACCTGACGCGGCCCAAGGGGGGCGCCCCGCTTCGCCCGGAACAGGGCGTCGGACGGCTCCAGAGGGTGCGGCAACAGGCCCAGATAGGCGTCGACGGCCTCCCGCACGGCCGGCAGCACCGGCGCCATCCGGGTCTTGCCGCCCTTCCCGGTGATCCGCAGGGCCTCCGGCAGGGGCGCGTCGGACCGGATCAGCGACAGACCTTCCGAAATCCGCAGGCCGCAGCCGTACAGCAGGGTCAGCACGGCCCGGTCACGCGCGGCTTCCCACGGCTCCATGTCGGGATCGGCCTCGCTCTCCTCCAGCAAGCCCCGCGCCTGATCCTCGCTGACGGGGCGGGGCAGGGAGGGTTTGACCTTCGGCCCGCGCACGAGGGCGAGTTGGGGCGCGGGCGTGTCCAGCCGCCGGTCAAGGAAGGCGTGGAAGGCGCGGATCGCCGACAGGGTCTGGCTGATGGAACGCGCGTTCAGGGGATGGTCCCCGCTACGACGCTCGGCCAGATGGGCGCGCACTTCCGCTGCGGTGATCGCGCCGAGGTCCGTCAACCGCTGAGGTTCGCCCCGGTGCCGCTCCAGGAACGCCAGATACAGCCGGCCGACGTGGCCGTAGGCCTCCAGTGTCCGGGGCGACAGGCGTCGTTCATGCGCCAGATGCTCCAGCCAGGCGGCCAGGGCTTCGTCAGCGGTCAGTTGAGGATGGGCCATCGTTCGGCCGTGCGCTCGACGACCCGGGCGATGAAGGCCACCAGTTCGCAGCCCATGGTCGGAGTGAAGCCGTCCTCTTCGGGCGAGCCGAAGGCGCAGATGGCGTGGCGTCCCGGGGTGTCGTCGCCGGGGAAGTGCGGCGCCATCCGGATCAGGGCGACGGACTTCACCTCCTCTTCGGCCGCGCCGAACAGGTTCAATCCATCGAAATTCGGTCCCAGCCAGGTCAGGCCGTGCTCGCCCAGCAGGCTGTCGACGCCGCCGGCGTCCAGCGCCTTCCAGCCGAAGGGCACGCCGCCCGGCTTCTCCATGGCGATGGCGGCGGCGGACAGGCCGAAGCGGCCCTGCGCAACCGCATCCAGACGCCGGGCGAGATCGGACGGGTTGCGGGATTCCATAAGGTCCAGGGCCGCCACATGGGTCTGGGTCTGGGCGGCGAAGTTCGCGCGGGCGATGGCCTCGATGCGCTTGCGGGCGTCGGCCTCGCGCTCCATGGCCTCTTCCAGCCGGGTCAGGGCCGCCTTGCCGAACTCCACGACATTGCGGCCGGTCGCCTTCAGGCCCAGCTCTTCCAGCAGGGCGCGGTCGTCCACCAGATGGGCAGGGTTCGCCTGCAGCCAGACGCGCACGTCGGGCCAGTGAAGCTCGTCCGGCTTCGAGGACAGATCAGGCGATACGCTCACTTACCTCTCCCCGAGGCGCAGATTCCGAAAAACCGGCGCCCGGGAGGGGAGCGATCCTTACAGGATCGACTGACCGGTCTTGCCCCAGTCCGCCAGGAAGGCATCAAGCCCCTTGTCGGTTAACGGGTGTTTGACCAGGGCCTTGAAAGTGTCGGCCGGCAGGGTCGCGGCGTCGGCGCCGGCGAGGGCGGCGGCCGAGACGTGGCCCGGGTTGCGCAGCGAGGCGGCCAGGACTTCGGTTTCGAAGCCGTGGATGTCGTACAGGGTGCGGATCTCTTCCAGCAGGCCGATGCCGTCCGCGCCGTGGTCTTCCAGACGGCCGACGAAAGGCGAGATGAAGGTCGCGCCGGCCTTGGCGGCCAGCATGGCCTGGGCGGCCGAGAAGCACAGGGTGACGTTGGTCTTGATGCCCTTGTCCGAGAAGTTCCGCGCGGCGCGCAGTCCGTCCCAGGTCAACGGCAGCTTCACGACCACGTTCGGGGCGATGGCGGCCAGCTTGTCGCCTTCCTTGACCATGGTCTCATAGTCGGTGGCGACGGCCTCGGCCGAAATCGGGCCCTCGACCAGGGCGCAGATTTCAGCGATGACCTCGGCGATGTTGCGCCCGGACTTTGCGATCAGCGTGGGATTGGTGGTCACGCCGTCGACCATGCCGGTCGGCAGCAGGTCCTTGATGACGGCGACGTCGGCGGTGTCGAGGAAGAGTTTCATGGCCGGGCTCTTTAGCGGCGTCGTGCGAAATTTGCGAGACATGATCCTCTGATGAAGGTCGCGTCCGTTCTCATTCCCCTGCCGGTGCCCGAGGCCTTCGATTACGAGGCGCCCGAAGGCCTCGATGTGGCGCGGGGCGACCAGGTCGCCGTGCCGCTGGGCCCGCGGCTTATCCGGGGCGTGGTCGCCGAGGTGCGGGAGACGACCGGCTCGAACCGGCGGCTGAAGGCGATTGATCAGGTGCTGGACGATCCGCGCCTGCCGGAACGAACGGTGGACTTCGTCGAATGGGCCGCCCGCTGGACCCTCAGCGCGCCGGGGGAGATGGCCTCGGCGGCGCTGAAGGGACTGCGCGCGCCGCGTCCCCGGCCGGAGCGTCGCGTCCGTCGCGTCGGCGACCGCGTCCCGGCGCGTCCGACGGCCGCCCGTACGGCGGTGCTGGAGGCGCTGGGCCGGAAGTCGATGCCCGGGCCCGATCTGGCGCGCGCCGCCGATGTGTCGTCCGGCGTGGTCAAGGGACTGCTGGACGAGGGGGTGCTGGAGATCATCGAGATCGAGGCGATCGCCGCCTTCGACGCTCCCGACCCGGACCATGCGCCCGCGACCCTCAATCCGGATCAGGCCGCTGCCGCCGGCGCCATCGCCGAGGCGGTCGGCGCGCGCGGCTTCGTGCCCATGCTGCTGGACGGGGTCACCGGCTCCGGCAAGACGGAAGCCTATCTGGAGGCGGCCGCTCGCGCCCTGAAGGCCGATCCCGATGCGCAGGTCCTGATCCTCCTGCCGGAGATCGCCCTGACCCAGGCCCTGATCGAACGGATCAGCGCCCGCTTCGGGACCGCGCCCGCTGAATGGCACTCGGGCGTCGCGCCGCCGCGTCGGCGTCAGGTGTGGGAGGCGGTTCAGGCGGGACGCTGCAACATCGTGGTCGGGGCCCGGTCAGCACTGTTCCTGCCTTATGCGAACCTGCGCCTGATCATCGTCGACGAGGAACACGACGGATCGTTCAAGCAGGAGGAGGGGCTGGTCTATCATGGACGCGATCTGGCGGTCGCCCGCGCCCGGATCGAGGGGGCGACCGTGGTGCTGGCCTCGGCCACGCCGTCGCTGGAGACGCTGTGGAACGCCCATCAGGGGCGGTACCGCTGGCTGAAGCTGGGCGCGCGCCACGGCGCGGCGGTCCTGCCGGAGATCGGGCTTCTGGACCTGCGCGCGGCGCCGCCGGACCCGCAGACCTGGCTGTCCCAGCCGATGCGCGAGGCGATCGGCGAGACCCTGGCCAGGGGGGAGCAGACCCTGCTGTTCCTGAACCGCCGCGGCTATGCGCCCGTGGTGCTGTGCCGGGTCTGTGGTCACCGGCTGACCGCGCCCGATACCGACAGCTGGCTGGTCGAGCATCGCTACACCGGGCGGCTGGTCTGCCACCTGACCGGCTTCTCCATGGCCAAGCCCAGGACCTGCCCGTCATGCGGCGCCGAGGACAGTCTCGTGCCGGTCGGGCCGGGGGTGGAGCGGGTCGAGGAGGAGGTGCGCAACCTCTTCCCGCAGGCGCGGACGGCGGTGTTCAGTTCGGACACCGTCCCGGACGGCAAGTCCGCGCGGGCGCTGATCCAGTCGATGGCCGACGGGGAGATCGACATCCTCGTGGCGACCCAGGCGGCGGCCAAGGGGCACAATTTCCCGCGCCTGACGCTGGTCGGGGTGGTCGACGCCGACCTCGGTCTGCGTGGCGGCGACCTGCGGGCGGCCGAGCGGACGTTCCAGCTGCTGATGCAGGCGACCGGCCGGGCGGGCCGGGCCGACAAGCCGGGTCGCGCCCTGCTGCAGACCTGGACGCCCGAGCACCCGGTGCTGATGGCGCTGGCGGCGGGCGATCGCGACGCTTTCGTCGACGCCGAGATGGCCGAGCGCGAGGCCGCCTCCCTGCCGCCCTACGGGCGTCTGGCGGCCCTGATCCTGTCCAGCGAGAACGCCCAGGCCGTCGAGAAGGTGGCCCGCGATCTGGCCGAAGCCATCCCCAATGCCGAGCGGCTGGAGGTCTACGGCCCCGCCGACGCTCCGCTGGCGCTGGTCCGGGGGCGGCGGCGCAAGCGCCTGCTGGTGCGCGCTGACCGGGACGTCGACCTGCAGGGCTTCCTGCGGGTCTGGCTCAGCCGGGTGAAGGTGCCGGCCTCGGTCCGGCTGAACGTGGACGTGGATCCGTATTCTTTCCTGTAGGACGCTACCGCTCGCGACGCGGTCGCTCGCTGCTTGAGCGGGTTCGGCCAACCTTCAGGGATTGGCGATGCGCGAAGCGGCAGGCCGCGTCGGGTCGAAAAGGCGGAGCCTTTTGACCGCGGACCAACAGATATGCGCGGGGCTCGCGCAGCGGGATCAGTGCAGCTCCGTCAGCCTGATCTCGAACAGGCTGGGCCAGTTCTTGCCGGTGACGAACAGGCGGCGGCCCTGCGGGTCCCAGGCGATCCCGTTCAGGACGTCGTCGGCCGGGTTCATGCCGGTCCGGTCGGGCAGCAGTTCGGTCAGGTCGATGATGCCGACGATGTTCCCGTCGGCGGGATCGATCCGGACGATGAAGTTGGTCTGCCAGATGTTGGCCCAGACCTCCCCGTCGATCCATTCCAGCTCGTTCAGCTTGCCGACCGGACGGCCGTTCAGGCTGACCGGGACGATTCCGGTCTGGGTCAGGGTGCGGCCGTCGAGGAAGCGCAGGTGCGGCGCGCCGTCGGACAGGATCAGGCGCGTCCCGTCGGTGGTCAGGCCCCAGCCCTCGCCCTCGTAGTCGAACTCGCCCAGCAGGCGCAGGTCGGCGGGGTTCCAGATGTAGCCCTTGCCGGTCGTCCAGGTCAGGCTGATCAGGCGGCCGTCCAGTTCGGTCAGGCCCTCGCCGAAGATGGCCGGGTCCAGCTCGCGGCGCTGCAGGACGGCGCCGTCCTCGAGCCGCACCTTCCGAATGGTCGAAGGGTGGCGGCCGGTGCTTTCGTAAAGGACGCCGTCCCGCCAGATCAGGCCCTGGGTGAAGGCGTGCGGGTCATGGGGATAGGTCCGGACGATCTCGAAGCCGTAGACCGGCACCTCGGGCGCCGGAGCGGCCTGCGCCGCCGGGGGCGACGAGGCCGGCGCGGGCGTCTGCGCCAGCGCCGGCGTGGAAAGGATCAGGGCGGCCGCGAGAAGGAACAGCCGCCTCATGATCACACTCCCGGTTCAGCCGTCTCGGCCTTGTTCAACTGGTCCTGGTGCGCCTGCTCGGCGGCGGCCTTTCGGGCGGCGGACCGGCGGGACAGCATGTTCAGTCCCTCCACCATCGCCGAGAACGCCATGGCTGCATAGATGTAGCCCTTGGGAACATGGACGCCGAAGCCGTCGGCGATCAGCACCGCGCCGATCATCAGCAGGAAGCCCAGCGCCAGCATGACGACGGTCGGGTTCTTGTCGATGAAGTTGGCCAGCGGATCGGCGGCCAGGAGCATGCACAGCACGGCGAAGACGACGGCGATCATCATGATCGGCACGTGGTCGGTCATGCCGACGGCGGTCAGGATGGAATCGACCGAGAAGACCAGGTCCAGCAGGATGATCTGGACGATGGCGGCGCCGACGTTGTTGAGGACGGCGTCCTTCTTGTCCTTCTCCAGCATGTCGTTGGTCGGGGTGACGTCGACGGCGTGGTGAATTTCCTTCGTCGCCTTCCACACCAGGAACAGACCGCCCGCGATCAGGATCAGGTCGCGCCAGCTGAAGGCAGTGTCGAAGGTTTCGCCGTGGAAGCCCAGGTCGAAGACGGGGGCGGTCAGGCCGACGATCCAGCCGATCGTGGCCAGCAGGCCCAGGCGCATGATCAGCGCCAGGCCGATGCCGATGCGGCGGGTGCGCTGGCGATGCTCGGGCGGCAGCTTGTTCGACAGGATCGAGATGAAGATCAGGTTGTCGATGCCGAGGACGACTTCCATGACCACGAGGGTCACGAGGGCCGCCCAGGCGGCCGGATCGCTCAGCAGGGGAGTTATGCTTTCAAGCATCGGGGTTCCAGAATGTGATGATAGCCATAAGCGGTAACGGGACCGTGAGGTTGCATCAAGCTTCCGGACGCGGCGTTGTCGTCGCACCCGACGCCGTCGCGAGGGTCTGGAGACCGGCAAATGAGCGCAGGTGCGACCTTATCGTTCCGTTCCCGTCGGTTGCGACCGGGGACCTTGCGTGCTATCAGCCGCGCGGCTTTAGCGAAGGACGCATCGAAAGATGTGTCCCAAGCGTGCTTTCTACAAGCAAATCAAGCCCTTGCCTGGCGCGAGCGATCGCAGCCGGACTCGACCCAAACGCTTCAAATCGCGGACCTTAATTACGTGGCGGACGATTTCAGAACGACGGAAGTCGGCGAACGGTATGCTCAGGCGCTGTTCGACCTCTCGCAAGAGACGGGGGCGCTCGACGCCGTGCGCGGCGATCTCGCCTCGCTGAAGGCCGCCTGGCTGGACAGCGCGGACCTGCGCCGCCTGGCTCAGTCGCCGGTCATTTCGGCCGACGACCAGGTCAAGGGCCTGTCGGCCATCGCCGACAAGGCGAAGTTCAACGCCACGACCAAGAAGTTCCTCGGCCTGCTGGCCCAGAACGGCCGCGCCCGCGACCTGCCCGGCGTGATCGCCGGCTTCCAGGCCCTGTACGCCAAGGCGACCGGCGTCGTCGCGGCCGAGGTCGTTTCGGCCCTGCCGCTGTCGGCGGCCCAGACCAAGAGCATTCAGTCGGCCCTGCGCGCGTCGCTGGGCCGCGATCCCGAACTGACCGCCCGCGTCGATCCGTCGATCCTGGGCGGACTGAAGGTCAAGGTGGGCTCGAAGCTGTTCGACGCCTCGCTGAAGACCAAGCTCGACCAGATGAAGTTCGCGCTGAAACGCGCCTAAGCCCCGAATTCCAAGTTCAAGCCGGGCCAGCGGGCCCGCACCGAAGACGAAAGCCAGAGAGCCCACCATGGACATCCGCGCCGCCGAAATCTCGGCCATCCTCAAGTCGCAGATCGCCAACTTCGGCGTCGAAGCCGACGTTTCCGACGTCGGCCAAGTGCTGTCGGTCGGCGACGGCATCGCCCGCATCCACGGTCTGGACAACGTCCAGGCCGGTGAAATGGTCGAGTTCCCCAAGGCCGGCGTGAAGGGCATGGCCCTGAACCTCGAGCGCGACAACGTCGGCGCCGTGATCTTCGGCGCGGACGCCGCCATCGCTGAAGGCGATGAAGTCCGCCGCCTGGGCGAGATCGTGGACGTGCCGGTCGGCAAGGGCCTGCTGGGCCGCGTCGTCAACCCGCTGGGCGAGCCGATCGACGGCAAGGGTCCGATCCAGTTCACCGAGCGCCGCCGCGTCGACGTCAAGGCGCCGGGCATCATCCCCCGCAAGTCGGTGCACGAACCGATGCAGACCGGCCAGAAGGCGATCGACACCCTGATCCCCGTCGGCCGCGGCCAGCGCGAGCTGATCATCGGCGACCGTCAGGTCGGCAAGACCGCTATCGCCATCGACACCATCCTGAACCAGAAGAACGTCAACAAGTCGGAAGACGAGTCGGCGAAGCTTTACTGCATCTACGTCGCCATCGGCCAGAAGCGCTCGACGGTGGCCCAGATCGTGAAGACGCTCGAGGAGTCGGGCGCTCTGGAATACACCATCGTCGTCGCCGCCACGGCTTCGGAACCGGCCCCGCTGCAGTTCCTGGCTCCGTTCGCCGGCACCGCCATGGGCGAGTTCTTCCGCGACAACGGCATGCACGCCCTGATCGTCTATGACGACCTGTCGAAGCAGGCCGTGGCCTATCGTCAGATGTCGCTGCTGCTGCGCCGTCCGCCGGGCCGTGAAGCCTACCCGGGCGACGTCTTCTACCTGCACAGCCGCCTGCTGGAGCGTTCGGCCAAGCTGAACGAAGACAATGGTTCGGGCTCCATGACGGCCCTGCCGATCATCGAAACCCAGGCCAACGACGTCTCGGCCTACATCCCGACCAACGTGATCTCGATCACCGACGGCCAGATCTTCCTGGAATCGGACCTCTTCTATCAGGGCATCCGTCCGGCCGTGAACGTCGGCATCTCGGTGTCGCGCGTGGGCTCCTCGGCCCAGATCAAGGCCATGAAGCAGGTCGCCGGTTCGATTAAGGGCGAACTGGCCCAGTATCGTGAAATGGCCGCCTTCGCGAAGTTCGGCTCGGACCTGGACGTCTCGACCCAGAAGCTGCTGGCGCGCGGCGCCCGCCTGACCGAGCTGCTGAAGCAGCCGCAGTACTCGCCGCTGGCCGTCGAAGAGCAGGTCGTGTCGATCTACGCCGGCACGCGCGGCTACCTGGACAACGTGGCGGTGTCGGACATCGGCCGCTTCGAAAGCGAGCTGCTGGCCCGCGTCCACTCGAACCACGCTTCGCTGCTGGAAGGCATCCGCACCAAGAAGGCCCTGACGCCGGAACTGGAAGCCGAGCTCAAGGACGTCCTGGCCGCCTTCGCCAAGACCTTCGCCTAAGATCTGACCAGAGAGCGAGAGTAGCGCCGGATGGCCAGCCTTAAGGAAATGCGCAATCGGATCGGAAGCGTCAAGGCGACGCAGAAGATCACGAAAGCCATGCAGATGGTCGCCGCGGCCAAGCTGAAGCGCGCCCAGGAGCAGGCCGAGAACGCCCGCCCCTATGCGACGCGGATGGCCTCGGTCATCGCCAACCTGGCCGCCGGCGTCTCGGGCGACGGCGCGCCGAAGCTGCTGGCCGGCACGGGCGCCGACCAGCGTCACCTGATCGTGGTCGCCACGGCGGACAAGGGTCTGGCGGGGGGCTTCTCGTCCAACGTCGTCCGCGCCGCCCGCGACCGGATCAACAGCCTGATCGCCCAGGGCAAGGACGTTCGCGTCATCGCCGTCGGCAAGAAGTCGCGTGATCCCCTGACCCGCCTGTTCGGCGACAAGGTGGTCAAGTCCTTCGAGCTGAGCGAGCACAAGGTCCTCGGCCTGCCGGCCGCGCAGCCGATCGCCGAACTGATTGCCGAGAGCTTCGAAGACGGCCAGGCCGACGTGGTCACTCTCTTCTATAGCCAGTTCAAGTCGGTGATCTCGCAGGTGCCGACCGCCAGTCAGCTGATCCCGGCCGTCGTCGAAGGCGACGCCGAACCGATCGACCTGAACGGCGCGGTCTATGAGTATGAGCCCTCGGAAGAGGAAATCCTCGAGACCCTGCTGCCGCGCAACCTGACGACGCAGATCCTGGCCGCTCTCTACGAGAACCAGGCCGGCTTCTTCGGCGCGCAGATGGCCGCGATGGACAACGCCACGCGCAACGCGGGCGACCTCATCAACAGCCTGACCCTGCAGTACAACCGTAAACGCCAGGCCCAGATCACCACCGAGCTGATCGAGATCATCGCCGGCGCTGAAGCGCTCTGATCCCGACCGACACGACATTCCGAACCGGACGCACCCCATGACCGACGCCACCGCCACCAAGAAACCCGCCGCCAAGAAGCCGGCCGCTCCCAAGAAGGCCGCCGCTCCGAAGGCCGCCGCCGCCGTTGCTGGCTCGGGCCGTATCGCCCAGGTCATCGGCGCCGTCGTCGACGTTGAGTTCGACGGCGCCCTGCCGGCCATCCTGAGCGCCCTGGAGACGCAGAACGTCGACCAGAAGACGGGCGAGCCCTTCACCCTGGTTCTGGAAGTCGCCCAGCACCTCGGCGAGAACATGGTCCGCGCCATCTCGATGGACACGACCGAAGGTCTGACGCGCGGCCAGCCCGTCGTCGACACCGGCAAGTCGATCATGGCGCCGGTCGGCCCGGGCACCCTCGGCCGCATCATGAACGTCGTCGGTCAGCCGATCGACGAAGCCGGCCCGATCCAGACCACTGAATACCGCCCGATCCACAAGGAAGCCCCGACCTTCGACGAGCAGTCGACCTCGGCGGAAATCCTGGTCACGGGCATCAAGGTCATCGACCTGATCTGCCCCTACACCAAGGGCGGCAAGACCGGCCTGTTCGGCGGCGCCGGCGTGGGCAAGACCGTGACCATGCAGGAACTGATCAACAAC
>NZ_DASWWG010000116.1:0-18664 GCF_036400995.1 Brevundimonas sp.
CATGGCCTCGGTCTCGTCCAGATCGGCGACCTCGACGAAGCGCTGGCCGTCATAGGCTTCCAGCAAGGCGCCGTGCAGCCGCTCAACCGAGGGCGTTTCCGGCAGGGTCGACAGGTGCAGCGGCACCTCGACCAGCATCCCCTGGCGATAATTCCCCACGGCGGGCGCGAACAGGACGTTGCGCGTCAGCCCCGTGTGCAGGGTCATTTCCGGCACATGCTTGTGCTTCAGCGTCAGGCCATAGGCGCGATAGGCCTCGGCCTCGCCGCTCTCGAACTCGGCGATCATGGCCTTGCCGCCGCCGGAGTAGCCGCTGACCGCGTTGACCGTGACGGGCCAGCCTGCCGGGATGATCCCCGCCGACACCAGCGGGCGCACCAGGCCGATGAAGCCGGTCGGATAGCAGCCGGGATTCGACACCCGCGTCGAGCCCGCGATCGCCTCGCGCTGACCGGGGGCCATCTCGGCGAAGCCATAGGTCCAGTCCGGATCGACCCGATAGGCGGTCGAGGCGTCGATCACCCGCACGGCGGGGTTCTCGATCATGCCCACGGCTTCCTTGGCCGCGTCATCCGGCAGGCACAGGATCACCGCATCGGCGCTGTTCAGCGCCTCGCGCCGCGCCTCGACGTCCCGCCGCCGGTCGCCCAGCAGCAGCAGCTCCAGATCCGAACGCGCCTCCAGCCGTTCGCGGATCTCGAGGCCCGTGGTGCCGGCTTCGCCGTCGATGAAGATGGTGTGGGTCATGTCAGTCCGACGATTGCTCATTTGATTGGCGGAAGGCTTGCCACTCCTCCCAGACACGTTCGGGATTGATGTCTGCGTACCCCCGCGCTTCAGCCATTCTCTCGGCTGCATGCACCGGCATGGCCATGCACACCGCCCCGTCGCGAATTTCCAGAACCTCCGCCTTGATCAGCGGAGCGCCCTTCTGATTTTCCGCCGCCAACAACACAGCGACCAAGGCTGGCATGGGGACAATGAGCAAAGCCTCGTCCTTGCTGGAAGTTTCAGGCGCGGGCGACGACTTTCCGAACATCTTCGAAAGGAACTTCATGGGCCGCCATAACCTCAACTCGGGACAAGAAAAAGGGCGCTCCGGTTTCCCGAAGCGCCCCAAATCCAAACCGCGTGAACGCGATTAGCGCTTCGAGAACTGGAACGAACGGCGAGCCTTGGCGCGGCCGTACTTCTTACGCTCGACGACGCGGCTGTCGCGGGTCAGGAAGCCGTGCGGCTTCAGGACCTTGCGCAGTTCCGGCTCGTAGTGGGTCAGGGCGTGCGACAGGCCGTGGCGGATGGCGCCGGCCTGGCCCGACAGGCCCGAACCTTCAACGGTGCAGATCACGTCGTACTGGGTTTCGCGCTCGGCGATGACCAGCGGCTGGGCGATCATCATGCGCAGAACCGGACGAGCGAAATACTGCTCCTGGTCCTTGCCGTTGATGGTGAACTTGCCGGTGCCCGGCTTCACCCACACGCGGGCGATGGCGTTCTTGCGCTTGCCGGTCGAGTAGGCGCGGCCTTGCGCGTCCAGCTTCTGGACATGGACCGGGGCTTCGGCTTCAGCCGAGGCCGACAGGCCCTTCAGGGCGTCGAAGCCGGTGTTTTCGGTGGTGACGTCGGTCATGCTCAGACGCTCCGGGTGTTCTTGGCCGACTTCGAGGCGAAGTCGATGGTTTCGGGCGACTGGGCCTGGTGCGAGTGCTCCGAGCCCGAGAACAGGCGCAGGTGCGTCATCTGCTTGCGAGCCAGCGGCGACTCCTTCGGCAGCATGCGCTCAACGGCCTTCTCGAGGACGCGCTCGGGGAAACGACCGCCCAGAACCTTCTCCGGGGTGGTTTCCTTGACGCCGCCCGGGTGACCGGTGTGGCGGTAGTAGACCTTGTCGGTGTTCTTCTTGCCGGTGAAAACGACCTTGTCGACGTTGGTCACGACGACGTAGTCGCCGCAATCGACGTGCGGGGTGTAGTCACCGCGGTGCTTGCCGCGCAGACGGTTGGCGATGAAGGTCGCGAGACGGCCCACCACGACGCCTTCGGCATCGATGTGGATCCACTTCTTCTCGACCTCGGCCGGCTTCAGCGAAGCCGTGGTGCTCTTCAGCATAACGAGGAGTCCTTGGGAGACGGGCGAAACGGTGTGCTCCCCCGGCGGACCGGAAGAACGGAAGGCGCGCTGATAGAGGAAGGCGGATCGCCGGTCAATGCCGATTTGCGCAGCGATTTCAGGTTATATATCTGTAAAATAACAGGAAAGTAGAAACGGTATTAAAATACCGCATCATTTCGAGCACTTCTGGGGGCGTGGGGGATGGGGTGCGGGGTGTCCCCCACCGCCCGACGCTCACCTCACCTCCCCATCGCCCCCTTCAAGGCGATGGGGAGGACAGATCGCGCCAGCGATCAGGAGGGGGCGGCGCAGGTGTTTGCTGTTGGCCTGCCAACAGCCGTGTTTGAGCCAGCTTCCGTCACCACCGCGCCGCCCTCACCTGACCGCCGCTCACGCGTCGGTCTGTCCTCTCCATTCGCTTGCGGGCGAATGGAGAGGTGAGCGCAAGCCCCCCCCACACCCCACACCCCCACACCCGGACATTCCGTCGCGCCCGTTGTCACAGAACCCTGACCGACGCGCGCCATAAGCGCGGCAGTTGTCCTGCCCGGAGTGCCCGCCCATGCGTCTGAACCGTCGTCACCTCATGGGAACGGGCGGCGCCGCCCTCGCCTTCACCGGCATGGCCCGCCACGCCGCCGCGCAAGCGGCCGCGCCGGGCGAGGAGACCTACGTCAACCAGATCCACGGCTACGGCCCGCTGAAGGAAGACCCCAACAAGCTGCTCGATCTGCCCGAGGGCTTCACCTACCAGGTCGTGGCCCAGAGCGGCGACACCATGGACGACGGCCTGTTCGTCCCCGGCCAGCCCGACGGCATGGCCTGCTTCCCGCTGCAGGGCTCGCAGGTGGCCCTGGTCCTGAACCACGAGCTGAAGGGCTCCAGCGGCCTGCACCGCAACCTCGGCCCGGGCGGCCTGCATCAGGAGCGGCTGGCCCTGCTCGATCCGTCAAAGGCCTTCGACACCTTCAAGGACGGCCGCCCCCTGCCCGGCGGCTGCTCGACCATCGTCTACGACCTCGCCACGCGCCGGACCGTCAGCCACCGCCTGACCCTGGCCGGGACCTCGACCAACTGCTGCGGCGGCCCGACGCCCTGGGGCAGCTGGCTGAGCTGCGAGGAGACCATCGAGACGCCCGCCGACGCCGATGTCACCAAGGCCCACGGCTGGGTGTTCGAGGTGCCCGCCGGCGCCACGGGCCCGGTCGAGCCCGTGCCGCTCAAGGCCATGGGCCGCTTCGACCACGAGGCCGTGTGCATCGATCCGCGCACCGGCTTCGCCTATCTGACCGAGGATGTGAACGACAGCCTGCTGTACCGCTTCATCCCCAACGTCCCCGGCAAGCTGGTCGAGGGCGGCAAACTGCAGGCCCTGGCGTGGAAGGGCGCGCCCTCGGCCGACACCCGCAACCAGGACGGCCGGCGTAGCTGGGCCGTCGGCGACTGGCGCGAGGTCGAGTGGATCGACCTGGAGGATGTCGAGGACCCCGCCGGCGATCTCCGTCAGCGTGGCCACCGCGCCGGCGCGGCCCTGATCGCCCGCGGCGAAGGCATCTGGTGGGGCGACGACGAACTCTACCTGACCGCCACCTCGGGCGGTCCGATCCGTCGCGGTCAGGTCATGCGCCTCGTCCCCGGCCTCAACGGCGCCGCCGACCGGCTGCAGCTGTTCGTCGAGAGCACCGACGAGAGGACCTTCAACATGGGCGACAACATCACCGTCGCGCCCTGGGGCCATCTGGTGATCTGCGAGGACAACTATTCCAGCGAGATCCGCAACCACCTGCGGGGCGTCACGCCGGAGGGGCAGATCTATGTGATCGCCCGCAACGTCTTCCGCGGGAACTCCGAGTTCGCCGGCGCCTGTTTCTCGCCCGACGGCGAGGTGCTGTTCGTCAACATCATGTACCCCGGCATGACCCTGGCCATCCGGGGGCCGTGGGCGAGTGTGAGGAGCTAGGGCTTCAGCTCACCTCTCCATTCGCCCTCAAGCGAATGGAGAGGACAGATCGATGCGTTCAGCGTCGATCAGGAGAGGGCGACTCCGTCAGGGCCGGAGAGGTCTCAAACGCCGGTGTCGGCGGCCAATCCCTGACCGCCTGCGCCGCCCCCTCCTGATCGGCGAAGACGCCGATCTGTCCTCCCCATCGCCTTGAAGGGGCGATGGGGAGGTGAACCGCGCTCGGTCCCTCAGAACAACCCCCGCACCCGCGGGCCCGACACGAACAGGCGCGGCTGCGACCGGCGGACCCGCCACAGGTTCACCGTCGCGATCGCCAGCACCAGGGCGGCGCCCGCCTGATGCAGGCCGCCCAGCCACAGGGGCACGGCGTTGATCAGGGTCACCACGCCCAGCGCCGCCTGCAGCCACAGGGCGACCGCCACCGCAAAGGCGCTCGCGCCCAGCCCTTCGGCCAGCCGCCAGCGCCACGCCTGCACCGCATAGACCGTGCCGCCGATCAGCAGGCCATAGGCCCAGATGCGGTGATTGAACTGCACCAGCGCCTGGTCATGCAGGAAGGCCAGCGCCCCCTTGCCCCACTCCACCGGCGGCAGGACGGCTCCGTTCATCAGCGGCCAGTCCGTATAGACGAAGCCCGCCTTGGCCCCGGCCACCAGCCCGCCCAGCAGGCACTGGAAGAAGACCGCGCCTAGCAGGATCGCCGCGCCGCGGCTCCAGCCCTCGGGCGAGCGGGAATGCTCCTCGCCGTTCCAGGCCTCCAGCCCGGTCCAGATCAGCCCCATGAAGATGACCAGCGCCAGCCCCAGGTGCACGGTCAGGCGCTCGGGGGCCACATCGACGCGTTCGCTCAGGCCGCTGGTGACCATCCACCAGCCGATCAGCCCCTGCAGGCCGCCCAGACCCAGCAGGATCACGCAGCGCCCGATCAGGCGGCGCGGAACCTTGCGCATGAACAGGAAGACGACGAAGGGCGCCGCGAAGACCAGACCGATCAGACGGCCCAGCAGCCGGTGGAACCACTCCCAGAAGAAGATGCCCTGGAACTCGCCCAGGCTCATGCCGGCGTTGACCTGCTGATACTGCGGGATGGCCTTGTACTTCTCGAAGGCGTCCATCCAGTCGGCGTGACTGAACGGCGGCAGCGCGCCCATGATCGGCTTCCACTCGGTGATGGACAGGCCCGAGCCCGTCAGACGGGTCACGCCGCCGACCACCACCATGGCGAACACCATCGCCGCCACCAGCCAGAGCCAGATCGCCACCGCGCGGCTCTGATCCCTACCGCCAAAACGCTTCATTCGACGCCTGCCGTTCCGAACGTTACACTGCCGGTCGCGTCACTCGCCGCGCCCGGACCTGTGCGGTATGCCCAAGCATGAAGGCGAGAGCGAGTCGCTTTTCGGCGCAGCGTCGCCGCATGGGGAGAAGGCCGTTTGCAGTACGCCGATATCGTCACCGCCGTTCTCGGCGCCTTTGTTCTGGCCTGGCTGGCCGACCTGCTGACAGGTCGTCGCGGCCTGTTCGCCACCTCGCTGGTCTCGGGCACCGGCGCCGTCGCCGGTTGGTTCCTGGCCGTGCGCGTGTTCGGCGTCTCGACCATGGACCAGTGGGGCTGGGTGCTGTGGTCCATGGTGGCCGCGGTCATCGCCCTGATCGCCTTCTTCCTGTTCCGCAGCAAACGCTGATGGGCGGCCGGACCCGTCGCTTCATCGCCATGATCGGCGTGCTGGTCTTCCTGTGCGCCTGGATCTGGGGCGTCATCGCCCTGCGCGGCCTGTTCCCGCCGGGCCAGATGCTCGACCTGCTGTTCTTCGCCGTCGGCGGCATCGGCTGGGGCGTGCCGCTCTACCCGCTGTTCAAATGGGCCGAGAGCGGCAAGGACTGAGCCTCGGGGCCGAATTGCAAAGGGGCCGTCCGAAGACGACCCCTTCAACCAACCGATTTTCTTTCGAAAATGGTCGGAGCGACAGGATTCGAACCTGCGACCCCTTGACCCCCAGTCAAGTGCGCTACCAGGCTGCGCCACGCTCCGAGAGGGGCTCCCTATAGACGGGGTCGCGCGCCGCGCAAACCCAAAAAAGCAGCCGTCAGGCGGTTCGTGTCAGGGCGGCTTCCAGACGGGCCCGCGCGCCTTCCAGTTCCGCCAGCACCTGACGCAGGCGAACCGTCGACGCCCGCGGCGCGGGCGGCGAAGCGGGCGACGCCGGGCCCCCGGGCGTTTCGGCGGCCACCGCGCCCTCGGGCTCGAAACTGACCAGGCCTTCGGGGTCGCCCCAGGCGGCGATGCGCTTGATGCCCTGCTCCTTGTACAGGCGCTGGACCCCCTTGATGGTCAGGCCCTCGTCGTGGAGCAGCCGCTTGACCGCCTTCAGCACCACCAGGTCCTGCGGACGGTAGAAGCGACGGCCGCCCGCGCGCTTCAGCGGCGACACGAAGACGAATTTGGTCTCCCAGAAGCGCAGCACATGCTGCGGCGCGCCGATCTCGTCGGCGGCTTCCGAAATGGTTCTGAAGGCGTTGGGGCTCTTGGCCACGGGGATCAGTCGGTGACGACGGCGTCGTGCACCCGACCCTTCATGATCTGGGAGGCGCGGAAGCTGATGACCCGGCGCGGGTTGATCGCCGCCGGCTCGCCGGTTTTCGGATTACGGCCCATGCGGGCGCGCTTCTCACGGACCTGGAACACGCCGAACCCGGACAGCTTCACGGTCTCGCCGCGCTCCAGCGATTCGACGATGAGCTCGAGGGTGCGTTCGACCATCTGGGAGCATTCCTGTCGCGACAGGCCCACTTCTTCGTGGACAGCTTCGCAAAGGTCGGCCCGCGTCAGGGTCTGCGTCACCGGTCACTCCCCTCTTTCGTCAATGCGTCGCATAAGAGGGCAAGAGCGCTGAAATGAAAAGGCGAAATGCGCGTTACAGACGAATCGCGCAGGCGCCCCAGGTCAGTCCGCCGCCCATCGCTTCCATCACGACCAGATCGCCGCGCTTGATGCGCCCGTCCTTGATCGCGGCGTCCAGCGCCAGCGGGATCGAGGCCGCCGAGGTGTTGGCGTGCAGGGCGACGGTCGAGATGACCTTCTCCTCGTCCAGACCCAGCCGGTCGCCGACGCCGCGGATGATGCGCTGGTTGGCCTGGTGGGGCACGAACCAGTCGACCTCGGGAATCTCGATGTTGGAGGCGGCGCAGGCCGCCGTGATGGCCTCGGCGATGTTGATCACCGCGTGCTTGAAGACCTGGTTGCCCGCCATCCGCAGATGGCCGACCGTCCCGGTCGTGGCCGGACCGCCGTCGACGTAGAGCAGGTCGGTCTTGGAGCCGTCGCAGCGCAGGGCGAAGCCGAGCAGGCCCTGATCCGCCTTGGTCCCCTGCCCTTCGCGGGGCTCGACCACCAGCGCCCCGGCGCCGTCGCCGAACAGGACGCAGGTCGTGCGATCGGTCCAGTCCATCAGCCGGGTCATTTCCTCGGCGCCGATGACCAGGGCGCATTTGGCCAGCCCGCGCGCCACGAAGCCGTCGGCGACGCTCAGCGCATAGACGAAGCCCGAGCACACGGCCTGGACATCGAAGGCGATGCCCACCGGCGCGCCCAGCTTGCGCTGGACGATCGAGGCGGTGGCCGGGAAGGTCATGTCGGGCGTGGTGGTGGCGACGATGATCAGGTCGACGTCCGCCGCCGTCTTGCCGGCGTCGATCAGGGCGCGCTTCGCGGCCTCGGTCGCCAGATCGCTGGTCGGCTGGTCGTCCCGCGCGCGGTGCCGCTGCTTGATCCCGGTCCGCTCCTGGATCCACTCGTCCGACGTATCGACGATGGCGGCCAGGTCGGCGTTGGTGACGATCTGTTCCGGAAGGAAGGAACCGACGCCGGTCACGACGCTGCGGGTGACGCTCACTGGGAAGTCTCCTTGGCCGGGTCCGCCTCGGGCGTCGTCGGCTGTTCAAGCACGGCGTTCAGCCTCTGCAGCTTCACCCCGACCTTGCTCATATAGTCACTGCGGGCCAGATCGACAGCGATGCGGATCGCCGAGCCGAAGCCCGCGGCGGTGGCGCCGCCGTGGCTCTTCACCACGATCCCGTTCAGGCCCAGCAGCGGCCCGCCGTTGATGGCGTTGGGGTCGATCTTCGCGCTCATCTTCTTCAGCGCCGGATAGGCCAGGGCCGCGCCCGCCTTCGACAGCAGGCTGGAGCCCAGCGCCTCACGCAGCAGCGAGCCGATGAATTTGGCCACGCCCTCGGCGGTCTTCAGCGCGATATTGCCGGTGAAGCCGTCGGTGACGACCACGTCGACCGTGCCCTTGGCGATGTCGTCGCCCTCGACGAAGCCGTGATAGGCCAGCCCGAAGTCGCCCTCGCGCAGCAGACGGGCGGCCTCGCGGACCTCCTCATGGCCCTTCATGTCCTCGGACCCGACGTTCAGGACGCCGACGGTCGGATGCTCGACACCGTGCACCGCCGTTATGAAGGCCTCGCCCATGATGGCGAACTCGACCAGTTGCGCCGCGTCGCTCTCGACGTTGGCGCCGACGTCCAGCACCGCGGTGATCCCGCGATGGGTCGGCCAGCTGGCGACGATGGCCGGACGTTCCAGCCCCTGCACCGACATGCGCAGGATCAGCTTGGAGATCGCCATCAGGGCGCCGGTGTTGCCCGCCGAGACCACGGCGTGGGCCTCTCCGCCCTTCACCGCCTCGATGGCGTTCCACAGGCTGGAGCCCTTGCCCCGGCGCATGGCCGTGGCGGGCTTTTCGTCCATGGCCACGACCTTGTCGGTGTGACGGACGTCGCAGACGTCGTCGCCCAGACCGTTGCGGGTCATCTCCGCGCGGATGGCGGCTTCGTCGCCGTTCAGCAGGAAGCGCACGCCGTCGCCGCCGTGTCGTTTGCGGTACTCGCGAATGCCGCCGACCACGACCGACGGGCCGTGATCCCCGCCCATGGCGTCAAGCGAGATCAGAATGGGGGAAGGCAAGCCGTTTCGACTCCGTCGCGCCGTCTCACGCGGCGCTGGGCTGGGTGCGACGATAACGCCGCACCCGGGGGATGCAACCGGGCGGACGCTGCGTCAACCTTCGTCGGAAGACCGAAGCGATTTCAGCACGGCGAAGGGCGAGATTTCCGCCGGTTCCGGCGGCTGGACGAACTCGGCGCCGGGCTTGCGCGGGAACGGATCCAGCCGCAGCGCCAGTTGCTCGACGACATACTGGCCCAGATCGATCTGGCCGTCCTCGACGATGTCGGGCGTCTCGTCCTCCATCGTGATCACGATCTCGTCGGACTCCTCGTCCACCGGCTCCGAGAGCTGGACCGAGAAGGCGTCGTCGATCTCGAGCGGCAGGGGCTCCAGCGTGATTCCGCAGGTCTGGGCCAGGCTCGCCCGCACGCGGCCGCTCAGGGTCCAGCCGATGGCGTCCGGAACCAGCTCCACATCCGCCTCGAACGAATCGAGGGAGGCCAGGTCCAACGCGCGGATGATTCGGCGCACCGCCGCCTCGTCCGGAACGAGGGTGCGTTTCACGCCCGATCCGATCTGATGCAGACGGACAGGCTCGCTCCAGGGCAGTTCAGGGACGCTCACGCCTTCACCTCCGCCCATGCGGGCGCTTTCATCACTTCCGCGAACGGCTGGGCCGCCAGTCGCTCGCGACCGGCCAGCGCATAGGCGGCCAGGGCCGCGCCGTCAGACGTCGTTTCGCTTTCCATCACATTGCGCGCCAGACGCTCGGCCAGCAGGGCGGCGTCGCCGTCGCGCAGCGGCTGCTCATAGGCCGTCATGCGACCATACAGGGACTCACCCAGCTTGCGCATCTTCTTGCCGACCGAGATATCGCCCACGCCCAGCTCCCGCAGGGTGTGGTCCAGCGCCGACACATAGGTGTCGAAGAGCTGCTGCCCGGCGTCCGCCCCCTGCTCCGTCCCCTCGTCCTTCAGACGCATGGTCAGCAGCAGCATGTGCAGGGTGTACAGTTCGAACCGGGCGTCGATCCGGTCCGCCACGCCCAGGGTCGTGTAGAAGCCCGGATCACGGGCCTGGCGCACGACAAGCTCGTAAAGCGCGTCGCCGACCCGCTCGCGGCGGAAGGATCTGAGAAGATTCTGAAGCATGTTTCACGGCCCCTTTTCCGCCGCGCCGTTGAACTAAGGCTCGGGTCCGGTTAGGTCAAAGACCTTGTTCTGTCGCAGGCGCCGCACATGCTCCGTTCGAAGCTCCTTTTCGCCGCCCTTTCGGCCACTGTCCTGACCGCCGGCTGCGCGCCCGTGGTGGGCCAGAACGGCTTCCAGGCGATCGACTCGCGTCCGGCCGACATCGTCGCCGGGACCGATACCCGCCAGACGGTGCTGACCAAGCTGGGCACGCCGTCGACCACCTCGACCTTCGAGAGCGATACGATCTGGTACTACATGACCCAGATCACCGAGAAATATACCTACAACCGCCCGCGCGTGACCCAGCGCACGGTGACCGAGATCACCTTCGACGACGCCGGTCAGGTCTCCGCCGTCCGCACCCTCGACCTGGAAGACGGCCAGCAGATCGCGATGAACGCCCGCGAGACCCCGACCCGCGGCCGCCAGCTGACCATCCTCGAGCAGCTGCTGGGCAACGTCGCCCGCGGCCAGCTGCCGCGCACCGACGAAAACGAGCCCGGCCAGCGCCGCCCGGACTAGGGTTCTCAGCCGGACTGGAATCGAAACGCCCCGGAGATGGCTCTCCGGGGCGTTTCTCGTTGAGGCGCCAAGATAGTGGCTAGTGGCTAGTGGCGGCGAAAGGGGCGGCGCTGTCTCCAGCGCCGCCCCCCGCCCATCAGCCGATCTTGCCGCTCGCCAGCACCGCCAGCAGAAGCAGGGCGACGATGTTGGTGATCTTGATCATCGGGTTCACCGCCGGACCGGAGGTGTCCTTGTAGGGATCGCCCACCGTGTCGCCGGTCACCGCAGCCTTGTGCGCCTCGGAGCCCTTGCCGTGGACGACGCCGTTCTTGTCGGTGAAGCCCTCTTCAATGACCTTCTTGGCGTTGTCCCACGCGCCGCCGCCCGAGGTCATCGAGATGGCCACGAACAGGCCGGTCACGATCACGCCCATCAGCATGGCGCCCAGGGCGGCGAAGGCGTTGGCCTTCTCCGGCTGGATGAACAGCACCACGGCGAACAGGACGATCGGCGACAGCACCGGCAGCAGCGACGGCACGATCATCTCCCGGATCGCCGCCGAGGTCAGGATGTCGACGGCCTTGCCGTACTCCGGCTTGACCTGACCGGTCATGATGCCCGGGTTCTCGCGGAACTGACGACGCACCTCGGCCACGACCGACTCGGCCGCGCGACCGACGGCGGTCATCGACAGGCCGCCGAACAGGAAGGGCAGCAGCCCCCCGAACAGCAGGCCGACCACGACATAGGGGTTCGACAGGTCGAAGGTGACCGCCCCCATGCCCTCGAAGAAGGTCCCGGCCGCCTGGGCGGGCTCGGAGAAGAACTTCAGGTCTTCGGTATAGGCGGCGAACAGCACCAGGGCGCCGAGGCCGGCCGAACCGATGGCGTAGCCCTTGGTCACGGCCTTGGTGGTGTTGCCGACGGCGTCCAGGGCGTCGGTCGAGTGGCGGACTTCCGGCGGAAGACCGGCCATCTCGGCGATGCCGCCCGCGTTGTCGGTGACCGGACCGAAGGCGTCCAGCGCCACGATCATCCCCGCCACGCCCAGCATGGTGGTGGTGGCGATGGCGATGCCGAACAGGCCCGCCAGCTGGTACGTGACGACGATGCCGACGATGATGGTCAGCGCCGGCAGGGCCGTCGATTCCAGCGACATCGCCAGGCCCTGGATCACATTGGTGCCGTGACCGGAGACCGAGGCGTTGGCCACCGACTTCACCGGCCGGAAGCCCGTGCCCGTGTAGTACTCGGTGATGACCACGATGGCCGCGGTGACCACCAGGCCGACCACGCCCGACCAGAAGAGCTGCATCGAGGTGATCACGAGACCGCCCGAGGTGGTGACCGTCGCCGGGGCGACCTGGTCGATGATCCACCACACCGCGCCGACCGACAGGACGCCGGTGACGATCAGGCCCTGATACAGGGCGCCCATGATGTTCTGGCTCTTGCCCAGACGGACGCAGAAGCTGCCGATGATCGAGGTGACGATGCAGATGGCGCAGATGGCCAGCGGCAGCAGCATCATCGCCCCGACATAGTCCGTGCCGCGGAAGAAGATGGCGGCCAGCACCATCGTCGCCACGGTCGTCACGGCATAGGTCTCGAAGAGGTCGGCGGCCATGCCGGCGCAGTCGCCGACGTTGTCGCCCACGTTGTCGGCGATGGTGGCGGCGTTGCGGGGGTCATCCTCGGGGATGCCGGCCTCGACCTTGCCCACCATGTCGCCGCCGACGTCGGCGCCCTTGGTGAAGATGCCGCCGCCCAGACGGGCGAAGATGGAGATCAGCGAGGCGCCGAAGCCCAGGGCGACCAGGCCGTCGATCACGTGACGGTCGGTGGCCTCCATACCCAGCCCCTGGGTCAGGAAGGCGTAGTAGCCCGCCACGCCCAGCAGGGCGCCGCCCGCCACGAACATGCCGGTGATGGCGCCGGAGCGGAAGGCGAGATCCAGCCCCTTGGACAGGCCTTCCGAGGCGGCCTGCGCGGTGCGGACGTTGGCCCGGACCGAGATCAGCATGCCGGCGAAACCGGCCGCGCCCGAAAGCACGGCGCCGATCAGGAAGCCGACGGCGGCCCACTGGCCGATCAGCAGCCAGGCGGCGATCAGGATGATGACGCCGACGATCCCGATGGTGGTGTACTGGCGGCGCAGATAGGCGGAGGCCCCCTCCTGGATGGCGGCCGCGATCTCGCGCATGCGGTCGTTGCCGGTGGGAGCTTTCATCAAGGCGGCGGTCTGGATCGCTCCGTAGAGAATCCCGAGGCCGCCTGCGGCTATGACAAGCCACAGATAGTTAGACATGGCGTTTCCAAACCCTGTGTGTAGGGCGCCCGGACCCTTGGCGCGGCGGGCGTTTTCGCCTCTCTCCGCCTTCCGGTCCCCCCGTGCGCAACGGCGGCCTCAAGGGCTGCCCTTGGGGATAACGGAAGGAGCCTGCCAAATGCGTCGGAGTGACGCAACAGGGTAAGGTGAACGCTGTTAGCCTGCGCGAAGGCCGGTGCGCCAGCGGGGCGCCTGGCTGATCACCTCGACGCGGGTGACGGACCCGCGGCCGCAGATGGCGGCGGCCGAGCGCAGGAGGCTGGCCGACATCGCGTTGGTGTCGATGCGGGTCCAGTCGTCGGCGACGACGAAGGGCGTCCGGTGCCCGGCGCGCACAAGGGCGTCGCGCAGATAGGCTTCCTTGCCCCGCATGCTCTCGGCGGTGGCCGAGCCGCCCAGATGCAGGCGCATGGAGACGAAGACGTAGTTGCGCACCCGGCCGCCCGCGATCACCGGCAGGCCGACGCCCGAGATGCCCAGGGTAGCCCCGCCCGACGGCGCATCCTCGGACGCGGCCGCGCGCGAAGCGACGGCCACGGCGGGCAGGACGGCGGCGGCGGAGAGCAGGTCGCGGCGGTGCATGGCGACAGGGTTACCGCCCACGCCTTGAGATTTCGTTGCTCAGCGGTGGCTGAAGCCCGGCGCGGCGATCTCGACCGGCTTGCCGTCGAAGCGGGCGGTGACCCCCCGGCCTTCGGTCACCCGCCCCAGACAGGTCAGCCAGATGTGCCGCCGCTCGGCCTCGCGGCGCAGCGCCGCCTCGTCCTTAGGGGCGGCGGTGAAGGCGATCTCGTAGTCGTCGCCGCCGGTGACCAGCTTCTCCAGCGCCGCCTCCTCGTCGACCCGGGTGGCGAACCAGGCCTGTCCGGCGGGCGATCGCGGCGTGACCTCAAGGTCGATGTCCACGCCCACGCCGCTGGCCGAGGCGATGTGGCCCAGGTCAGCGATGAGGCCGTCCGAGACGTCGACCGAGGCCGTGGCCATGTCGCGGATCAAGTCGGCGAAGATCAGCCGCGGCGTCGGGGCGCGATAGTGGTCGATCAGCGCCGCCAGCCGCTCGGGCTCCAGCGCCAGCTTCTCCTGCGCCGCCTGCAGGCCCAGCCAGCCGTCGCCGATGAAGCCAGTGACGAAGACCAGATCGCCCGCGCGGGCGCCGGCCCGGCTGACGGTCCGGCCCTTGGACGCCCATCCCATCATCGTCGCGGAGAAGGTGGCGGGCCCGGGCGTCACCACGGTGTCGCCGCCCAGCAGGGCCACGCCGAAGGCCTTCTGGTCACGCGCCAGCCCCTCCACGAACAGTTCGCGCTCGGGCCAGCCGCAACGCTCGGACCAGCCGCAGGCCAGCAAATAGCCGAAGGGCTCGGCGCCCTTGGCCGCCAGGTCGGACAGGTTCACGCGCAGCAGCTTCTGCGCGACGGTGTCCAGCGGATCGGTCGGCAGGAAATGGACGCCCTCGACGATGGCGTCCTTGGTCAGGACCAGGTCGTAACCGGGACGGGTCGGAACCACGGCGACGTCGTCACGAAGGTCCCGCCCCCATTCCGGGTGGGCCAGCGGCGCGAACAGCCGCCGGATGGTCTCGAACTCACCGGCGACGTCGATCGCGGCCATGATCGATCAGCCGCGCACATCCCGCGCGACGCCGTCCAGCGCCGCGTTGACGAACTTGGCCTCGGCGTCGTCGAAGAAGGCCTTGGCCAGTTCGACGTACTCGTCGATCACGATCTCCTTGGGCACGTCGCGGCTGGCCCGCAGCTCCCAGGCGCCGGCGCGCAGCAGGGCGCGCAGGGTCGAATCGATCCGTTCCAGTCGCCAGTTCGAGGCCAGACGGGCCTTGATCGACTCGTCGATGACGCGCTGGTCGCCGACCACGCCGCGAACGATGTCCGCGAAATAGGCTTCGTCGGCCTCAGCCAGCGGCTCGCCCTCGATGTCCGCATCGAAGCGATGGTTCGAGAACTCGGTGATGACGGTGTCGACGCCCTCCCCGGCCAGCTCCATCTGGTACAGGGCCTGGACGGCGGCGAGGCGGGCGACGGTGCGCGCCCGGCGCTGACGCGAGGTCAGGGCCGGTTCGGCGCGGGACTTCTCGGCCTCGGCGAGTTGCTCGAGGACGGACTTGAGGCTGTTCGGTTCGGTCACGAGCCCAGTCCTACGCGCAGGCGCTTGCGCAAGGCAATGAGGTCCAGCGCGGCGCGCGCGGCGCCGCCGCCCTTGTCGCCCTCGCTGCGGCGCGCGCGCGCCCAGGCCTGATCCTCGTCTTCCGTGGTCAGGATGCCGTTGCCGATGGCCAGACCCTTGAGGCCCAGCTGGGTGATCCCGGCGGCCGACTGATCCGAGACGATCTCGAAATGGTAGGTCTCGCCGCGGATGACCGTGCCCAGGGCGACGTAGCCGTCATAGCGCGGCGCGGTCGGGAAACGTCCGGCTTCCTCGGCCATGGCGATCACGGTCGGCACTTCCAGCGCGCCCGGAACCGAAACCACGTCGAACTCGACGCCTTGCGCGCGCAGGACGTCGGTCGCCCCGTCCAGCAGTGCGTCGGCCAGTTCTTCATAGAAGCGCGCCTCGACGATGAGCACGCGGGTGGGGGTCGTTACGATTGGTCTTCTCCGTCCATGTCGCGCCAGCCGACAATGCGCAGGCCGTAGCCCTCAAGCGCGGTGGGATTGGGGCGGGTCGAGCTCATGACGATCATGTCCCGAACCCCGAGGTCCAGCAGAATTTGCGCGCCGACGCCGTAGTTGCGCAGCGAACGGTCGACGGCCTTCGGCTTCTCGACGCCGGCCAGGCGCTCGGCGAGGCCGTGCAGGTCCGGGTCGCGCAGGAAGACCGTCACGCCCGCGCCGTCATGGGCGGTGATCGCCTTGAGCGCCTGCGGGATGTAGCACTGACGCGCTTCCACATGGCCCAGCAGGTCGGCGGCGAAGTCCACCTGATGCATCCGCACGAGGGTCGGCTTGCCCGGCTCGATCTTGCCGTGAACGAGGGCGACGTGCTCGTTCCCCTCGATGGTGTTCTTGTAGAGCATCAGCCGGAACGGGCCGCCGTGGACGCTCTCGAAGGGGGTGTCCATGACCCGCTCGACGAAGCGCTCGGTGCGGCGGCGATAGGCGATCAGATCGGCGATCGTGCCGATCTTGAGCCCGTGCAGCTGGGCGAAGGCGACCAGGTCCGGCATGCGGGCCATCTCGCCGTCGTCCTTGATGATCTCGCAGATCACGGCCGCCGGGGTCAGGCCAGCCATGCGGCTGATGTCCACCGAGGCCTCGGTGTGGCCCGCGCGGACCAGAACGCCGCCGTCGCGCGCGACCAACGGGAAGATGTGGCCGGGCGTCACGATGTCATCGACGCCCTTGGTCGGATCGGTGGCGACCTGGATGGTGCGCGAGCGGTCGGCGGCGGAGATGCCGGTGGTGACGCCGTCCTTGGCCTCGATCGAGACGGTGAAGGCCGTCTTCATGCTCTCGCGGTTGTCGGCGGCCATCGGCGGCAGGCGCAGCTGGCGGGCGCGATCGCCGGTCATGGCCAGACAGACCAGACCGCGGGCCTGCTTGATCATGAAGTTGATCTGGTCCGGCGTGGCGAACTGGGCCGGAATGATGATGTCGCCCTCGTTCTCACGATCCTCGGCGTCGACGAGGATGTAGGGCTTCCCGTTGCGGGCGTCCTCGAGGATGTCCTCGATGGGGCTGATCGGGCTGTCGTTCATGTTCGCGGCTGCCGTTTGCATCACGCCGTCTCCTGCCACCGCGCGAGGTATCGCGCCAGCATATCGATCTCGAGATTCACAGCATCGCCGGCTTTCAGGCCGCCGAGCGTGGTCGCTTCCCAGGTATGGGGAATGATGTTGAGGCCGAAAACCCGGCCCTCGACCGCGTTCACGGTCAGGGAGACGCCGTCGACGGTGATCGAGCCCTTGGGCGCGATGAAGCGGTGCAGCGGGGCCGGCGCCTCGATCTCGATGCGGTGCGAACCGCCCTCGGGCGTGATCGACACCACCTTGCCGAGGCCGTCGACGTGGCCCGAGACGATGTGACCGCCCAGTTCGTCGCCCAGTTTGGCCGCGCGTTCCAGATTGACCCGGTGGCCCTCGGTCCAGTCGCCCAGATTGGTCTTCGACAGGGTCTCGCCCGAGACCTCGACCGCGAACCAGCCGGGCCCCTTCTCGGTGACCGTCAGGCAGCAGCCCGCGTGGCTGATGGAGGCGCCCAGATCGATGCCGGAGGTGTCCCAGACCGTTTCGACCTCGTAGCGGCGGTCGCGGGCGGTCTGCTCGACCTTACGGACGCGACCGATGTCGGTGACGATTCCGGTGAACATTCAGACGGCCTTGGAAACAGAAAACAGGGGGCGAACAGTCGGATCGGGCAATCAGCGCGGAACGTCGTAGCGTTCCCACAGATCGCCGCCGAGCGGTTCGACAGACAGACGCCGGAACTTGGGGGCCTCGGCCAGCTTCGCAAGGGCCAGGGCGGCGACACAGGGCAATCCCTCCGCCCCCAGAAGGATCGGCGCGCGGAACCACTCGATCCGGTCGACCAGTCCGGCGCGCAGGAAGGCCGCCGCGACCTGGCCGCCGCCTTCGATCAGGACCGACTGCGCGCCCGCCTTCGCAATGGCCGCCAGAACGGCCTTCGGGGCCGGTCGGCCGTCCTCGGCGGCGACGCGCTCGACCCGGGCCGAGCCGACCGGCGCGGGCTCCGAGGCCGTCAGGATCAGGGTGTCGCCGGACGCCACCTTCGCCGTCGCGGGCGTGCGCAGGGTGCTGTCCAGGACCACGCGCAGGGGCTGGTCCACCGGACGCCCCGGCAGCCGGGCGGTCAGCTCGGGATCGTCGGCCAGAACGGTGCCGACGCCGACGAGGATGGCGTCATGGGCGGCGCGCAGGCGGTGGCCTTCAAGCCGGGCGGCCTCGCCGGTGATCCATTTCGACTCGCCGGAACCGGTCGCGATCCGCCCGTCGAGGGAGGTCGCCACCTTCAGGGTGACAGACGGGCGCATCAGCGGCCGCCGGTCTCGTCGTCCAGACCCTCGTCGCCGAGGAAGCGGGCGAAGTCGCCGGTGTGGCGGAAGTCCTTGTAGACCGAGGCGTAGCGGACATAGGCCACCTCATCGACGCTCTTCAGCGCCTTCATGATGAAGTCGCCGACGGTCGAGGACGGGATCTCGGTCTCGCCGAGGCTTTCCAGCTGGCGGACGATGCGGCTGACCAGCTGCTCGATCTGTTCCGGCTGCACCGGCCGCTTGCGCAGGGCGATGCCGAGCGAACGCTCCAGCTTGTCGCGGTCGAAGGGCGTGCGGCGGCCGTTGCGCTTGAGGATGACCAGCTCGCGTAACTGCACCCGCTCGAAGGTGGTGAAGCGCCCGCTGCACTGCGGACAGGACCGCCGGCGCCGGATGGCCGCGCCGTCGTCGGACGGGCGGCTGTCCTTCACCTGGGTGTCCGGGTTTCCGCAGAAGGGGCACTTCATCGGCGCGTCATCCGTAGATCGGGAAGCGGCGGGTGAGCTCGCGCACCTCGCCGGCAACCCGTTGCGAGACAGCCGCGTCAGCCTCGTCGCCGCCCTTCATCGAGTCGATGACGTCGGCGATCCAGTGGCCGACCTGCT
>NZ_DASWWG010000117.1:0-6070 GCF_036400995.1 Brevundimonas sp.
GACGACCCAAGGCGTGCTGATGCCCGCGCACGTGAGCGACAGGGTCACGCCGGAGATGAACCTGTGCCGCGACGACAGCTTCGGCCCTGTCGTCGCGATGGTACGCGCACGCGACACCGAGCACGCGATCGAGCTCGCCAACGATACCGAATACGGCCTGTCCGCCTCGGTCTTCACGCGCGACATCGCCAAGGGCCTGGAGATCGCCCGGCGCATTCAATCGGGCATCTGCCATGTGAACGGCCCGACCGTTCACGACGAAGCGCAAATGCCCTTCGGTGGCATGAAAGCGTCCGGCTACGGGCGGTTCGGCGGCAAGGCCGGTATCGACGCCTTCACCGAACTGCGTTGGATCACCTTCGAGACCCAGCCCGGCCATTACCCCATCTGACGGGCTAGCCTCGCCCCGGGCGGATTCTCGATTGGAATCCGCCCGAGGAAGTCGCGCACGCTCATGCAAACGAGCGTGGCCGATCGCGCGGACAATCACCCGGGCGAGCGAGAGCCTTTGTCTCGGCGCCGCCGCGCCCAGATATTCAGACCTTCCACGGCGGCAGAAAACGCCATTGCAGCGTATATGTAGCCCTTCGGCACGTGGACACCGAAACCATCGGCGATCAGCACCGCGCCGATCATAAGCAGGAAGCCCAGGGCCAGCATGACCACGGTCGGGTTCTTGTCGATGAACTCGGCCAGCGGGTCGGCGGCCAGCAGCATGGTCAGGACGGCGACGACGACGGCGATCATCATGACCACGACGTGGTCGGTCATGCCGACGGCGGTCAGGATCGAGTCGATCGAGAAGACCAGGTCCAGCAGGATGATCTGGAAGATGGCGGCGCCGACGTTGTTGATGACGACGTCCTTCTTGTCCTTCTCGAGAAGGTCGTGGGACGGCGTGGTGTCGGTGGCATGGTGGATTTCCTTGGTGGCCTTCCAGATCAGGAACAGGCCGCCGGCGATCAGGATCAGGTCACGCCAGCTGAAGGCGGTCTCGAAGCCGGGCTCGCCGTGGCTGTTGACCGCGCCCTGCAGGCCTAGGTCGAACACCGGGGCGGTCAGGCCCACGATCCAGCCGATGGTGGCCAGCAGGCCCAGGCGCATGATCAGGGCCAGGCCGATGCCGATCCGGCGGGTGCGCTGGCGATGCTCGGGGGGCAGTTTGTTCGACAGGATCGAGATAAAGATCAGGTTGTCGATGCCCAGCACCACCTCCATCACCACCAAGGTGATGAGAGCCGCCCAGACGGTCGGGTCGGTGAAGAAGACGGAAAAGTCGAACATCGGGGCGGGATCTTCCTTGAAGCTTGGCGCTGAAACCCATGATGTAAGGCGAGGGTTGCACCTGCGGCAATGCGGCCCAATGTGGCGGCCTGTCCCGGTTGCGAGGGAAGGGCAGGGGTGCTATCAGGCGCCCGGCTGAGCCGGAGGGCGCGTTATCGAACGCGTCCCCAAAGTGCTTTCTCAAAGCATTTCAAGCCTTTGGTCGAACCGGCAACCCGGTCGGCCATGACCCGAACGCTAACCCGCGCGGACCTTATAAGTGGCTGACGATTTCAGAACGACGGAAGTCGGTGAGCGCTATGCACAAGCGCTGTTCGACCTGGCAGTGGAAAAAGGCGCGCTGGACGCCGTGCGCGCGGACGTGAAGTCGCTGCGCGCGGCCTGGCTGGAGAGCGCTGATCTGCGCCGTCTGGCGACCTCGCCGGTCATGACCTCGGACGATCAGGTCAAGGGCCTGGTCGCCATCGCCGCCAAGGCGAAGTTCAACGGCGTGACGCAAAACTTCCTGGGTCTGCTGGCCCAGAACGGCCGTGCGCGTGACCTGACCGCCGTGCTGGGCGCCTTCGAGGTGCTGTACGCGAAGAAGACGGGCCTGGTCGCCGCCGAGGTGGTGTCGGCCCAGGCGCTGACCGCCGCCCAGCTCAAGACCATCCAGACCACGCTCCGCACCTCGCTGGGCAAGGATCCGGAACTGACGACCCGTGTCGACCCGGCGATCCTGGGCGGCCTGAAGGTGAAGGTGGGCTCGAAGCTGTTCGACGCCTCGCTGAAGACCAAGCTCGACCAGATGAAATTCGCGCTCAAGCGCGCCTGAACAACGACGGCGCCCTGAACCAGCGCACAAAGAGACGAAGACAGAGAGATCCAAATGGACATCCGCGCCGCCGAAATCTCGGCCATCCTCAAGTCGCAGATCGCCAACTTCGGCGTTGAAGCCGACGTCTCCGACGTCGGCCAGGTGCTGTCGATCGGCGACGGCGTGGCCCGCATCCACGGTCTGGACAACGTCCAGGCCGGTGAAATGCTGGAGTTCCCGAAGGCCGGCGTGAAGGGCATGGCCCTGAACCTCGAGCGCGACAACGTCGGCGCCGTGATCTTCGGCTCGGACGCCGCCATCGCTGAAGGCGACGAAGTCCGCCGCCTCGGCGAAATCGTGGACGTGCCGGTCGGCAAGGGCCTGCTGGGCCGCGTCGTGAACCCGCTGGGCGAGCCGATCGACGGCAAGGGCCCGATCGTCGCCACCGAGCGCCGCCGCGTGGACGTGAAGGCTCCGGGCATCATCCCCCGCAAGTCGGTGCACGAGCCGATGCAGACCGGCCTGAAGGCGATCGACACCCTGATCCCGGTCGGCCGCGGCCAGCGCGAGCTGATCATCGGTGACCGTCAGGTCGGCAAGACCGCCGTCGCCATCGACACCATCCTGAACCAGAAGTCGGTCAACGCCACGGACGACGAGTCCGCCAAGCTGTACTGCATCTACGTCGCCATCGGTCAGAAGCGTTCGACCGTGGCCCAGATCGTGAAGACCCTCGAGGAGTCGGGCGCTCTGGAATACACTATCGTGGTCGCCTCGACCGCGTCGGAGCCGGCCCCGCTGCAGTTCCTGGCCCCGTTCGCCGGCACCGCCATGGGCGAGTATTTCCGCGACAACGGCATGCACGGCCTGATCGTCTATGACGACCTGTCGAAGCAGGCTGTGGCCTACCGCCAGATGTCGCTGCTGCTGCGCCGTCCGCCGGGCCGTGAAGCCTACCCGGGCGACGTCTTCTACCTGCACTCGCGCCTGCTGGAGCGTTCGGCCAAGCTGAACGGCGACTACGGTTCGGGCTCGCTGACCGCCCTGCCGCTGATCGAAACCCAGGCCAACGACGTGTCGGCCTACATCCCGACCAACGTGATCTCGATCACCGACGGCCAGATTTTCCTGGAATCGGACCTGTTCTACCAGGGCATCCGTCCGGCCGTGAACGTCGGCATCTCGGTGTCGCGCGTCGGCTCGTCGGCCCAGACCAAGGCGATGAAGAAGGTCGCCGGCACCATCAAGGGCGAGCTGGCCCAGTACCGTGAAATGGCCGCCTTCGCGAAGTTCGGCTCGGACCTGGACGCCTCGACCCAGAAGCTGCTGGCCCGCGGCGCCCGTCTGACCGAGCTGCTGAAGCAGCCGCAGTATAGCCCGCTGACCATGGAAGAGCAGGTCGTGTCGGTCTACGCCGGCACCCGTGGCTACCTGGACGGCATCGCCGTTTCGGACATCGGCCGCTTCGAGAGCGAGCTGCTGGCCCGCATCAAGTCGTCGAACCCGGGCCTGCTGGAAGGCATCCGCACCAAGAAGGACCTGACCGCCGAGCTCGAAACCGAGCTGAAGGGCGTGCTGGAAGCCTTCACCAAGACCTTCGCCTGAGACCGGACCGGATAGCGAGAAAGTAGCGCCGGATGGCCAGCCTCAAGGAAATGCGCAATCGGATCGACAGCGTGAAGTCCACGCAGAAGATCACGAAAGCCCTGAACATGGTCGCCGCGGCCAAGCTGAAGCGCGCCCAGGATCAGGCTGAAAGCGCCCGCCCCTACGCGAAGAAGATGGCCGCGGTCATCGCCAACCTGGCCGCCGGCGTGTCCGGCGACAGCGCGCCCAAGCTGCTGGCCGGCACGGGCGCCGACCAGAAGCACCTGGTCGTCGTCGCCACCGGCGACAAGGGTCTGGCGGGTGGCTTCAACTCGAACGTCATCCGCGCCGCGCGTGAGCGGATCAACAGCCTGATCGCCAACGGCAAGGATGTCCGCATCATCGCCGTCGGCCGCAAGGTTCGCGACGGCCTGACCCGCCTGTACGGCGACAAGCTGATCCGCACCTTCGAGCTGAGCGAGCACAAGGTCATCGGCATGGCCGCCGCCGAGCCGATCGCCGCCCTGATCGCGGAAGAGTTCGAGGCCGGCAACGCCGACGTCGTGACCCTGTTCTACAGCCGCTTCCAGTCGGTCATCTCGCAGGTCCCGACCCCCCGCCAGCTGATCCCGGCGGTGGTGGACGGCGACGCCGCCCCGATCGACCTGAACGGCGCCGTGTACGAGTACGAGCCGTCGGAGGAGGAAATCCTCGAGACGCTGCTGCCGCGCAACATCACGACCCAGATCCTGGCCGCCCTGTACGAGAACCAGGCCAGCTTCTTCGGGGCCCAGATGGGCGCCATGGACAACGCCACCCGCAACGCCGGTGACCTGATCAACAGCCTGACCCTGCAGTACAACCGCAAGCGCCAGGCCCAGATCACCACCGAACTGATCGAAATCATCGCCGGCGCTGAAGCGCTCTGATCCGATCCACGCACAGACAAGACCTTCCGAACGGAACGAACCCGATGACCGACACCGCCGCCCCGAAGAAACCCGCCGCCAAGAAGCCGGCCGCCCCGAAGGCCGCCGCCGCCAAGGCCCCGGCCGCCGCGAAGAAGACCGTCGCCCCGAAGGCTGCTGAAGCCGTCGGCGCCGGCCGCATCGCCCAGGTCATCGGCGCCGTCGTCGACGTCGAGTTCGACGGCCACCTGCCGGCGATCCTGAACGCCCTGCAGACCCAGAACACTGACCAGAAGACGGGCGAGCCCTTCACCCTGGTTCTGGAAGTCGCCCAGCACCTCGGCGAGAACATGGTCCGCACCATCGCCATGGACACCACCGAAGGCCTGACCCGCGGTCAGCCGGTCACCGACACCGGCACCTCGATCATGGCGCCGGTCGGCCCGGGCACCCTCGGCCGCATCATGAACGTCGTCGGCCAGCCGATCGACGAACAGGGCCCGATCAAGACGGACATGTTCCGCCCGATCCACCGCGAGGCGCCTTCGTTCGAAGAGCAGTCGACCTCGTCGGAAATCCTGGTCACCGGCATCAAGGTCATCGACCTGATGTGCCCCTACACCAAGGGCGGCAAGACCGGCCTGTTCGGCGGCGCCGGCGTCGGCAAGACCGTGACGATGCAGGAACTGATCAACAACATCGCCAAGGCGTACGGCGGTTACTCGGTTCTGGCCGGCGTGGGTGAACGCACCCGCGAAGGCAACGACCTGTATCACGAGATGATCGAGTCCAACGTGAACGTGGACCCGACCAAGAACGACGGTTCGACCGAAGGCTCCAAGTGCGCCCTCGTGTACGGCCAGATGAACGAGCCGCCCGGCGCCCGCGCCCGCGTCGCCCTGACCGGCCTGGCCCAGGCCGAGTACTTCCGCGACGAGGAAGGCAAGGACGTGCTGCTGTTCGTCGACAACATCTTCCGCTTCACCCAGGCCGGTTCGGAAATGTCGGCTCTGCTGGGCCGCATCCCGTCGGCGGTGGGCTATCAGCCGACCCTGGCCACCGAGATGGGCAACCTGCAGGAGCGCATCACCTCGACCAAGAAGGGCTCGATCACCTCGATCCAGGCCATCTACGTCCCGGCCGACGACCTGACCGACCCGGCCCCGGCCGCCTCGTTCGCCCACCTGGACGCCAAGACCGTTCTGTCGCGTGACATCGCCGCCCAGGCCATCTTCCCGGCCGTGGATCCGCTGGACTCGACCTCGCGGATCATGGACCCGCTGGTCATCGGCGAAGAGCACTACCAGACCGCCCGTTCGGTCCAGGAAGTCCTGCAGCAGTACAAGGCCCTGAAGGACATCATCGCCATCCTGGGCATGGACGAGCTGTCGGAAGAGGACAAGCTGGTCGTGGCCCGCGCCCGCAAGATCCAGCGCTTCCTGTCGCAGCCGTTCTTCGTGGCCGAGCAGTTCACCAACTCGCCGGGCAAGTTCGT
>NZ_DASWWG010000118.1:0-10183 GCF_036400995.1 Brevundimonas sp.
CTCGGAGAAGAAGGGCGAGCCGGCGTGGATGCTGGACTGGCGGCTGGCCGCCTTCGAGCGTTGGCAGGCCATGGAGGAGCCGACCTGGGCCTCGGTGAAGTACGAGCCGGTCGACTATCAGGACCTGCACTACTACGCCGCGCCGAAACAGAAGGAGGGGCCGAAGTCCCTCGACGAGGTCGATCCTGAAATCCTCGAGGTCTACAAGAAGCTGGGCATCCCGCTGAAGGAGCAGGAGGTCCTGGCCGGCGTGCAGGGCGCGCCCAAGGTGGCCGTGGACGCCGTGTTCGACAGCGTGTCGGTCGTGACCACCTTCAAGGAGGAACTGGCCAAGGTCGGCGTAATTTTCATGCCGATTTCCGAGGCCTTGCGCGAATATCCTGATCTGGTTCGGCAATACCTCGGCTCGGTCGTGCCGGTGTCGGACAACTATTTCGCGGCCCTGAACAGCGCGGTCTTCAGCGACGGGTCGTTCGTCTACATCCCGCCGGGCGTGAAATGCCCGATGGAGCTGTCGACCTATTTCCGCATCAATGCGTCCCAGACCGGCCAGTTCGAGCGGACCCTGATCATCGCCGACAAGGGCAGCTACGTTTCCTATCTGGAAGGCTGCACGGCGCCGATGCGCGACGAGAACCAGCTGCATGCGGCGGTGGTCGAGATCGTGGCGCTGGACGACGCCGAGGTGAAGTACTCGACGGTGCAGAACTGGTACCCCGGCGACGCCGAGGGCAAGGGCGGCATCTATAACTTCGTCACCAAGCGCGCGGACTGCCGCGGCGACCGGTCGAAGGTGTCGTGGACGCAGGTGGAGACCGGTTCGGCCGTCACCTGGAAATACCCGTCCTGCATCCTGAAGGGCGAGGAGAGCTCGGGCGAGTTCTACTCGATCGCCATCACCAACGGACATCAGCAGGCCGACACCGGCACCAAGATGATCCATCTGGGCAAGAACTCGAAGTCGCGGATCATCGCCAAGGCGGTGTCGGCGGGCAAGTCGGACTCGACCTATCGCGGGCAGGTGTCGGTGCACCCCAAGGCGACGGGCGTGCGCAACTTCACCCAGTGCGACAGCCTGCTGATCGGCAAGGAGTGCGGCTCGCACACCATCCCCTACATCGAGGCCCGCAACGGCTCGGCCCAACTGGAGCATGAGGCGACCACGACCCGCCTGAGCGAGGACCAGCTGTTCTACGCCCAGCAGCGCGGCCTGTCGGAGGAGGAGGCGGTGGCCCTGCTGGTCAACGGCTTCGTCCGCGACGTGCTGCAGGAACTGCCGATGGAGTTCGCCGTCGAGGCGCAGAAGCTGGTGGCGATCTCACTGGAAGGATCGGTCGGATGACCGAGTTCGATGAGGAAGAAGATCAGTCAATTGAGGGGCGCGTGACGCGCCTAGCTTACAACTTCAGCGACCCATTGGAGGGATTGGCGACGACTCCGGTCATTCGGGAGAAGATCATTGATCTGGCTGTCTTCGAGTTTTCCGTGGGCCTTCTCCATCGCTTTGAAGACCAAGCTGTTCAAATCGAACACGCGCTCCTTTCCACCGCTGCTCGCCTAAAGCGCCACCGCCTACAGAAGACTAGCTCCTGACATGCTCTCCATTTCCAACCTCCACGTCACCGTCGGCGAGAAGCCGATCCTCAAGGGGCTGACGCTCGAAGTGCCGGCGGGCGAGGTGCACGCCGTCATGGGGCCGAACGGGGCCGGGAAGTCGACGCTGGGCTACGCCCTGTCGGGCCGTCCGGGCTATGAGGCCACCGAAGGCTCGGTCCAGTGGAACGGCGCCGACCTGCTGGAGCTCGATCCGGCGGAGCGCGCGGCCAAGGGCGTCTTCCTGTCGTTCCAGTATCCGCTGGAGATCCCCGGCGTGCCGGCGATGACCTTCATCCGCACCGCCCTGAACGCCCAGAAGCGCGCGCGCGGCGAGGAGGAGGTCTCGGCCCCCGCCTTCCTGAAGCTGGTCAAGGCGGCGTCGGCGGCGCTGAAGATGGACTTCGAGATGCTGAAGCGGCCGCTGAACGTCGGCTTCTCGGGCGGCGAGAAGAAGCGGATGGAAATCCTGCAGATGGCCCTGCTGGAGCCGTCGCTGCTGATCCTCGATGAGACGGACTCGGGCCTGGACATCGACGCCCTGCGCATCGTGTCGGAAGGCGTGAACGCCCTGCGGAGCCCCGAGCGGTCGATGCTGGTGATCACCCACTACCAGCGCCTGCTGGACTACATCAAACCCGACCGGGTGCACGTGCTGGCCGCCGGTCGCATCGTCGCCTCGGGCGGCCCGGAGCTGGCGCTGCAGCTCGAGGCCGAGGGGTATGACAAGTACGTGGCGGAAGCGGCGTGAACGCGCTTCCCCTCATTGATCTGAAGGACGCGTCCAGCTTCCCGTCGCGGCGGGTGGAGGCGTGGAAGTATTCGGACCTTCGGAAATATCTGCGCGAGGCGCCGGAGCCGTCGCCGTCGGCGGCGCTGCCCGTCGCGGGCGGCGGGCCGTTCGAGGCGCTGGGCGGCGACGCCATGGTCTTCGTCAACGGCCGGGCCGTGGGCGTGGACACCCTGATGGCGTCAGGCGAGCAGACGCTGCGCCTGCGCTTCGTGTCCAAGGCCGAGGGCACGGGCCATGCGGCCACGGCGCGCATTTCGGCGCGGGCCGGGGCGAAGCTGCTGCTGCTGGAGACCCATGAGGGGACCGGCTCGGCCTATGTGGCGCACAACCGGCTGGAGCTGGACGTGGCGCGCGGGGCCGAGGTGATCCGCGTGGTGCTGATCGAGGAGCCGGCGGACGCCATCTCGGTGACCCAGGCTGAGGTGCGGGTCGAGGCGGGCGGCGTCTATCGCCAGACCGTGCTGACGACCGGATCGAAGCTGCAACGGATCGAAACCCAGCTGCTGCATTTTGCCCAGGGCGCCGACGTGCGTCTGGACGGCGCCTATGCGCTGGCGGGCGAGCGGCACGCGGACCTGACGACGGTGGTGGACCATGTCGCCGCCGACGGCCTGACCAGCCAGATGACCAAGGGCGTGGTGCGCGACACGGCGCGCGGCGTCTTCCAGGGCAAGATCATCGTCGAGCGCGGCGCCGACGGCACCGACGCCCGCATGCAGCACCATGCGCTGATCCTGGGCGAGCGCGGCGAGATCGACGCCAAGCCGGAGCTGATCATCTATGCCGACGACGTCCAGTGCGCGCACGGGAACACCGTCGGCAATCTGGACGAGGCGGCGCTGTTCTACATGCAGCAGCGCGGCATTCCGGCCGACGAGGCGCGGGCCCTGCTGGTCGAGGCCTTCCTGATCGAGGTCGTGGATCGCATCGCGCACGAGGGCGCGAGAGAGGTGGCGAGGACATGGCTGACGGATCGCCTGTGATGGCCTTCGACGCCTACGCCGCGCGGGCGCAGTTCCCGATCCTGTCGCGGACGGTGAACGGCAAGCCGCTGGTCTATCTGGACTCGGCCGCCTCGGCGCAGAAGCCGCGGGCGGTGATCGACGCCCTGACGGCGGCGATGGAGGGCAGCTACGCCAACGTCCACCGCGGCCTGCATACGCTGGCCAATGAAACGACCGAGGCCTTCGAGGCGGCGCGCGAGAGCGTGGCGCGGTTCCTGAACGCCGAGGGGCCGGACAACATCGTCTGGACCAAGGGCGGGACCGAGGCGATCAACCTGGTCGCGTCGAGCCTGGGCCAGTCGATCCAGCCGGGCGACGAGATCATCGTCAGCCAGATGGAGCACCACTCCAACATCGTGCCCTGGCATCTGCTGCGCGAGCGGCGCGGGGCGGTGCTGAAGTGGATCCCGCTGCTGGACGACGGGTCGCTGGACATGGCGGCCTACGCCGACCTGCTGGGGCCGAAGACGAAGATCGTCGCGGTGACCCACATGTCGAACGTGCTGGGCACCATCAATCCGGTGGCCGAGATCACCCGGATGGCCCATGCGGTCGGCGCGCGGGTGTTGATCGACGGCTGTCAGGGGGCGGTGCATGGCCTGCCGGACGTGCAGGCCATCGGCTGCGACTTCTACGCCTTCACCGGCCACAAGCTGTATGGCCCGACCGGCATCGGGGCGCTGTACGGCACGGCCGAGGCGCTGGACGCCCTGCCGCCCTATCAGGGCGGGGGCGAGATGATCGAGACGGTGGAGATGGAGCGCGTGACCTACGCGAAGCCGCCGCACCGGTTCGAGGCGGGGACGCCGCCGATCCTTGAGGCCATCGGTCTTGGCGCCGCCATCGAGTGGCTGAACCAGTACGACAAGGCCGCCGTCGATGCGCATGAACGGGCCCTGTACGCCCACGCCCGCGCGCGGCTGGACGGGGTGAACTGGCTGAAGGTGATCGGCGAGGCGGAAGGGAAGGGGGCGATCCTGACCTTCACCGTCGACGGCGCCCACGCTCATGACATCGCCCAGGTGATGGACCGTTACGGCGTGGCCGTGCGGGCCGGACTGCATTGCGCCGAGCCGCTGGCCAGACGATTTGGCCTGACGTCGAGCGCCCGGGCCAGCTTCGCCCTATATAACACCCTTGAGGACGCCGACGCCTTCGCCGACGCCCTGATCAAGGCGCGTGAGTTCTTTGCATGACCGACCAGACGACCCCTGCTGAAGCCCCTGCCGTCGAGGACGACGGCGGCCGCGCGGCCGCCGTGGCCTCGGGCGCGATCAGCCAGCAGGAGCTGGACCATCTGACCGACGGCATCATCGAGGCGCTGAAGACGGTGTTCGACCCGGAAATCCCGGTCGACATCTATGAGCTGGGCCTGATCTACAAGGTCGACCTGTCTGACGAGCGCGACGTCGCCGTCGAGATGACCCTGACCGCGCCGGGCTGCCCGGTGGCCGGCGAGATGCCGATCTGGGTCGAGCAGGCGGTGATGAAGGTCGAGGGCATCCGTTCGGCCCGCGCCGAGATCGTGTTCGATCCGCCGTGGGACCCCTCGAAGATGAGCGACGAGGCCAAGCTCGCGCTCAACATGTTCTGAGGTCCGGGATGAGCGAACTGCAAGCCACGCCCCGCCCGCGCCGTCCGCGCCCCGCGATCGTCACCCTGACGGACGCCGCCGCCGCGCGCGTGGTCGAACTGACCGCCGACAGGGGCGTGAAGGGCCTGAAGATCGGCATCAAGAACGGCGGCTGCGCCGGGCAGGAATACACCTTCGGCTTCGCCGAGGAGGTCGGTCCGCTGGACGAGGTGGTGACCGACAAGGGCGCGACCGTCGTCATCGACGGCAAGGCCGTGCTGTATCTGATCGGCACGCAGATCGATTTCGAGACGACCAAGCTGGCGTCCAAATTCGTCTTCCGTAATCCCAATGAGACCGACGCCTGCGGCTGTGGCGAGAGCGTCACCATCGTTCCCCTGAAGGCCGACTGACATGATCCGCCTTGAGGGGGTGACCCGGCGCTATCGCAGCGCGGCGGGCGAGCGCGTGGCGCTGGACAGCGCCGATCTGGAAATCGCCCGGGGCGAGGTCTTCGGCGTGGTCGGTCGCTCGGGCGCCGGCAAGTCGACCCTGATCCGCACCATCAACCGTCTGGAGACGCCGGACGCAGGCAAGGTGTTCGTGGACGGGTCGGAGATCACCGCCCTGAACCCGGCCGAGCTGCGCGCCGCGCGTCGCCGGATCGGGATGATCTTCCAGCATTTCAACCTGCTGAACGCCAAGACCATCTTCGACAACGTGGCCTTCCCGCTGCGTCTGGAGGGACGGCCCGAGGCCGAGGTGAAGGCGCGCACAGTCGAGCTGCTGGAGCGGCTGGGCCTGTCGGAGCATGCGAACAAGCACCCGGCCCAGCTGTCGGGCGGGCAGAAGCAGCGGGTCGGCATCGCCCGGGCGCTGGCCTGCGGGCCTTCGGTCCTGCTGTGCGACGAGGCGACCAGCGCGCTGGACCCGGAGACGACCGAGGACATCCTGACCCTGCTGGATCAGCTGAACCGCGAGCTGGGCCTGACCATCGTGCTGATTACCCACCAGATGGAGGTGGTGCGCCGGGTCTGTGACCGCGTGGCCGTGCTGAAGGACGGGAAGATCGTCGAGCAGGGCGCGACGGCCGACGTCTTCCTGCATCCGCAGCATCCCGTGACGCAGGCCATGCTGGCCGAGGGCGAGGAGGCGGTCGACACCTCGGTCGTGCCCGCGGGCGCGAAGCTGGCCAAACTGACTTTCCGCGGGGCCTCGACCTATGAGCCCGAACTGAGCCGCGTCGCGCGGTCGGTGGGCGTGGACTATTCGATCCTGTCCGGCCGGATCAGCCGCATCCGGGGCGAGCCCTACGGCCAGCTGGTCGTGGCCTTCACCGGGGGCGACGCCGCCGCCGCGATGACGCAACTGACGGACCGGGGCGTCAAGGTGGAGGCGGCCTGATGTTCGACAACGTGGACTGGGGCGACATCGCCCAGGCCGGTCTGGACACCCTGCTGATGCTGGGCGGGTCGCTGGTGCTGACGGTGGTGCTGGGCGTGCCGCTGGGCGTGCTGCTGTACCTGTCGGGCAAGGGGCGGCTGGCCGCCAATCCGGTGCTGAACGCCGTGCTGTCGTTCGTCGTGAATGTGCTGCGCTCGGTGCCCTTCATCATCCTGCTGATCGTCATGTTGCCGGTGACGGTGCTGCTGGTCGGGACCTCGCTGGGGGTGGCCGGAGCCATTCCGCCGCTGGTCGTCGGCGCGGCGCCCTTCTATGCGCGACTGGTCGAGACGGCCCTGCGCGAGGTCGACAAGGGCGTGGTCGAGGCGACCCAGGCCATGGGCGGCTCGACCTTCCAGATCGTCACCCGCGCCCTGCTGCCGGAAGCCCTGCCGGGCGTCATCGCCGGGGCGACCGTCACCGCCATCGCCCTGGTCAGCTATACGGCCATGGCGGGCGTCGTCGGGGCCGGTGGTCTGGGCGACCTGGCCGTGCGTTTCGGCTATCAGCGCTTCCAGACCGACGTCATGGTCGTGACGGTTGTCCTGCTGCTGGTGCTGGTCCAGATTCTCCAGATGATCGGCGACCGTGTGGTCGCCGCCGTTTCCCACCGCTGATCGCTCCCCCGAAAGGCCCAGACCATGATCCGTCGTTCGCTCCTGCTCTCCGCCGCCGCCGCCCTGACGCTCGCTGCCTGCGGCGCGGGCGGCGAGAAGAAGGGCGGGGAGGGCGACGCCCTCATCATCGGCGCGACCGCCGTGCCGCACGCCGAGATCCTCGAGGTCGTGAAGCCGATCCTGGCCGCCGAGGGCGTGCCGATCGAGATCAAGGTGTTCAACGACTACGTCCAGCCGAACGTACAGCTGGCCGAGGGGCGGCTGGATGTGAACTACTTCCAGACCAAGCCCTATCTGGACGAGTTCAACGCCGCGCGCGGCACCAACCTGATCACCGTCGCGGGCGTGCACGTGGAGCCGCTGGGCCTGTACTCGCGCAAGCACCGCTCGCTGAGCGCCCTGCCGAACGGCGCGCAGATCATCCTGCCCAACGACGCCTCGAACACGGGCCGGTCTTTGCTGCTGCTGCAGTCGGCGGGCCTGATCACCCTGCGGGACGGCCAGAACCCGCTGCAGACCGTGCGCGACATCACCGGCAATCCGAAGGGCTTCGTGTTCCGCGAGGTCGAGGCGGCGACGATCCCGCGCATCCTGCCGCAGGTCGACGGGGCGGTGATCAACACCAACTACGCCCTCGACGCCGGCCTGAAGCCGCGCACCGACGCCCTGACGCTGGAAGGCGCCGACAGCCCCTACATCAACTATCTGGTCTCGCGCCCCGAAAGCCAGAACGACGCCCGCGTCCAGGCCCTGGCCCGCGCCCTGCGTAGCCAGGCGGTCAAGGACTACATCGCCGGACGGTATGAGGGGGCGGTGATTCCGGCGGCGTGAAGAAAAGGCAATAGGCAGGTAGGCAGTAGGCAATAGGGAGGATCGCTCCCTCTGCTGCCCACCTGCGACCCTACTGCCTACTGCCTACTGCCTACTGCCTACTGCCTACCTGCCTAATGCCTTCGCAGCGGCTTCCGCCTTCTTCACCTCATCCGGCGTCGGCACCTGAACGGCCGGGGTGACCGGATTGCCCGTGGCCTCGGCGATCAGTTCGGCGGTGCGGCCCTCGACGGCGGCTTCGAGGCGGGCGAGGAATTCCTCTTTCGGCAGGCCGGTGGGGATGGGGTCGAGGAACTCCAGCGTCGCTGTGCCGGGGTTTTTGCGGAACGCCTCCTGCGGCCAGAACAGGCCGAGGTTGGTGGCGACGGGCACGACGGGCATGTCGAAGTCGCGGTACATATGCCAGACGCCCGAGCGGTAGCGGAACTTCTCGCCGACCTTGGCCAGATTGCCCTCGGGGTAGATGAGGATCTTGCGGCCCTCGGCATGGGCGTCGGCGGCGCGGTGCTTCAGGGCCTCGCGGGCGGCGCGGCCGCCGCAGTTGTTGACCACGATGGCTCCCAGCTTGCGCAGGACCGTGCCCAGCAGCGGGAATTTCTCCAGATGGTCGCCGGTGACGAAGGCCAGGTCCTCGAACCGGTCGTAGGTGGCGAAGCCGTCGCCCCAGCTCTGATGCTTCGAGGCGATGATGAAGGCGCCCTGCGGCAGGCGATCCTCGCCCCGGTACTGAATGCGGATGCCGGCCAGCACGCGCATGGCCTGGACCATGCGCCGGACATAGCGGCGGATGATCCAGCCGGTGGCCTTGCGGCCCGGCGCGAGGGCCGCGACGCAGGCGGCGAGGGTGTAGGCGATGGACAGCGACCAGTAGGCGATCGCAAAGGCGAAACTGCGCATGACCGGACTATGCCCGCTTTTGACGACGGGCCAAGATCAGGCGGCGCGATCCAGCGCCTCGGCGGCGGTGACCCGGTTCCGGCCCGCGCGCTTGGAGGCGTAGAGGGCCGCGTCGGCCCGTTCCAGCAGGGTCGCGCCGGTGTCGCCCGCGCGGTGGGTGGCGAAGCCCGCCGAAATGGTCACGGCGCCCAGTTCATCGTTGGTCGAGCGGCGGCGCAGCGAGCGTGAGCCGATTTCCTTGCGGATCGATTCCAGCGCGCTGTGGACCTTGGCGGCGTCCTCGCGCGGGAAGATGACGGCGAACTCCTCGCCGCCGTAGCGGGCGGCGATGCGGGGCGGGGGGCTGAAGCGGGCGATGACGCTGGCCACGTAGCGCAGGACCTGATCGCCGGTCTGGTGGCCCCAAGTGTCATTGAAGCGTTTGAAGTGATCCACGTCCAGCACGGCCAGGACCATCTGCTCGCCCCCGGCCTCGGCCTGATCGCAGGCGGCGGCGAGGTGTTCGTCGAACGCCTTGCGGTTGGCCAGGTTGGTCAGGGCGTCGGTCATGGCGTCGCGGCGCACCTGCTCCAGGTGTTCGCGCAGGCGGGCGACTTCCTTGGTGGAGGCGTCCAGACGCTTCTCGAGCGTCTCGTTCTCGCGCTGGATGCGACGGGTGGCGGTGCTCAGGCCGCCGACGATGGTTTTCAACGCGTCGCCGTCGCCGGCGCTCTCGATGCTGGTCGCGGCCTTGTCGAGGGTCTGGCCGTAGGCGGCCTGGGACTTGTGGGCGCGGGAGATGGCGTCGGCGACGCTGGACAGCTCGCGGTCCAGCACCCGGCCGGCGTCGCGGATCTCCTCGGTCAGGCGGCCGCGGGGGAGATACTCGGCCGCCAGCATGTCGGCGGTGGCCTCGGTAAAGGGTTCACGCGCGGCGAGGAGACGCTGGATCTCGCGGCCCAGCGCGCCTTCCGGATCACCGAGATAGTGGAGCCACAGCTCGAAATTCAGCGGGGTCGGCCAGACGCCCGCGGCCTCCATCTCGTCGATCACACGACGCGACAGGCTGTAGGCTTCCGGTCCCCGGAGCGTGGTCTCGACCGACGAGGTCATGCGGAATTCTTCCCCCATGCGTTCCGTTCCTTCCGAACGTCGCAGGGCGAGACCCTAGAACGCGGATAGGTAACGCAGGGTTAAGCGTGGCCGTCGCCGGTGTTGAAAAGCGGTCAGCCGCGGATCGTCACCGGGCGGCGCAGGAAGGCCGGGATTTCGGCGTCGCCGAACGGGCGGCCGTTGCCCTGACGGGGCTCCTCGACGGCGGCGTCGCGACGGTCGGCGTTGCGACCGCGACCACGCTCGCGACGCGGTTCACGCGCGGCGGGCGCCTCGGCCTCGACGACGGCCGGAGCGGCCTCGACGGGGGCGGGGGCGGCGTCCACCGGAGCCTCGGCCG
>NZ_DASWWG010000119.1:0-33448 GCF_036400995.1 Brevundimonas sp.
ACGCCGACGCACGCGCCGGGCCGCCGCCGGCGGGCGGGGCGTCAGCACTGGAAAGGCGGCTCGTGGCGTCGGTCATCGGGCCCGGAAGAAGTGTTCGGACGCATCATGCACAACCCGACTGACCGTCCCGTTAACGCTCGGACGCCGATCACCCGTTGCGCCGCCCGAAATGCTCGGCTAAGCACGCCGCCTGCCGGAGACGTGGCCGAGTGGCTGAAGGCAACGGTTTGCTAAATCGTCGTACCGGGTAACCGGTACCGAGGGTTCGAATCCCTCCGTCTCCGCCAGATCTTTCCTTCCATTCGAAGCGACCGGATCAGGCCCCCGCCTCGCGGGCGAGCCATGTCCGGACTGTCGGCCTTGGACGCCTGGCGGCGAACCAAAGTCGGGTCACGCCGTTTCTGCGACGTACCCCGCGGAGCCGCGCCATGACGACCCAGTCCCCTTCGCCCTTCGGAGATCCCCGCCTGCGCCCGTGGATGATCGGCGGCGGCGTCGCCGTGCTGGTCGTCGCCGGCCTCGGCTTCGCCCTGGCCCGGAGCGAGGGCGGGGGGCTGGCCGTCCTGCCGGGGCAGATGCAGGTCGAGGTCGTCGCGCCGGTCGAGCCGGACATCCAGCCGGGCTCGACCCTTGAGGTCGGAGAACTGGTCGACGGCTATACCCATGTCGCGGCCCCGCCGATGCCGGCCGCCGACGCCTACGACCCGGAGTACCAGACCGCGTGGGTCGAGCCCCTGCCGCCCCTGCCGCAGCCCGCGGTGCGGGTCAGCCTTCCGGCCGAGGCCGTCGTCCGGCCGACCCAGCCCCAGTCGGGATCGGATGACGGGCGGCGGTACGGCTTCGACGCCCCGGCTCCGGACTATGCGGCGGAGCGTCGCGCGCGGCAGGCGCGGCTGGATCGATTCCAGGCCGAGCTGGCCGCTCGCGGGACGCCTGGCGCGCCGACGACCTCCGCGACGCTGGATCGGGAAAGCGCCTTCTACTGACGGCTCCCGGGGATGATGGCGGGAACTTGACCCGGCGTGATCTTGGCAGCCGCCTTCACGCGGTCTAGGTCGGTGGTTCAACCCGTCCCTTAGGGAGAGACGTCATGGCCGATCTGGCTCAAGTCACCGAACACATCCGCGGCGCCGTTGGCGACAACTCCGGTCTGGGCAAGACCGTGAAGCTCGACCTGGGCGACGCCGGCAAGATCTTCATCGACGGCGCCTCGTCGCCGAACACGGTGACCAACGAGGACAAGCCGGCCGACGCGACCGTCTCGATCTCGTGGGACGACTTCATCTCGCTGTCGGAAGGCAAGCTGGACCCGATGATGGCCTTCATGCAGGGCAAGCTGAAGATCGCCGGCGACATGATGATCGCCCAGAAGCTGGCTCCGCTGCTGAAGCGCTGATCTTGAAGACGACACACTGATTTTTGCGGCGCGGCTCCGGAAGAGGGCCGCGCCGTTTTCGTATCGAGGAGGACGACCATGGATTTCCGTCACAGCGACAAGGCCCTGCACTGGCAGGAGCGCGTGCAGCGCTTCATGGACGAGAAGGTGCTGCCCCGCTCGGCGGAGTACTGGGCCGAGGTGAAGGCGGACCACACGGTCCAGCCCAGGGCCATGGAAGAGATGAAGGCCCAGGCGAAGGAAGCCGGGCTGTGGAACATGTTCCTGCCGGGTGACCACGGCGCGGGTCTGAGCAATCTCGAGTACGCCCCTCTGGCCGAGATCATGGGCCGCCACCTGTGGACGGCCGAGGTGTTCAACTGCAACGCCCCGGACACCGGCAACATGGAAGTCCTGCACATGTACGGCAACGCCGAGCAGCAGGCGCAGTGGCTGAAGCCGCTGATGAACGGCGACATCCGCTCGGCCTTCCTGATGACCGAACCGGCGGTGGCCTCGTCGGACGCCACCAATATCGAGACCCGCATCGAGCGCGACGGCGATCACTACGTCATCAACGGCCGCAAATGGTGGTCGACCAACATGGCGCACCCCAACGTCGCCATCACCATCGTGATGGGCAAGACCGACACCGGCGCGGCCACCCATCAGCAGCAGTCCCAGATCCTGGTGCCGACCAACACCCCGGGCTTCCGCGTCGAGCGGATGCTGTCGGTGTTCGGCTATGACGAGCGTCCGATCGGCCATGCCGAGGTGGTGCTGGATAACGTCCGCGTGCCGGTCGAGAACCTGATCGCCGGCGAGGGCCGCGGCTTCGAGATCGCCCAAGGCCGCCTCGGGCCGGGCCGCATCCACCACTGCATGCGCACCATCGGCGCCGCCGAGCGTGCTCTGGACCTGATGGTCGAGCGCCTGCTGAGCCGCACGGCCTTCAAGAAGAAGATCGCCGAGCACTCGGTGTGGGAGCAGCGCGTCGCCGAGGCCCGGATCAACATCGAGATGTGCCGCCTGTCGGTGCTGAAGGCCGCGTGGATGATCGATCAGGCGGGCGCCAAGAACGCCAAGTCCGAGATCGCCCAGATCAAGGTCGCCGCGCCGCGCATGGCCCTGAAGATCATCGACGACGCCATCCAGGCCTTCGGCGGCGCGGGCGTGTCGGGCGACTTCCCGCTGGCCGAACTGTACGCAGGCGTTCGCACCCTGCGTCTGGCCGACGGTCCGGACGAGGTCCACAACCGCACCATCGCCAAGCTGGAATACGCCAAGCACGGCGGCCGGTGATCCGGTCGCCCTTCCGCCGGGGACCCCACGGGTCCATATGGCGGGCATGGCGATGAGAGGCGAACGCGGGGCCGGGCGACGGCAGGGATCGGAAGCGAAGGCGGCGCAAGCCGGACTGACGACCCCGGGCGACGGACCGCCCACGCTGAAGGCGCTGGCCGACCTGATGCGACTGGTCGGCCGGTCCAATGCGCCGCAGCTGAAGCTGAGGCTGTTCCTCGCCGTCGCCATGACGCTGGCGGGCAAGGCGCTGGGCGTGCTGGCGCCGCTGGTGCTGGGCGCCGCGGTCAATCATCTGGCGGCGGGGCAGGGGGCGGAGGTCGCCGTCGGCCTCGGCTTCGCGGCCTTCGCCCTCGGCTGGGCGGCGGTGCGCCTGCTGTCGGCCATCGCGCCCAACGCCTCGGACGTGGTGTTCGCTCCGGTCCGCTCGGCGGCCCAGCGGACGGCGGCGACCGAGACCTTCGCCCACGCGCTCAGCCTGTCGCTGGACTTCCACCAGACCAAGCGCTCCGGCGCCCTGTCGCGGACGATGGATCGCGGCTCGCGCGCGGTGGACTTCCTGCTGCGGATCCTCGCCTTCAACCTGGTTCCGACCGGCGTGGAACTGGTGCTGGCGGCGGGCGTGCTGGCGGGCAAGTACGACTGGCGCTTCGGCGCGGTCGCCGTCGTGGTGGTGGTGATCTACGCCATCTCGACCTTCGCCCTGTCCAACTGGCGGATCGAGCACCGGCGCGAGATGAACGCCGCGGACACCCAGGCGGCCGGGGTCTCGGTAGACGCCCTGCTGAACTATGAGACGGTCAAGTCGTTCGGCGCGGAAGCGCGGGCGGCCCGCAGCTATGACGCGGCCCTCGGCGACTACACCCGGGCGGCGCTCAAGGCGAACAGCTCGCTGGCCCTGCTGAACATCATCCAGGCCGTGATCATGAACGTCGGCCTGGGCGTCATGGCGGTGATGGCGGGCTTCGAGGCGGCGGCGGGACGGATGGGGCCGGGGGATGTCACCGCTGCGGTGCTGATCCTGATCTCCCTCTACGCCCCGCTGAACATCCTCGGCTTCGCCTACCGCGAAATCCGGCAGTCCTTCATCGACATGGAGGAGATGCTGAAGGTCACCCGGCAGACGCCGCAGGTCGCCGACGCCCCGGATGCGCGTCCGCTGGCGCGGCTGGAGGGGGTGAACGGCGCGGCCCTGACGTTCGAGCATGTCGGCTTCCGCCACGACGCCCGCGCCAACGGGCTGGAGAACGTCAGCTTCCATGCCGCGCCGGGGACGACGACCGCGCTGGTCGGGCCGTCCGGCTCGGGCAAGTCGACCATCGTCAAACTGGCCCTGCGCCTGCTCGATCCACAGGAGGGGCAGGTGCTGGTCGACGGCGTCGATGTACGGGCGGTCACGCAGGAAAGCCTGCGGGCGGCGGTGGCGCTGGTCCCGCAGGACGTGGCCCTGTTCAATGACAGCCTGCGCGCCAACATCGGCTTCGCACGACCTGATGCGGACGAGGCGGCGATCTGGGCGGCGGCCGAGGCGGCTGAACTGGCCGACTTCATCGGACAACTGCCGCAGGGGCTGGATACGGTCGTCGGCGAGCGCGGGCTGAAGCTTTCGGGCGGCGAACGCCAGCGGGTCGGTATCGCCCGGGCCCTGTTGGCGGACCCCTGCATCCTGATCCTCGACGAGGCGACCAGCGCGCTGGACAGCCGCACCGAAGCCGCGATCCAGAAGACCCTGCGCAAGGCGCGGGCGGGGCGCACGACGCTGGTCGTCGCCCACCGCCTGTCGACCATCGCCGACGCCGACCAGATCCTGGTGCTCAAGGCCGGACGGATCGTGGAGCGGGGCGCGCACCATGAACTGGTCGCGCGGCAAGGCGGCGAGTACGCGGCGCTGTGGCGCAAGCAGACCCGGGGCGCGCGGGTGAAGGCCGGGCTTGAGGCCTGAGGTCAGTCCGGCTGGGTCAGCTTGAGGCTGACCATCTGGTCCAGGCTCTCGCGCACCGCCCGACGTCCCTCGGCGTCCTCGGGCATGGCCAGCAGGAGCTGCAACGACCGGGCGTAGACCGGCAGTACGCGCCAGTCGAACGGGCGGTCCGGCGTGGCGGCGTCGATCAGGTCGCACAGGCCGATCGAGACCGCGCACAGGTCTTCCATGCCGAACGGCCCGCCGGCGTCGATCACGCCGTTGGCGGCGCGATAGGCCTTGCCGAGGACCTTCATCGTGTCTTCCGGCTGTTCCGGCGCGGTGATGGAGGCCAACTCGGCGATGCGGTCCGCGATCTCGGCGGCGCTGCGGGGCTGAAGCGCGTCCAGATTGGCCCGGGCCTGGGTGAGCGCCGTGCCCACGCTGACGCCGCCGGCTTCGTCGATGATCCTGGACAGGCGCGACTTGCGCCGGTTGTGGGTGATGACCGTCACGCGGGGCCTCCGGCCTCGGCGCGTTCGGCGTCATGCTTCATGCGGCGCAGCACATCGGCGCGTCGTTCCTCGGCCGGGGGGCGTCCATCCCGGAAGCGGCGGTCGGGCCCGAAATAGTCGCCGACCTCGAGGAAGGGCCGGGTGTCGCGGGCCACGAAGATGATGCGCTCCAGCAGGGTGGCCGCGCTGAACGGCTTGGTGATGACGAAGTTGGCCCCGCAGTCGCGGGCTTCGGTGACGCGCGAGCGGCGGATGTGGCTGGCGGTCATGATGACCGGCGCGAAAGCGTTGGGGTCGAGGCCCGACCGGCGCAGCCAGCGGACCAGCTCATAGCCGTCCATGTCGGGCATCTCGGTATCGACGACCAGCAGGTCGACGGGGTGATCCTTCAGGATCTCCATCGCCTCGGCCGCGCTGTGGCAGGCGTAGCGGGTCTTGATGCCGAAGCCGAGCAGGGCGCCGGCGGTGATGTCGAGCCCGAAGGGCGAGTCATCGACCACCATGGTGACGGCGCCGGTCAGATTGATCACCGCGCTTTCGCGCAGGCCGTCCAGCCCCAGACTCATGGCCCACTCCACACGCTACGGTCCGACTCGAGGCAGCCGCGCGCGGAATGCTTGTCAGTCGCAGGTGTTCAGAAGGTTAACAGTGTCAACCTAGCCGAGACGGCCGATGGCGTAGAAGCGATCCGCGCGGGCCTTGCGCAGTTGCTCGGGCGACAGGCCGGCCATGCCGTCCAGTTCCTCGATGAGGACGTCGCCGACGGCGGTGATCGCGGCCGAACGGTCGGTGTGGGCGCCGCCAAGGGGCTCGCCGATGATCCGGTCGACGATCTTCAGTTCCATCAGGTCGGGGCCGGTGATCTTCATCGCCATGGCGGCGTCCTTGGCCCGGCTGCCGTCACGCCACAGGATGCCCGCGGCGCCTTCCGGCGAGATGACCGAATAGATCGAGTGCTCAAGCATCAGCACGCGGCTGGCGGCGGCGATGGCGATGGCGCCGCCCGAACCGCCTTCACCGGTGATGGTGGCGATGGAGGGGACGCCCAGGGTAAGGCCGCGCTCGGTCGAGCGGGCGATGGCCTCGGCCTGGCCGCGCTCCTCGGCGCCGAGGCCCGGATAGGCGCCGGCGGTGTCGACGAACGACAGGACCGGCAGGCCGTACTGCTCGGCCATGTCCATCAGGCGCACCGCCTTGCGGTAGCCCTCGGGGCGGGCCATGCCGAAATTGTGGGTCAGGCGGGTCTGGGTGTCGTGGCCCTTCTCGTGGCCCATGACCACGACCGGACGGCCGCGCAGGCGGGCCAGACCGCCCAGGATCGCCTGGTCGTCGCCGAACTGGCGGTCGCCCTTCAGCTCGACGAAGTCGGTGAACAGCTCCTCGATGTAGTCGACGAAGTGCGGGCGCTGCGGGTGACGCGCGACCTGGGTCTTCATCCACGGATCGAGGCCGCCGTAGATCTTCTTGCGCAGCTGGTCGCCCTTCTTCTTCAGGCCGTCGATCTCGGAATCGAACGAGCCCGCGGTCGAGGCGAGCAGCGACAGCTCCTCGATCTTCGCCTCGAGATCGGCGATCGGCTTTTCGAATTCGAGGTAGTGCGTGGCCATCAAGGCGTCCGGGACTGGCGCGCCGGTTGGCGCTACGGAAGGCGGCGGAACCTAGTCAGGTCAACGCCGGGGAGCAAGCGGGGTTCAGAAGGCTTTGGGCAAACCCGCCTGTTTGAGGATGTTGTTTGCGGTGTGACGGCTCTTCGAACGTGGAACGATGAGGGCGTGGGGATTGTCCGGATGCCGCCATTTCTCATGACTGCCCTTGGCGTTTTCGACGCGTCGCCAGCCGCCGGCGTATAGCAGGGCGGCGAGCTCGGGATAGAAGTCCTTGGGCATGACGTAGGCGGACCTCCATGGTTACGCGCACATCAGAACACCAATGATCGTTTCAGGCAGGGCGGTTTGGGTCGCTTCAGCCTTCAGGCCGCGATGACGTCGAAGCCGCCCGAGGCCTCGAACCGGATCGGGACCGGGCCGGTGATCCCAAGGTTCTCGGCCAGCAGTTCCGGTGCGAAATGGCGGGCGAGGGACTCGAACTCGGCGAGGGTCGCGGTTTCCAGAACCAGCCCCGGAATGTTGGATTCGCTGCACCAGACGCTGGCCTCAGCGTCCCAGATCGCCTTGACGTAGAAGGACTGGGTCATAGGCGAACTATGCGCTCCTAGTCGTCCCGCGCCAAGGGATGCTTCTCCTGCACCATCTTCGCCAGACGGTCCGTGGCGACGTGGGTGTAGATCTGGGTGGTGGCGATGTCGGCGTGGCCCAGCAGGGTCTGGACGACACGCAGGTCGGCCCCGCCCTCCAGCAGGTGGGTGGCGAAGGCGTGGCGCAGGACGTGGGGGCTGACCCGGGCGGGGTCGATCCCGGCGTCGATGGCGGCCTGATCCAGCATCTGGGCGAAGCGGCGCGGCGTCAGGGCGGCCTTGCCGACCGGGGAGGGAAACAGCCAGACGCTGTCCGGAGTCTCCGGCTTGCGGGCGGCGTCGCGGGCTTCGAGCCAGGCCTTCACGGCCTCGCGCGCAGAGGCGTTCAGCGGGGCCAACCGCTCCTTGCCGCCCTTGCCGCGGACGATCAGCCAGGCGGGGTCGCGCCGCACGGCCTCGACCTTGAGGGCCAGCAGCTCCGACACCCGCAGGCCCGAGGCGTAGGCCAGCTCGACCAGCGCCACCATACGGATCCCGGCGGCGCCGTCGCGGGCGGCGGCGGCCTCCAGCAGGGCCTCGATCTCGTCCCGGGTCAGGGTGTTGGGCAGGGGGCGGCCCTGTTTGGGGGCGTCGAGGCGGCGCGACGGATCATCCTGTCGCCAGCCTTCGCCCAGGGCGAAGCGGTAGAACTGGCGCACGGCGGCGCGACGACGCGACTGGGTGGCAGGGGACAGGCCTCGCGCGGCCAGACCGGCGTACCAGCGCTCCACCGCGGTCTCGTCCGCCGTCATCAGGCCGCCGTCCACGCCGCCCTCGGCATCGGCCAGATCGCGGGCGTAGGCAGACAGGGTGTGGGGCGAGGCGTCCCGTTCCACCGCCATCATCTCGAGGAAGGCCTCGATCTGGGGACTGCTCATCACGACACCTTCGCCATGGCATGGCCCCGCGCCAGTGTTCGTGTACAGGTGGGAGCGACCATGACGTGCCTGCGCCGATCCTTTCCGCCGTTCGCCCGCCGCCCGCTGACGCGAGGCGCGCGATGACCGATATCGAGGCGATTCCCCTGCATCAGCGGACCATAGCGCTGGTCGGGCTGATGGGCGTGGGGAAATCGACGGTGGGACGGCGGCTGGCGAAGCGGCTGGGCCTGCCCTTCGCGGACGGGGACGAGGAGATCGAGTCGGCGGCGGGCATGACCGTCTCCGACATCTTCGCCAGCATGGGCGAGGGCGAGTTCCGGGCCGGGGAGGCGCGGGTGATGCGCCGCCTGCTGGAGGGGCCGCGTCTGGTGCTGGCCACCGGCGGCGGGGCGATGCTGAACGCCGAGACCCGCGCCCTGCTGAAGGCCCGTGCGGTGACCGTCTGGATGCGGGCGGACCTTGAGGTCATCGCCCAGCGGGTGCAGCGGCGCGACACCCGCCCCCTGCTGAGGGGCAAGGACCCGCTGGAGACCCTGCGGACGCTGGCCGAGGCCCGCTATCCGGTCTACGGCGAGGCCGATCTGACGGTCGATGTGGCCGGAGGCGCGCATACGCAGGCGGTGGACGCCATCGTCGAGGCGCTGGAGGCCCACTGGGCCATGGAGACGAAGACGTGACGACGACGGTTCCGGTCTCGGGTGGGGACTTCCGCCCCTATGACGTGGTCGTCGGACGCGGCCTGCTGGGCGAGCTCGGCGCGCGGGTCGCGCCCATCGCCAGGGGGCGCACCGTCGTGGTCACGGACGAGACGGTGGCCACCATCCACGGCCCGGCGGCGCTGAAAGCGCTGGAGGACGCGGGCGTCCGCGCGCGGCTGCTGGCGGTTCCGGCGGGCGAGGGCTCCAAGTCGTTCGCTGAGCTGGAGCGGGTGCTGGACCGGATGCTGGCCTTCGGGCTGGACCGCAGCGACGTGGTGGTGGCGCTGGGCGGCGGCGTGGTCGGCGATCTGGCCGGGCTGGCGGCGGCCCTCTACATGCGCGGCATCGACTTCGTGCAGGTCCCCACGACCCTGCTGGCGCAGGTCGACAGCTCGGTCGGCGGCAAGACGGCCATCGACACCCCACGCGGCAAGAACCTGATCGGGGCCTTCCATCAGCCCCGGCTGGTGGTGGCCGACATCGACGTGCTGGCGACCCTGCCGGAGCGGCAGCTGCGGTCGGGCTGGGCCGAGGTGCTGAAGCACGGCCTGATCTGCGATGCGGCCTTCTTCGACTGGCTGGCGGGAGAGGGCGCGGCGGGAGCCAGGGGCGATGCGGCGGCGCTGCAGCGGGCCGTGGTCCGCTCGGTCGAGATCAAGAGCGCCGTGGTCGGCGAGGACGAGAAGGAGGCGGGCAAGCGCGCCCTGTTGAACCTCGGCCACACCTTCGGCCACGCCATCGAGGCCGAGCTGGGCTTCGACGAGGACAAGCTGACCCACGGCGAGGCGGTGGCGCTGGGCTGCGCCATGGCCTTCCGCTACTCGGCGGCGCAGGGGCTCTGCCCGCAGGCCGACGCCGAGCGGGTCGAGGCGGTGACGGCGGCGGCGGGCCTGCCGGTGCGGCTGGCGGAGGCCGGGTCGTTTGACGCCGAGGCGCTGATCGGGCGGATGGCGGGGGACAAGAAGGCCGAGGGCGGTCGCCTGACCCTGATCCTGGCCCGCGCCATCGGCGACAGCTTCGTGGACAAGAACGTGGACCGGGCGGCCCTGACAGCCTTCCTGAAGGCCGAGGGCGCGGCGTGAGCCGGATGGACCTCCGCACCGAGGTGCTGGAGGACCGGTTCGTGCGGCTGGAGCCCTTCACCCCGGCGCTGGAGGCCGAAGTGCGGGCGGCGCTGGACTGTGATCCGGACGCCTGGGACATCATGGTCGGGGCGGCGTACGGCGATCATTTCGACGGCTGGTGGGCCTCGGCGCTGGCGGCCATGGCGGCGGGGAGTCGCATCGCCTTCGCCGTCCGGCGCAAGGCGGACGGGGCCGTGATCGGGACGACCAGTCTGTACGAGATCAAGCCGGACTACCGCCGCTGCGAGATCGGCTCGACCTTCTACCGGCCCGAGGCGCGGGGCGGAGCGGTCAATCCGGCCTGCAAGCGGCTGCTGCTGGGCCACGCCTTCGAGGCCGGGGCGGTGCGGGTCGAGATCATCACCGACGCCATCAACCCCGCCAGCGGCGCCGCCATCCGCAAGCTGGGGGCGCGGGACGAGGGGGTGCTGAGGAAGCACAAGATCACCTGGACCGGCCGCATCCGCGACACCGCCCAGTTCGCCATCCTCGACGAGGACTGGTCGGCGGTGCGGGCCCGGCTGGACGAGCGGCTGGCGGCCTTCGCCTAGTCGACCGCGCGGCAGTCGGTCGGGGGCAGGCCGTCGGCGGTCCAGGTGGCCATGACGCCCTTGCCGCGCAGTTCGTAGCCCGAGGCCCGGTACCAGAGACCGTCGGCCGAGCGTTCCTGGAACAGGTCGACGGCGGCGCCGTCCGAGTTGCGGACCGTGGCCATCTGGCGGGGGTTGTCGAAATCGACCGTCAGCCGCTGGCTGTCGTTGCAGAGGTAGACGGTGCGGACGACCCGGTTGAGGGCCCGGTCCTGAAGCTCGGCGCCCGTGCGGCGGCGGGCGGTCTGCGCTTCCTCGGCCCGTTCACGCACCGAATCGCCGTCGGTCGGGGCCTCGGCCGGCTTCTGGCCGCAGGCGCCCAGCATCAGGACGATGAGGGCCGGGGCGATCAGCGTCTTCATGCAGCACAAGCCTTGCCGTTACGGGGACCGGGCATCAACGCGCCGTTCCCGACCCCGTTCCTTTGCGCCGTGCGCGGAAGAAGGATCGCAGCAGGTCGCCGCCCTCGGCGGCCAGAAGACCGCCCTCGGCGGCCGGACGCCAGTGGCAGGTCGGCTGGTCGAAGAAGCGGGGGCCGTGGGCGACGGCGCCGCCCTTGGGATCGTCCGCGCCCCAGACCACCCGGCCGATCCGGGCGTGGCTGATGGCCCCCGCGCACATGGCACAGGGTTCAAGCGTTACATAAAGAGTGAGTCCGGTGAGCCTGTAGTTGCCCAGCTTTTGGGCGGCCGCGCGCATGGCCACGATCTCGGCGTGGGCGGTCGGGTCATGGGCGCCGATGGGGCCGTTGCGACCTTCGGCGACCACCTGGCCGGTGGATTCGTCGACGATCACACAGCCGACCGGAGTCTCTCCGTTGTCCGCCGCCGCTTGCGCGCAGGCCAAGGCCATGCGCATGAACCGCTCATCATGGCCTTCCATCCCCGAGACAACGACAAGAAGCCGCGCCCGCGTCAAGACGGCGACCGCGACGGCCCCCGCAAACCCTTCGCCAAGGGCCCCCGCGCCGACGGTCCGCGCGGCGACAAGCCCGCCGGAAAGTTCGGCGGCAAACCCGGCGGGAAGCCGGGCGCCAAGCCCGCCGCAGCGGACGAAGCCCCCAAGCGCACCGAGCGTATCGCCAAGGCCATGGCCCGGGCGGGCATCGCCTCGCGTCGTGAGGTCGAGCGTCTGATCGGCCTGGGCAAGGTGGCGGTCAACGGCAAGATCCTGGACACGCCGGCGACGCTGGTGACCCGCGACGACGTCATCACCGTGGACGGCAAGCCGATCGGCGCGGCCCAGGCCACGCGCGTCTGGCGCTATCACAAGCCCGCCGGGCTGGTGACCTCGCACGGCGACCCGCAGGGCCGCCCGACGGTGTTCGACGCCCTGCCGAGCGGCCTGCCGCGGGTGATCTCGGTCGGCCGCCTCGACCTGAACACCGAGGGCCTGCTGATCCTGACCAACGACGGCGAACTGAGCCGGGCGCTGGAGCTGCCGTCGACCGAGCTGGTGCGCCAGTACCGGGCCCGCGCCCGCGGCCGCATCACCCAGGCGGAGCTGGACAAGCTGAAGGACGGCGTGACCGTCGACGGCGTCCGCTACGGCCCGATCGAGGCGACGCTGGACAAGGCCAAGGAGAAGGCCGACCCGAACGAGCGCGGCCCCGCCAACCTGTGGATCAGCGTCTCGATCACCGAGGGCAAGAACCGCGAGGTCCGCAAGGTCCTCGAGAGCGTCGGCCTGACCGTGAACCGCCTGATCCGTCTGGCCTACGGCCCGTTCCAGCTGGGCACCCTGCCGGTGGGTTCGGTGGAAGAGGTCGGCCCGCGGGTGATCCGCGAGCTGCTGAGCGCCCATATCCGCCCCGAGAACCTGCCGACCGGCAACACCGTCTCGACCCCCGCGCCGATCCCGGGCCGCCGCACCTCGGCCCCGATCGTCAAGGGCAGTTCGGGCTCGGCCATGTCGGACCCGTCGCGAAAGCCGAGCCGGGTCCGCGCCGCGGAAGCGGCCGCGGAGGAGGGCGCCGACACCGGCCGCCGGGCTCCGAAGAAGGAAGGCTGGGCCAAGGCCAAGCCGAAGTTCGAGCATACCAAGACCTTCAAGCCGAGGGAGCGGACCGCGCCCCGGCCGAAGACCGAAGGGGAAGGCTCCGAGCGTCCGAAGCGCGCCTTCAAGCCGCGCGAGGACCAGTTCATCGACAAGCCGCGCGGCGAGCGCCCCCCTTCGCGGGGCGGCGGTTCGCGCGGACCGGGCAAGCCGGCCTTCGGCGACAAGCCTCGGACGGGGCCGCGCAGCGGCGGCGCCGGTCGTCCCTCGGGCGGCTTCGGCGGCAAGCCGGGTGGATCGCGGCCTTCGGGCGGCGGTCGTGGCGGCCCGCGTGGTCCGCGCCGGGACGACTGATCCATGCGGATCGTCGCCGGAAGCCTGAAGGGCCGGGCCATCTCGACCCCGGACGGCCAGAACACGCGTCCGACCTCGGACCGGGCCCGTCAGGCCATCTTCAACGTGCTGGAGCACGCCGCCTGGGCCGAACCGCTGGACGGCGCGCGGGTCATTGACCTGTACGCGGGCTCGGGCGCGCTCGGTTATGAGTCCATCAGCCGGGGCGCGGCCTTCTGCCTGTTCGTCGAGATCGATGACGATGCGCGCGGGGCGATCCGCGAGAACGCCGACGCCTGGGGCCTGATGGGGCGCACCCGGGTGCACCGGCGCAGCGCCACCGACCTGGGCGTCCGTCCCGGCTCGGCGGGCGAGGCCTTCGACATCGCCTTCCTCGACCCGCCCTACCGCAAGGGGCTGGGCGAACAGACCTTGGCCCGTCTGCTGGAAGGGAACTGGCTGAAGCCCGGCGCCACCGTGGTGTTCGAGCGCGGCTCGGACGAGCCGGAGATCGAGACCCCCGGCTATGAGCGGCTGGACGCCCGCGACTACGGCGCGGCGCGGGTGCTGTTCCTCAGGGCCCTGCCGAGCGAGGGCTGAACTCCGACGTCAGATCGGCCTGCCGCCGGTTCCCACGCCCCCGTTGCCGGCGGGCGGCCCGCTTCGACGGGCGGGCGTCGTCGGAAAAGTGCACTCCGGAAAAAATGGAGTGCACATCGTGCACTTTTTCTCGTGAGGCGGGGGGTGACGAGCCGGGCTCGCCCTCGGGTGCGACCAGGGCCGACGCTTCATCCGGATGTTCGTCCTCCGGCGTTCCGGCCGCGAGCAGGGCGATGATCTCCTTGCGGCTCATGCCCGGAAAGAGGTCGGCGTCGAGCGTGTCGCGTTCGGCCCTGAGTTCGTACCAGAGCCGTCGCCAGCGCAGGGCCTCGGTCGACTTGCCGTGTTCCAGCGCGTGCAGGAAACGCAGGCGCGCCGTCTCGACCTGCTCATCGCCGACGATGTCGCCGTAGATCGCGTAGTCCGGGCCCGTGGGCGCCGGGTCGTCCTGATCCCTGCGCCGCCAGCCGTATTTGCGGGCGCGGCGGCGGAAGGCCGAGAGGCCAAGGTCATGACGGCGGCAGACGGCCTCGGCGTCGAGCCCCGCCAGATAGTCGTCCCGGGCCTGAACCCAGACCTCGGGCGACCGGATGCGATAGGTGTCGGTCATTCCGGCATCATGGAACGTCGATACGTCAAATTTGGTCGTAGGCCGGGGTTCGAGGGTCGAGGGGATGAGCGGAGGGGAGGTGGCGCGGGTGTCAGGACCCGTGTCAGGGTGCGGGTATGACCCGGATTGATCGCCGCGCCTTCATGGCCGCCTCCGCCGCTTCCGCCGCCGTGATCGGCGCGGGCTCCCGTGTTCTGGCGCGCGAGGCCGGGTGGACGTCCCGGGCCTCGCTGCCGTGGGCGGTGCAGGAGATCTATGCGGCGGTGTGGGACGGGAAGATCGTCACCGCGGGCGGCCTGATGATGCGGCGCGGGGCGCCCCTGCACGTCGAGGACCGGGTCGGCGCCTATGATCCGGCGCGGGATGTCTGGGGCGAACTGCCGCGCCTGCCGGAGAAACGGCACCATCCGATGGTGATGACGGCGGGCGGACAGCTGCATGTGGTCGGCGGCTATTCCCAGACCTCGGCGGGCGACTGGGTGAACACCATGACGGCGTGGACGCTGCGGGACGGCGGCTGGGTCTCGGGCGCGGCCCTGCCGTCGCCGCAGGCGGAGGCGGTCGGGGTGGGCCTCGGGGACCGGCTGCACCTGATCACCGGACGCACCCCGGCGGGCGCGGCCAACGCGGGCTGGAACGATCAGGCCGACACGGACCGGCATCTGGTGTGGAGCGACGGCCGCTGGGAGACGGCGCGGCCGTGTCCCATGGCGCGCAACAGCGCGGCGACGGCGGTGCTGGACGGGGCGATCTGGGTGGCCGGCGGCCGCACGGTCAGCGGCGGGGGCACGGGGCGGCTGGACCGCTATGACCCGGCAACGGACCGCTGGGACACCCTGGCGCCGATCCCGCGCTCGTATGCGCAGAACAACCAGGTCGGCGGCGGGCTGGCCATGGCGGAAGCGGGCGGCAGGCTGGTGGCGTTCGGCGGGGAATGGTTCGCCCGCCCCGGCGGCGGGGTGTTCGCTGAGACCTGGATCTATGATCCGGCCCGGGACGCCTGGGCGGCGGGGCCGGACATGAGGACGCCCCGGCACGGGCTGGCGGCGGCCTCGGTCGGCGGCGCGGTCTATGCGATCGCGGGCGGCGCCGTGGTGTCCGGCGGGCAGGCGGTCGGGGTGGTGGAGCGGTTCGGGGTGTGAGCGGATGGCTCAGTCCAGCTCGGCCAGCGCGGCCTCGTGGCGGGCGATGCGGGCGCGGCTGCGACGGGCGTGGCGCTCGTAGAACAGGATGGCGCAGGCCATGAGCGCGCCGCCGCCCAGATAGACCGGGGCGACCTCGGGCGCCGGACGCAGGGCGGCCATGACGGCGAGGAAGGCGACGCCCGCCAGACTGATCGCCTGACCGGCCCGGGCCCATTTCAGGCCGGCGCGGGCCTGCCGCAGGGCGGCCGAAAGGGCTTCCCGCGGCGTGTCGGCGTCAGGCGCGCCCAGCCCCCGCCGGGCCCACAGGGTGGCGATCAGGGCGAACAGGGAGAAGGCGACGGCGGCCGCCCCGATCAGCGGCGAGTCATGGCGGAAGGCGAACCAGCCGCCCGCCGCGGCGGCGAGCACGGCGCCCCAGGCCTCGATGTGGAAATTCAGGGCGCCCAGCCGCGCGCGACGGCGCAGGGCGCGGCTCAGGTCGCGCTCCGGGCCCGGATCGCCGCCTGCGGAGTCGGCGGGCGCGGTCCAGACCTCGGCCAGATCGGTCCAGTCGGCTTCGGGCTTCTGATCGCTCATCGCGAGGCCTCCGGGTTCATCAGGGCGCGCAGTTCGGCGCGGGCGCGGGTCAGGCGGATGGAGACGGTGTTGGCGTTCAGGCCCAGCATCTGGCCGATCTCGGCCGGGCTGAAGCCTTCCAGCGTCAGGCTGGCGGGCTGGCGCAGCGACAGGGGCAGGGCGCGGACGGCGGCGGCCAGCCGCTCGCGCAGGTCGTCGGCCTCGAGCCGGTCGTGCGGGGTCGGCTCGGTCGAGGGCAGGGCCTCGTCCAGCGGCGAGCGGCGCGGGGCGGCGGCCTCGCGCGAGACGTGGGTGACGGCGCGATTGTGGGCGACCCGGGCGAGGAAGGCGCGCACCGGCGCCTCGCCGCGGAAGCGGGGCAGGGCCCGCCAGACGGCCAGCAGGATGTCCTGCTCGAGCTCGCGGCGGACCTCGGGGTTCGCCTCGTAGCTGCCGGCGATGCGGCGCAGCATCGGGCCGTGCTCGGCGACCAGCGCCTCGAACCCCTGATCCCTCTGCGTCTCCCGGCCCAAGCGCCCCGCCTTCATCCGTCCCGCCGCCGAAATGCGTCGTCGGTGTGAAAGACTCCCGAACCGGGCGGGACTTTCACGATCAGAGCGAGTTTTTCAAAGGAGCGCATCGCCATGACCGCCGACAACCTGACCCCCGCCGAACCGCAGGCCCCGTCGAAGGTGGCCAAGGGCCGCCGGTTCCTGTGGATGCTGGCCGGGCTGATAGGCGTCTGCGCCGTGTGCGGCTGGGTCTCGCTGGGCGTGGGCCTGTATCTGGACGTGCCGAAGGGGACGCGGCTGATCCTGGCCGTGGTGGCGGCGGTGGCGACCGAGGCCCTGTTCTGGACCTGCGCGGCGGCGCTGGGGGTGTCGGTGTTCGAGGCCCGCAAGCGCATCTGGCGCAGGATCACCGGTCGCGCCTGACGGCCTCCGCCAAGAGGGGGGCGAGCGTGCGGGCCGCGGCCGTGACCTCGGCCCAGGTGATCTCGAACCCGGCCTCGTCGCCGAACCAGGGATCGGTCACCGCCTGACCCTCGCGGCCCGGAACGTGGTCGAGCAGCAGGCTGAGCGCCGCGGTCGCGTCCGACGGCGCCAGCTTGCGCAGATTGGCCAGGTTCTCGTGGTCGAGGGCGACGATGTGGGTGAAGCGGCGGAAGTCGGCGCGGGTCACCTGACGCGCCCGCAGGCCCGAGATGTCGACCCCGTGCCGCGCCGCCGTCCGCTGCGCCCGCTCATCCGGCGCCTCGCCCGCATGCCAGTTCCCGGTCCCGGCGGAGTCGACGACCAGGTCGAGGCGCAGACGCTGCGCCTCGGCGCGGAGCGCGCCTTCCGCCAGCGGCGAGCGACAGATGTTGCCGAGGCAGACGAAGAGGATGGAGGGCATGGGTCTGGTTGGCGCAACGCCGTCGATCACGCAAGCGCCGGGATCAGCGGGTCGCCCGAACGACCTCGCCGTCTTCCTTCATGAACTCCGCGGGCGCCGCGTCCAGAAGCGTCAGCACGACCTCTGACGGGCGGCACAGGGCGACGCCCTTCGGGGTGGCGACGATCGGCCGGTTCACGAGGACCGGGTGCGCGATCATGGCGTCGAGCAGGGCGTCGTCGCCGACCCCGTCCTCCAGCAGGCCCAGTTCCGCGGCGGGCGTTCCCTTGTCGCGAAGGATGTCGCGCGGTCCGGCGCCCATGACGGCCAGCAGCGACTGGAGGTGGGCGCGGGTCCAGCCGGTCCGGAGGTACTCCACGACCGTCGGCGCATGGCCGGCCGCCTCGATCATCGCCAGGGCGTTGCGGGAGGTGCCGCAGTCGGGGTTGTGATGGATCACCACGGGGAAGCGGTCAGGCATGCTGGGGGCGTTCCTCGGCCAGAAGCCAGTGAAGAAGGGGCAGGGCGACGGCCAGTCCGGCCAGCTGGGCGCCGATGAAGGCCGGGGCCGACGCCGGGGCGATGCCGGAGAAGGTGTCCGTGAGGGTGCGGGCCAGGGTCACCGCCGGGTTGGCGAAGGATGTCGAGGCCGTGAAGGCGTAGGCGGCGGTGATGTAGAGCCCGACAAGGGCGGGCGTCGCGGCGGGCCGCGCGTGGACGGCGCCGAACACCGTCAGCAGCAGACCGGCGGTGGCCACGACCTCGGACAGGAGTTGGGACGGGCCATCGCGCAGATGCGTGGATATCCGGATCGCGGACAGGTCGAACATGAGGTTGGCGAGCAGGGCGCCGAGGCAGGCGCCGGCGATCTGGGCGGGGATGTAGGCGGCGAGGGCCGACGGCGAGAGGCGTCGACGCAGGGCGAAGGCCAGCGAGACGACCGGATTGAAATGCGCGCCGCTGATCGGGGCCAGGACGGTGATCAGGACGACAAGGATGGCTCCGGTCGCGACCGCGTTGAGGAGAAGGGCCACGGCGAGGTTTCCGCCCGCCAGCCGCTCGCCCATGATCCCCGAACCGACGACGGTGGCGACGAGCAGGGCCGAGCCGAGGGCCTCGGCGGCGACCGCGCGGCCGGTCAGGCGCAGCATGCGGCGCGACCGGCGATCTCGGCGACGGGGGCGCAGACCTCCGGACGACCCTGACAGCAATCCTCCATCAGGAAGCCGAGCAGCCCCGCCATCTGGCCGAAGGCGGCGGCGTAGATGATCGACCGTCCGTCGCGACGGCTGGTCACCAGGCCGGCGTGCGCAAGGATGGTGAAGCCGGCGGACAGGGTGTTGGGAGCGATGCCGAGGCGGCGTGAGACCTCGCCCGCGGCGAGACCCTGCGGACCGGCGGTCACCAGTTCGCGAAAGACAGCGAGCCGTCCGGCGTGGGCGAGGGCGGAAAGGGCGTTGACGGCGTCGTTCATTTCCATATTTCAAGAATACAACGAATATAGGATTGAACAAGCCATGACGGACTTCCCCGCGCTGGACGCCGGGTTTCAGGATCATCCCGCGCCGGAGCGGTTCGCGCCCGCCTCGACGCCCGCTCATCCGCCGCGTTTCCTGCTGCTGTACGGCTCGTTGCGCAAGCGGTCGTACAGTCGCCTGCTGGTCGAGGAGGCCGACCGGCTGCTGCGGGCGATGGGCGCCGAGACGCGCATCTTTGATCCGCGCGGCCTGCCGCAGCCGGACGACGCGTCGCCGGACCATCCGAAAGTGGCCGAGCTGCGCGACCTGTCCCTGTGGTCGGAGGGGCATGTGTGGTGCAGCCCGGAACGGCACGGCGCGGTCACCGGCGTGTTCAAGAGCCAGATCGACTGGCTGCCGCTGGAGAGCGGGGGCATCCGCCCCACGCAGGGCCGTACGCTGGCGGTGATGCAGGTCAACGCGGGATCGCAGAGCTTCAACGCGGTGAACGGACTGCGCATCCTCGGGCGCTGGATGCGGATGATCACCATCCCGAACCAGTCCAGCGTGGCCAAGGCCTATCAGGAGTTCGACGACGACGGCCGGATGAAGCCGTCGGCCTATTACGACCGCCTGGTGGATGTGATGGAGGAACTGTTCAAATTCACCCTGCTGACGCGAGGCAACGCGGATTACCTGGTCGATCGCTACAGTGAGCGGAAGGCGGAGGGGCGGCCCCCGGCGGGGGCGGAGCACCTGAACAGCCTGACCTGACGCCGGAATGAAAAGCCCCCGCCGGAAGGTCCGGCGGGGGCTCGACTTTAGCGGCCGGGGCCGGGTCTTACTGCGCCGAACGCACTTCCACCGGGAGGCCGAGGGCTTCCAGTTGCGGGCGGACGACCGAGGCGTCGCCGACGATGACCCAGACGAACTGGTCCGGGTGGATGACCTGACGGGCGGCGGCGTCCATTTCCGCCGCGGTCAGGGCGCGGGTGCGGCTGGCCAGGGTGGTCTGGTAGTTGTCCGGACGGCCGTACAGGGCGTTCGAACGCAGGGCGCCGAGGATCTGGCCCGAGGTCTCGAAGCCGCCGGCCAGCGACCGGGTGTTGCCGTTGATGGTCCGCTCCAGCTCGTTCGGCTGGACGCCGTCGGTCTGCAGGAAGCGGTCATACTGGGCGATCAGGGCGACGAGGGAGTCGCCCGTGCGGTTGGCCTGCACCGGCGCATTGACGATGTAGGGCACGCGGTGCTGCAGGCTGTTGACGCTGCCGCGCACGCCGTAGGACCAGCCCTTGGTCTCGCGCAGGTCCGAGTTGATCCGCGACAGGAAGTCCGAGCCGAGGGTCACGTTGGCGGCGTTCAGGGCCAGCAGGTCGTCCGTGCCCGAGACCGGCAGGACCGCGCCGCCGTAGATCAGCGACTGCGGCGACTGCGGACGGTCGATCAGGACGATGCGGCTGGTCGTGGCCGGGATGGCGGCCGAGAAGTCCTTGGTCCCCCTGGCCACGGACGGGGCGCGCCAGTCGCCGAAGGCGGCTTCCAGCTGCGGCGTGACCTGCGACAGGGGCAGGTCCGACACCACGAAGATGGTGGCGTTGTCCGGACGAACCCAGGCGTCGTGGGTGGCGACCAGATCGGCGCGCGTCAGGCCGGTGATGGTGGCCGCGTCGCCGGTGCCGGTGAACGACCGGCCGTAGGGGCTGCCTTCACCGTAGATCAGCGGCGGCAGGGCGCGGGCGGCGATGGCGCCCGGGTTGGTCCGCTCGCTGGCCAGACCGGCCAGACGCTGGGCGCGGATGCGCTCGATCTGGGCGTCATCGAAGGCCGGGTTGCGGACGACGTCGGCCAGCAGGGTCAGGCCGGGGGTCAGGTTGGCGGTGACGGTCGACAGCTCGGCCGAGGTGCGGTCCATCGAGGCGCCGACGTTGACCGAGGCGCCGAGGCGTTCCTCTTCCTCGGCCAGCTGGTTGGCGTCGCGGGTGGTGGTGCCCTCGTCCAGCAGGTCCAGCATCATGGCCTGGGCGCCGAGCTGGTTGGCGCGGTCGGCGGCGTAGCCGGCGTCGAACTCGACGGCGACGCGGGTCACCGGCACGGTGTCGACCTGGGCGTAGACGACGTTGATGCCGTTCGACAGGCGGGTGCGCTCGACGGCCGGGAAGGTCAGGTCCGGCACCTGGCCGACTTCCGGCATCGGCGGACGGGCGACACGCTGGATCTCGGCGGCCGGGACCGGGGCGGCGCCCGACGGGGCGGCCGAGGCCTCGACATAGGCCTCACGCTCGCCGGGGGCGATGGTCAGGTTGTAGACCGGACGGGTCAGCCAGCGCTGCATGGCGGCGGTGACCTGGGCCGGGGTGACCGAGGCGTACTGGGCCAGTTCCTGGCGGTAGTGGTCGGGGTCGCCGGCGTAGAGCTGGCCTTCGGCCAGGACGTTGGCCTTGCCGTTGACCTGTTCGAGGCTCTGGATGCGGCGCGCGACATACTGGGTGGCGACGCGGTCGACCTCTTCCTGGGTCGGGCCGCGGGCGATGAAGTCGGCGACGATGGCGTCCAGCTGACGGCCCACCTCGGCGGCGTCCTGACCCGGCTTCACATCGACCGAGATGTCGAAGATGCCGACGCGGTGGAAGTCCGACAGGGACGAGGAGACCGACACGGCCACCTGCTCGCCGCGGACCAGCTGGTTGTCGAGGCGCGAGGAGGCGAGGCCGCCCAGCACCTGCGCGGCCACCGACAGCGGCACGGCGTCGTCGCTGAGCAGGCCGGGCACGGCCCAGCTGCGGGTCAGGCGGGTGTTGGCCACGCGGTCATGCATGGTGGCCACGATCGGCTCGGCCAGGGTCGGGACGTCGGCCTGGGCCGGGGTGTTCACCGGACCGCGCGGGATGGCGCCGAAATAGCGGTTCATCAGGGTGCGGGCGGTCGCCTCGTCGATGTCGCCCGACAGGACGACCACGGCGTTGTTCGGGCCGTAGTTGTCACGGAACCAGTTGCGCACGGTCTCGAGGCTGGCGGCGTCCAGATCGGCCATCGAGCCGATGGTCGAGTGGCGGTAGGGGTGGCCTTCCGGGAAGAGGGCTTCCAGCTGGGCGTATTCGAACAGGCCGTAGGGCTCGTTGTCGCCCTGGCGCTTCTCGTTCTGGACGACGCCGCGCTGCAGGTCGAGCACGTCCTGGCCGACTTCGCCGAGCAGATAGCCCATGCGGTCGCTCTCGAGGAACAGGGCGGTCTCGAGCGCCGGGGTCGGGACGGTCTCGAAATAGTTGGTGCGGTCGAACCAGGTGGTGCCGTTCAGGTTCGACGGTCCGAGGTTGCGCATGCGGCCCAGGTAGCTGCCCGGGGCGTTCTCCGAGCCGCCGAACATCAGGTGCTCGAACAGGTGGGCGAAGCCGGTCGAACCGGCGGGCTCATCCTTGGAGCCGACGTTGTACCAGACCGACACGGCCACCACGGGCGCCTTGCGGTCGGTGTGGACGATGACCGTCAGGCCGTTGTCCAGCTGGAAGCGCGACCACGGGATGGAGACCTCCGAGACCAGTTCCGACACCGGCGCGGCGCGCAGCGGCGCGGCCTGCGGGGCGGTGGCGGCCGACGGCGCGGCCGCCGCCCGAGGAGCGTTCTGGGCGATGGCCGGAGCGACGGGGGTCATCACCGCCAGAAGGGCGGCGAGGGAGATCGAGCGAAGACGCATGGGTACGGTCCCTGTTGTGAGGCGGGGGGACCTTAACGAACGGCGGCGCGCGCGCAATCGTGAAGCGGATCCCCCCGGACAGGGGTGGAACGCGGGGGAGGGCGGAGTCCGTCGCGGGGATGACGGGGGGCGGGGCGAACGGTGTTGAGCGCGTCACGAAAGTATCGGAGAAGCGCGCCGGACGCGGGCGATGTCGCCCATGGGGAACATCGAAAATGAGAACCATCGTGTTGTCGCTCGCGGTCGCGAGCGCCCTGGCCGGTTGCGCCACGACCTCCGGACCCGCGGCTCCCGTGACGCCTGTGGCGGCGGTCGCGCCGACGCCGCCGGAAGCGCCCAGGCCGCAGGCGCGCTCCTATCTGGTCAGCGACAACGCGATGGGCGACGTGGACGCGGCGCTGGAGCGCGCCCGGGCGTCCGGCAAGCGGGTCCTGCTGGTCATGGGCGCCAACTGGTGCAGCGACAGCCGCACCCTGGCCGGCTGGCTGGAGACCGAGCGCTTCGCCGCCCTGATCGACCGCAAATACGAGCTGGTCTTCGTCAACATCGGCATGCCCCGCACCGGCGACGGCCACAACCTCGCCATCGCCCGCCGCTTCGGCCTGCCGGAGCTGCCCGGCCTGCCCAATGTGCTGGTCCTGACCGCCGACGGGACGCTGGTGAACCCCGCCACCGCCACCAGCTGGCGAAATGCGGAAAGCCGGTCGGGCGATGCGATCTATGAGGAGCTGGCGATGCTGGCGGATCGGGGGGTGTGAGGCCCGCGCTTACTGATTTGCGCCTATCTCCAAATCGGAAGGAGCGATCTTATCGGCGGTCTCGTAACCTTCAGCGGTAACCCGAAACACCTGCCGCTTGTTGTTGGCAGCTTTGATGAGGCCGGCGGTTACATCACTCGGCGATGCGATCATCACCTCCAGCACTTTGGCGTCATACGCCATGGTCGAAGCTCCGCAGTGTTCGATACCCGTTGAATAGCAGTGATCGTCGCTCTTGAGATGGCCTCCTCACCGCCGCCCGAACAGCTTCTCCAGGTCCCCCAGCTTCAACTCCACATACGTAGGCCGTCCGTGGTTGCACTGGCCTGAGTGCGGGGTGGCCTCCATCTGCCTCAGCAAGGCGTTCATCTCCGGCGCGCTCAACACCCGCCCAGCCCGCACCGACCCATGGCAGGCCATGGTGCCGCAGACCTCGGCCATGCGTTCCTTGAGCGACAGGGCGGCGCCGTGTTCGGCGAGGTCGTCGGCGATGTCGCGGATCAGGCCCTGGACGTCGGTGTCGCCCAGCAGGGCCGGGGTCTCGCGCACCAGGACGGCGCCGCCGCCGAAGGGCTCGACGATCAGACCCAACTCGGCCAGTTCGTCGGCGCGCGCGGCCACACGATCGGCCTCGGCGGGGTCGAGCTCGACCACCTCGGGCGTCAGCAGGGCCTGACGGGTGACGGAACCCTCGGCCATCTGGGTCTTCATCCGCTCATAGACGAGGCGTTCGTGGGCCGCATGCTGGTCGACGACGACCAGGCCGTCGCGGGTCTGGGCGACGATGTAGGTGCCGTGCAACTGGGCGCGGGCGGCGCCGAGGGGGAGGTCGAGTTCGGAAGGGGCGAGGGTCGAGGGGCGAGGGTCGAGGGAACCGGGTGTGGGGTATGGGGTGTGGGGGGTGTCGAAGGTCTCGACGCGGGCGCTGCGGTCATGGAGGCCGGGGAGGATCTGGGCGGTCTGGCTGGCCGGGGCGGCCCAGGCTTGCCAGCCGCTGTAGCCGGCGGCGCTGCCGCCAGCGCTTGAGCCGACACCCCACACCCCATTCCCCACACCCGGGGCGGCGACGCCTTCGTGCGCCCGGAACCCGCTCAGCGCATCCGCCGCCACCGTCGTGCTGGCGCGGTGACCGGCGGCGGCGAGGGCGTGGCGCAGGGCGCCGACGATCAGGCCGCGCACCAGGGCGGGGTCGCGGAAGCGGACTTCTGCTTTTGCGGGATGGACGTTCACGTCGACGTAGAGCGGATCGATGTCGAGGAAGAGGACGGCGGCCGGGTGGCGGTCACGGGCGAGGAAGTCGGCGTAGGCGCCGCGCAGGGCGCCCTGCAGCAGGCGGTCCTTCACCGGTCGGCCGTTGACGAAGAGGAACTGGTGGGCGGCGTTGCCCCGGCTGTAGGTGGGCAGGCCCGCATAGCCGGTCAGGCGGACGCCGTCGCGCTCCTGATCTATGAGCAGCGCATTCGCCTCGAAATCACGACCCAGCAGGGCGGCGAGACGCTTCAGGCGGCCGTGGTCGCCGGGGTGTTCGGCGGGCAGGCGCAGGACGGTCTTGCCGTCGAGGTCGAGGGTGAAGGCGACGCCCTCATGGGCCATGGCCTGCCGCTTGATCTCCTCCGAGATGGCCATGGCCTCGGCCCGCTCGGACTTCATGAACTTGAGGCGAGCCGGGGTGGCGTAGAAGAGGTCGCGGACCTCGACGCGGGCGCCGTGCGGGCCGGGGAAGCCGGCGGGGGCGACCGGACGCTGGTCGCCGCCCTCGACGGTGATCTGGTGCGCGTCGCCGCCTTCACGGGGGCGGCTGGTGATGGTCAGGCGGGCGACCGAGCCGATGGAGGGCAGGGCCTCGCCGCGGAAGCCCAGGGTGTGGATGCGCAGCAGGTCGACGTCGCCGGCGTCGTCGGGCTCCAGCTTGGAGGTGGCGTGCCGCTCGACGCACAGGGCCAGCTGGTCCGGAGCCATGCCGTGGCCGTCGTCGGCGATGAGGATGCGCGACAGGCCGCCGCCATCCGCCTGGATCTCGATGCGGGTGCTGCCCGCGTCCAGCGCGTTCTCGACCAGCTCCTTGATGGCGCTGGCCGGGCGTTCGACCACCTCGCCGGCGGCGATGCGGTTGACGGTTTCTGGGGGGAGGCGGCGGATCGGCATGGATTCGGAAGTATGGCCTGATCCGGGGGGCGCAAGAAGGGGCGGGGCGCTCACCTCTCCATTCGGCCCCAAGCGAATGGAGAGGACAGACCGGCGCGTGAGCGGCGGTCAGGTGAGGGCGGCGCGGGAGGGGCCGGAGGTGGCGCGGACACCGGTGTCGGCGGCTAATCACCGACCGTCTGCGCCGCCCCCTCCTGATCGGCGAAGGCGCCGATCTGTCCTCCCCATCGCCTTGAAGGGGCGATGGGGAGGTGAGCCGGTGGGTTACCCCGCCTCGGCCACGAAGGTCAGGGTGAAGATTGCGAGGCGTTTGCAATCACGCGCTTGCGCGAAGGGGCCGGGTCCGCTCAACCTGCGCGTCCATTCAATGCGCTTTCGAGGTTCCCATGCCCGTCAAGACCGTCGCCGAGTTCATCGCCGCCTACAAGGAGAAGGACGTCACCAGCGACGCCTTCGAGCTGGAGAACCAGTACCTGCTGGAGGTGAAGCTGAACGGCTCGATCTGGGCCAAGGCGGGCGCGATGGTCGCGCGCACCGGCTCGGTGAAATTCACCCGTCAGGGCCTGATGGAGCAGGGCATCGGCAACCTGCTGAAGAAGGCCGTCAGCGGCGAGGGCATGGTGCTGATGAAGGTGGAGGGGCAGGGTCGCGTCTACCTGGCCGACACCGGCAAGAAGATCACCCTGCTGCGCCTCGACAACGAGACCATCTTCGCCAACGGCAACGATGTGCTGGCGCTGGAGACCGGGGTCAGCAACCAGATCACCATGATGAAGCGGGTGGCCGGGATGATGTCCGGCGGCCTGTTCAATGTGAAGCTGAGCGGCAGCGGCATCGTGGCCATCACCAGCCACTATGATCCGCTGATCCTCAAGGTCAGCCGCGAGACCGGGCCGATCTTCACAGACCCGAACGCCACCGTGGCCTGGTCGGGCGGGCTGTCGCCGGAGATCGCGACGGACATCTCGCTCAAGACCCTCGTCGGCCGGGGCTCGGGCGAGAGCATCCAGATGAAGTTCGAGGGCGAGGGCTGGGTCGTGGTCCAGCCATACGAGGAAACCTACATGCAGCAGGGGCAGTCGTAGGATTGGCGGGTCTCCTCCCTATCGCGGCGCGACGGGGAGGTGGCTCCGAGCGTGCGAGGAGACGGAGGGGGCGGCGCGGATGGAAAGGGATTGGCGGCCAGCTTTCAGAAGCCTGAGCCGCCCCCTCCGTCACGCTTCGTATCCGAAGCGCGACACCTCCCCATTCGCGGTGCGAACGGGGAGGAGACGTCAGCTCCGCTCCAGCCCCGCGATGGCTTCGCTGATATCGTCGGCTTTCTGCCTGACCACGGCCTGGGCGTCGTAGAGGGCGCGGTTGTAGAAGAAGGGGCCGATTTCGCGGGCGAGGAAGTCGACCAGAAGTTCGGCCGGGAGGTCGCGCAGCTCGATGTCGAACTCGTCCCGGAAATAGGGGCGCAGTTTCGCGGCGATGGCGGCGATTTCCTCGCGGCTGAACCTGATCGGTGTCATGCGGTGGCCTCGGCGAGGGCTTCCTCGGCCTCCATCCACGCGGCCTCGGCGGCGTCGAGGTCGGCCTGGGTCTTCGCGCGCGAGCGGCTGAGGCCTTCCAGCTTCTTCGGATCGTTGGCGGCGGCGTTGGCGAGGTCGTCGTCGAGGCGCGAGAGATCAGCGGAGAGCTGGGTCATGCGCTCTTCCGCCTTCTTCACCGCATGCCTGAGCGTGGACGGCGACGGTCCGCTCTTTTTTGCGCCCCTATCGCTCGCGGCGCGGCCGCTCGCTGCTTGAGGGGCAGGGTTCGCGGCTTCGGCGGCCGGCTCATGCTTCACCTGCGACGGTTTCATTCCGGCCTGTTTGGCGCGGTCCAGAACGAACTTGGCGTAGTCGTCCATGTCGCCGTCGAACGGAGTGACCGTGCCGTCGGCGGCGAGCCACAGGCGGTCGGCGACCAGCTCCATCAGCGAGCGGTCGTGGGTGATGAGAATGACGGCGCCCGTGTACTCGTTCAGGGCGTCGAGCAGGGCCCGACGGCTGTCGATGTCGAGGTGGTTGGTCGGTTCGTCGAGGATCAGGATGTGCGGCGACTCCATCGCCACCAGGTTCAGCAGCAGGCGGGCGCGCTCGCCGCCCGACAGGCTGGCGACCGTGGTCTCCTGCTTCTGGAAGGGCAGGCCGAACTGGGCCAGCTTCGAGCGGCGGCTGCTTTCCGAGGCTTCCGGCATGGCCCGGCGGATGATCTCCAGCGGGGTGTCGGTCGGATCCATGGCTTCGATCTGGTGCTGGTGGAACCAGCCCACGCGCATCTTGCCGTCGCGGTGGAACTCGCCGGTCTCGACCGTCAGGGCCTTGGCGATGAGCTTGGCGAAGGTCGACTTGCCCGCGCCGTTGACGCCCAGCAGGCCGATGCGGTCGTCCAGGTCCATGCGCAGGTTGAGATTGCGCAGGATCGGCTTGCCCGGCTCATAGCCGACGTTGGCCTTCTCCAGCCGGATCAGGGGCGGGGGGAGGGGGCGTTCGGGCGAGGGTAGGACGAAGGGGGCGACGCGCTCCTCGGGCGGCAGCTCGATCCGCTCCATCTTCTCCAGCTTCTTGACCCGCGACTGGGCCTGGGTGGCCTTGGACGCCTTGGCCTTGAAGCGATCGATGAACTTCTGCAGGTGCGCGCGCTCGGCCTCCTGCTTGGACTGGGTCGCGGCCATCAGGCGCAGCTTCTCGGCCCGCGTCTTTTCGAAGGTGTCGTAGTTGCCGGTGTAGAGGTCCAGCTTGCGGTTCGAGAGGTGCAGGATGTGGGTGCAGACCTCGTTCAGCATCTCGCGGTCGTGGGAGATGATGAGGGCCGTCGCCGGGTATTTCTTGAGGCGGGCCTCAAGCCACAGGGCGCCTTCCAGATCGAGGTAGTTGGTCGGTTCGTCGAGCAGCAGCATGTCCGGCTCGGCGAACAGGGCCGCCGCCAGCGCGACGCGCATCCGCCAGCCGCCCGAGAAATGGGCCATGGGGCGGTGAATGTCTTCCTGCGAGAAGCCCAGGCCGACGAGGATTTCAGAGGCCTTGGCCGGGGCGGCGTCGGCGTCGATCTCGATCAGGCGGCCCCAGATCTCGCCCATCTCCTCCGGTTCGGCGGTTTCGAGGCGGGTCAGCAGGTCGTGACGCTCGACGTCAGCCTCAAGGATGGTCTCCAGCACGCTGGTCGGCGTCGCCGGATGCTCCTGGTCGACCGAGCCGATGCGGGCGGTCTTGGGCAGGCTGACCTCGTCGCCGCCGGCGACCAGTTCGCCCAGGATGACCTTGAACAGGGTCGACTTGCCGATGCCGTTGCGGCCGACGAGGCCGACCTTGGCGCCCGGCGGCAGGCTGACGGAGGCGTCGTCGAGGAACGAACGGCCCCAGGCGTTGAGGGTCAGGCGGTTGATCTGCAGCATAGTCCAGAACTCGGGCGCGCCCCTGAGCCGCCGACCGTCGATCGGTCAGCGATAGAGGCAAAATTGTGAGGCGGTTGGAAACCGGGGAGCGCGCGTCTATAAGCCCGCGACCTTCAATCTCCCAAACCAGAAGTCATCCCATGACCGAACGCACCTTCTCGATCATCAAGCCGGACGCCACCCGCCGCAACCTGACCGGCGCGATCAACGCCGTGATCGAGGGCGCCGGCCTGCGCATCGTCGCCCAGCGCCGCGTCAAGCTGTCGACCGACCAGGCCAAGAAGTTCTACGAAGTTCACGCCGAGCGCCCGTTCTACGGCGAGCTGGTCGAGCAGATGACCGCCGAGCCGGTCGTCGTTCAGGTGCTGGAAGGCCCGAACGCCGTCGCCGCCTACCGCGAAGTCATGGGCGCCACCAACCCGGAACAGGCCGCCGAAGGCACCATCCGCAAGCAATTCGCCCTGTCGATCGGCGAGAACTCGGTCCACGGTTCGGACTCGCTGGAAAACGCCAGCATCGAGATCGCCCAGTTCTTCACCGAAGACCAGATCGTCGGCTGATTTTTGGGCCGCGGTCAGAAGGCTCCGCCTTCTCGACCCGACGCGGCCTGAACGCATGAACGGCCCGTGTCCGGAACCGGACGCGGGCCGTTTTCGTTTTTGTCCGGTCTTTCTCCCCAAGGAACCGGAATAATGAAAACGATCCTGAAGCTGACCCCCGCCATCGCCGCCGTCGCCCTGCTGTCGGCCTGCGGCACGACGATGGAGCAACGCGCCGCCACGGGCGCCATCGGCGGCGCCATCGCCGGTCAGGCGGTCGGCGGCGACACCGGCGCGACGGTCGCGGGCGCGGCCATCGGCGCCGTGGCCGGTGCGGCCACCACCCCGCGCCGCCCGAACTGATCCTGTTCGGCTGAACGGAAACGGCCCCGGTGAGCGATCACCGGGGCCGTTTTCCTGTCCGTCTCAGCCCAGCCGGAGCCCGCGGCAGAAGTCGGCGAGGGCGCGGGGGTAGAGCTTGTGCTCGGCCACGAGAACCCGTTGGGCGAGGCTTTCGGGCGTATCCATGGGCAGCAGGGGGACGGTTTCCTGATCGAGGATCGGGCCCTCGTCGACGCCCTCGGTGACCAGGTGCACGGTGCAGCCGGCCTCGGAATCACCCGCCTCGATGGCGCGGGCATGGGTGTTCAGGCCCGGATATTTCGGCAGCAGGCTGGGGTGGATGTTGATCATCCGCGCGGCCCAGAGCCGGACCAGGAAGGGCGTCAGCAGGCGCATGTAGCCGGCCAGGGCGACCACCTCGATCCCGTGCTCCATCAGGGCGGCGTCGACGGCGCGCTCGTGCGCCTCGCGGTCCTCGCCGAACAGGCGGTGATTGACGACGACCGACGGAACGCCCCTGGCGGCGGCGATGGCCAGTCCGCCGGCCGTCGGCCGGTTGGAGAGCACGAGCGCCACCTCGAACGGGGCATCGGGCTTCTGCGAGGCCTCGATCAGCGCGGCCATGTTGGACCCGCTCCCGGAAATCAGGACGGCGACACGGGTGCGGCGCGGCGAAGAAGCGGTCATGGGGCGGGCCTCGGGGAGAGGGCGGACCTTTGCCGCCGGGCCCGGGCCCGGTCAACGGTCCGTGCTGGTGGAAGAGGCGCTTGCGCGTTCGTTTCGGCTCGGAAACAGTGCCGCCGTCTGTTTCGAGGGGAATCCGTCACATGTTCGCCGTCCTGTTCGCCGCCGCGCTCGCCGTCACCCCGCCGCAGGGCGACAACACGGCGCGGGATGTGCTGGTCAACGTCTGCCTGCCGTTCGTCGGCGGCGACAAGGACCGCGCCGCGGCCGAGTTCCTGGGCTTCGTCGTCGCGAACGAGGACGGGGTGACGGTGGACATGGCCACGTCCGAGGAGCCGCCGCGCTTCGTGCTGCGTCTCGCGGATGACGAGGGCGAGGACGACGGCGAGGTGCTGCGCGCCTGCACCCTGCAGGCCCGGACCGTGTCGCTGGACACCGTGAGGGGCGCGATCCGCCGTCCGCTCGAACAGGCGGGCTTCGTGGCCGAGGCCACCCAGCCGGCGAACCGGCCGGTGTGGACCCGTCAGGGCGTGACCGTGTCCCTGCGCCAGAGCGAAGGCCGCGCGACCGTGCTGCGCGTGACCTACTCCAGCCTTGAGGCGTCGGGCGGTTAGGCCGCTTCCAGCTGGCCGCAGACGAAGGCGACCTCGCCCGCGTTCAGCAGGGCGGCCAGCACCGGTTCAGCGTTCTCCGGGCTGACGATCAGGATGAAGCCGACGCCGCAGTTGAAGGTGCGGCGCAGCTCGTGATCCGAGATGCCGCCGACCTCGCCCAGCCACTGGAAGACGTGCGGCATCGGCCAGGCGTCCCAGTCGAAACTGGCCTGGAGGCCCTCGGCGATGCAGCGCGGCGGGTTCTCGATCAGGCCGCCGCCGGTGATGTGGGCGGCGCCCTTGACCAGACCGGCCTTCATGATCGGCAGGACCGGCTTCACATAGATGCGGGTCGGCTCCATCAGGGCCTGGGCCAGGGAGCGGTCCTTGGCGAACGGCGCGTCGGCGTCCCAGCCGAGGCCGGACTTCTCGACCACCTTGCGGATCAGCGAATAGCCGTTCGAGTGCGGGCCCGACGAGCCGATGCCGATGATGATGTCGCCCGCCTGCTGGCGGTCCAGATACGGCAGGGCCTGACCGCGCTCGACGGCGCCCAGCGAGAAGCCCGCCAGATCGTAGTCGCCGCCCGAATACATGCCGGGCATTTCAGCGGTCTCGCCGCCGACGAGGGCGGCTCCGGCCTGACGGCAGCCTTCGGCGATGCCGGCGACGACGCGGCGGGCGGCGTCGATCTCGAGCTTGCCGGTGGCGTAGTAGTCGAGGAACAGCAGGGGCTCGGCGCCCTGGGCCAGCAGGTCGTTGACGCACATGGCGACCAGATCGACGCCGACGCCGTCGTGGCGGCCGGTTTCGATGGCGATCTTCAGCTTGGTGCCCACGCCGTCGGTCGTGGTGACGATCAGCGGGTCCTCAAAGCCGGCGGCCTTGAGGTCGAACAGGGCGCCGAAACCACCCAGCGAGGGCTCCGAACCGGGACGGGCGGTGGACTTCGCCAGCGGCTTGATGTGCTCGACCAGCATCTCGCCGGCGTCGATATCGACCCCCGCATCCGCATAGGTCAGGCCGTTCTTGAGGCTGTCGGGGGTGTCGCTCATCGGTCACGGGCCTGAATCAGTGGGCGGAAATATGTCGCGGCTCTTGCCACAACCGCGTCGCGCGGGGCTATAGCATCCCAATGACGCCGATCACCACCACCGAGGCGCTGCGCGAGTTCTGCGCGCGTCTGGCCTCCGAGCCCTTCATCACCGTCGACACCGAATTCATGCGGGAGACGACGTACTGGCCCAAGCTGTGCCTGATCCAGGCCGCCTCGCCGAAAGACGCCGCGATCATCGATCCGCTGGCGGAGGGGCTCGATCTGGAGCCCTTCCTCGAGCTCCTGCGCGACGAATCGATTCTGAAGGTCTTCCACGCCGCCCGTCAGGACGTGGAGATTTTCGCCAAGCTGGGCGCCATGCCCCGGCCGATGTTCGACACCCAGGTGGCCGCCATGGCCGCCGGCTTCGGCGACCAGGTCTCGTACGAGGCGCTGGTGCGCCAGATGATCCGGCAGGAAGTCGACAAGGGCAGCCGCTTCACCGACTGGGCGCGACGCCCGCTGTCGGACGCCCAGCTGACCTATGCGCTGGGCGACGTGACCCATCTGGCGGCCCTGTATCCCAAGCTGCGCGAACGTCTGCAGAAGGAGGGGCGTCTGGACTGGGTGATCGCCGAGATGGGCGACCTGACCGACCCGGCCCTGTACGACACCGATCCGGAGAAGGCGTGGAAGCGCCTGAAGCCGAAGAAATTCTCGGCCAAATACCTGGCCCCCTTCGTCGCCGCCGCCGTGTGGCGCGAGCGGGCGGCGCAGGAGCGTGACCAGCCGCGCGGCCGCATCCTGAAGGACGAGGCCATCGACGAGATCGCGGCCCAGGCGCCGCTGGACCCGGACGCCTTCAACCGCCTGCGCTCGGTGCCCAAGGGCTTCGGCGCCTCGCGGCTGGGTCTGGACCTGATCAGCGAGCTGAAGCGGGTGATGGCCGATCCGGAGGCCCACGCGCCCAAGCTGGAGCGCCCGGCGCACAACCAGCCGGCCCCGCCGTCGGTGGTGGAGCTGCTGAAGGTGCTGCTGAAGGCCAAGAGCGACAACGCCGGCGTGGCCACCAAGCTGATCGCCAATGTCGCCGACCTGGAGAAGATCGCCCTGAGCGACGAGGCCGACGTCGACGCCCTGAAGGGCTGGCGCCGCCAGCTGTTCGGCGAGGACGCGCTGAAGCTGAAGCGCGGCGAGATCGCCCTGGTCCTGAACGGGCCGCGGGTCGAGGTGGTGGAGATCGAGTAGGTTCTAGGTTCTAGGTTCCAGGTTCTAGGGTTTCGCCCCCTAACACCTAGCCCCTAGAACCTGATCCCTAGGTCGCTCTTAGGCGACGACAGCCTTGACGATCTTGCCCGGGGCGCGCGGCGGCTCGCCCTTCGGCAGGGCGTCGACGTGCTCCATGCCTTCAATGACATTGCCCCAGACGGTGTACTGGCGGTCCAGGAAGGTGGCGTCGTCGAAGACGATGAAGAACTGGCTGTTGGCCGAGTTCGGGTCCGAGGTGCGGGCCATCGAGACGGCGCCGCGGGTGTGCGGCTCGGCCGAGAAC
>NZ_DASWWG010000120.1:0-4276 GCF_036400995.1 Brevundimonas sp.
GACTGGGCCCCGGCCGGAGGCGCCGGGCGCGCGGGCGCGGCGGCGGTCGGCTGCCGGGGCGTCGAATCGTAAGGCAGCGGCCCTGTCCGGAACACCGTCGCGGGCGGACGCCCCCAGGTCACGGCCCGCCGGAAAGGCTCGGGCCGGGCCTGGCCGTTCAACGGCGCGCCGTTCGCTTCAGGGGTCTTCGGGTCGCTCATGCCGCCTCCCGCGCCACAGGGGCGCGTCTTCCAAACGCTTACTCGCGCGGAAGGTGGCGACCGATCTGGCCGGTTTCGTGACCGGTCAGTTCTTCAGCCGGTAGCCGGTCCGGAACATCCAGAAGACGATCGCCAGACAGGTCAGGAAGAAGCCCAGCGTCGCCCCAAGGCTGACGAGGATCGAGACGTCGCCGATCCCGAAGAATGCCCAGCGGAAGCCCGAGATCAGATAGACTACCGGGTTGAACAGGCTGACCATGCGCCAGCCGTCCGGCAGCCAGACCGTCGGATAGAAGGCCCCGCCGAGGAAGGTCAGGGGGGTCACGATCAGCATCGGAATGAAATTCAGCTGCTCGAAGCTCTGGGCCCAGATGCCGATGATGAAGCCGAACAGGCTGAAGGTCGCCGAGATGAGCACCAGGAAGGCCAGCATGGCGAACGGGTGCAGGATCTGCAGCGGGACGAAGAAGGCCGCCGTGGCCAGGATGATCAGGCCGAGGATCACCGATTTGGTCGCCGCCGCCCCGACATAGCCCAGCACCGTCTCGAACGGCGACACGGGCGCCGACAGCAGCTCGTAGATCGTTCCCGTGAACTTCGGGAAATAGATGCCGAAGGAGCCGTTGAAGATCGAGTTTGTGAACAGGCTGAGCATGATCAGGCCCGGGACGATGAAGGCCCCGTACGGCACGCCGAACACCTCCTCGATCCGGCCGCCGATGGCCGTGCCGAAGACCACGAAATACAGGGCCGTCGTCACCACCGGGGTGATGATGGACTGCCAGAAGGTGCGCAGGGCGCGCGCCATCTCGAAGCGGTAGATGGCCCAGACGCCGTAACCGTTGAACGCCATCACGCCGCCTCCGTCCGCGATTGGTGGACCAGGCCCACGAAGATGTCCTCCAGCGAGCTCTGCCTCGTCGACAGGTCCTTGAAGCCGATGCCCAGGTCGCTGAGCCGTCGCAGCAGCGAGGGCACGCCCGTGCGCTCGGCGTTGGAATCGAAGACATATTCCAGCTCGCCGCCGTCAGCCTTGAGCGTCAGCGTCCATTCCGCCAGCTCCGCGGGGAGCGACGCCAGAGGCTCCTGCAGTTGCAGGGTCAGGGTCTTGCGGCCCAGCTTCTTCATCAGGGCGGTCTTCTCCTCCACGAGGATCAGCTGGCCCTTCAGGATCACCCCCACCCGGTCGGCCATCTCCTCGGCCTCTTCGATGTAGTGGGTGGTCAGGATGATGGTGACGCCGCGCTCCCGCAGCTTGCGGACCATCTCCCACATGTCCTTGCGCAGCTCGACGTCGACGCCCGCGGTCGGCTCGTCGAGGAAGAGGATGTCGGGCTCGTGGCTCAGGGCCTTGGCGATCATCACCCGGCGTTTCATCCCGCCGGACAGGGTCATGATCTTGGCGTCCTTCTTGTCCCACAGGCTGAGGTCGCGAAGGATCTGTTCGATGTAGGCGTCGTTCGGCGCCTTGCCGAAGAGGCCGCGGCTCAGCTTGACCGTGGCCATCACCGTTTCGAAGGCGTCGGTGGTCAGTTCCTGCGGCACCAGGCCGATGGCCTGACGCGCCTTGCGATAGTCCTTGCGGATGTCGTGGCCGTCGGCGGTCACGGTCCCGGTCGAGGCCGTGACGATGCCGCAGATGATCGAGATCATCGTCGTCTTCCCGGCCCCGTTCGGGCCCAGGAGGGCGAAGATTTCACCCTTGTTGATCGTCAGATCGACAGGCTTCAGGGCGTGCACGCCCGACTTATAGGTCTTGGTCAGACCTTCAATAACGATGGCCGGCTGCATGCGCCCTCTCCCGTGGCGCCCGCAGATATGTGCGCCCGAACCTCGCCACAAGGTCGGGTCCACGGCGGCAGTTACCGGCGTCGATCTGTTTTCCTCTATTCGGGCGCTCCGCCGTCGCATCCGCCCGCCGCGCGGGATCGTACCAGTCCGAGGTCGCAACCCTGCCCGCGGCCGGGCATTCCCGATCCGGAGACCGTCGCATGACCCTGCGTATCCTCGCCGCCTTCACCCTCGCCGGCGCCCTGTCCGCCTGCGTGACCGCGCCCTCGCCGTCCGAGTATCGGGCCCCGCAGCCTGCCCGTCCGGTGGACGCGGAGCGTCTGTGGTCAGGACGCTGGATCGAGGTCGCCCGCCTTCCCGACCGTCTGACCGACGGCTGCGTCGCGGGAGCTTCGAACTACGTCCTCGTGTCGCCGACACGGGTGGATGTCCGGGACACCTGCGAAGAGGGTCAGCCGGGCGGGCGGGAGAAGGCGATCGGCGGGCGCGGTGAGATTCTTGATCCCGGGGTCAACACGAAGCTGCGGGTGAGATACCTCGCCGGGCTGGTGACTTGGGACTACTGGGTTCTGGATCATGACGAGGCCTACACCTGGTTCATCTCGGCCGATCCGACGTTCGAACGGCTCTTTATCTACACCCGGGAAGTCCCGACGCCCGCGCAACGGGAAAGGCTGTCCGAGCGGGCCCGCGCGCTGGGGTATGATGTGACCCGGCTGGAGTTTCCCGCCCTGCCCGCTCGTTGAAGGACGTCGCCATGCGCCGCTCATCCCTGCTCGTCGTCCCGGCCATCGCCCTGATCCTCGCGGGGTGCGGGACGGAGTCCACCCTGGACCCGTCAGCGGGCTACGGGCCGACGCCGACCCTGCCCGCGCCCAGCCGCACCCTCTTTCCGACCGTCAACATCGCCGACGCAACGGGCTGGCCCGAGGGCCGCACGCCGACCCCTGCCCCGGGGTTCCGGGTGCAGGCCTTCGCCGCCGGCCTGGACCATCCGCGCTGGCTGTACCGCCTGCCCAACGGCGACATTCTGGTGGCCGAAACCAATGCGCCGCCCAAGCCGGAGGGTCTGGACGGCGGGGCGGGCGGCGGGTTCCGCGCCTGGGCCCAGCGTCTGGTGATGAAGCGGGCGGGCGCCCGGGTCCCCAGCGCGGACCGCATCACCCTGCTGCGCGACGCGGACGCGGACGGCGTGGCCGAAACCCGGACCGTCCTGCTTGAGAACCTGACCTCGCCGTTCGGCATGGCGCTGGTGGGCGAGACCCTCTACGTCGCCAACGCCGACGCCGTCGTGGCCTTCCCCTACCGGACCGGCGACACCCGGATCACCGCCGCGCCCCGCAAGGTCGCGGACCTCCCGGCCGGGCGGAACCACCACTGGACCAAGAGCCTGGTCGCCAGCGCGGACGGATCACGCCTCTATGTCGGCGTCGGCTCGAACTCGAACATCGGCGAGAACGGCATGGACGAGGAGGTCGAACGCGCGGCGATCCTTGCGATCGATCCGGCCACCGGCGTCCGCCGCATCCACGCCTCCGGACTGCGCAATCCGGTCGGCCTCGCCTGGCAGCCGGACAGCGGGAAGCTGTGGGTCACCGTCAACGAGCGCGACGAACTGGGGAATGATCTGGTCCCCGACTACATGACCTCTGTGACCCCGGGCGGCTTCTACGGCTGGCCCTTCAGCTACTACGGCCAGATCGTCGACACGCGGGTGGAGCCGCAGGACCCGGCGCGCGTCGCCCGCGCCCTGAGGCCCGACTATGCGCTCGGCGCCCACACGGCCTCGCTGGGCCTGACCTTCGGAGAGGGCGCGCTGTTCCCGGCCCGGTATCGCGGCGGGGCCTTCGTCGGCCAGCACGGCTCGTGGAACCGCAAACCCCGCAACGGCTATCGCGTCCTGTTCGTCCCCTTCGCCAACGGCGCGCCCGCCGGGCCTCCGGAGGACATCCTGACCGGCTTCCTGAACGACCAGGACCAGGCGATGGGTCGACCGGTCGGCGTCCAGTTCGACGGCGTCGGCGCCCTGCTGGTCGCGGACGACGTCGGCAATGTCATCTGGCGCGTCTCGCCCCGGACCTGACATGACAACGCCCCGGCGGAGCGATCCGCCGGGGCGCGTGGCAGGGTGTCGTCAGGATCAGCCCAGCGGCTCGACCACGATCACGGGCGGCGGCGGGGCGGCGGGCGTCGGCGCGGCGGTCGGTGCCGGAGTCGGGGCCGGAGCCGCGGTCGGCGCGCTGTTCAGGGTCGAGGTGGCCGAAGACGCCTCGGGCGTGGCCACG
>NZ_DASWWG010000121.1:0-5337 GCF_036400995.1 Brevundimonas sp.
TAGGGGGCGATGAAGGCGCGCTCCCACCAGGAGGCGCGGGTGGTGCGGGCGGCGCGGAAGGGGTCGGTCGCCGAGCCCTCGACACAGGCGTGCTCGGCGATGTTGCGCAGGCGGGTGACCATCGGGAACCAGGTCGCCATGGGCAGGAGCCACAGGGCGAAATACGCCCACCAGAAACCCGCCAGCGTCATCGCGGCCAGCAGGCCGAGGTTCACCAGCAGGAAGGGCGCGATCGAGCGGCCCGTGACGATGGCCTCATAATCATGATCGTCCGTCGCCCGCGCCGCCTTGGCCCCGCGCATCGCCGCCAGCGGCAGCAGGACCCGCTGCTTGAAGAAGGTCTGGCCGGTCAGGTCGCGGAAGATCTTGCGGCGCAGGGAGGCCGGGGAGACCGGGAACGGAGCGGACAGGATCAGGTCCGGGTCTTCCGGCTGCTGGGCGAAGCGATGGTGAGACAGGTGATAGGGGCGGTAGGCGGCCAGCGAGGCGCCGACCGGCACGGCGCACAGCCAGTGGCCCAGAAAGTCATTGAGGCGGGTGTTGGTCGACAGGCCGCCGTGGGCCGCCTCGTGCATCAGGATGGCCAGACCCAGCTGGCGCGTGCCGATGATCATCACGCAGAGCGGGATCAGGATCGGCCAGACGATCCCGGCGACGACGGCCAGGGCGATGACGCCCCAGCAGTGGGCGGCCAGCGAGGGTCCGATCCAGCCCCGGCGCGACTGGAAGGGCGCCCATTCCTCGGGCGTGAACAGGTCGGCGGGCTTGGCGCGGGGCGCGGCGGGCATGGCGTCAGAATACGCGCGCATCCGGGGTTCGCAAAGAAAACGCAGAAAGTCGGGCTTTCCTGACTTCGTGTCAGGTTGACATGACATTCTGAGCGTGTCAGGTTCTCATTACATTCAGTCAGGAGGAGCTGACATGCTGACCGCTTGGAGACAAGGCACGCCCGCCGGGCGCAAATATATGATCCGGACCTGGGCCTTCATGGCGCCCTACGTCGCCATCTGTGTCTCGATGATGGTGACCGACGCCTTCGACGACGTCATCGGCAAACCCGCCGGCTGGGTGCTGGCGGCGGCGATCTCGGCGCCGGTCATCGGGCAGATCTGGGCGACCTTGGCCCTGATGCGCGACAGCGACGAGTTCGTCCGCGCCGTCACCGCCAAACAGTTCATTCTCGCCGCGGGCCTGGCCATGGCGGTCGCGACCTTCTGGGGCTTCGCCGAGACCTTCGCCGCCGCACCGCACATTCCGGCCTGGTTGATCTATCCGACCTTCTGGGCGCTGTACGGCTGCGTCGCGCCGTTCATCCGGACCTCGAACTGATGAAGAACCGTCTCAAGCTGCTGCGCGTCGAGCGCGGATGGACCCAGGAACAGCTCGGCCAGGCGCTGGGCGTGTCCCGACAGGCCGTCAACGCGCTCGAGACCGAGAAACACGACCCCTCCCTGGACCTGGCCTACCGCATCGCGGTGCTGTTCGACCGGCCGGTCGAGGACGTTTTCGAAAACCCTCACGCCTGACCCCGGTCGGCGACCCACAACACTTACTCACATCGGAGACCACCATGACCAACGCCCGCATCCGCGCGCGTCGCCCCCTGCTGCGCGCCTTCCTGATCACCCTGGCGATCTGCACGCCGAACATCGTCGCCGCCACCAAGGTGTTCGCGGCGGAGCCCGCCCCGGCCGTGGCCGTCGCCCCCTTCGTCTCGGACCGGCTGTCGGTTGAGGTGGTCGGGCAGGGGGCCGACGTTATCCTGATCCCCGGCTTCGGCTGTTCGCGGGAGGTGTGGCGCGCCGAGGCCGAGCGGCTGAAGGCCACGCACCGGGTGCATCTGGTCCAGCTGGCGGGCTTCGCCGGCGAGCCCTGGGTGCACGGCGACGGGCCCTTCATCCAGCCGGTGGTCGATGAGCTGGCCCGCTACATCCGCGAACAGGGGCTGGAGCGTCCGGCGGTGGCCGGGCATTCGATGGGCGGGCTGAGCGCCCTGATGCTGGGCCAGCAGCAGCCGTCGCTGGTCGGCAAGGTGATGACCGTCGACAGCCTGCCCTTCTTCAGCGCCCTGTACGGACCGCAGGCGACTGTCGAGACGGCCCGTCCGTTCGCCGAGCAGGCGGCGGCCGGAATCCTGAACACGCCGGACGAGGCCTTCCGCAGCGGTCAGAACGCCACCGCGGCCGGGCTGGCCCGCGATCCGTACATCCGCGAGAAGATGGTCGAATGGGCGCTGGCCGGGGATCGGCGGGCCATGGCCGCGGCCATCCGCGAGGTGATGACCACCGACCTGCGCCCCGGTCTGGCGACGATGACCGTGCCGGTCTGGGCGCCCTATGCCGCGGACGCGGATGGCGGGGCGCCGGCGGCGATGGTCGACGCGGTCTGGGGCCGGGAATATGCGGGCCTGCCCGGCGTGCGGCTGATCCGGGTCGATGACAGCCGCCACTTCATCATGAACGACCAGCCGGCGAAGTTCGCCGAGCTGATGGATCAGTTCCTGGCGGCGGACTGAGCCTCGGCGGCGATGGCGGCCACATTGGCGGGAAGGACGCATTGCGACACCACCCGCCGACGGCGACCGCCCTGGCCGCTGTCGGGGGCGAGGTCGAGGCAGTCGACGGCGGTGACCGGCTCGTCGTCGGCCACGATCATCCCGCCGCCCTCGGCGCAATCGACCTCGATCAGCGGGCGGCCGGAGCGGGTGCGGCCCACGGGGACCGCCTCCTGGACCGTGCAGACGAAGCCCGCCCGATCCAGCGCCGTCACCGCCTGATGGCGGACGTCGGCGGTGGACAGGGACTGGGCCGCGCCGGTGTTGCGGCCCCGGTTCATCTCGATGCGTGACGAGACGATGCGGGTCGGGGTCACGGCGTCCCGACCGAAGGCCGAGGCGTCACGAATCTCGCCGCCGCCGGTCGAGACGCCTCCGTCCTGCGCCGCGACAGGCGTCGCGAGCGGCAGGGCGAGGGCCAGAACCAGGACGAACGGCGAGGGTGGTGACACGGGGACGCTTACTCCGGCGCCCGGGTCGGCAGCGGGCCGGCGCGACGGGCGGCCTCGATCATGGCGACGTTCTTGGGCAGGCGGCAAGGGCCGATCACCCCGTTGCCGTCGGCCAGGTCGAAACAGTCGGTTGCCTGGATGGGCAGGGAGTTGGCGATGACTAGACCGCCGTCCTCCTCGCAGGCCACCTCCACCAGCGGGGTGCCGTCCAGCAGCTGGCCGACCATGTCCAGTTCGGCGATCGTGCAGTGCAGACCGCCGTCGCGCAGGGCGCGCTGGGTGGAGTTGCGGATCTGGGTCGGGGTCGGATTGGCGGCCCAGATGGCTTCCCGGCCCCGGTTCATCTCGCGCCGCGAGCGCGGCATCCGCGAGGGCGTGGTGGCGAGGATGTCCCCCGTGCGTCCGTTGATCTCCGAAAGGCCGCTTCCGGTGTCGTAGATGTTGTGGACCGAGAAGGGCGGGGTCTGGGCGAGGGCCGGGGCTGAGACCAGCAGGCCCGCAAACATGACGGGAAGGATCAGGACGCGCATTCGGAGTTCTCCAGAGCTGTGGGGGCAAACCTCATTCAAGTGAGCCGAACCCGAGGATGTACGGGACGACGGGAACAACTCTATCCGCGAAACGGCGTTCTTCAAATGGAAGGGGTGATCAACCTCCCGCGACCGGGGTGACGTCCCCGGCCTTGATCAGCTGGCCGCCGAACTCCTCGGCATAGGCGACGGTCAGCAGGGAGCGGAAGGTCGAGACCGGGATGGCGATCTCGTACGCGCCCTCGGCGTAGGGGCCGACGGTGTAGGGGCCGATCAGGAAGGTCAGGCCCGCCGCCTTGCCGGGGGCGTTGCCGGGCGTCAGGACGAACTCGGTCGCGGAGGCGCGCGGGCAGCTCCAGTCGCCGCCGCCGCCGCCCAGCGTCAGGGACACGCTGTCGGGCACGCGGGCGCGCTTGGCGGCGTTGATGGCCGAGCACAGGGCCTGGTCCAGCACCGTCAGGTCGGCGCCCGGACGGAACAGGTCGGTGAACCCGATCCGCCGCTTCAGCGCCTTGTCCCACAGGATGCCGGTGGTCAGGGTGTTGGGGTGGGCGCCGCCCGAGAAGTCGAAGTCGGTGCGCTTGAGGCTGAGCAGCTTGCCCGTCTCCATCGCGCCGGTGACGTTGATCTGCTTTTCGTAGGTCCAGTTCGGCGCGCCCTCCTCGGCGCTGTCCAGACGCTCGCTGGCGGCGCCCTCGACGAACTGGTGCAGCTTGCGCACCTCCTCGGCGTAGAGGCGGGCGTGCAGGTCGGTCTGGGGCTTGATGACGTTCGGCAGCGTCAGGCTGACCTTGGCGTAGTCGGTGTTGCGCTCGAACGTCATCGGCGCGGCCGCGTCGGCGGGCGTCACCAGGGCGTTGCCGGAGGGGGCGGGGGCGTCGGCCTTGCCCTCCTCCTTGCGGTTGCAGGCGGCCACGGCGGTGGTGGCGAGCAGGGCGGCGATCAGGAGCATGCGGGGGGAGGACATGCGGGTCTCCTTCAAAGCGGAAGCTGAACCGAACCGAGGATGATGGCGAGAAGCAGGACCAGCCCCGCCTCGCGATTGGACTTGAACAGGGCCAGGGCGTGGGGGCCGTCGTCAGGGCGGATCGACCGGGTCTGCATCAGCAGGTGCGCCGCATAGGCGGTCAGGCCGAGATAGAAGAGCGGCCCCAGACCGGCCAGCAGACCGGCCAGCGCCGCGAAGGCGACGGCCAGCAGGTAGAAGACCCCGACCCCGCGCCGGACGTTCGATCCGAGGCGGCGGGCCGAGGACTTCACCCCGACCATGGCGTCATCCTCGATATCCTGCAGGGCGTAGATGGTGTCGTAACCGAGGGTCCAGAAGACGCCGCCGAGGTAGAGGAAGATCACCGGCACGGCATCAAGGATCTGATGGTCCAGAACTGTACCAAAGCCGATGCCGCTGACTCGGTCGAAAGGCCATGGAGTCAGGAAAAAGGGCTCAAGATACACAGTGACATAGGGGTCATGGGCGAGGCTGGCGCTGACGACAGCCATTGCCGCGGCGAAGCCCATCAGGGCGCCCCAGTTGAAGGTCAGGCCCAGCCAGGCCTGCGGCCACCAGGTGATCCGCTTCATGAACGGATAGGCGGCGACCAGGGCCAGGGAGCCGAAGCCGAGCGCGATGGCCGTGGTCCCCAGGGTCAGCAGGATGGCGAAGGAGGCCAGGCTGCAGGCGACCAGAAAGGCCCAGGCGGCCTTGACCGAGATCCGGCCCGAGGCCACCGGCCGGGCGGCGGTGCGGGCCACGCGGCGATCGATATCGCGGTCGACGATGTCGTTGAAGGCGCAGCCGGCC
>NZ_DASWWG010000122.1:0-5492 GCF_036400995.1 Brevundimonas sp.
GGCCGGTCGCCGCCGCCCGCGCAGACCAGGGCGGCGGACAGGGCGCGGGCCGACGCATCGCGCGCCAGGCGGATCAGATCGTCCTCGACCGCCAGAACCCCGTGGACGGGGCCGGGCTCGTCCGGGCCGGGCGTCGGCGTCGTCCCGGCCAGCGCCCGCCGGGCGCGGACACGCGGGTGCCGGAGATCGTCATTGGCCGGGTCCTCGATCCACGCCAGCCCCTGCGACGCCAGCCAGACGCGCAGGGCGCCCCGGCGCGCCTCCAGCAGGGGACGCAGCAGCATCAGCCCGCGCCCGTCCGGCCAGACCGGAGACGGCGACCAGTCCTGCAGGCGACCCAGGGTCGAACCGTTGGCCCGCATCAGCTCGCCCTCGGCGACATCGTCCGCGGTATGGGCCATCAGGATCACCCGCGCGCCGGCCGCCCTCGCCGCCCCGGCCAGCAGCCGATGGCGCGCCTCGCGGGCGGCGGCGGGCAGGCCGGTCGAGGGCTTCGGCCCGGTCCAGTCCAGCGCGCGCCAGTCGGCGCCCACGGCTTGCGCCGCCTCGCCGGCCCGGCGGGTCCAGTCCGCGCTGTCGGGGTTCAGTCCATGATCGACGGTGACGGACAGCAGGGGGCGCCCGTTCGCCCTCGCCCATGCGGAGGCCAGATGCAGCAGGGCGACCGAGTCCCCGCCGCCGGACAGAGCCAGGACGACGGGGCGCGGATCATCGGTGCGCAGGCGGGCCGTCAGCCGGGCGACGGCTTGTCGGGCCCAGTCCGGGTCGGGCCGGTTCAGCCGGGACGCCGTGCGGGCGGGCGGGCGGCCGGAGCCCGGGCCGGGGCGCAGGTGAAGCGCGTGCCCAGTTCCGTCGCCCGCGCGCGCTGGGCCGCCGTGGCGGTGGCGGCGTAGCGGTTGCCGAACTCGGTCAGGGCGCCGCAGGCGTCGGTCTTGCGATCGGCGGAGTTCAGGGCGTTGGCCAGTTCGAGGGTGGTCGCGGCCGCCCAGGGGGCGGTCGGCCAGCCGCGCAGCGCCGACGAATAGGCGCGCACGGCGTTGTCGTAGTCCTCGTCCGAGACACGCAGGTCGCCGATGCGGCTGAAGGCCTCGCGGGCCTGCGGCGTGTCCGGCCAGGCCAGGGTCACGGTCTGCAGGGCGCGGTCGCCCAAGGCCGGATCGGTGGCGGCCAGACGCACGGCGGCGGCCAGGTCACGTCCCGGGTCGCCGGTCGGCGAGGTGCTGGAGATCGGCGAGTTCAGCTCGGCGTCACGCGCCGCGGCGGTCTCCATGGTGCGGACGCGGCCTTCGGCGTCGCGCAGGCGGGCGCCCAGGGCAGCGTTGTCACGCTTGCCCTCGTCCACCGCGAAGGTCAGGCGCTCGATATCGCCGTTCACGCGCAGGACGGTCGCCTCAAGGTCCTGGAGGCGGCGGTTCATCAGGTCGACGCGCCCCTGCAGGGCCACGACCTCGGGATCGGGCTCGACCAGCACCGGCTGACCGGCGGCGTTGCGCTGGGTCACGGCCCGCTCGAGACGACGGACGTTGCGGTCCAGCTGGTCCAGCCGCCGCTTGTCCCACTGGATCGGCTCCATCGGGACGGTCTGGGCCACCACGGTGGTCGTGCCGGCGATCATCACCACCCCGATCACGGAGATCAGGGTCTTGCGGGACAGGGAGGTCGGAAGCTTGATCATACGGTTAGGTTCCACCGATTTGGGGCGCTCGCAAGGCGGTCAGACGCCGACGGCCAGGTACAGGATGGCGGTCACAAACAGTCCGACGACGATGAAGCAGAAGTTCTGGAGGAAGACGTAGCGCCAGATCGTCGACCACCAGCCGAGTTCATAACCGCCCTTGAGCTGGGCGAACTGGTGGATCGGCGTGCCGACGATGACCGCGAACCAGGCGACGGCGCCGAGCGCCGGGTGGATCAGGCCCAGACCGATGGCGATCAGCCCCGCCATGACCACGAAGGTCAGGGAGTACAGGACGAACACGCCGTGGTCATAGAGGGTGGTCTTGCGCCGCCACAGGAACAGCAGGGCCATGAAGGGGATCGACAGCGGCACCAGCAGGAAGGCGAATTTGTAGAAGGTCTGCTGGATTTTATAGACCGCCAGGTCGGGGTTCATCAGCTTCTTGGCGGCCTTCTTGGCGCCGCCGGTGACGTTCGGGTCGTTGTAGACGTCGGTGGCGATCTCGCTGACCGCCCCCTGCCAGCTGTCGGGTTCGGCGTCGGCGGAATGGCCCGTTTCGGCGCCGCCGGTCGTCTTGCTCATGCCCGCCAGGACGTTGTCGGCGACCTCCAGCGCGGCCTTGTCGGCGGCGGTCGTCGCCTGGGCCCGGGCCGTGGCGATCTCCTGCCGCCCCCGCTCGAACTCGGCCGCGCCCTCCTCGCCGGCGACGGTGCTGACCGGGTGGAAGTTGGACTCCGGCATGTGCACGAAGCTGAGGGCGAAGAAGGTGACGAAGACCGTGAACAGGAACATGGCCAGCGGCGAGACGTAGCGGGTCCGCTTGCCGTGGATCCACTCGCGCGTCAGCTTGCCCGGGTTGAAGGCCAGCAGCGGCAGGGTGCGCCAGATGCGGGCGTCAAAATGCATGACGCCGTGCAGCACCTCTTCGCCCAGATGCAGCAGGGTGCGATGGACGTGGGTCGGCTGGCCGCAGTTCGAGCAGAAATTGCCCGAGGTCTCCGAACCGCAGTCCGCGCAGACGCCGGCGTGATCCTCGCCCGCCTTGCCGGTCGGCTTCTCGATCGCGCCGGCGACAATGCCCGCGGTGACCGCACCGCCCGCTGCGTCGATATCCATCGCCTGTACTCCCCCTGACTCAACCCGCCCGGATTTTGCGGACCCGCCCCTCAAAAGAAAAGGGCCCCGGTTGAACCGGAGCCCCTTCCCTGTCGCTTTCCGACGTCCTTAGCGCGTGGCGCCCGAGACGATGGCGGTGTGGGCGTTGCGGTTGCGCGCCCAGGCTTCCTCGTTCGAACCGGCGGCGATCGGACGCTCCTTGCCGTAGCTGATGGTGTCGATGCGGGCGGCCGAGATGCCGCGCTCGATCAGGTAGCTGCGGACCGACTCGGCGCGGCGGGCGCCGAGGGCCAGGTTGTATTCGCGGGTGCCGCGTTCGTCGGCGTTGCCCTCGATGCGGACGGTCACGCCCGGATAGCGCTGCAGCCAGGCGACCTGGGCGTCCAGACGCGGGAAGGCTTCCGAACGGATCGAGTAGCTGTCGAGGTCGAAGTAGACGCGGTCGCCGACGTTGACGACGAAGTCCTGTTCCGAACCCGGGGCCGGGGCGCCGAGGTTGCCGCCGCTGATCGGGCCGGTGGCCGGCGGATACTGCGGGTTCGACGGCGGCGGCACTTCACCGGTTCCGGTCTCGACCGGGCGACGCGGGGTACAGGCCGCCATGGCGGTGACGGCCACGCCGACGGCGGCCAGGCGGACGAGGGTCGAGGGCTTCATCATCTGATCGTCTCCTAGGGTCGCAGGGGCGTGCGCCCCTATTTAGCTTTGCTGTACAAGGTCGTTACTGTCGCGCCAGCATTTTCGCCAGTCACGATAACGCGGGAGTGAGCCTAAAGGCTCCGCTTGTGATCAGGCCGGACAGGCGTCCGGACCGCTGGCGCCGATGCGCACTGGCTGGGCGTCCAGCAGGGGCGACCAGGCGGGGTCGGTGCCGCGACCGCCGTAGCCGGCCTGGTTCACCACCCGGCCCGACAGGTCCACGGTCCACAGGCGGGTGTCGCCGCCCGGGCTCTGGCGCGCGAACATGATGTAGCGGCCGTTCGGCGCCCAGGACGGGCCTTCCTCGAAATAGCTGGACGACAGGATGCGCTCGCCCGAGCCGTCGGTGTTCATCACCCCGGTCGAGAAGCGGCCGCCCGACTGCTTGGTGAAGGCGATCAGGTCGCCGCGCGGGCTCCAAGTCGGGGCGGTGTAGAGGCCGCCGCCGCGCGAGATCGGGCGCTGGCCCGAGCCGTCGGCCCGCATGGTGTACAGGCGCGCATTGCCCGAACGGTCCGAGGTGAAGACGATCTGGCTGTTGTCCGGGCTGAACGACGGCGAGGTGTCGATGCCCGGGTCGCTGGTCAGTCGGCGCACCTGCCGGCTGGACAGGTCCATCACATAGACGTCGGTGTTGCCGTTCCGGATGATCGAGAAGGCCATCTTCGTGCCGTCGTTCGAGAACCGCGGCGCCAGCACCTGGCTGTCGAACTCGCCCAGGCTTTCGCGGCGCTGGGTGGCGAGGTTGAACAGGTAGATGCGGCTGTAGTCGCGGCCGAGGGCGACATAGGTGATCTCGTTCGGATCGCTGAGCGAGAAGCGGGGCGACATGATCACCTCGTCGCCCGTCGTCAGGTATTCCGGATTGTAGCCATCCTGGTCCGAGATCGCGAGGCGCGACACGCGGTTCAGCTGGGTGCCGCTTTCCGAGACGAAGACCACGCGGCTGTCGAAGAGGCCGGTCTCGCCGGTCATGCGCTGATAGACGAGGTCGGCGATCTTGTGCCCGATCCGGCGCCATTGCTCGGGCGTGGCGGTGAACTGGTACGAGACCAGCTGGCACTGGCGGTACGGGTCGTACAGGCGGAAGCCGAAGTCGTTACGGCCGTCGGCGCGCGGGGTGACCGAGCCGTACAGCACCGCCTGGGCGCCGATGGAGGTCCACTGCGGGAAGTTCGGGGCGTTGGCCAGGGTCAGGCCGGTCTCGACGAAGGAGGCCGGATCCAGCGGTTCGAAATAGCCCGAGCGGCGCAGGTCGGCGCGGATCACACCGGACAGTTCGGAGCCGTACTGGCCGCCGAAATTGGCGACGGCGATGGCGAACGGGCGGATGTCGGCCTGGCTGATGACCACGTCTTCCGACTGCTGCGGCGTCTGGGCGGCGACCACGCCGGGGACCAGGGCGACGGCCGTCGCGGCCATGAGCATCAGGAGTTTCGATTTCACGCTTGGGTCTCCAAATTCAGCGGCAGGCTCTCATAAGCCTGATCGACGGGCCACAGGTTCCCGGTCATTGCGGCGAGAATCGGTCAGCGGCGACGCTTATCAGGATCCGTCAGCAGTACTGTGACGCCGGGAAGCGGAACGAGATGTCCTGCTCCTCATAGTCTGACGGCATCGTGAACGGCTGGGCGGCGTAGATGGCCCGGATCACCGCGTCGGACACCGGCTGGTAGCTGGGCCCGCCGCGCGGCGGCAGCAACTGCGGGCGGCCGACCACCCGGCCGGACTCGCTGAGCCGGACCTGCACGCGAATTTCCAGATCCTGCACGCCCTGAAGGGTGCAGCTGAAGGTCGGGCGAACCTGGGCGCCGAGCGCCTGCAGCGAGGCGCGGCCGAGCGTGCGCGGGGCGTTGCCCGTCGCGCCGCCGCCGGTGGCCGGACGACGCCGGTTGGTGTTCGGGCTGGGGTTCAGGCGGCCGGCGTTGGCGTCGGGGTCGAAGCCCGGCTGCGGTTGCGGAGCCTGCGGACGCGGCTGGGTCCGCGGCGGGGTCGGCGG
>NZ_DASWWG010000123.1:0-13449 GCF_036400995.1 Brevundimonas sp.
AGGGCGAGGGCGGACAGGCCGGGCGTCCGGCCGTTTTCCTGCGTTTCGCCGGCTGCAATCTGTGGAACGGGCTGGAGCGCGACCGCGCCGCGGCCGTCTGCACCTTCTGCGACACCGACTTCGTCGGAACCGACGGCGACGGGGGCGGCAAATTCACCACCGCGGACGCCCTGGCCGACCATGTCGCCGCGATGTGGCGGGGCCGGGCAGGGGACCCGAAGCTGGTGGTGTGCACGGGCGGCGAACCGCTGCTTCAACTGGACGCCGCCCTGATCGAGGCCCTGCATGCGCGCGGCTTCGAGATCGCCATAGAATCCAACGGCACGCTGGAGGCCCCGGCGGGCATCGACTGGATCTGCGTCAGTCCCAAGGCCGACGCCCCGGTGGTCCAGACCTCGGGGCAGGAACTGAAGCTGGTCTTCCCCCAGCCCGCGGCCATGCCGGACCGTTTCGAGCACCTCGCCTTCGAGCGCTTCTGGCTCCAGCCCATGGACGGCCCGGACCAGGCCGCCAACACGGCGGCGGCGATCGACTATTGCCTGAGCCGTCCCAAATGGCGGCTCAGCGTCCAGACCCACAAATACATCGGCGTCCGCTAATGCCCGTCTTCGAGATCACCAAACAGGCCACCTTCGATGCGGCCCACCACTTCCCCAACGAACCCGAGGGCAGCATCTATCGCCGCGTCCACGGCCATTCGTTCACGGTCGAGGCGACGGTGCGGTCCGAGGTGCTGGACGTCGAGCACGGCTGGGTCGCCGACCTCGGCGCGCTGGATCGCGCGCTGAAAGCCGCCGCAGAGAAGCTGGACCACGGGATGCTGAACGAGCATGCGGGGCTGGAGCTGCCGTCGCTGGAGAACCTGTGCCTGTGGTTCGTCGGTCAGCTGAAGCCGGACTGGCCGGGGCTGTGCCGCGTGCAGGTGGCGCGCCCGACCATCAATGAGCGCTGTGTGCTGAGCCTCTAGGGTCGCTCAGCACTCCTGGCCGCGACGCTGGCGCTGTTCGCAGCGGCGCTGTTCGCGCTCCCACTGGCGTTGCTCGCGTTCGCGCTTGGCCCTGGTTTCCTCGTCCGAAGTGGTCACGGCGTCGACGCCCGCGCCGACCACGGCGGCTCCGGCGCCGACGACGGCGGCGCCCGCACCCACAGCGGCGCCCACGATACAGCCCTGCAGCAGCAGCGATCCGGCGAGGACGGCGGACAGGGCGGCGAGCCGCTTGATGGTCTTCATGATGAATTCTCCCGACGGCGCAGGGTTAACCCGGGATTGGTGAACACAGTCTGACGGCGCGACCCGCCGGAAATGCGGCGGGCCGTTGCCGCCCGGCGTCGCAGGCCCTAGAAGGCCGCCTTCGCCACGCGCGACCGGGCGGCTAGCTCAGCTGGTCAGAGCACCTCGTTTACACCGAGGGGGTCGGGGGTTCGAACCCCTCGCCGCCCACCATCCTGAACCCTGACGAAACCTGATCGTTCGCGGCCACGGACACTTGCTGTCTTGGCGGTGTCAGAAACGCCTGTTTTTCTGCGCGCATGATCATGCGCCGCACCCTGGGACTGTCCTTCACCGCCCTCGGCGGCCTGGCCCTGGCCGGGCCCGCGCTGGCCCGCCGCGGCGCCATCACCGTGCCGATCACCGTCGGGACGCGCGTCCTGATGGATGTGACGCTGAACGGGCAGGGGCCGATGCCCTTCGCCGTGGACACCGGCGCCGTCGTGTCCGGTGTCCGTCAGGCGGTGGCTGACCGGCTGGGGCTGACCCGGCTGCGGCGGGTGACGCTGAACGGCGCGTCCTTCCCCCTCTACGGCGTGGACGAGATCGTCTACGGCGGGACGGTGCGTCAGGCCGACGCCTCGCTGTTCGGTCTCGAGGCGCCGCGACTGGGGGCCGAGGGGCTGCTGGCCGCCGGCCTGCTGACCACCTACGACAGCGAACTGGATTTCGAGCGCGGCGAGTGGCGGGTGCATCCGGAAGGCGGGCCGGAGCGGGGCGGGTTCGAGCGTCTGGATTCGGAGCTCAGACAGGTGGGCGCGGGGTCGCAGAGACCGTTCGCCGACGTGCAGCTGGACGGACGCCGGTTACGGCCTGTCTGGGACACCGGGATGCCGCACGAAATCTCGATCCCGCACCGGATCGGCCATGAGATGGGGCTGTGGCGGGACGACCGGCCGTTCGGCCTGCTGCGCATCGGCGGCATCCAGGGCGTGGCCGAGCAGCCGGGTCGGGTGGTGCGGGCCGACCGGCTGGTCATCGGCAGCCATGTCTATGAGCGCCCGCTGGTGACCATCCGGCCGCCGGGCGGACCGCTGGGCGAGACCGTGCTGGGCCTGCCGGTGATGCGGACGCTGGACCTGTCGCTGGACCGCTCGCAGGGCAGCGTCTGGGTGCGCCGCAACGGCCTGTCGGTCGGCGAGGGCAATCGCTACGGCAACGCCGGAACCTGGCTGGAAGAGGCGAACGGCGGCGTGCGCGTGGATCAGCTCAGTCCCGGCAGCCCGGCCGCCGAGGCGGGCCTGCGGATCGGCGACATGGTGCAGGGCGAGGGCGGTCTGGCGGGCGCGATCCGGCGGCTGGGCGGTCCGGACGGGGCGGAGCGGGAACTGACCGTCCGCCGGGGCGGTGAGACCCTGACGGTCCGCTTCATCCTGTCCAGCTACCTCTGATCGCGACACAATGAAAAGGGCCGCCGGTGATCCCGGCGGCCCTTCGCATGTCCGGCGCTGACCGGTTCTAGAACCGGAAGCTGGCCCGCAGGAACAGCATGTAGCGGACGTAGTTGTCGAGCATCTCGGCGTCGGCGCTGACCGACAGCATGCCCAGCTCGTTGCCGACGTTCAGGCGGAAGCCGACGATCGGACCGCCGCCCTCGATGGTGTCCGGCGACAGGGTGAAGTCCGGACCGCCCGAGCGGAAGCGGGCGATGGTCTCGCCCGGATCGACCGAGATGTTCTGACGCCAGCCGAGGCGCAGTTCCGGCTTCAGCCAGCTGTTCTGGCCCATCGACATGCCGATGTTGATCGCGGCGGTGGCCGAGAACAGGTGGCCGTCGCGGTCATCGATCTCGAGATCGAAGCCGTCGCCGCCGCCTTCTTCAACGTGGCCGTCCTCGCTGAGCGAGAAGTACTCGATGTAGCCTTCCGGACGGATGCTGAAGCGACCGAAGGTGCGCTCGTACGAGGCGCCCGCGGCGGCCGACAGGGTGAAGCCGTTCCAGTCGGAGGTGTTGGTCAGGTTCAGGCCGGCGCCGACGAAGCGACGCTCCGACTCGAAGGTCGCGTAGCCGGCGGCCGCGCGGGCCCAGGTCGTCCAGTACTGACCCTGGGCGCGCCAGTAGAGGCCCAGCTCCAGCAGGTTGGCGGACAGCACTTCCTCGGCTTCCGATTCCGGATCCTCGAGGTCCGACGAGGTGAAGGCGACCGACAGGCCCAGGGCGCCGAGGCCCGAGCCGCGTTCGATGCCGCCCGCGACGCCGAAGCCTTCCGAGCGGAAGCCGTAGGTGTCGGTCTTTTCCTTGTCGGCGTAGAAGTTGATCTCCTGCACCCAGGCGCTGGTCTCGCCCGGCGCGGCCGAGGCGTTGCGGCCGGTCAGGGCGCGGGTCACGGCGTCGACGCCCGAGGCCAGCGACACCAGCGGACCGCCCGAGTGCTCGGGCAGCAGCTGTTCGTACAGGTTGATGAACTCGTCACGGCCCAGCTGCGCCAGGAAGGCGGCGCGCATGTCGGCGTCGCGGCTCAGCGAGCTGTAGAAGGCGTCGTACATCGACGCTTCGACCGGGATCAGACCGGCTTCCTGGGCCGTGCGCTGACGGACGTCGGCGTAGACGGTGTTGTTCGCCGCATCGATGCCGCCGTCGACGACGTACAGATAGGGCGAGTTCTCCTGGAAGGAGTCCATGTCGATCGAACCGGCGTTCAGCGTGCCGGCGTTGATCAGGTCGAAGCGGGCCGGGCCCTGCAGCAGCGAGTTGAAGCGCACGCCCAGGCCGGCGCCGTTCGCCAGGGTGGCCGTGCCCGAGACGTTCAGGCCGCCCGCGGCGTTGCCCGCGCCCGGATCGATGGTGACGATCAGGTTGCCGTCGGCGCCGACGTTCAGGCTGGTGACGTCCAGCGCCGTCGTCTGGTGGGTCTCGAGGGTGCCGTTGCTGATGTTGATGGCCAGGTCGCCGTCGGCGTCCGACAGGGCGCCGCGCACGGCCGCGCCGCCCGAAACGTTCAGGGAGTCGGCGCCGGCGCCGAACGAGATGTCGCCGATCACCTGGCCGTTGCGGATGTCGAAGACGTCCGCGCCCGAGCCGAGGCGTACATCGCCGATCATGACCGGCTCGTTGGTGTTGGTGACGCCGTCGCCGTCGTCGTCCGGATCCGTGCTGGTCGGGGTGCTGGCGATGCCGTCCTGGATGACGGTGACGCCGCTGGTGTTGGCCGACACGTCGATGGCCACGGTCTGGCTGGTGATCGGATCACCGTCCGCGTTGGCCGAGGAGACCGCCTGGATCGAACCGGTGTTGGTGATCGAGGTCAGGGTGCCGCTGAGATCGCGGATCGCATAGACGTCGGCCACGCCGCCGCCGGTCGAGGCCAGGATGTTGCCGTCGTTGTTGAACAGCGGAAGGTTGGCGCCGGCGTCGACCTGGATGGCCACGCCCGTGGCGGCGACATCGCTGGAGACACCGGCGGTGATGATGCCGTTGTTGAAGAACTGCGGGGTGGTCGCGCCTTCGCGGAAGTGAACGGTGGTGCCGTCCGCGTCGTAGGTCAGGGTGGCGATGGTGCCTTCATTGCGCACGCCGCCGTCGATGGTGACCGTCTGGCCGGCGTTGCCGCCGAACACCAGCGCCGTCGAATCGATGCCGTCATAGACGCCCTGGCCGGTCAGGGTGCCCCGGTTGATGAAGCCGTAGGCGTTCGTGCCCGTGCCGGCGACGCCGAGGGTGATCGACTCAGTGGCCGAACCGACCTGGACCGCCGCGGACGAGCCGTAGCTGTTGATGGTGCCGGTGGTTTCGTTGGCGTCCGGGATGCCGTCGGCGTCCTCGTCGGCGTTGGCGGTGTCGGCGTCCGTCGGCGGACGGTCGACCACGACCCCGCCCGAAACGTTCGAGGTGATCAGCACGGCCGGGCCGCCCTGCAGCAGGTCGTCCGCGTCCAGCTTGCCGATGAACTCGTCCGAGCCGCGGGTGGTGTAGCGATAGCCCGAGGCGTCGATGCTGCCCTGGAGCGTCAGACGGCCGTTCACATCGCCGCCGATCGAGACGGCGCTGGAGTTCTGGCCGCGCACGCTGATGGTGCCGAGCAGATTGACCGGACCGGTGACGGTGCCGAGCGTGCGGATGGCGGTCGAGTTGTCGCCGAAGACGCGGATCGTGCCCTGCGACTGCAGGCGGCCGATCAGGTTGCCCTCGATCGAAATGCCGTGGGAGTTGTTGCCGTCGACGCTGATGACCGCGGCGGACCCGACCTGCAGGTTGCCGGTCATGTCTCCGCCCGAGGCGACGCGGATGCCGTAGCGGTCGGTCCCGGTAGCCCACGGCCCGTCCAGGTCGCCGTCGCTGTCCGTATCGGGATAGTCGGTGATCGAGTCGCCGATGGTGATCGAGCCGTCGATCTGGAGGTTGCTGGTCACGCCCGGGCCGACCAGCACGCCGGTCGCGCCGCTGTCGGCCGCCGTCATCGTGATGGAGCCGTTGCCCAGGATCGAAAGGTTGTGGTTCGAATCGATCGTCACCGCCGTGCCGGTGGTCAGCGAAATGACGCCGCCCGAGGCGATCTCGATATTGTCCGGTCCCGAGCCCGTGGCCGTCGACGTCCGGATCGGAGTCGTCCGGTTGGTGTTGATCACCACGTCGGCCGCAGCCTGGGAGGCTGCCAGCAGGGGAGCGATCGCCACCGCGGTCGCGAGCAGAATACGCATTCGAAGAAAACCCCTGTGGACGACACGCGCAGAGACGCCGGCGATCCTCTAACAGGGACCGTGCCAGCGTGCCTCAAGTTTCTCGAATTTGAGGCGAATGCAAGGCCGAACGCGTGGACGGGTCACGGTTCCAAAGCGGCGCTATTGCCAAAGAAGCGATCAAAGTGATATCACTTTCATATCGTTTCAGGAGGGGACAGATGACCACCACCCATTCAAAATCCACCGAGCGCCCCGCGGCGACCGCCAACGGCGTGCTCATGCTGCTGGTCGGCCTGGCGCTGATGGTCGGCGGGCCGCTGGTCGTTGTGGCGGGGCCGGACAATATCGCCCTGGTCATCAGCGGGATTTCGCTGGCGACCCTGGGTCTGCTGCTGCTCTGCGGCCTGTACTCGCTGCAGCCCAACGAGGGCGTGGCGATCCTGCTGTTCGGCGACTATCGCGGCACCGATCGCAAGACCGGCCTGCGCTGGGTCCTGCCCTGGTACAGCCGCAAGAAGATCAGCCTGCGGGTCCGCAACCTGACCAGCGACAAGCTGAAGGTGAACGACAAGCGCGGCAATCCGATCGAGATCGCGGCCAATGTCGTCTGGCGCGTCGAGGATTCGGCCCAGGCCCTGTTCGACGTCGATGACTTCCAGCAGTTCGTGAACATCCAGGTCGACACCGGCCTGCGCGACATGGCCTCGCACTACGCCTATGACCACGGCGAGGAGCATGAGCTGACGCTGCGCGCCGACGCCGAGGACGTCGCGGCCCGCCTGCGGGAAGAGCTGGTCGGTCGCGTGGCGGTCGCCGGCGTGGTCATCGACGAGGCGCGCATCGCCCACCTGGCCTATGCGCCCGAGATCGCCAGCGCCATGCTGAAGCGCCAGCAGGCGGAGGCGGTTCTGGCCGCCCGCCAGCTGATCGTGAAGGGCGCCGTCGGCATGGTCGAGAGCGCGCTGAACGATCTGGGCGAGCGCGGCGTGGTCGAGCTGGACGAGGATCGCAAGGCGGCCATGGTCTCGAACCTGCTGGTCGTCCTGTGCGCGGATCGCGAGGCCCAGCCCGTGGTCAACACCGGCACCCTGTACGGCTGATCATGGCGGGCAAGCCCAGGAAGCCCTTTCTGATGCGCGCGTCCCCGGGCGTGATGGCGGCGGTCGAGAAATTGGCCGCCGCCGAGCTCCGTTCGGTCAATGCACAGGTCGAGATTCTGCTGCGCGAGGCGCTGGCGCGGCGGGGCGTTCCGACCCCGGACGATCCGGGTCCCCAAGAGGACGCTTGAGCTTCGCCGAAAGCGGGGCTAGGGGCGCTTTATGGTGAAGTCTCACATGTCCCGGGTTCGCAAGGCCCGTCGCATCCAGAAGCGGGTCAAGCGCGTTGGCAATGCCGGCATAAGCGCAGCGGAGCGGGAACTGATGAGTTTGGCGGGTCTGGAGGTCCAGGAGGGCGAACTTCGCCTGATCCCGGGCTGGGACGAGGAAGTCTCGGAAACCCTGAAGGCCACCAAGCTGGCCGGAGAGGATGAGCGGCCCCGCTTCGTCGACACCACCATGCTGTACGCCCCCAAGTCCGGCGGGGTGAAACGCTACCTCCTTTCGAAGAAGGCGTGGCTGGAGCAGAATCGTCCGGGCGTGGCCCATTCGCTGGTCGTGCCGGGGCCGCATCACCGGGCGGGCGAGGACGGCATCATCCAGTTGCACGCGACCAAGCTGCCGTTCGGCGACGGCTATCGCTGGCCGACCTCGGTGCGTCGCTGGGCCGCGTGGGTGGCTTCGCTGAACCCCTCGCTTATCGAGGCCGGCGATCCCTACACCCCGGGTCAGGGCGCGCTGGAGGCCGGGCAACGCGCCGGGTGCCCGGTCGTCGGCTTCTGCCACTCCGACCCGGCCGGCCTGGCCGCGCTGCATTTCGGCGAATGGGCCAAGAAGCCGGTCGAGAAGCGCTGGGCCCGCCTGTTCGGCCAGTTCGACCGCGTCGTCTCGCCCAGCCGCTACATCGCGCGCCGTCTGGAAGAGGCGGGCATCAAGGACATCGTGATCCAGCCCCTGGGCGTCGAGATCGACACCTTCCGCCCGGATCGTCGCGACCGCGACTGGCTGCTGAAGAAGCTGAACCTGCCGGCGTCGGCGCGGCTGCTGTGCTTCGCGGGGCGTCCCGCGCGCGAGAAGAACATCGATGTGCTGATCGAGGCCGTCCAGAAGCTGGGCGACCCCTATCATCTGGTGCTGGTCGGGGCCGGGCAGGGGCTGCCCGCCGAGGAGCGGGTGATCTCGCTGCCGTATGAGGCCAATCCCAAGGCGGTGGCCAAGATCATCGCCAGCTGCGACGCCTTCGTGCACGCCAACGACAAGGAGCCGTTCGGCCTGATCGTGCTGGAGGCCATGGCCTGCGGCCGCCCGGTCGTCGGGGTGAACTCCGGCGGGGTCAAGGAAACGGTCGATAACTCGGTCGGCCAGCTGGCCGACGCGGCCGAGCCGGGCGTCTACGCCGAGGCGATCAAGGCCCTGTTCGAGCGCGACATCGAGGCGCTCGGGGCCGCCGCCCGTCAGAAGGCCGTGGAGCGCTTCGCCTGGAACCGCGTGTTCGAGGATCTGTGCATGACCTACGCCGACGTCAGCGGAAAGCGCGCCTTCATCGAGCCCGGCGGGGACTGGGCCGAGCACTAGGCCTCGACAGAGGGGCGGGGCGCGAGCAGTCTCCGGCGAAACGCCGGGGACCTCCATGAAACGCCTGCTGCTCGCGACCGCGCTGTCGCTGCTGACCGCCACCTCGGCCGCGGCCCAGACGGTCTATGTCGTCCGCCACGCCGAAAAGGCCGATGCGAGCTCCGATCCGGTGCTGTCGGCCGCCGGCGTCGAACGGGCGCAGGCGCTGTCCGCCGCGCTGGCGGACGCCCATCCCGACCTGATTCTGGTCAGTCCGCTGCAGCGCACCGCCCTGACGGCGGCGCCGACGGCCGGTCATCACGGCGTCACTCCGGTCGCCGTGCCCTTCGACGGCGGCGTGGAGGGGCAGGTGGCGGCGACCGTGGCGCGCGTCCGGGCCCAGCCGTCCGACGCCGTGGTGCTGATCGTCGGCCACAGCAACACCGTCCCGTTGATCGCGCGGGCGCTGGGGTACGCGGACGCCGCCGACATGCCGGAGTGCGAGTTCGACCGGATGACCGTCCTGCATCTGATGGGCGAAGGCGCGCACGGACAGGTCAGCCGCTACGGCGCCGCCGCCCACTGCGCGACGGAATAAATACCGGGTAATATTGACGGGCGGATTATTGCCCGGGTAAATCTCCACCGGTCGGCATGGATGGGCCATGCGCGGCGTGGACCAGACGACGATGCAGCAGGACCTGACGCAGGGCTCCATCAGCCGCAAGCTGATCGGCATGGCCGCCTTCATCGGCATGGGGCTGCTGTTCCAGACCCTCTACTATCTGGTCGACCTGTATTTCGTGGCGGGGATCGGGCCGGATGCGCTGGCGGGCGTCGGGCTGGCCGGGATCGTCTTCTTCCTCGCCATGGCTCTGGCGCAGATGGTCGGGGTCGGCGCCCTGTCCCTGATCGCCCGCGCCATCGGCGCCCGGGACTTCGCCCAGGTCGACGGCGTCTATCGTCAGTCCATGCTGCTGTCCGTCGGCCTGTCGGTGCTGACGCTGGCGGTCGGATACGGGTTCGGCGGCGCGGCGATCCGGGCCATTGCGGCAGACCCGGGCACGGCCGAGCAGGGGATCGCCTACCTGTACGGCTTCCTGCCCGCCCTGGCCCTGATGTTCCCCACGGGCGCCCTGTCCTCGGCCCTTCGGGCGGCTGGGGTCGTAAGGCCTACCATGCTGGTGCAGAGCGGCTCCGTGGTCCTGAACGCCGTGCTGGCGCCGGTCCTGATCGCGGGGTGGGGCACCGGACAGCCGCTCGGCGCCTTCGGCGCGGGGCTGGCGACCGCGATCGCCGCCGCGGTCAGCTTCGCCGCCAGCCTGTGGCTGTTCGGGCGGGTCCAGACCCTGATCCACGCCCCGATGCGCCCCACCGCGCCGGATCGCGCCGTCATCCTGCGGATCATCGGCATCGGCCTGCCGTCAGCCATCGAGTTCCTGCTGATGTTCGTGACCATGGCGGTGATCTATTCGCTGATCCGCCAGTTCGGGGCCGAGGCCCAGGCCGGGTTCGGCGTCGGGTCGCGGGTGATGCAGGCGGTCTTCCTGCCCGCCATGGCGGTATCGTTCGCCGTGGCGCCGGTGGCGGGCCAGAATTTCGGGGCCCGGCTGCCGGACCGGGTGCGCCGCACCGTGCGCGACGCGGCCCTGATGAGCACCGTCCTGATGGCCGCCCTGACCGCCCTGTGCCTGTGGGAAGCCCGCTGGCTGGTCGCGCCCTTCACGCCGGACCCCGCGGTGGCGGAGGTCGCCTCGACCTATCTGCGGATCGTGTCGCTGAACTTCGTGGCCACGGGACTGATCTTCACCGCCTCGGGGACCTTCCAGGCGCTGGGCGACACCCGTCCCGCGCTGGCGGGCGGCCTGCTGCGGCTGGCGGTGTTCGTGGGAGGCGCGAGCTGGGTCGCCGCCCAGCCGTGGGCCCGGCTGGAGCACATCTGGTGGGTCTCGGCGGCCTCGGCCGTCGTCCACATGCTTGTGGCCCTGCTGTTCCTCCGGCGGCAGCTGATGGTGAAGCTGGCGGGGCTGTCGGCCCCGGCCTCCGCTTAGCGCTCGACCTTGCGGATCTCCGGGCCGTTGACCTCGAACAGCTGATTGCCGGCCATCACATAGATCGGCAGGCGGTTCTGCAGCGACAGGAAGACGTGGGTCTCGACCGGGCCGTTGGAGACGATCTGGCTGATCATCAGGCCCGCGGGCCGTCCGGTCGCGCCTTCCTGCTGCCGGGGCAGGTTGATGCAACTGTTGGACAGCATGTCCCGGCGGACCACGGTCGAGCCGTCGGCGCTGATCCGGAAGCGGTAGTGGCCGCCGAAGGGCACGATGTTGGCGTCGGTGGTCGAGGTCAGCAGCCAGACCAGCCAGCCGTCGCCGTCGGGATCGGGCAGGACGACATTGTTCAGCTGCGCCGAGCACCGCAGGCGGCCGATGTTGGCGGCGGCGGTGTTGCGGGCGCGCAGGCGGGCCAGTTCGCCCGGGCTCAGTTCGCCGCTGGCCACTTCGGTCACGGCGCCGGCGACGCCGTCGCGGACCGGGATGTCATAGGCGGGCAGGGTGGCCTCGCCCTCCGTGCGGACGAAGCGGACCAGCAGGTCCGGGCCCTGTTCGACCACGATCCAGCCGGCCAGCCCCTGCACCGGCGCGCGGCCGTTCAGGTGCGCCAGAAGGGCGTCGGTGGCCACCCAGGCGGCGACGTCGTGGCGATAGATGGCCTTGCCGATCTCGGCGACCTTGTCGGTCGACCATTCCTCGACCGGAACCGGCGTGGGCGCGCGGTCCTGGGCGAAGGCAGGCGTGGAGACGGCGGCCAGCAGGCCGGCGGCGACAAGAGCGGCGATACGCATGAGAAACTCCCCCGATACGCGAGGGAGCCTAGCGTCACACGTCGAGGTCGGCCACCGCGAAGCGCGCGTTGTCCTGGATGAACTGGTACCGGGCCTCGGCCTTCTTGCCCATCAGGCGCTCGACCAGATCCTCGATCTCGGCCTCGTCCTCGGGCAGCTCGACCCGCGCCAGCGTGCGCTTCTTCGGGTCCATGGTGGTCTCCTTGAGCTGGGAGGCCATCATCTCGCCCAGACCCTTGAACCGGCCGATCTCGGTCTTCTTGCCCTTGAACACGGTCGCCAGCAGCTCGTCGCGGTGGGCGTCGTCGCGGGCGTACTCGGACAGGGCGCCCGCCTGGATGCGGTAGAGCGGGGGCAGGGCCATGAACAGGCGGCCCTGACGGATCGCCTCGGGCATGGAGCGGTAGAAGAAGGTGATCAGCAGGGCCGCGATGTGGGCGCCGTCGACGTCGGCGTCGGTCATGATGACGATGCGCTCGTAGCGCAGGTCATCGATGTTGAACCGGCTGCCCGGCTGGACGCCCAGCGCCAGAGCCAGATCCGACAGTTCCACGTTGGCGCGCAGCTTGTCGGCGGTGGCCGAGGCGACGTTCAGGATCTTGCCGCGCAGGGGCAGGATGGCCTGGGTCGTTCGGTCGCGCGCCTGCTTGGCCGAGCCGCCGGCCGAGTCGCCCTCGACGATGAACAGCTCGGTCCCTTCGGCGGCCTGACGGGTGCAGTCGGCCAGCTTGCCCGGCAGACGCAGCTTGCGGGTCGCGGCGGCGCGCTGGACTTCCTTGTCCTTGCGGCGCTTCAGGCGGTCTTCCGCGCGTTCGATGACGAAGCCGAGCAGGGTGTTGGCCTGTTTCGGGCTTTCGGTCAGCCAGTGGTCCAGCGGATCGCGCAGCAGCTGTTCGACCAGCTTCTGGCCTTCCGGCGAGGACAGGCGGTCCTTGGTCTGGCCCTGGAACTCGGGGTTGCGGATGAAGACCGAGATCATGGCGCCGGCGTTGGCGATGACGTCCTCGGCCGTGATCAGGCCCGCGCGCTTCTCGCCGGTCAGCTCGCCATAGGCCTTCAGGCCCTTGACCAGCGCGGCGCGGAAGCCCGCCTCGTGCGTCCCGCCGTCGGGCGTGGAGACGGTGTTGCAGTAGGAGCTGACGAAGCTGTCGGCCTCGCCGAAGCCGATCGGCGACCAGGTGACGGCCCATTCGACCGCGCCGGCCTCGCCCTTGCGCTCGACCCGGCCGGCGAAGGCCGGAGTGACGGTTTCAAGCTCGCCGATGCGCTCGGCCAGGGCGTCGGCCAGGCCGCCGGGGAAGTGGAGGGTGGCGCTGGCGGGGGTGGCGTCCGTGATCCGGTCCGGCGAGCAGGTCCATTTGATCTCGACGCCGCGGAACAGATAGGCCTTGGAGCGGGCCATGCGGAACAGGCGGGCGGGCTTGAAGGCCGCGCCGACGCCGAAGATCTCTGCGTCCGGATGGAAGCGGATCAGGGTGCCGCGCTTCTTCGACGGCTGCACCTGCTGGATCGGTCCCAGCACGTGGCCCTTGGAGAAGGACTGCTTCCACTCGAAGCCGTCGCGCCAGACGGTGACGTCCAGATGGTCCGACAGGGCGTTGACGACCGAGACGCCGACGCCGTGCAGGCCGCCCGAAGTCTCATAGGCCTTGCCCGAGAATTTGCCGCCCGAGTGCAGGACGGTCATGACCACTTCCAGCGCCGACTTGCCCGGGTGCTTGGGGTGGGGATCGACGGGGATGCCGCGGCCGTCGTCGCGGACCGACAGGAAGCCGTCGGCGTCCAGATCGACCGTGATCAGCTTGGCGTGGCGGGCCACGGCCTCGTCCATCGCGTTGTCGAGCACTTCGGCGAACAGGTGGTGCAGCGCCCGCTCGTCGGTGCCGCCGATGTACATGCCGGGGCGTTTGCGGACGGGCTCCAGCCCTTCCAGCACCTCGATCGACGACGCCGAATAGCCGGTGGCGGCCGCGGTCGTGGCGACGGCGGTGTCGGCCGGGCGCGCGGCGGGCGGCGGCGTCACGGGCGCGACGGCCTGCGGGACGGGCGCCGGAGCGGGCGTC